>JAEEJK010000025.1 GCA_016281815.1 Prevotella sp. | reverse complement strand
CGTACTAAATAGTTTTTTCATACGATAACTGGTTAAAGATTAATAAAACTAAAATTATATAAAATATAGTCATTCAACGTGTTAAACGTCTAAGCAACCTTTTTTGAATTCGCGCGCAAACAGCCTCTCTTATGCAGAGATAATGCTATTTTGCGGCAAAGATAGGCTATTTTTTTATTACTTGCAAGAATTTTTAAAAAAATTTTTTATAAATAATTAATATTTCATTGATTTTCGGCAATTAGTATGCCAAAAGCGGAGAAATGCTTTTTTTATCTTTTATGTTTACACATTATTATATTTATGTCGAACTTTCGTTGGCAATCCGCAAAATTTACACCTCAACCCACGCCGTCACAGCAAAACCCTCCATCCTCAATTTTCCACTCGGCCCGCAAGGACGCTTGCCAATAGCCAACAGCCAAAGGCAATAGCCAAAACAAAAATCTTCAATCTTCAATTTTCAATTTTCAATCTTCAATCTTCTAACCCCCTCTCTGATGGAGTCGAGTCCGAAGTCCTCGGGACGGAGGTCTTCAGGAGCAATCCACAGGCACTCTGCGGCATCGTCAGCGGCACGGAGTGTGGAGATATCTGCCACCTCGCACCTGAAAAACATATCGAGAGTGGGGATGACCATGCCACTATATAAATAGGTATTGGGGATACTGAACAGATATTGCGCCGATGTGACTACCAGTCCTGTCTCCTCGAGCACCTCCCGGGCGACACCCTCCTCAGCGGTCTCCCCGACATCAGCGAAGCCACCGGGCAGATCCAAGGTGCCGTATGCCGGCTCACGGCCGCGCCGCTCCACGAGCAATCTCCCTTGGTCGTCGGTGATGAAGGCCACATAGGCACTGCTGGGATTGATGAAATACTCAAACCCGCAGTCCCGGCATCGCCTGCTCTTCACGCTGCTCGGTTCAAAATGCCGGCTTCCACAAACCGGACAAAAGGTGAATGAGTTCATAGTTCATAATTCATAGTTCATAGTTAATGTGGCGGACGCGATACATCGCGTCCCTACCCTTATCTCGCAATGGTAATCATAATTCTTAATCCATCATCCTTAATTCTTAATTCTCCTACCACTCGTCTGTGCGGAAGGGGAAGAGGGGCAGACCTGCGCCATTCTTGAGGTTACCGATTTGGAAATTCTTAAAACAATAGCGCAACGCCACCGGTTGCTTTACTTCTGGACATACAATCTGGATGGTCTCATCCCAATAGCCGCCGCCGGGCCGCCAGAAATGCGTGGCCTTGGCAGGATGGAACACATGGTCGGCTCCAGCCACCTCGAAACCTTCGATACCCTCAAAGCGGTTGATGCTGCCGTAGTCGTCGCTGAGATGGATATGGATGGTATCGCCTACCACCTTCATATCCTTGTACGACGGGCTTTTGCACCATACATCGGTCATGCCGTAAGTCTGGTTGAGCGCGAGATAAGCCAGACGTCTGCCCACCGCCCGTTTCTGGGCCGGGTGGATCTGCGTGGTCTCGTAAGGATACACCAGGTCGTTGGTGCACACCAGACCGCTGTTGGGAATCTCCTTCGATGCCTTGTATTGCTGCTCGCGGAGCCGCGCGCCATTGTCACCATTCACATTGTCATAATGATAAGGAGCGATCTCCACGAAATAGAAAGGTATCTCACCCAGACCGAACTGCTCTCGCCACTGATTCACCAGGATCTTCATCCGCTCCGAGTATTGGTTGCCGGGATCGCCCACATTCGAGCAGCCCTGATAATAGATGATGCCCTTGACGGTATAGTTGAGGATGGGGTTGAACGTGCCGTTGCCCCATACCAATGCCCTGTGATAGTCCCATTCGGGCTTGAAGCGCACAATGCCGTCGGAGTCGGTGGGCTCCTTGGTATATTTCTCCAGATTCTCCTTGGTCAGCCAACTCTCCACGCGCGTACCTCCTTTATTTGCTACGACCAGACCCACAGGTATGTCGAGTGCTTTGGTCACCGCCTGGGCGAAGAAATAACCCGTGGCCGACAAGTCACCTACCGTCTTCGGACCTACCTCACGCCACTCACACTGTGCGTCATCCTGAGGCATCATCCTCATGATGCTGGGAATTTTCACATAGTGGATGCCGCGGTACTCACCCGCCTGGAGCACTTCATCATTGTACCCGTCGACAGGACAGTTGCCAAACCCCCTGACCGGCATCTCCATGTTGCTCTGTCCGGCACACACCCACACCTCGCCAGAGAGCACGTTGCTAACAGTAACCGGCTCTCCGTCGTCGAAGGTGATGGACAGCGGGGTGTAACTGGCCTCGGGCGTGGGCACACGAACCATCCATTTGCCGTCACGTCCTGTTGTCGCCGAATAAACATCGTTGTTCCACGACACACTGACCCGAACTTTCTTTCCCGGTTGGTCCCATCCCCAGAGACGGGCATCGGTTTTTTGCTGCAACACCATATTGTCGCAGATGATATGGGGCAGCCTGACTTTGGCTTGTGCGGCACATGCTACAAGGAGCAAGGCCATAAGGGATGAAAAGAATCTGTTCATTTTTTAGAATTAAGAATTAAGGATGATGAATTAAGAATGATGATTACCACTGCAAAAATGAAAATGGCAATGAAAAGGTAGGGACGCGATGTATCGCGTCCGCCAACAAGAACTATCCAGGCTTTCTCCTGCGCAGTCTTAGACATACTAAAAAACCAACAGACGATAGAGACTTCATTGGCTGTGAATCTTCAATTAATCTTTCAATCTTCAATATAATTTTCAATCTTCAATTTTCAATTTTCAATAAAATCTTCAATCTTCAATCTTCAATATTCAATATTTGAATGTGCAATATTACAAAAAAATCGCTACCTTTGCAATAAATTATCCAAGAGAAAGTGATTGAGAGACAAAAAACGCCTTCTACAATAATAAAAACATAGCATGATGAGACGATATCTTTTGCTGATGACCAGCATAGCAGTGGCCGCTACCCTATCGGCCCAGAGCGTGAAAGTGTTCAACCTGTGGCCCAAGGGCGCACCCAACCGCAACGGAGTACCCAATGACACCGCCAAGGTATGGGTGTACCTGCCTGCGGAGAAGAAATCGACAGGACGCTCCATCGTCATCTGTCCGGGCGGCGGCTATTCCCACCTCGCCATGGACCATGAGGGTCACGAGTGGGCCAAGTTCTTCCAAAATATGGGCATCACAGCCGCTGTACTCAAATACCGCATGCCCCACGGCAATCCCGAGGTGCCTATCTCGGATGCAGAGGAAGCCATACAACTGCTTCGGCGCAATGCCATGCAGTGGCGCCTGAAATCCAACGACGTGGGCATCATGGGGTCATCAGCCGGCGGCCACCTCGCCTCTATCGTCGCCACCAAGTCGGAACGCTTGGCCAAGCCCAACTTCCAGATTCTTTTCTACCCCGTCATCACGATGATGCAGGGCTTCAGCCATCAGGGCTCACACGACAATTTCCTCGGCAAGGGCAACCGCAAGCGCCAGGAGAAGACATACAGCAGCGACCAGCAGGTGACCCGCACCACCCCGCGCGCATGGATAGCCCTGAGCGATGACGACACCGCCGTGCCACCCGCCAACGGTGCCAACTACTACCTTGAACTCTACCGCCACGATGTGCCGGCTTCCATCCACGTCTATCCCGAGGGCGGACATGGATGGGGCAGCCGCCTGAGTTTCAAATACCATATCGAGATGATCATGGAACTCAAAGCATGGCTGGATAGCTTTTAAAAATTAAGAGTTAAGAGTTTAGAATTAAGAATTATGATTACCACTGCTATAATGGCGGTGCTTCAAGGGTCAGGACGCAATGTGTCGCGACCGTCAACTCATAACCTCAAATCTCAAACCTCAAATCTCAAACCTATGACCTATAAAAAAACCTTCCTGCTCGCGGCATTCTTGCTGATGGCCATGGCGGTTTCTGCTGCCTCACAACCGGTGGAAACCTTCACCATTGGCAACAAGACCTTCCTGCTCAACGGACAGCCCTTCGTGGTGAAGGCGGCCGAAGTGCACTATCCCCGCATCCCCCGACCCTACTGGGAGCACCGCATCAAGATGTGCAAGGCGCTGGGCATGAACACACTGTGCCTCTATGTGTTCTGGAACATCCATGAGCAGCGTGAGGGCGAGTTTGATTTTACCGGCAACAGCGATGTGGCGGAATTCTGCCGCCTGGCAAAGAAGAATGGCATGTATGTCATCGTCCGACCCGGTCCGTATGTCTGCGCCGAGTGGGAAATGGGCGGCCTGCCATGGTGGTTGCTGAAGAAAAAGGACATCCACCTGCGTGAGCGCGACCCCTATTTCATGGAGCGCGTGAAAATTTTTGAGCAAAAGGTGGGTGAGCAACTCGCTCCGCTCACTATCCAGAACGGCGGTCCCATCATCATGATACAGGTGGAGAACGAATATGGCTCATACGGCGAGGACAAGCCCTATGTGTCGGAGATACGCGACTGCCTGCGTTCCATTTACGGCGACAAGATGGCTCTCTTCCAGTGCGACTGGTCGTCGAACTTCGAAAAAAACGGTCTCGACGACCTGACATGGACCATGAATTTCGGCACAGGTGCCAACATCGACGAGCAGTTCCGCCGCCTCGGTGAACTGCGCCCCAATGCGCCCAAGATGTGCTCGGAGTTCTGGAGCGGCTGGTTTGACAAATGGGGCGCACGGCATGAGACACGCCCTGCCAAGGACATGGTGGAGGGCATGGACGAGATGCTGTCGAAAGGCATCTCCTTCTCGCTCTACATGACCCACGGAGGCACCTCGTTCGGCCATTGGGCGGGCGCCAACAGTCCGGGCTTCGCTCCCGACGTGACCTCATACGACTACGACGCACCCATCAACGAATGGGGACTCGCCACACCGAAGTTCTGGGAACTGCGCACGATGATGGCGAAATACAATGACGGAAAGAAACTTCCTGCCGTGCCCAAGGCTCCTATGCCCATCATCACCGTGCCCAAGTTTGAACTGACGGAGTTTGCCACCCTGATGACTGCCGCGCCGAAGGACGGAAAGACAGAGAAAGGCGCCCTGAAAACCTTTGAGGAGATGGACATGGGCTGGGGTACGATGATTTACTCTACACGATTGCCGGAAATCACTTCTCCGAGCGTTCTGACAGGCGAGTTCCACGACTTTGCACAGGTGTTTATCGATGGGAAATACATCGGAAAGATTGACCGTGTGAAGAACGAAAAATCACTCACCATCCCTGCCGTCAAGAAAGGGGCCGACCTCATCATCATCGTCGAAGGCATGGGCCGCATCAATTTCGGACGCGCCATCAAAGACTTCAAGGGTATCGTCGGCAATGTCACACTGAGCACGGAAACTGACGATGCTGAGATCATGCTGACACCGAAAAACTGGTTGAACATCGCCATCCCCGATGACTACGAGACGGCCAGGAATGCGCTCGACATGGTGAAGTCTTTCAACGCAAAAACCGACCTGAAAGGCAGTGTTCCCGGCATCGCTGTCACACGCAGTTATGAGGAGTCGGCAAAACTCGCTGAGTTCATGAAACCTGGCTACCATCGCGGCTACTTCAACCTGAAAAAGGTGGGCGACACGTTCCTCAACTTCGAGACGTGGGGCAAGGGACAGGTGTGGGTGAACGGCCATGCCATGGGCCGCATCTGGAGCATCGGACCGCAGCAGACGCTGTACATTCCGGGCTGCTGGCTGAAGAAAGGCAAGAACGAGGTCATCGTCCTCGATGTGGTGGGCCCGAAGGAGGCCGTCTGCTGGGGACAGGCTGAGCCAGAACTCAACAAACTCCAACTGGAGAAGACCAATAAACACAACAACATCGGCGACAAACCCGACCTCAACAGTGCCACACCAGTCGCCTTATCCGTAAGCAACGGCTCAGCCGTTGCCACCCCCACCGCCACCGCAAAGGCAGGCAATGGCTGGCAGACCTTCCGCTTCGCCGCTCTACAGAAAGGCCGCTATCTCGCCATCGAGGTGCTCAGCACACAGAAAGACGGCGACCGCGCTGCCATCGCCGAACTCT
This sequence comes from Prevotella sp., assembly GCA_016281815.1. Lineage (GTDB taxonomy): Bacteria > Bacteroidota > Bacteroidia > Bacteroidales > Bacteroidaceae > Prevotella. Next base: position 15,512 of record JAEEJK010000025.1, on the reverse strand, counting down.
ACCTGCAGGGTGCCGACGGCAAACGCCTGAGCCGCGAGCCATGGAAGACGAAATATGCCAATAGCGAGGAGGAGAACGGCAACCATACGGGCGACAAGGTGTTCGACCTGCAGGAGTCTACTTACTGGCAGACAGAGAAAGGTGCGCAGACACCTCACCTGCTGGTGATCGACCTGGGCAGCGCACAGACCATCACCGCCCTGGAATATCTCCCCCGCGCCGAACAAGGGGCGCCGGGAAACATCAAGGATTTCAAGATTTACCTTTACTAAAATCATAGGGGTGTGCGACACACCCCTCTTTTTTGCCATGGGCAACAAGTCTTTCCTCCACCAACTCATCGACGAGGGCGAGCATCAGCAGCAAGACTTCAAATACAAGGTCACTGATGCCGCCAAACTCGCCAAGTCGGTGTCGGCATTTGCCAACACCGGCGGCGGGCGCCTGCTCATCGGCGTACGCGACGACGGCCATGTGTCGGGGGTAAGGTCGGAGGAGGAAATCTATATGATGCGGTCTGCTGCCGGCGACTACTGCCGTCCTGCAGCCGACATCTCCTTTGAGACCATATTGTCGGAAGGGCGCACCGTGGTCATTGCCACGGTAGCGGAATCGGGCAACAAGCCTGTCTGTGCGCAGTGTGAGGATGGCAAATGGAGAGCCTATATCCGCGTGGCTGACGAGAACATCGTCGCATCACCCGTGCATCTGCGCATCTGGCGCGATGACCTGTCTGCCCGGGGACAACTCATCAGCATCGGTGAGGAGGAAACCCGCGTGATACAAGCGCTGGAAAACAACTCACCCCTGACCGTCAGCCAAGTGGCAAGACGGTCAGGGGTGAACCGGAACAGGGTGATTGTCATCCTGGCAAAACTGGTGAGGTTTGGACTCGCCGACTGCCGCCTCGGCAGCCACTGGCTGTTTACTTCACCAGCACCTTCCTGCCATTGACAATATAAATGCCATGGGGCAGTGTGGACAGCGTCTCACCGACTGCATGGCTGTCGACAGTGGCTACCTTCATGCCCGTGATGGTGTAGATGCCCGTCTGGGCTGGCCATGAAGGAGATTCGGGCGCGGCAAGTTCTATCACGCCATCTGTCTCACCGCCTTCGTTGTCGCTCTCTGTCTGGAAGATATAAGATGCAACAAACATTTTTGCTCCATCACGTGGTTGCTTTCTCGCAGCGAAGTATGCCCTGAAGGGTTTCACTACCGTCTGGTCGGGCAGGTAGATGAAATGGTTGCCGCCACTCTCCTCATCCAACCAGTAGATATAGTCACCCACACTGTTGGTTTCTGTGAGGGAACCCACGAAGTTGTAGTTGTCGGTATCCATGAAGGACTTGCCGCAGAACACATCAGCATCGCTGGCACTGAATTCCAAAGGTTTGCCCACCAGACAGTAGTCATCTCCCTTATAATTGTCGGGAACCGTGATGATGTAAGGCCTGTTGGGCTCTATCTGTCCTGCGTCGGTGAAATAGGCATAAAAACCTTCCTCGGCATACAACTCCCTCAACCAGAAGTTTTTCTCCTCGGTGTCTCCGGGCCTGAACCAGTCCACATCAACAGAATCGACAGTGTTGAAAATCCTGTTGGGTGTGAATGGCAGCGTGATCGTCGACCAGTTGTTCCCATTGCGGCGCCCGGTGAATCCCTTGTCGAATGTCCTTGTGTAGACAATGGAGTCGGCCTTGAAATCGAAGGGCACAAACACGGAATGGGTGTCTGAGAGATGGATGAGTTTCGACTTGCCATTGATGACCTTATTCTGGGTCGGCAGCGTCTTGGTATTGTCTTTCGTCAAGTAGTAAATGGTGTTGGGATTGCTGTTGGGTGTGATGGTATTCGGTTGTGTCGAGTTTCCGTAGAAACTGACAGCCATCGCGTCCTCAGGCACCACATAGGACTTGGTGGTCTGAACCTGTGCCTGCGCATGCATCACACCGTCCTTGTCCCACCAGCAAATGCCATATCTTGGCTTGAACGACACATTGAGCAACTGGGTGTTGAGAGAGTTGGGGTCGCTGTGCGAACTGCTCTTCACATACACCCTTATGCTATAGTTGACAGCATAATCAAGGATGTCGCTGGTGAATTCAAACTCTTTGGTCTCACCGACAGGAATGTGCACCCAATATTTTTCTGTGTCATACCAACTGGTGGTTCCCAACAAGACACGGACATAGTCATTGTATTCGTTCTTGCCCGAGTTCTTGAGTTTAAAACGGATCCTCAGTTTATCCCCATAGAAATAAGAGGTCTTTGATCCTTTCACATAATTGTCCATTTCCCAACTCACCAGACTCAGGCCGTAGGCGATGCTCTTGGTCACATTGACCTGTTTCTCTATCAGCACGTTCGCTTTCGCTGTGTCGCTGCACAGGTACAAGGTGTGTTCACCGATTGCAGTGGGGATATAGGTAAATGTATGTTTCGCGGTACTCATTGGCGGAACATAAACAATCTGGTTGTCTATAGGAATCGTGTCCTCAAAGAAATAAAGCCACTGGCGGTGCTCATTCATCTTGTTGTTGGTGATGCTGAGTTCATACTGTCTTGCCGCACCGACAGGGTAAGTGAGTTTGCCATCAATCGTCAGCGAGTCATAAGTCAGGGCCGGAACGGCACTGAGAGTGTATGTACCGTCGGTGATGTTGATGTCAAGGCAGGCATTCTCGGCCTTGCATTCATCGAAATGCCAGATGCCGTCGCCGTCGGCCACCTGACTGACAGGGTATGCCCTGAGGTGCCCGTTGCGGTAACCGCTGAGGTCGGTGATGTTCCACAGTCTTTTCAGCGACCCCTTGGAGTTGTATGTCGCTGTCTCGCTGTCGAGCACCCTCACCAACTGCCCATCGTCATCCACCAGTCCCAAGCCTTGGTTGAATACCCGCTTGGCACCAGTAAGGTTGGAACGTGTGATGTAGATATCGTCCATCTCGTCGAAAGTCAGACTGGTCGTGGTCAGACAATCATAAGGTTTCTGGGTAGTTGGCGTAGTGGCAGAATCATCCCGCTTGGGTTCGATATTGTAGACAAACCTCAGGTTCCTCATGTAGGTATAGTCGTTGATGTTGTGATATGGGGAAAGTTTATTCAGCCTGTAGAAGCCGTTGGAGGCACCACCCCATCCCCAGTCTATGTGCCACAATCCATCCATGTCGTAACCGTCAATCACAAACAGATGCCCCGATGTTCCCTGCAGCGCAAATCCCGCCGCAATAACCGGCCGGCCATTGGAGACATCATCGAAGAGAATCCTCTCCCATTCATCTTGCGTCTTCGACAGATACAGCGTATAATCAGAACATCTGTAACTGCAGCCGCGAAGCACGTTAGGGACACCTCCGGAGTAACCTCCGGTAATCTGTGTGCCGAAATCGCTTGCCAAGCCACATCCCACATACAGCATCAGTTTGGCCACAGCAGCAGCCTGCAAACTGTCGTATGTCTCCAGCGTATAATTGGACAGCATGTTCTCCCAGTCAATCTTGTACTTGGGCAGAATGGGCATCTTCAGTTGGTTCGTTGCTGTGGTGTAAGACAAAATCTTCGGAAAGTATTCCGGCCATTCATAATGCCCCATCACCTCGGCCAAAGCCACAGTGGCACAGCCCGTCAGACAAACTGTGTCATTGACTACGGGGTTCATGCTGTTGTAGGGTTCCCTGAAGGACCAATGCTTGGTGAGGAACGGTGCGACATAATGTCTGGGGAGATCCATCACTTTCCTCACTTCTCTTCGCTGCACCTGCTCATCGGCTCTCTCTTGCCCGCTCAGATCTTCCACAGCCTCCTCATACATCTTGAGCAGAGCCTTCAGACCTTCTGGAATCCGGTCGGGCTCAAAACTGCCTTGTTCGGAAAAACCGAGTATCGGTTCTGTCAAGTCGGTTCCGGCGACAATAACAAAACCATTGCCGTCTTCGGCATTGAAGACATAATAATATGACCCATCATTGTCTGCCGACTTTCTCGGAGCCTTCCGGACACTTGCTTCCGCCAACCGCATGCCGTTTCCCCTCTCTGAGAGGAAAGCCTTGGCCTTGTTCAAGGCCGTTTGCTGGTCAACAGGGGCTGCCCATGCTGCCACAAAGGTAATGAGAGTCATTAAGACACAAAATATTCTCCTCATTCTCTAATCAATACAAAATATACGTTTTGAATGATATATTTGGGCAAAATTACATTTTTTCCCCCGATTTTTCCCCTTTTATATTCAACTTTTCACAAAATCCCCAAAAAATTAAGCCTTTTTATGGATTTTTCAACAATGCATTCGGGCGCTCTCAACAGAAATGCGTAATTTTGCAGTTCCGATGAACTATCACGTCTTCACATTGAGCAACGGCCTCCGCGTCATCCACCGGCATGACGCGTCACCCGTGGTGTACTGCGGACTGGGCATCAATGCCGGCAGCCGCGACGAGGCGCCGGGCGATGAGGGACTGGCACATTTCTGCGAGCATGTTACCTTCAAGGGGACCTCACGGAGACGGGCCTGTCACATCATCAACAGCCTGGAGCGCGTGGGTGGCGACCTCAACGCATTCACCAACAAGGAGGATACGGTCTACTATTCCGCCATCCTGCGCGACCACCTGCCACGCGCGGTCGACTTGCTGACCGACATCGTGCTGCACAGCACTTACCCACAGGCGGAGATCGACCGCGAGGCGGAGGTCATCGCCGACGAGATAGAGAGTTACAATGACTCGCCTGCCGAACTCATATACGACGAGTTCGACAACATGATTTTTGCGGGTCACCCCCTGGGGCACAACATCCTCGGCGAGGCGGCGCGCATCCGCCAACTGACCACCGAAGACGCCAAGCGGTTCACCGGCATGCACTACAGACCCGAGAACATGGTGTTTTTTGCCTATGGCGACATCAGCAGCACCCGCCTCGTAAGGTTGTTGGAGCGGGCCACCTCCGACTTTCCCGCCTCCACGCCACGGCTGCCCGACCTTGATACAGAGGGGGCTGCACTGCCTCCCTACGTACCTGTCACGCGTGAGGTCGACCGCGGCACACACCAGGCGCATGTGATGGTGGGCTGCCGTGCCTATGGCATCCACAGCGAGCACCGCATCCCACTCTACCTGCTCAACAATATCCTCGGAGGTCCGGGGATGAACGCGCGGCTCAACATCGCGCTGCGCGAGCGGCGCGGACTGGTATATACCGTGGAGAGCAGTATGGCCAACTACAGCGACACGGGAGCGTGGAGCATCTATTTCGGGTGCGACCACCAACATGTGGACCGCTGCCTGCGCCTCGTGCGGGGCGAACTGTCACGGGCAGCATCCCATCCCCTCACCGAATCCCAACTTGCAGCCGCCAAGCGCCAACTGAAGGGTCAGATCGGCATCGCCTGTGATGCCCGCGAGGGCTTTGCGCTGAGTTTCGGCAAGAGTTTCCTGCACTACGGATGGGAGCGCGATGTGGAGCGGCTCTATGCCAGCATCGACAGCGTCACCGCCGAGCAAATGCAAGAAGTGGCTGCCGACCTCTTCTCTCCCGACCGCCTCACCACGCTGATTTATCGATAAAACAGGGGTGAGGGATAAGAGGTGAGAGAAGTCAATGAGAATAATTCCGCAAATAATTAAATAAAATGATGATTAATTCAAATAATATCTCTATATTTGCCAGGGAGATAAAAAAGACAACATGACAACATTAGAATTGAATGCACAATTATTCCGTGAATTAAGTGTTATTGCTGAGGATGAAGGTATGATGAAGAAGGCTCTGAAAGCCATCAAGAGACTGGCTGCCCAGAAACGTGCGATGGATGAGACAGAGTATATCATGTCATCACCAGCGATGGTGGATATTCTACGTGAAGGTGAAAAGGAAATAGAAGAGGGAAATTTCCAACCTATTGCCATTGATGATTTATGGAAGTAGTTCTGCTTAAACAAGCCCGTGAGGATCGTGACTATTGGCTAAAGACAGGAAACAAGCGCATTATGAAGCGCATTACCGATCTGTTGAATGATATCCAACTACATCCGTTTTCTGGAATGGGAAAACCAGAGCCGTTAAAAGGCGAAAATGGGAAATAGAGCCGACGTATCACCAATGAGCACCGCATGATCTATTCTATTAGTAGTGGTCGAATTTATATTTTTGTTTTTTCCTTACGCTACCATTACTCAAAATAAAAGAAAATCGAAGTGATAAAAGAACCACAGAGAATAGAAGAAAGGATATTTCCTACTCGGTTGTTTTCCTGCATACACATCTCTGTGCCTCTGTTACTCTGTGTTGAAATTAATTAAAAAAACAAGGAATCGAGGATAATAGGAATTCTCCTCGGCGTTATGCGCCACTTTTCCTATCATCCTCAATTCCTTAGAAAAATATGGAGCGAAACTCCATTTTATTCTTCCGCTCGGCCCGCTTGCCAATTGCCAAAGGCCAAAAGCCAAAGCAAGAATCCTCTGCTCGGCCCACTTGCCAAAGGCCAACAGCCAACAGCCAAAGGCCAAAACAAGAATCTTCAATTGAATCTCACTCATCCCACAACGAGGGAGCGGTGTAGGTGAAATGACTGTCATCCAGTCCGTCATCGAGCCGTTCTTCCTCCCAACGATGCTCATTGGTAAGTTGCATGGATATACCTGTATCAGGGTCTGCTCCAATCATCACAGACTCACGCGTATTGAGCAAACACAATTCTGTGATAGGTTGCTCATAAATTCTCAATGCCATTTTTCTTATCATTTTTTTATTATTTCAAGTAGTAAAGTAGTTAAAGAAGTTATCGCTTCGCTGAAAAGTAAAGCCATTACTACAGATTATTGTGAGTTGATGACCCCTTAACTTCTTTAACTACTCAACTAACTTGTATAATTACTTCACCACCACTGTCTTACCGTCGCGGATATACAGGCCACGCTGCTTCGGGGTTCCGTTCAGACGAATGCCCTGCGGGGTGTACCAAGCACCGCCGTTCTGGGCGGCATCAACCTCATGGATACCTGTGAACTCACCACCCATACCTCCGATGGAGAGCGCATTCACACTGCTGCCATTGAATTCATCAGGATCATAAATAAGGAATGCCTTATAAGCGGCCAGATTCTTGCCTGTGTAACGATAGAATCCTACATATCCATTGGATGTTCCATTTTTATCACTGTAACCGAGTGTCATCACAATGGCTTTCGCACTGGCTTGGGCATCAGCCAAAGCCTGAGCAGGAGTGATACCGCCTTTCGCCACCGTTCCATGCAGGTAATTTTTACGTGTGAGCTCCTGTACAGAAGCAGAGGTTTCCATAAACGTGTATTTGCCTGAGTTGCCTTGCACTACCACCCCAGTATTTGCCGGAATGAAGCCACGCAAACGGGCAAGTTTCACCTCATTTTCAGAAACCTGGTATGCATAATATACAGCGAGCAGGTTGGGATCATTAGGTATTGCCACTGGGTAGTCGAGATAAAGCGTACTCACACCGTATGATGAGATAGTCACGTCAATAGACCTCGGCGTAGAAGCACTCAAAGAAATGGTAACAGGCTCGGCTCCTGAACTCGAAACGGTCACGGTTCCTGTATAATTTCCCACAACTGTCGGGGTGAATGTCACTGTTACCTCTGCGATTTCCTCTGCATCTGCCTTGGTGATAGTGGTCTTGTCAAGACTGAACACACCATCAGCATCCTCGAGCGTCAATGTCACATCTTCCAATAGATTGGCTGCCAGTATTTCAAAAGTCTGGGTAGCAGTCTCGCCCACCATACAGTTAAAGGTCAGTTCCTCTGGTTTGGCAATAATCTCCGGTACCTCTGCCTTGGCTGTGATTGGCACTTCCACAGAAACGGCATTGTCACTGCTAAACTTAAGTGTGGCGGTAGTGGTACCCTCTGCAGTCGGAGTCCATGTGATGGTGACGGTTGCACCGGCAGTGGCATCATCCACAGAAATAGTGGCCGGACTCACAGAGAAGGCTTCATTATTGACAGAAACGTTTACATTGCCTTCCAAGTTTATACCTGTCACTGTAACGGTCTCTGTATAGGTTTGACCAACAATACCTGTCATCGATACCGATTCCGGAGCAACTGAAATAGCAGGTCCACCACTCACACCGAGGATGTACTGGATACCAGCCAAAGCATCAATCTTGCCATTTCCAAAACGGGGATCCTTTCCTGCAGAAGAGTAGGTTGAGCCATTGATGGTTTTACTGAAATTAGCATCTGTATAACTATCATGTATAGCCGTTTCTTTCATCACCTCCTTAACGCGCTCTGGAGTCAGGGTCGGGTCTGCCTGAAGCCACAAAGCCACAATACCTGCCGCACAAGGTGTGGCCATTGATGTTCCGGACAACACACCCATCGGACTGGCTACCCCATCTCCATACTCATAAATATAATTGTATGCCTCATTTTCTGCATCATAAGAAGAATTGCTGAAATAACCATAATTGTAACCTGCTTGGACAAACACACCAGGTGCTGATATCCATGGAATATTAGATTCTGTAGGTCCAAATCCTTCTGCTTGATAACTTGAGAAAGAGGCAACTTCATCAACAGGATAATATCTGGATGCATTATAACCATAGCCATCGGATGCGCACCAAGTTGCTCCTGCAGTATAAGCACCCACAGGAATAACATTTGGAAGATAGGAATCGTTACTTGCACTGCTAAGATTGCTACCCTCTATGAATTGATAGGTTGTTCCATTAAGTTTGGCTGTTGCTGAAACGTAATTACCATCATAAGAATTGATCCAGGAATCGATATAACAATTTCCGCTTGTGGGATAGAAGGCCAATCCTATCTTATAATTTCCCGTGTGAACTGTATAAGTATTACCATCGTCATCAGTACTTGTACTTGTACTTGCACTCTTTGTGGACAAATAACTAATTGATGTTTTGAAATAATACTTATTACTGTAACTGTCTTTTGAGCGGGTCAGAGTAATCGTACCACCACCACTGGTAGCACTTCCGAAATATGAACCAAAGGTTCCACCAGAACTACCTGAAGTAGTAGACCTAATAGTGGTCGTACTCGTTATAGGATTTGAAACCCATTTAATGGTATTGTTGCTCGTATCTATGACATAGACCACAGCAGCAATCTCTTTATTGGCCGTTCGGGCATAAGTGTAGCATGTACCATCCAAAAAATAATTATAATAAATATTATCACCATCGGAATACCCATCCAATGATATAAGGTCAAAAACAGATCTTAAAGGATTTGATGAAGAAGCATTACTTGACACATAAATATCCTCTTCTGCATCATTAGAAGAGGAAAAAAGGATAATTTTACCTTCTCCGGTATTTTGACGACAAACGTCAGCCATATAACCTGTACCATCATGTGGACCTTGTTGTGAACCAAGACTCAGACTTATCACACATGGTTTGTTCACAGAAGACGCATATTCTGTGATACCCTGAATACATTGAGCAATATATGTGTCATAAAGTTGTCCTGCCAATCCACATAAGACAAGGTCGGTGCCAGGAGCCATTCCACCCAAAGTTACCCTGGAGAAAGAAGAACCATCATAATACGCTACATCTTTGATATCTGAACCACCTGCTATACTACTTGTGTGTGTGCCATGATTTTCAGAAGTATAGTCATAGGTAAGGTTGTTAATCTGAGATTCACTTGTGTATGATCGCAATTGGCCATTGCTGTAAACATAAGCCTTTTTTATACGGGTGTTACCATTCTCATCCTTAAACATTTGGTGATTGAATTGTATGCCTGTATCTATAACTCCGAGAACAACGCCTGTTCCATCGTATGCTTGCAGCAAACCTGCCATTTGCGCATCCTTGGTGAACCCTATCACATCATCAACATTGGTTTTAATACGGGCTTTATTGGTGTTTACATTCATCATTTTTGCCACATCTATCTCAATCACATTGGTAAGACTGGCCAACTTTTCCAAATTTTCGACAGGAATCTTGGCTGCTACAAATCCATCAAACTTAGCAGTTATTTCAACTCCCAAAGCCTCGATTTCTGCATAATCATTCTTGGAAAGGCGTATCCATCCATCAACCATCATTATTCCTTTCGAATCCGAATAAGGAACAGCCATAGTTGAATTGTTTTTCTTTCCTAATACAAATTCTTTGGTAACAGTCTTTTTTGAAGTATCATTTATATCACTTTGACTTTGAAGGGTTATTGTTTTCCCCTTCTCAAAGGATAAATCTTCTTTCTTCAAATTATAAGTACCATTTTTATAATTGTCAAGAACTAATTGAGCCCCTGCACCTAATTTGGTCTCTTGGGCAAAGCCCACAAGCGTCATCCCTGAGAGGATGAGCATGAATATGAATCTTCTCATATTATTATTTATTTTGGATTTTAGTTATTCATCAAAGAAATTGTCGTATTCGTCCGCTTCTTCTTCATCGAAGTTGCCCTTGTTGTCCAACTGCATGTCGGTGGATACATCCGGGTCCATCTCTATGAGCAAGTCGTTTGCGGTGTTGAGACGGACCACTTCCGTCTCTGGCTGGATATAAACTCTTTTCATTTTTTATATCAATACATTATTCTTGGTTTTAACTCTTCTATTTGTCCCTATTCTCCCCTTCCCCTATTTCCCTCCAGATGGGATTGGCTTCTCCCCTCCTTTGGAGGGGCCAGGAGAGGTTTCCCCCCTCCCCTCCTTTGGAGGGGCTGGGGGAGGTTTTTTTATTTCACCACGACGGCCTTGCCGTTGTGCAGATAGACACCGCGCTGCAAGGGTTTGCCATTGAGGCGTATACCCTGGAGAGTGTACCATGCACCCTCGTCGAAACGGGCATTGATGTCATTGATGCCGGTGAAGTCACCGCCGATACCACCAATGGCCAGTGAATTGACGTTGCTCTGTTCTCCCTTGTCATAGATAAGGTATGCCTTGTTGGCATTGAGATATTTTCCAGTATACTTGTAGAAGCCCACCATCGATTTGCCCATTCCGAGTGTCATCACAATCGACGTGCTTGAGGCGTTAGCTGCTTTCAGAGCATTGTCTGGTGTTGTTCTTTCCAATGATCCATAAAGTAGATTACCCTCAATAGGATCAACCGTGCCTTGGTAGCGCGGGAAATCATAGGAGCCCTCATTGCCTTGAACAATCACACCCGTATTGGCGGGGATGTAATCAAACACTTCAGCAAGTCGCACTTCCTTACCATCTGCAGAGTTGACATACCAAACTCCAAGCAAGTCGGGATCATAAGTGTCATAAGGAATCACAAGCGGGAAGTCCACATATAGCGTGGTGAGTCCATATTGCGAGATATTCACCGTGAAATAATCGGGATAAGAGGTGGCTGTCAGATAGACGATGACATCCTCCACGCCATCACTCGAAAGAGTCACCGTACCGGTATAGTCACCGTTTACTGTAGGCGAGAAGGTAACGGTCACAGAGGCTCCGTCCTCTGCCTCAGCCTTGGTGAGGCTCGTCTTGTCGATGCTGAAGACGCCGTTGTCATCAGCCAAGGTGAGGGAAACACCCTCCTTGAGGTATTCACCCAAGACATCAAAGGTCTTGCTATCTGTTTGGCCCTTCAAACACTTGAAGGTCAGTTCCGTCGGGTCAGCAATCAGTGAGCGGGCACGTGCCGTACCGTTCAGGGCCACGGTGACATCATCCTTTGCTCCTTGGCTACTGAGTGTGACGGTTCCAGTGATATTCTCATCTGCCGTCGTCGGAGTGAAGGTGACGGTAACATCCACACCACCATTCTCTGCCTCTGTGGCGGTGATGCTGTTCTTATCTACAGAATAGACATTGCTGCCATTGGTCACGGTGACTGAAATGGGCTTGTTTTTCAGGCTCGTTCCTGTCACATGGAAGGTCTTGGTTACGGACTCTCCCACAAATGTCTCAAAGGTGAGTGATGTCGGGTCGGCTGTGATGGCGCCCTTCTTCAGCGGGGTCTTGAAGGCAATCTCATAGAGGTAGCCACGGGCTTGGCTTGCAACAACCTTGTAAATTTTTGTCTCATCCAAACCTGTAATTGAAATGCTTTCTGCTCCTCTCTGGGTTCGGCTTGTACTTGCAGTGGCAGATGAAGCTGCGTTTAATGTACCATCACTGTTTTCAGTGCATACATAGACAGATAATGTTGTAGGATATGTCGTTGAAGTACTGCGCTGACTGCAATAGAGCTTGACAGCCGTAGTGTTGGTCACATAGAAAGTAACCGTTTTTTCTGAGGTGCTACTATTACTATTAGTTCCGACTGCACGGGCTGTAGTGGAAGTAAAGTAATTGCTGCTTCCAAGAAGCACATCAGTGGTATTCCAGGTGGTGTTTCCAATTTGATTAGAATTTGAAACACCTGTCGCCATCCACTTTTGTGGGTTTCCACTACCAAAATTACTACTTGTTTTTGAATATTTTGCTCCAACCACAGCACTATAGGCCGGCAGTGTGAGCCATGCACACTCATCAGTCTCATACTCTTTGTAATCATACAATTTGTTGACAAGGGACGTATTCCATCCTGCCTCATCAATAGTCGCATACTTAGCGATATTGAGATAAGCATCGGAAGCGGTGCCTCCTGCCTCTGTTGCCTCGCCGTTGATAGTGACAATCACATCCTCTGCTCCTGTGCTGGACAAAGTGACAGTCGCGGTGTAAGTACCCTCCACGGTGGGAGTAAAGGTGATGGTGAACTCAGCACCCTCTGTTGACTGAGCCTTGTCTCTTGTCACATATTGTTTGTCTATACTAAATACTCCATTAGCATCACTAAGCGTGAAATTAACCCGTGTGGTGAGGTTGGCACCACGTACAGAGACTGTCTTCGTTGCGCTATTGCCTACAGTTGTAGACATCGTCACCGTCTGAGGTGTGGCACCGATTCTCGGACCGTCGGGCAGAAGCGCCTGAATACCTGCGAGAGCATCTATCTTGCCATTGCCAAATTGCGTTGCATTGGTGCCAGTAACGTAAGAATCTTTGATGGCAGTTTCCTGCATGAGGGTCTTGACATCCTGAAGGGTTAAGGTTGGATCCACCTGCAGCCAGAGGGCAACAATACCGCCAGCACAAGGTGAAGCCATCGAAGTACCAGAAGCCACACCCAGCGGATTGGTGGAGTCATACTGATAGAGCAGATATGTAGAAGTGGAGTTGTTGGCCACCCAGCCACTGTTGTATGCAGCGACAATCATCTGTCCAGGAGCAGTAATCCAGGGAAGTTTGGTGCCAAGCGGACCTGAACCTTCTGCCTGATAACCCGAAGAAGAAGCGATGTCACTCAAAGTACCATTAATGGCGTATCCACTGCCGTTGGAAGCAGCCCAACTCTTCATCGAGCAATAAGAACCGATGGGGATAACGGTGGGGAAGGTACCATCATCGGAGATAGAGCAGAGGTTGTTACCTGCCACAAACGTATAAGTACTGCCGTTGTAGGTGGCCGTAGCACCTTCAAAATATGTGTAATTCAATCCCCAACCATCCAAGTCAACGGTCACACCATTGTTCTTGGGGTAATAACTGACACCTATCTTGTATTTACCCGTAATTGTAGTTCCACTCTGTGTGTAATCCTCTGCAGCAAGATAGAACACATTGGTGTAAATATACTTCTTTCCTGTTTCCGGATCGGTGTCAAAGAAAGCGCAAAGATAACCACCATTATCCGAGGCTGAACTGAAATACTGAGCCAGATCGGAACTGTAGGTGGCATCTGGATCCGTTTCGTCGCTGTTAACACTCCATTGTGTATCACTTGTCATCTCATCCGATACCCATACAATCGTATTCGTGCTGGTGTCTATAACATAGAATTTGGCTGCCAAATCCACACCGGGAGTGCGGGCATATACGAGATCCTGTCCGTAGAGGAAATAATTGTTGAGGGTATAACTACCTGATGTATAACCATCATAATAGGTGAGATTGAGCACTGACATGGCGGGATTGGCCTTGGTGGCGGACTTGTAGAGGTAGATGTCTTCGTCACCGTCGTTGCCGGCGGCCTTCACAATCACCTTGCCCGGACCTGACATATATTGAGCAAAAACATCACTCAGGTTTCCTGTTCCATCATGAGGACCGGCCTGTGAACCAAGACTGATACTAATGACACAAGGCTTGCCCACCTGATCGGCATACTGACTGATTTTCTGAACACAGGCTCCAATGTTGGCATCAGACAACTCTCCTGCCAAACCGCAGAGCACGAGGTCGGCCTTGGGAGCCATACCGCCATAGACGCGGCTTCCATTGACATAACTGCTAGTGGAGTTGTTATAATAATAGCCGTTGAAAGTAAAATTGGAACCACCGGCGATGCTCGATGTATGGGAGCCGTGATAAGAGGAGTTGGTGTCATAGGTGAGAGCCTCTATGGCACTCTGGGTGTCATACTCCACCAATTCTTCTGCATCGGTATCATAGACGATGGCTTTCTTGATACGGGTGTTACCATTTTCATCCTTGAACATCTGATGATTGAACTGGATACCAGTATCGATGATGCCGATTACCACACCCGTTCCGTCGTAGGCCTGCAACAAACCGGCAGCCTGGGCGTCTGCAGTGAAGTTGAGGACGTCATCCACGTTGGTGGCCTCACGTCCGTAGTAAGTGTATTTCTCCACTTTATTTGCCACAGAAACCTTCTGCACATTCTTGAGTGCAGCCACTTTCTCCAGTGCACTCACAGGGATATTGGCGGTCACAAGACCATCGAACTTAGCCTGAATCTTCACGCCAAGAGCCTCGATGGCACTGTAGTTGTTGTCAGTCATTTTTATCCAACACTGCGCCATCTTCACACCATCGACGGTGAAAGGCTCCACAAACGGCATGGAACCATTGAACGCTTCTGGAATACTAAACTTCTCTGTCTTTCCATTGACGGAGAGTGTCTGTGTCTTCGTGGGCTGATGTCCCTTTGCGAAAGCATTGGCTTTCTCAATGGAGATCTTGCCATCGCGGTCGGCAATAATCATGCGGGTGGCTGGCGAGAGTTTGCTCTTCTGTGCCACTGCCGGAGCGGTGAAGCCAAAGAGCATGGCGAGTGCCACCACGGCCATCATGATCATCTTCTTGATGAAATTTCTCATAAACGTATAAGTAAAAATATGAATGAATGTTTTTAAATTATTACCTTATTATATATGTATTATATAGTAGTCTGATAGCAGAAAGAAGTCTGATGACCGCTTACCGAGTGCCTTGCCGCAGATGGCAATTAAATATACGTCTTCTTGTCCGTCTCTTGAGAAAGAGATGGATTCAAATTGCAAAGGTAAATGAAAATTAAAAAAATGCTTTATTTTTTTGCTATTTTTTTCCAAACGGGCAGCATTTTTTTATATTCAAGAACTATCTGCAGAGTCAACCAGCAAGTGCAAGTTGTGTGCAAATTTATAAATAATGTTTGTAAAACTCTTCCTTAGGATTGCTATAATTGAGTTTTTTCCTTGGCCTTTTGTTTATTTTTGCCTGTATGGATGCGATTTTTTTGTCCG
>JAEEJK010000024.1 GCA_016281815.1 Prevotella sp. | reverse complement strand
GAGGTGGTCGGGGTCGGTACTGGTGATGACCGTCATCCAAGGTCTGAGCCAATGGAAACTGCGGTCGAACTCATCGGCTTCGATAACTACGAATGGGCTTTGGTCGCTCAGTATGTAGTTGGTGCCATAGTTTTGTGAGATGCCTCCAAGAAATGCGTTACAATCGATATGCGACTGATGCATGATATGGGCGCACATGGCTGATGTCGTGGTCTTACCATGTGTTCCTGCGAAGCACAATGCCTTCTGGCTGCGCGAGAGCATACCCAGCACCTGAGCTCGCTTCTCCACGTCGAAGCCATTCTCACGGAACCATACCAGTTCCTGATGCTCCTTTGGCACAGCAGGTGTGTATACCACCAATGTGTGGCATTTGTTGCGACAAGCATGAGGTATCTCCTCGACGTTCTCTTCATAGTGTACCAGCACACCTTCCTTTTCCAGGTTACGGGTCAATGCAGACGGTGTTTTGTCGTAGCCGGCAACTACCATTCCCTTCTTCAGGAAGTAGCGGGCAATGGCGCTCATGCCAATGCCGCCCACACCAATGAAGTATACGCTCTTTATCTCTTGCAGTTCCATTTCTTTGTAGGATTAGTGGGATGATTAGGATTTAGCCATGCGGATGACTTCGTCGGCAATGATGTCGGCCGAATTGGGCAGGGCCATTTTCAGGATGTTCTCATGGAGCGACTGCAGTTTGTCTGCATCGTTCACCGTCTGAAGAGCCAGCGAAATGACTTCCTTAGGAGCGTCGGCATCCTTCACATAGAGGGCGGCCTGACGGTTCACCAATGCCATGGCATTTTTCGTCTGGTGGTCTTCAGCCACATTGGGCGAAGGCACCAAAATCACAGGCGTACCCAACAGGCAGAACTCAGAGATGCTACTTGCCCCTGCACGACTGATGACCAGGTCGGCAGCCCGATAGGCAACACCCATGTCGGCGATGAAGTCCATCACTTTCAGCATGGGCATGTCAGGGTGCTTCTTCATCTCTTCCAGGATAGTGGCATGATAGTATTTGCCCGTCTGCCACACCACCTGAACACCGCTTTGGCATATCTCATCGAGGTGCTGCAGCACACTCTCGTTCATAGTACGTGCGCCAAGCGAACCACCGACGATAAGGATGGTCTTCTTGTTCTGGTCCAAGCCCATTGCCTTTCGGGCTTCCTCCGGAGAGGTTTTCGTGTCCAAAAGAGCCTGTCTGACAGGATTTCCTGTCATGACAATCTTTTCTTTCGGGAAGAATCGCTCCATACCTTCATAGGCCACACAGATTTTCTGGGCCTTCTTTGCCAACAGTTTGTTGGTCACCCCGGCATACGAGTTCTGCTCCTGAATCAGGCAGGGAACACCCATTGCGGCGCATTTATTGAGCGTGGGGCCACTGGCATATCCACCAACACCCACAGCTACCATCGGGCGGAACTGCCTGATGATTTGCTTGGCCATGCGTTGACTCTTCCAAACCTTATACAACACCTTCACGTTTTTCAACAGGTTCTTGCGGTCGAAGCCTTGAATGGGCAAGCCCTTGATTTCATAGCCAGCCGCAGGAACGCGTTGCATCTCCATTCTTCCCTCTGCGCCCACAAAGAGGATTTGTGCGTCGGGGCGCTTTTGCCGTATGGCATTGGCTATGGAGATGGCGGGAAAAATATGGCCTCCCGTACCGCCTCCGCTGATGATGACTCTCAGTTCATTATCCATAATCTATACCTTATCTATTATACGCGCGATGTGGCCATTGCCACTTTTTTCTTTTTTCCTGACTCCACCTCATCTTTCCGCTTCGCCGTGTAGCTCACGCTGAGGATCACTCCGATGTAAACGCAGTTCACGATGGTGGAGGTTCCACCCTTGCTGATGAGCGGAAGCGGTTGTCCCGTGACAGGAGCAAGCCCCACAGCCACACACATATTGAACATGGCTTGGGTCACCAGCAACAGAGCTATGCCCATGATGAGCAACGCAGGGAACGCGTTGGCACATCGATTGGCTATGGTTGCTGTGCGGAACAGCAACACGATGTAGAGCAGACATACGATGAAGGCTCCCCAGATGCCCATCTCCTCGATGATGATGGCATATATGAAGTCGGAGAAAGCCTGCGACAGGAAGTCGCGCTCCACACTGTTTCCAGGCCCTTTGCCTATGACATTCGATGAGGCAATGGCAATATTGGCGTGCGACACCTGTGCATCTTTATCAAGATCCACCTCTTCTGGCGGTATCTCGCGGAAATCGAGGAACTTCTCGATGCGGGCCTTCCAGGTGTCGAAACGGTGGAACACCTTTTCTACGACCGACTTGCTCTGCGGGGCCTCCACCTGTTCGGTGAGCACCATCTTGTCGTCGGCCACAGCTTCCCTTTCCGATTTGCCCAACAGCATGATGGCGCCGATGAACACTGCAGCACATACAAGGATGAAGCCTACGGTACGCAGCAACTGTCGTTTGGGCACGCGGCCGATGAACATCATGATCAGGATGGTCAGGAACAGCAGTCCCGCGGTGGACAAGTTCTCAATGCCGATGAGGAACAGGATGGGCAACGACACGGAGAGGATATAACGGAAAGCGTGGCGGTCGGCACCGTCGACGGTCTGCATAGCGCTCAATATCTGTGCTTCGGCCAGGATGACAGCCCCTTTGGCCAATTCCGAAGGTTGGAACTGAATGCCGAACAAGTCGATCCATCGTTGCGCGCCATTGGTGGTTTGACCCACGACGAGCACGGCTATCAGCATGATGAGCGATAGCAAAAGCGCAAAAGGCGTGACAAGCTTGAAGTATTTGCACTTCACATTCATGGTGACAATCATGAAGACGACGCCCACAACAAGCAGCACCGTATGGTAGATCATTGGTTTGAAGTAGCTGCCGCCTTTGTAGGTCAGCCCGCTTGAAGCGCTGAACACCTCAATGATGCTGATGATGCAGAGTATGAAGAACACGGCCCAGATGATGCCGTCGCCCTTGATTTTCAGCTTTCCTAATTTGTCGAACATATAGTCAGTTCTTTCTTCTTTTCAATACTGTGGTATTTGTGGTTTATCCAATCACAAACTGCGTGCCAGTTGCTTGAACTGCTCGCCGCGGTCTTCCATGTTTTTAAACAGGTCGAAGCTGGCGCAGCAGGGACTCAACAGCACAGTCATGCCCGGTTCTGCCAGTTCGTAGCAGGCATCCATACACTCACGCATTGAGTGGGTGTCGCGCACGGGAATACCCAATTCGTCGAAGTTGTCGTGCAGTTTTTGGTTGTCGGCTCCGAGGTAGACGATAGCGGCACATTTCTCTTTTACCAAGGATTTGATGGGTTCATAATCGTTGCCCTTGTCCTTACCACCGATGATGAGGATGGTGGGTTGGCGCATACTTTCCAGCGCATACCAGCAAGCGTCCACATTGGTGGCTTTTGAGTCGTTGATATAGGTCACGCCGCCCACTGTGCACACCTTCTCCAACCGATGCTCCACGCCAGGGAAATCGCCCAAGCACTTACGGATGACATCGTTCTTAATGCCGCTCACACTGGCTGCCAGACCGGCTGCCAGCGAGTTGTAGATATTGTGTTTGCCCGTCAGGGAGAGTTCCTCCTGCTCCATATTGAAAGGTGTGGGCACCTCTATCTTGTATTGTCCCTCCTCGATATAGGCGATGCTGCCCCGCTCTTTCAATTCGGAGAAGGGGAGCATGACCGACGGTATGTTGTATTTCTCGAGTTCGCGACGGATGATGGGGTCGTCGTTCCAGTAAATGAACGCGTCCTTGTCGGTCTGGTTTTGCACTATGCGCATCTTGGCATCCACATACTCCTGCATGTTGTAGTGATAGCGATCCAAATGGTCGGGCGTGATGTTCAGCAGCACAGCCACGTTGGCGCGGAAGTCGTACATGTTGTCGAGCTGGAACGAACTGAGCTCGATGACATAGTATTCGTGCGGCTCTTCGGCCACTTGCAGGGCCAGCGACCGACCAATGTTGCCAGCCAAGCCGACGTCATAGCCAGCATTCTTGAAGATATGATAGATGAGCGATGTAGTCGTGGTCTTGCCATTGGAGCCGGTGATGCACACCATCTTCGCCTGCGTGTAGCGCCCAGCGAACTCAATCTCACTGATAACATGGATGCCCTTCTGCAGGATTTTCTGCATCATCGGAGCCTCATCGGGAATACCCGGACTCTTGACGACCTCGTCGGCCTGCAAGATACGCTCCTC
>JAEEJK010000023.1 GCA_016281815.1 Prevotella sp. | reverse complement strand
TGGATGCTCACCCAGATGGGGTTCGAACGCATAGCGGATGCCAAAGACCAGCAGTTGGTCAAGGCCGTCAACTGGGCGAAGGCCAATGGTGACATCTATATGAAGAATGTGACCAAGGCACTTGAAAGCGGCTCTCGCATCGTTACCCTCAACGGCAAGGAAATATCCCTCTCCGATGCCACTACACGTGCCATCCAGTACAAAGCTTTCGCATTGGCCATAGAGAAAGAGCAAGCCAAGAGGAAGAATGCGGAGCAGAAGGAAACAGCCAAGACCTCTGACATAGCGGAAGCAGCGGAGACACCTGCGGCAGCATCATCCACTGAACAGTCCAACTCACAACAACAGTCCACCTCTACACCCACTCAGGAAAACGGCAATACTCAGGAACAGCAGAATGCTCAGGGCGCACAAACCGCTCCTGACACCGGCAATTACAATGGTTGGAACAACCTTTTGGACTCTTTTGGACTGGCAGGTTCGGGGGACACCATCAGGCACCTTGGGCTGACTCTCGCCACCTTGCCAGACATGCTGTTGGGAATCTTCACAGGCCGTACCAAGTCCATTGGTCTGAACAAAGGCACGATGATGCCCTTGGCAGCACTGATTGGCGGCTCATTCATCAAGAATCCGTTCCTGAAAATCCCTTTGATGCTTTTCGGAGGTGTCAATCTCGTCAACAGAATCGGCCATGAAGCCTTGTCTGACTACAGGCAGGAACATGGTATCATGCCGCAACAGCAGCAGGTGCGCTACAAGCAATATGCCGATGAGGAATTGAACCCACGCATCACCAAGCCCCATGTTGAGGGGAACGTGTTGATTGTGGACATCGACCATGTGCCCAGGATTGTCACCATGCCTCCCTCGTTGACGGATGCCTACCACTCGGGAGCCATCCCACTGAACACCCTTGCCAACCACATCCTTGCCAAGACCGACCAGATGGAAAAGGTGGCTGTGGAACAGCAGTCACAGGATGTCTCATCGAAATACGAGCAAAGGCAACAGCGTGAGCAGGTCAGGGGAATACGATAGCTTTTCATTCAAAATATTGTTCAACCATTTAATGATACGATAACTATGGCAGAAGAAACAACCACCCAGATACAGACTGGCAAGGAACGCCAGGCGGCGTTTCTTATCTCGGCTCTTGAACGAGCCAGCCAGCAGAATGGTGTCCTCCTGAACGGCACCATGAAACAATCACCGCGCTTCTATGACAAGAACCTGCGTGTGAGTCCTGTCAACGCCCTCGTCATGGCCATCCACAGCGACATGGGCAACTACCGAACCAACAGCTACGTCCTGTTCAACGAGACGAAGAGCCGTGGGGAAGCTGTCCGAAAAGGCGAGAAGGGCGTGCCCTTCACATGGAAGAACGTCGGCGAGTATGTCAGCAAGGAGAATCCTGAGGAAAAAATCAGCCGTGCGGACTTCAAGCAGCTGTCCGAGGCTGACCAGGCACGTTACAAGCCCAATCCGAGGGAGGACACCTATGTGCTTTTCAACATCGACCAGACGACTATGCCCCATGTCCACAAGGATGAATATGAACAGCATGTCTCGCAGTTCGGCGGTGTCGAGCCAGACCGTCAACAGGACAGCATCAAGGGCAAGCGCATCGCCGTGAACGATTTCATTTTCCGTATGCGTGACAATCTCGTGCCCATCCGCAAGGATCCCACGGGCATCGCCCATTATGACGGCAAGCGTGACACCGTTTACATTCCGGCGCAGAAGAATTTCCCTTCCTATAGGGACTATGTGCAGGAGGTCGCCCGACAGGTCGCCCATGCCACGGGAACTACTGGAAGGCTCAGCCGTGACAGTGCGTCGGCACAGAAGGAGATGCTGGTCGAGGAACTGGCATCAGCCGCAAAAATGCTCGACTTGGGCATGCCGGCCAAACTGCGTCCGGAGACCATGAAGGAATTTCCGGCCATCATCGAGCAGATGAAGGAGAACCCACAGTTTGCACAGGAGGTCATGCACGATGTCAACCGCACGGTGGGCATGATCAAGAAGGCCGAGAGTGGTGAGAAGATACAGATTCTGGAGAACCCGGCAGAGAAGCGTCAGCAGGAATGGGCGGCACAGTTCCCCATTGAGCATGTGCCTGAAAAAGTTCAATGCCGTGGTCATGCTGAAGGATGACGATGGCAAATGGACGCTGGCCATGAAGTCGGAGAACACCCCGGTCATCGCTGTCCATCCCTCCAAGGAGGATGTGAGCATGTACTTTGATGTCATCAAGAACGACCATGACGAAGCCCATGTGCAGGAGTTCCGCACGCAGATGGCACAGAAATACTTTTCCCTCTATTCCAAGAATCAGACTCCAGGTGTCAACCTCTTCCGCAGCAATGCGAGTCAGGAGGCGTTGGACATGATTTCCAAGGTCAATGCTTTCAAGACCAAGGACTCCAAGATCCTCCTTGTCGCCACCATCGGTGACGAGAAGCAGAAACCCAAGCTCGTCAGTCAGGAACAGTGGCAGCGTCTTTGGCTTGCCGATGACAAGCAGGACTACAAAACCCATCTGGCAGCCACGCTCTATGCAGATGTCCTGGCAGGAAAGCTCGAAGAAATGAAGCATGCCACCTCTCCCAAGGTGGATGGCACACCCCTCCATGAGGAGAAGGAACAGCGTGACAACCAGCAGCAGACCGTACAGCAGGAGTCGGCCAATGTCGCCCTTTCTCCCATGATGAAGCAGTTCGTGGACTTGAAGGCCAAGCACCCTGATGCCCTGCTTCTCTTCCGAGTAGGCGACTTTTATGAAACCTATCAACAGGATGCCCGAAAAGCCTCACAGATACTTGGCATCACACTTACAAGGAGCAACAAGCACAACGGTCCGGATGGAAAGCCAGCGGAAATGGCCGGATTTCCACATCACGCCCTCGACACCTATCTGCCCAAACTGATTCGTGCCGGTGAGCGTGTGGCCATATGTGACCAGTTGGAGAATCCCCGTGCAAGGCAGAACAGTCAGGAAGGGAAAGAAGAACAGTCCAAACAGGCTGTCAAGGAAATGGTCGTTGCTGGCACAAAGATGCAGGAGGAACAGCATCGTGGCATGCACCGATAAAAATGAGTGAGCTATGGCAAATTCAACTCAACAATACATCAACCAGTATGCGGAGTACGCGATGGAGCAGA
>JAEEJK010000022.1 GCA_016281815.1 Prevotella sp. | reverse complement strand
TTCAAAAATTCAAGAATCGCATCAACTGGGAATTACTCTCTGAGTATATAGGTGAGGAGTCGCTGTCTGAAAGTATTATAGAAACGTTCAAGGACAAGTGGAACTGGCACGAATTATCTTCGAATGTTGAAGTGTCCTTATCGTTCGACTTGTTAGACAAATATGCAGACCTTTGGCATTGGGAGGAGATCATTGACCGCTACTGCAATAACGTCTTTGATGGTCAAGGCATAGAGTTCTATGAACGGTACAAAGAGCATATTCCGGTTACCAAGGTACAGAACTCACACCTTTGGCAAGAGATTGTCAGCCAGCAAAAACGTCAACTCATTGCCGAGATCACATCATGATGCCAACAACCTCTGCCGCACTTGTCGGCAGAGGTCTTCTTAGCCCTTCATCATAAGTCACCAACACGTCATCGGCACAACGCTGGCAAGCTGAAAGAAACTGAGATTGACTTACATCATATAAACATGGCTTTTGGGAAACTTGTGGGGCACAACATGGCTGGTTATGCTGTTTTTATGTAATTTTGCGCCTGCAACAGACGCTGTGCAACGACCGACACAAATCACGTCACATCAATTAGTAGAAATTGTTTTTAAGATAACACAAATGGGAAAGACATTGATTTTCGAAGACTACATTCAAAAAGTATTCCGTCCGAAGATAATTTCGGCCGTGAAGAACTACGACCGCAAGACATTCATGGCCGACCTCATGGCGGGCATCATCGTGGGCATTGTTGCCTTACCGCTGGCCATTGCCTTCGGCATCGCCAGTGGCGTTTCGCCCGAGAAGGGTATCGTCACGGCCATCGTGGCAGGATTCGTCATCTCGGCATTTGGCGGCAGCCGGGTGCAGATTGGCGGACCGACGGGAGCATTTATCGTCATTATTGCTGGCATTATCGAGCAATACGGTATGCAGGGACTCACCGTGGCCACGCTGATGGCCGGTGTGTTCCTCATCTTGCTGGGCATTCTGAAACTGGGCACCATCATCAAATACATCCCCTATCCCATCATCGTGGGCTTCACCAGCGGTATTGCCGTCACCATCTTCACCACACAGATTAAAGACCTGCTGGGCATGACCATGTCCACGGTGCCGTCAGACTTCATCGAGAAATGGATTGCCTATTTCCAGAACCTGGGTAACATCGACCCTTGGAGCGCCGTATTGGGGCTGACCAGTGTCGCCATCATCGCCATTGCACCTCGGTTCAGCAAGAAGGTGCCGGGCTCGCTCATCGCCATCATCCTCGTCACCATCGTTGCCTTGCTGTTGAAAAACTATGCAGGAGTGACCACCATCGAGACCATCGGCGACCGTTTCAGCATCGAGGCCACACTGCCCCAAGCCACTGTTCCCGTGCTTTCGTGGGAAGTCATCAAGAGTCTGGTTGGTCCTGCTATGACCATCGCCGTGCTTGGAGCCATCGAGTCGTTGCTCTCGGCTACAGTGGCCGACGGTGTCATCGGCGACCATCACCGGTCCAACACCGAACTCATCGGGCAGGGCCTTGCCAACATTGCCTCACCCCTTTTCGGCGGAATACCAGCCACGGGAGCCATCGCACGAACCATGACCAACATCAACAATGGAGGACGCACGCCCATCAGCGGCATCATACACGCCGTGGTGTTACTGCTCATCTTCCTTTTTCTCATGCCACTGGCTCAATACATCCCCATGGCATGTCTGGCTGGTGTGCTGGTGGTGGTGGCCTATGGCATGAGCGGATGGCGTTCGTTTGTGGCACTGATGCGCAATCCCAAGAGCGACATCACGGTGCTTGTGCTCACGTTCCTGCTGACCATCATCTTCGACCTCACCATAGCCATCGAGGTGGGACTGCTTTGCGCCTGTCTGCTGTTCATGCGTCGCATGGCCGAGACGACCGACGTGCGCGCCATCTATGATGAGATAGACCTCAACGAGGATGCCGATATGCAAAAAGGGAATCTGGAACATCTGACCATCCCGCAGGACGTGGAGGTGTACGAAATCAACGGTCCTTATTTCTTCGGTGCCGGCAACCGTTTCGAAGACATCATGGCCCGCTACAGCAACCGGCCGAAAGTGCGCATCATCCGCATGAGAAAGGTGCCCTTCATCGACTCCACGGGACTGCACAATCTGGAAAACCTCTGCTTGATGAGCCAGCGCGAAGGAATCACGATTGTCCTGTCGGGCGTTGTTCCCAAGGTGGAACAAGTGTTGAAAAACAACGGTTTCAACAAGCTGCTGGGCGAAGAGAACATTTGCAACCATATCGATCTGGCATTGGCCCGCGCCCGCGAAATAGTGAAGTAAAGGGCATCTACAACGAAGAGGGTGTATCAAAAGAAGAACAAATATTGTTTATAATTTGAACACAGAGACTCAGAGACGCAGAGTTCTTATACAAAGAGAAAAAACTCTGTGTCTCTGTGTTTTTGTGATCAAGATAGTTTTGATTCGTCGCTTAGATGAACAAGTATAGTTTATAATTCAAGTTTCGCATTCGCTCAACTTCTTGGAGTTCAGGAGTTACAGGAGTTACAGGAGTTCAGACGATAGTGCTGAAGGCTCTCTTTGCGTCAGTTTACAGGGGTTGGAAGTATTGTCTGAACTCCTGTAACTCCTGTAACTCCTGAACTCCATCAACTTGCGAAAGTTGAGTAATATAAG
>JAEEJK010000021.1 GCA_016281815.1 Prevotella sp. | reverse complement strand
TGCTTCTTGTACTACTTCTCTGTCTTTATGAAATCCTTTCAAAGAACGCTTCTTCAAGTGTCGCCTGCGGGTTTTTGCCCGAAAGCGGATGCAAAGGTACGAACTTCGCACGCACCCGCCAAATATTTTCCGAACTTTTTTCCATAAAAACGGAAAGTTTTCGTATTTATTGACATAAATCAAGCGGCGACAATGCCGCCGCTGTCAGAAAAGGTGCAAATCGACGCTCCGGATGAGGGATGAGGGATGAAAATGATGAGGGATGAGGGACGAAAATGATGGGTCAGGGATCGACTACGGATGCCTTGACAATGCGGATGTCCTCCTTGGGACGGTCAGCAGGATCGGTTTCGACCTTTTGAATCTTCTCCACTACATCCATGCCTTCCAGCACCTCGCCGAAGACCGTATATGCGCCATCGAGGTGAGGAGTTCCTCCATAACGCACATAAGCATCCATCACCTCAGGAGGCATGACATGTTTTCCCCCAGAAGTCGAGTCCAACTTATGTTTGAAGAGTTCTATCTCTGCCTCATTGAAATTCCATCCATAAACGATATAGAACTGTGAAGCGGAAGACTCACGTTTGGGATTGACACGGTCGCCCTCACGGGCAGCAGCCACCATCCCCCTGCGATGGAAGATTTGAGGATATCTTATTTCTGCAGGTACTTTGTATTTCTCAGGCGTTTCTCCCAGTTCCTCTCCAGGTTTGGCATTGACGGAACCAAGATCACCCGTCTGGATCATAAAATCCTTGATAACCCTGTGAAAAAGGACTCCGTCGTACTTGCCCTCCCTGACTAGTTTGATGAAATTGTCACGGTGCAAAGGTGTCTCATTGAACAATGCGATGCGGATATCCCCCATTGTCGTCTGCAACAACACCTGCCGTCTCACTGTGTCCGGCACCGTCTGGGAGAAGACGGTGCCGGAGAAGATCGTCAATAATAATGTGATCAGATAATGTCTCATTCTATCATTCTTTAATAAATGTGGTCATGTCCTGCTATTTCCTCCCGGTCGATTTTCTTGATGTCAATCGCCCTCCAGGCATATACGATATATGCCAGGACGAACGGAATGAAGAAACTGACGTATGTCATGGTCCTCAGGGTGAACTCGCTGCTGCAACTGTTGGCTATTGTCAGACTGCTCTGCAAATCAGCATTCGACGGATAATATGCCGTATGATTCCACCCAGCGCACAACAAGAGGCACAGCACCACAATGACCACTCCAATTCCTGCGTACCAGATACCGGAGATACATTCCTTTTGCCTGATGGAAGTCAGGATAGCATACAGCAGCAGTCCCACTCCGATGAGCAGCAAGATGAGGATATACCACATATCAAGCAGGTTGTGAAGATACTTCATAGGTTCCATGGCAATCGCTCCTGTGGCAGGATCGTAAGCGAAGCCATCCTTGAAAAGAGTGCGGATGAGGAACGCCAGGAACAGAACGAGAAAAAGCACCGTCGTCACCTTCAGTTTTCCGCGGCACTTGGAGCGGAGCGAATCATCCGCCACATTATTTATTATATACAGGATGCCAAGGATTCTGGCGAGGAAAAAGACAGCCAGTCCGAAAATGACATTCCATATATCAAGCAGAGCATCCAGTCCGTTGCTTCCATTGGCCCACCTGCTGATGATGGGTTGGGTGGAATCGGTGAGGTTCATCTTTTCGACCAAGAAATTAGAGCCATTGAAGAAGGTAGCCACAGCCCCACCCAGGAGCAAGGGTCCTACGATACCATTGATAACCAGGAATATCTGGAAGAATCTCGGTCCGAAGATGTTGCCCAACTTGTTTTGGAACTCATAACTGACAGCCTGCAAGACAAATGAGAAGAGAATCAGCATCCAGAGCCAATAGGCACCTCCGAAACTGGTACTGTAGAACAGAGGGAATGAAGCGAAGAAAGCGCCTCCGAAAGTGACGAGAGTGGTGAAAGTGAATTCCCACTTCCTCCCAGTGGAGTTGATGAGCATCCTCCGTTCTGTGTCGTCTGCCCCAAGGCTGAAGATCAAGGAATTGGCACCCTGCACAAACATGAGGAATACCAACAGGGCTCCAAGCAAGGAAACCAGGAACCACCAATAATGTTGCATGAACTCGTAAGACATAATGTATTATTTTGAGTTGATGTGTTTCGTTAGGACCTTTGCTACTTGGTATATTCCGGTCCCTTTTTGATTTGCTTGCAGAGAATATTGATTTCCACTATCAACAAGGCAGTGAAAAGTGCAAGGAACATGAAGAAGGTGAGCATCACCGAATTGGCCGACAGTTCGCTCACTCCGATCCATGTGGGCATCATATCCTGAATGGTCCACGGCTGTCTTCCGAATTCAGCCACAAGCCACCCCGATTCACTGGCCACATAACCTAAGGGCAGCAATGCGATGGCCATCCACATCCACCATTTTCCGACTGTGATATCCTTCTTGTAGACCAGGAAAAGCGTAATGGCGAAGAACAAGATGAAAAGGCACCCCAACCCCACCATGATGCGGAATGTATAGAAACAAAGTGGGATGTACGGAACTGTCTTATCCGCATCCTTTTCGGCATCGTTGATGTACCCATATCCGAAATACTTCATATTGTCTCTGATAGTCTGTTCGTAATCCGCCAGTTGTTTCTCCTGAGCAGGGGTGGTTTGGTTTCTTGCCTGTGTCTTCAGTGTCCTGTAATTGCCCAAAGCCGTGATGGCTTTCTTTCCACGCTCTATTTTCTCCTTCAGCGACGGTTGCACTTCTCCGAAGGCATCCTTATATCCGCCTTTGATGATGTCATTGACACCCGGCACATAGCCATGGAAGTCATGGGTGGCCATGAACGACAACATGTTGGGAATCCCGATTCTCAGCGGGGCCTCCCCACCCTTCTTATAATCAGGCTGACTGAAGGGGTTGACCCACGCGATGGCTGTGAGGCTCTGTCCCTCACCTCCGTCATAGAGAGCCTCCATGGCAGCCAGTTTCATGGGCTGCACCTGAGCCACAGTATACGCAGAGTGGTCGCCCGTGACAGCAGCGAGCACAGATGCCACCAAACCTACGATTCCACCGATTTTGATGCTCTCGACAGCGAGTCTGCGCTCCCGGTTCCTCAGCAGGTAGTACGCGCTGACAGCCACCGCAAACAATGCACCGATAATCCACGCCGACGTGACGGTATGGCAAAACTTGTCGATAGCAAATGGAGACAAAGCCACCTGAGAGAAAGAGACCATCTCATTGCGCATGGTATCCGGATTGAACTCACATCCCACAGGATACTGCATCCATGAGTTAGCCACCAAGATCCACCAAGCAGAGATGGTGGCCCCCAGTCCTGTGAGCCATGTGGAAGCCAGATGGAAACCGGCGGAGACCTTTTTCCATCCGAAATACATAACAGCCACGAAAGTAGATTCCATGAAGAAAGCGACGATGCCCTCTATTGCCAAAGGTGCTCCGAAGATATCCCCCACGAACCAGGAATAGTTGCTCCAGTTGGTACCGAACTCAAATTCCAGGATGATACCGGTAGCCACTCCCATGGCAAAGTTGACACCGAACAGTTTCTGCCAGAATTTGGCCGCATCCTTCCAAAAAACATTTTTGGTGCGGTAGTAGCAGGTCTCCATGATTCCCATGATCACTGCCAGTCCCAAGGTTAAAGGGACAAAGAGCCAATGGTAGATTGCTGTGATGGCAAACTGAGCCCTTGCCCAGTTGACCATTTCCCCATCAATGTTTAATAAGATGTTTTGCATAAGCCTTTATATTTGTGAGATTATTCCATTTCCTGTGTGGTCCTCCCTATTATCTCCGAACTCACAAACTCTGCCTCCTCACCTTCCTGGGAATGTTGTTTGATGTAATTCGGAAAAAAGAAGAGTTTTAGGACAACAAATATGATGAACAGTTTGATGAGAATGACAGCCCACAACGTTTTCCCCAACGTCATGTTGCGGAAGCCATCAGCATAGAGATCATACACCTTGTATAGAATGTTTGTCTTTCGCATAGTAGAGATCTTTACCTTTGGTAATCATGAGGGCTGATAATTATCGCAAAAATAGTAAAAAAAACAATACCTATTTCATTTTTTCCCTAAAATCATAAAAAAAAACAACAATGTAAAGCATTATAAGACACTTTTTTGTTGAGGGAGATAAACACATCCCAAGTGTCTGGGAAAAGTCCTCAGACGCTTGGGATAGCCTATGATCAACGGGCAAAGCCGCTGCGTTTTTAGTTTGCTTCCGTTATTTTTCCTGTTCCATTGCACTTAGGGCAGTCATAGCGCCCGTCGAGAGTCTTGCCCATGCCGTGGCAGGTAGGACATTTGCCCTCCTGTCTCAGTTGCTGCTCCTCTTTCTCACGGGCTTTCTTGCTTTTCGAATCTGTGGGTTTGGCTTTGTTCACAGCATACGTCAAATCAGACTCCACAATGGTACTGAACAAATCGGCGCAAGAAACCAAAGAGAGGCATGCCGACAAGCAAGCGAATGTCATCCATTGTTGTAGCCTCTTTGTCAGATTCTTCATATAAAGCATGGTCTTCTCTATGAATTCATTTTAGCGGACTTTCGCCTTGACACGGAGAGCACCGCCTGTGCAAGGTTGAGGAAAGCCTGACCTGTCGCCGTCTCAATGTTGAGTGCTGCCGGTGTACCCGAGTCACCATTCTCACAGATGCTCTGCACCACAGGAATCTGTGCCAGCAGGGGAATGCTCATCTCCGCTGCGAGTTTTTTACATCCTTCCTTTCCAAAGATGTAATAGCGGTTTTGTGGGAGTTCTGCCGGTGTAAACCAAGCCATGTTCTCCACCAATCCGAGGATGGGCACATTGACCTTCTCGTTGAGATACATGTCGATACCCTTCCTGGCATCAGCGAGTGCCACCGCCTGCGGAGTGCTGACGATGACAGCCCCTGTGATGTCGAGCAGTTGCAACAGCGACAGATGGATGTCACTCGTGCCCGGCGGGGTGTCGAGGATAAGATAGTCAAGTTCACCCCAGTCAGCATCTTCCAGCAGTTGTTTCAGGGCATTGCATGCCATGGCACCCCGCCAGAGTGTGGCTGTCTCCGGACTGACGAAGAAGCCGATACTGAGCAGTTTCACCCCATACTGCGTGATGGGTTCGATGAGATGCCTGCCGTCCACCTCCACGGCATAAGGCCTGGCATCCTCCACACCGAACATCTTGGGCACTGAGGGACCGAAAATGTCTGTGTCGAGCAATCCCACCTGATATCCCAGCCTTGCCAAAGAGATGGCGAGGTTGACGGCTACCGTGCTCTTGCCCACCCCACCTTTTCCGGAACTGACCGCGATGATGTTCTTCACCTGCGGCAGCAGTTTTTCTGGTTTGGGTGCTTGTTTGGCCTTGAACTCAGGTGTGATTTCCACCACCACATCCTTGTCCACATGATAATGGATGGCCGCTTCCGCCGCCTTGAGGGTGGATTTCAAAAAAGGATCTGTCTCCCTTGGAAAGACAAGGGAGAACGACACCTTCATGCCATCGATGCGCATATTGTCGGCCACCATCTCACTCTCTATCAGGCTTTTCTTGGTGCCCGGATAGGTGACGGTGGCCAGTGCGTCGAAAATCAACTGGGGATAAAGCGTCATTACTTGCAGTCTCCCCCCTCGGATTTCTCACTGCACTCATGTGCCTCACGGGCTACCTTCTCACCATCGGCGAGTTTGCGTGCCTTTCTGCCGATTCCGTCAAGTGTCTGGATAATTTGCTCCTCTGAGACTTTCTTGGCATTATACTGGATGGTCACGGTCTGGTCAGCCACGCTGGTCTCCACCGACTTGATACCCTTCAAATCTTTGAGGCCATTTTTCACTTGGTTTTCACATTTCGGGCAATGCATTTGGGGATTGGTGGTCACCACCAAGGTGCGGATGTCCTTGGCCATCAGTACGTTGGCGGTCAGCATCAGCATCATAATCATCAAAAATTTTCTCATTTCTATCAATTTTAATTGTAAATAATATGCAAAAATACAGAATATTTTGTGAATTAGTCTCTTTCCGACTCAAAAATCATTATTATTGGGTAAAAAGTGCGGGAAAAACCTTAATTTTGCATGATAAACTACGATTGGAGGTCTCAAGCCTCATAAGGGCACGGAAGGCCCTATCCACAAACTATAAAAACTTATCTAAAACACCATCCAATGAAAAAGTATCTTTTTCTTGTCCTTTTGCTCAGTATTTGCCTCATCACTCCAACGCAAGCCGAGAATTATCCTTATCGCAGCGATTACCTGTGGGTGACCGTTCCCGACCATGCCGACTGGATATACCAAACTGGCGAAAAAGCCACCATCGAGGTGCAGTTCTACAAGTACGGCATTCCCCGTGATGCCGTAGTGGAATACAGCATCGGAGGTGACCTTCTCAAAAGTGACAAAAGCGGCAAAGTGACCCTGCGCAACGGCCGTGCCACCATCGACATGGGCACAAGCAAAAGTCCGGGCTTCCGCGACCTCCGCCTGACCACGACCCTTGATGGCACCACTTACCGCCACCATGTGAAAGTGGGATTCTCACCCGAGAAAATTGTTCCCTTCACCCAAGAGCCCAAGGACTTTCTCGATTTCTGGCAGAAATCCTTGGCCGAAAACCAGAAAATTCCGATGAAATATACCAAGGAGTTGGTCAAGGAGATGTGCGACGATGTGGAGGATGCGTATCTCATCAAACTGCAAGTAGACCGCCGTCACTGGCTCTATGGCTACCTGCTCGTTCCGAAAAAGGCCCAACCAGGCACCTGTCCTGTGGTGCTCACCCCTCCCGGAGCCGGTGTGAAGACCATCAAGGAAGTGACCTCCCGCCCCTACTATCAACAGGCTGGTATGATACGTTTCGTGACCGAAATCCACGGCATGCGCCCCACGATGAACGAGGAAGATTTTGCCGATATCCGCTCCGCCTTCAGCGAATATCTTGAGATGGGGCTTGACTCCCCCGAACATTACTACATGCGCCATGTCTACCTGGGTTTGGTGCGCTGCATCGACTTTCTCACCTCACTGCCCGAATGGGACGGCCGCAATGTGGCCGTCATGGGCGGAAGCCAGGGAGGTGCCCTCTCGCTCATCGCTGCCGCACTCGACAAACGGGTGACATGTTGTGTCGCCAACCATCCTGCCCTGAGCGACATGGCCGCCGGCAGCGTGGGCCACACCAGTGGTTATCCCCATTTCAAGGCCGAGGAGGGGATGTACAGCGAGGCAAACATACGCACCATGTCATATTATGATGTGGTGAACTTCGCCCGTCACGTCACCTGTCCCACTTATCTCACCTGGGGATTCAATGACGACACCTGTCCGCCCACCACTTCCTATGCGGTTTGGAACACGCTGACCTGCGAGAAAGAGAGTCTCATCACCCCCATCAATGAGCACTGGACCTCCGATGCCACCAACCGCGGACAGATGGAGTGGATACGCAAGAGATTGAAATAAAGTGTATTATTTGGCCTTCTCCAGCGAAGACCGCTTGTCGCGCCTGTAACTGCGGTAGTCATCGAGCGGTATCTCCACCTCCGATTCCTCAAGCAAGCCTTCGTGCGGCAGGCGGAATTTCATGTATTTGATATTGAGTCCCCGCTCTATCCACATATTCTCATAATAGGTGTGAATGGAGAGGATTTGGCGTGTCGCCTCGTCCACCTGCTCAAAATGATAGAGATCATCGGTGCATAGCAGCATGGGCAGACCGTTTTTCTCCACCATGAGGCGTGTATAGGTAAAGAGGAATTTGGAATCTGTCTTCAAATGTACGATGCCCCCGTCGACGAGGAATTTGCGGTAACGCTCCATGAAGAAAGTACTGGTGAGGCGTTTCCTGGGATTCTTCATCTGTGGGTCACTGAAAGTGAGCCATATCTCCTGCACCTCGCCCGGCGAGAAGAAGCGCTCGATGATTTCGATGTTGGTGCGCAGAAAAGCCACGTTGCCCAGGCCCTCGTTCAGCGCCTGCGTTGCCCCTGTCCACATGCGTGCGCCCTTGATATCCACACCGATAAAATTGATGTCGGGAAACATGCGTGCCAGTCCCACGGTGTATTCCCCTTTGCCGCACCCCAGTTCCAGCACGATGGGATGGTCGTTGTGGAAATAGTCTTCCCGCCAGCGACCCTGCATGTCAAAAGGAACGTGTTCCACTACCGAAAAAGGGTATTGGAACACGTTCTCATATTTTTCCATGTCGGCGAACTTCGCCAGTTTTCCTTTGCTCATCCAATGATTACTTTAGTCCACCCGTGCTTGTCCTCGATGGTACCGTATTGGATGCCGCGGAGTGTCTCGTAGAGTTTCTTCGAGATGGGTCCAGGCTCCGTTCCGAAGTCATAACGCTTGCCCGTGTCGAGGTCATCGATATAGGAGATGGGACTGATGACGGCAGCAGTTCCGCAAGCACCAGCCTCCTCGAAGGTCTCCAGTTCCTCCTCGGGGATAGGCCTGCGCTCCACCTTCAGACCGAGGTCCTCAGCCAATTGCATGAGGCTCTTGTTGGTGATGCTGGGAAGGATGGATGTCGATTTCGGAGTGACATAGGTGTTGTCCTTGATGCCGAAGAAATTGGCGGCACCGCACTCATCCATGTATTTCTTCTCCTTGGCATCGAGATAGAACTCGCAAGCGTAGCCTTTCTCATGCGCCACATTGTTGGCAAAGAGCGAAGCGGCATAGTTGCCACCCACCTTATAACATCCTGTACCCAGCGGTGCTGCACGGTCGAAGTCGCGTATGATGACATACGGATTGGTGGAGAATCCGCCCTTGAAGTACGGTCCCACAGGAGTGACGAAAATCAGGAATAGGTATTCCTTGGCGGGATGCACACCCACCTGGGCTGATGTACCGATGAGGAGCGGACGGATGTAGAGTGTGGCTCCGCTCTCGTAGGTGGGGATATACTCCTGGTTGAGCCTCACCACCTTGGCCACCATCTCCTCAAACAGTTCTGTGGGCACCTCCGGCATCATGATGCCACGGCATGTGCGCTGCAGGCGTGCGGCATTCTCGTCAGAGCGGAATGTGCGCACCTTGCCGTCGGGACAGCGATATGCCTTGAGTCCCTCGAAAGCCTCCTGTCCATAGTGAAGGCTCGTGGCGGCCATGTGCAGTTTGATGAACTCATCGGAGCAGATCTCAATCTCGCCCCATTTTCCGTCGCGGTAGTAGCAACGCACATTGTAGTCAGTCGGCATATAGCCAAACGACAGATTTGCCCAATCCAGATTTTTCATATTTCTATTGATTTAGTTGAGTATCTTATTACACCCTGCAAAAGTAATCAATAATTTTCACAACCTGCAACCGATGTTGGAAAAAGTTTTTTCCTTTGTCCTAAATGGAGTGGATGAACGCCCGTGTCACCTCAAACGACCCGTTGGCCATCGTGCTCCAGAAGTCGAAATACTGCGCTGCCTTGTGATCGCTGAGCGGCACATCGCTGATGACGCGGAAAGAGACGAAAGGCACCCCATAAAGGTAGCACACCTGCGCGATGGCGCAACTTTCCATATCCACCGCCATGGCTTGTGGGAAAAGGCCGAGGATGTCGCTCATCTTCTCGCGGGAATCGACAAACCAGTCGCCGCTTACCATCAGTCCGGCATGTACCTTGGCCGTACCCTTGAGTTGCAGAGCCTTCTCTATCAGTCCTTCATCAGCCTTGAAATCTGCCGGCATGCCCACCATCTGTCCGTAGGCCACCTCGCTGCCACAGTACACGTCGTGGAAGACATAGTGAGTGCCCACCACCACATCGGTGACCTGAAGATTGGTATCGGCACCACCGGCGCATCCAGTGGAAATGATGATGTCGGGTTGGAAAGCGTGGATCATCTCCACCGTTCCCACCGTGGCATTCACCTTTCCGATGCCGCATTTCTGCAGGATGACCTCCTTGTCGCCGGTCTTTCCAATGACGAAGGATTGCCTTCCCACTGTTTTCTCCTCAGCATCGCTGAGGATTTCTCGGAGTTGGACAAACTCCTTGTCCATGGCTACGATTACACCGATACGCATATCCTTGTATGATTATTTGTCCATATTGGCGCGTTTGCGCTCATTGTGGTCGAGGATGGCTTTGCGGATGCGCATGCTCTTGGGCGTCACCTCCACCAGTTCATCGCTCTTGATATATTCCAGATACTCCTCGAGGCTCATCACCACCTTGGGGATGATGCGTGCTTTCTCGTCGCTGCCGCTGGCACGTACGTTGGTGAGTTGCTTGGCCTTGGTGACGTTGATGACGAGGTCGTTGTCATGCACGTGCTCGCCCACCACCTGTCCGGCATACACTTCCTCACCCGGGTCGATGAAGAACTTGCCTCGGTCCTGCAGTTTGTCGATGGAATAGGCGAATGCCGTACCCGTCTCCATCGCCACCATCGAACCGTTTACACGGCGTGAGATGTCGCCCTTGTAAGGCTGGTACTCCTTGTATCGATGTGCCATGATGGCCTCCCCCTGGCTGGCAGTGAGCACGTTGGTACGCAGACCGATGATGCCTCGTGAGGGGATGTCGAAAGCGATATTGGTACGCTCGCCCTGCGACTCCATCGAGGTAACCTCACCCTTGCGTCGCGTCACCATATCAATCATCTTGCTGGCAAACTCATCCGGCACGTTGATGGTGAGTTCCTCAATCGGTTCGCAGCGCACGCCATCGATTTCCTTGTAGATGACCTGCGGCTGTCCCACCTGCAGTTCATATCCCTCGCGGCGCATGGTCTCGATGAGCACGGAGAGATGTAGCACGCCACGTCCGCTGACTATCCAGCGGTCAGTGTAGCCCTCGAGTTCCTCCACCTTGAGAGCGAGGTTCTTCTCCAGTTCCTTTTGCAGGCGCTCGTTGATATGCCTTGACGTACACCATTTGCCCTCACGTCCGAAGAACGGTGAGTCGTTGATGGTGAAGAGCATGCTCATGGTAGGCTCATCGATGGTGATAGGAGGCAGCGGATCAGGATTCTCGAAGTCGCAGATGGTATCGCCGATTTCGAAGTGCTCCAGTCCGATGATGGCGCAGATGTCTCCGCTCCCCACCTCGTTGGTGCGCACATGCCCCATTCCCTCAAAGGTATGGAGTTCCTTGATCTTTGTCTTCTCCTTCGACCCGTCGCGATGTGCGATGGTGATGTTCATGCCCTCGGTGAGTTTGCCTCGGTGAACCCTTCCCACGGCGATGCGCCCGGTGTAGTTGGAGTAGTCAAGCGAGGTGATGAGCATCTGCGGTGTTCCTTCCAGATAGTCAGGAGCCGGTATGACCTCCACGATTTTGTCGAGCAGGTATGTAATGTCATTGGTGGGGGTGTTGTAGTCCTCCCCCATCCATCCGTTTTTGGCACTTCCGTACACCACGGGGAAATCGAGTTGGTCCTCCGTAGCATTGAGTGCAAACATCAGGTCGAACACCATCTCATATACCTCCTCAGGCCTGCAGTTGGGCTTGTCCACCTTGTTGACCACAACGATGGGCTTGAGGCCGATCTCCAACGCTTTCTGCAGCACGAAACGAGTCTGGGGCATCGGTCCCTCGAAGGCATCAACAAGCAGCAGACAGCCGTCGGCCATGTTGAGCACACGCTCCACCTCACCGCCGAAGTCAGCGTGTCCCGGAGTGTCGATGATGTTGATTTTAGTGCCCTTGTAGTTGATGGATACATTTTTTGAGAGGATGGTGATGCCTCGCTCACGTTCGAGGTCATTGCTGTCGAGTACTTGGTTGCCGATTTCCTTTCCCTCTCTGAAAAGATTGCCGGCGAGCATCATTTTGTCAACCAATGTGGTCTTGCCATGATCGACATGTGCGATGATGGCGATATTCCTGATGTCTTGCATTGTCTTTACCTTAAAAAATCTATTCCTAAGTTGGATTCAGTCTGTAAAATCGGGTGCAAAGATACTGCAAAAAACTGATTTATAGAGTAAAAAGCGGATATAATTGCCAAAATTAATTGAAAAAAGTTTGTTGGGTTATTTTTTTTGTGTAATTTTGCACCCGCATTTGATGCAAGTGATATTTTTATTCAATTTTTAACCCAAACAAGATGTATTTAGACAAGGCAAAAAAAGAAGAGATCTTTGGAAAATACGGAAAGTCTAACTCTGATACTGGTTCACCAGAAAGCCAGATAGCATTGTTCTCATACCGTATATCCCATTTGACGGAGCACTTGAAAAAGAACCGTAAAGATTATACTACCGCACGGTCTCTGACCCAGTTGGTAGGAAAACGCCGTGCCCTGCTCAACTATCTGTACGACCGCGACATCAGCCGCTACCGTGCCATCATCAAGGCACTGGGTCTCCGCAGATAATCTGTTCAGGCAAAAGATCTTGGCTCCACACTGGCACGTTGTGCCGTGTGGAGTTTTTTTTGATTTCAACACAGAGGTACAGAGATACAGAGAAATATAGGTTCAGAAACACAGAGGCACAGAGATACAGAGAAAAAACTCTGTAACTCTGTGCCTTTGTGTTGGAATTACCAGTGGAAGCGGAGGCCGAGAGGCAGGGTGAACTCAAACGGGTGTTCCGTGCGGTAGGTCTTGAGGCCACTGCCATTGTTGATGAAATACTGCAGGCTGGGCTCCAAGTAGATGCCGAGATAGGGCGTGACATTATATTGTGCTCCGAGACCGAGTGAGACAGACCACTGCACCGGCACATGGGGCGACACCTCTTTTTGGAATGTATTCGTTCCATTATAGAAATGGCGCACATCGACGGTGCTGTGTATTGGGATCTCAAGCATCCCTCCCGCCGAGGAGTAGAAGCGGAGACGGGCTTTGTCATACCATGTCCATCCAAAACGGATCGGGATACCCACATAGCGCAGCTTTTGATGTTCCTGAATATTGGCGCTGCTGCTGCCGGTAGTGATGGTTGAATTCAGTTGGGTGTAACTGAGACCTGTCTCGATGGAGGCTTTTTCTGAAATCTGGCGGCTGAGCATCAGTTGCAGGGTGATGGGAATTTGATGCTCATAGCGGGCCTCAATCGCCCCATTGTTGACAGAAATGTTTTGGGAGGCAATGAGTATCAGTGACCGTGTCTCCTCGTCACTGCCATCAGGGAATGAGGCCTTGAGATAGTTGACATATTCTGCCCAATTGCTGAACTGATGGGGTGCAGAGGCAGACATGTTCTTTCTATCAACAAGCATGCTGCCACCGACGGAAGCTGAGGCCATGAAATTGTCGCGCCCCTTCATTAGGCCGCTGTATGCCAGACTGACGTTCCACTGATGAGGTTCCTTATCTGGATGATAGGCCATTTGGTCTTCTATGATTGTCCATGGAGCCTGCGGATGAGCGACGGTGTCCCCGCGAAGCTTTTCTTCTTTGGACTGCGTCGTCTCTGTTGGGAGAATGGTCATGCTGTCAGACGGCAGAATGGGAATGCTGTCGGACAGGACTGTCTCCTCTTCCGAATGAGGGGTTGGCTGCTGAGGAACCCTTTCCATCTTCACGCCCTTCTTCTTCCGAATGGAGGGAGAAGAGGAAGAAACCTGTGTATAAACGGGTGTCTCCTCAGGCATTTCTTCTGATGTGGGAATATGCGTTTTAGAGGTGCCCTGGCTGACTACAGGTGTCTGGGGAAATCATAGGGACAGGTTTTTGATTCCCTCCCATGCTTTTTCTCTATTGTCTGTAGTGAATCACTGGGTCGGAGAATTTGATCCGTTTTCGTATTCGTTTTCATATTTGTATTCATTCTTTGGCTCATGATCTGCCAAAGTGCTTGGCATCCAGCATCTTTGCAAATATACATCATTCGCTCCATTCTTCAAAAAGAAAGACAATAAAATGAATTGAATTCACTGCATCCCGCTATTCATCAGCTGTCATTTCATGTTTCATATAGGAGCGCGGACGTCCCCGTCCGCATCAATAGTGGGCGGGACGCCCGCGCTCCCGGGTGAGCCGAAGAATCAAAAACCTGTCCCGATGATTCCCCGATGATTCTCTTAATCAAGCATGAAACTTTAGTTCTGTGTTTCCTCGCCTTTCTTGCCATAGTCGCACATTTTATTTGCAAATCTATTTCTTTTTTCCCATTCCACAAATAGTTTTTCGAAAAACGTATCAATTTCCCCGTCCCCACGAT
>JAEEJK010000003.1 GCA_016281815.1 Prevotella sp. | reverse complement strand
TTGGTGAGCACAAAAAATCGACAATTCGACAATTCGTGAGAAAAACGGTAATCCCGAATTAGAGAATTAGAGAATTCATGAGTACAAAAAATTCGACAATTCAACAATTCGTGAGAAAAACAATAATCCCGAATTAGAGAACCAACGGTCGACGGGCGAAGCGGAAGTCAATTAAAGAATTGGTGAGCACAAAAAATTCGACAATTCGACAATTCGTGAGAAAAACGGTAATCCCGAATTAGAGAATTAGAGAATTCATGAGCACATAAAAATTCGACAATTCAACAATTCGTGAGGAAAACGGTAATCCCGAATTAGAAATTAAGAAAATTGAAAAGTTTGAATATATGGAAGATTACATTTATAAAGACGAATCAAAGATCTTGCTTGGTTTAGCTATGCTCTTGCATCGTGAGTTAGGATGTGGATTTAAGGAAAAAGTTTACCAAGATGCATATGAAGTATTGCTTAAAGAAAACGAGATTCCTTATGAGCGGGAGAAACATATAAAACTGACCTATCATGGGGTGGAGTTGGAGCATGATTACTTCTATGATTTTCTATGTTATGGTAAAATAGGTGTAGAACTTAAGGCGAATGTTGATATTACAGGAGAGTATGAATCCCAAATTATCAATTATATTCATGTCGGTAATCACCGATTAGGTCTTTTACTCAATTTTGGAACAACAAGTCTTCAATACAAGTTTTTCCCAAATCGTCCCAACTATAAACTGAATCAAAAGTAAATATTAATCCCTAATTTTAGAGTATGAACGAAGTTAAATATTAACACAATTGAAAAAATGATAATATTCAAAGAACAGTATCTGAACAGTACAAGAATTCGTGAGATGAAGAAGTCCCGAATTAGAGAATTAGAGAATTGGTGAGCACAGAATAATTCGACAATTCGATAATTCGTGAGAAAAAAGTAATCCCGAATTAGAGAATTGGTGAGCACAAGAAAAATTCTTGAATTCGAAAATTCGTGAGAAAAATAATCCCGAATTAGAGAATTAAAGAATTGGTGAACACCAAAAAATTCGACAATTCGATAATTCGTGAGAAAAACAGAATCAGAGAATTCCTGGGCACACAAAAATTCGATAATTCGTGAGAAAAAGATAATAACAAAACGAGTAATAATTGAAAAATCATGAGAAAAATTCTTTTAGCGGCTTTGGCCCTGACAGTCGTCGCACCATACATCATGGCGCAGGGCATCCTTGACAGTCTTGAGGTGGTCTATGACAAGATCATGGAAGGAGAAAGTGTGGAACAAGTGACAGTGAAGCAAGACAACCAGCCCCAGCAGCACCGCATCCTGCTCATCGGCGACTCCATGCTCGACGGAGTAGGAAGACGCTTCAACGACTATGCCGCAGCCAACGGACATACACTGTTCACATCCATCTGGTATGGCTCCACCACCAAGAGTTGGGCATATACCACCGAACTCCCCCGACTGATGAAAAAGGTAGACCCCACCTTTGTCATCGTATGCTTAGGGACCAATGACCTCGGCTACCACGACATCACAGCACGCTCTGAGGCAGTACAGGAAATCATGCGTGAGATAGGCAACGTGCCCTTCGTGTGGATAGGTCCGGTGACGCTGCGCAGCATCAGCCGAGACCCCGGCATTGTCAACATGATCAGGCAGAACGTGGGCACGACGAGGTTCTACGACAGTTATGACCTGCGCATCTCACGCGGTCCCGACGGCATCCATCCCACCTTCCAGGCAGCAGCCCTTTGGGTAGACGGCATCGCCCATTGGATGAGCAGTCCCGAAACCGATTACCCCATCAAGATGGATGTGCCCCGTGCAAGCGTACCTTTCAAGAACTACGAGACACACCGCACAAGTTATAAAGGAAAAAAGAAATGAGGCCAAAGCCTCATTTCTTTTTTTGGGTGATAAAGGATAAAAGTTTGATGGCAAGTTTTCAATCTTCAATCTTCAATCTTCAATTTACCATAATCACTCCACCCATCGGTTGGAGGGTCACCTTGGCACGTCCCTTCTTGTCCACCTTGAGTGTGCGTACCTCAGGCTCCGGCAGGGCATTCTCTGCCTTGGCGGCCGGGCGGTCGGTGTAATAAGTCACTGTCTGTCCAGCCAACATGGGCAGGTCGAGGGTGAGCGTCATTGTCTCCTTGGTGCCGTTGAGTCCTCCCACATACCAGGTATCGCCATGGCGGCGGGCAATGATGGCATAACGAGTGGGATAGCCATCGATAAAACGTGTCTCATCCCATGTGGTGGGCATCTTACGGAGGAAGTCCAGTTCAAACTGAGGCAGTTCGCTGAGGTTGTTGGGCTGCATCGCCACGCAGTTGACCGCCGTCTGGATGACGATGCCCGATGCCATCTCGAACGTGTCGGACGTGCGGCGGTAGTTGCGGCTTTTGTTGTCACGGCTCATGCGGCGGTTCATGATGACGCCGCCCCAGTCGAGTGTTCCCACGGCATTGCGTGAGAAGGGGTGCATGGTGAGTTCGAAACCCTCCGTATCACAATGGCTCTGCGAGAAATACACGTTCTCGGATGCCAATGCCGCCTCGCTCGCCACATAGTTGGGATACATGCGCTCCCATCCTCTCGGGATGGTGCAACCGTGGAAGACCACCTGCAGCCCATAGCGGTTGGCGTCGGCAAGGATGTCCTCATAGAGGCGCATCGTCTCCTGTTTGTCGCTGCCGAAGAAATCCACCTTGATGCCAGCCACGCCAATGCTCTTGAGCCAACTCATCTCGCGCTCCCGGGCATAGGAAGTGGACATGCAGTCGCGGGGTGTCTGCGGAGCATCGTTCCAAAAACCGTTGGAGTTGTACCACAGCATGAGCCGCACGCCCTTTGACTGAGCATAGCGCGACAGTTCGGCGATGCGCTCCCGACCGATGTTCTGGTCCCACCAGTTGTCCACCAGGCAGAACTCAAAGCCCATCTCTGAGGCAAGGTCGATGAACTGCACCTGGTCGTCGTAATTGATGGAATTGTCCTGCCAGATGAGCCAACTCCAGGTGTAACATCCTGGGTTGAATGGTTGGGTGGGTTGATAAAGCGGTTCCACCACGTCATAGGGAATGGTGGTCTCGACGATGGGCTGCAAAGTCTTGCCGATGGTGATGGTGCGCCAGGGAGTGCTGCCCGGAAGTGGGATGCCTGGTGAGGCACTGCCGATGCCGTTCCATTCACCTTGCTCGGGGAAGGCGATCGTATAGCCTTTCTGCGGGTCGTAGTCGCTCAGGCGCGAACCACAGTAGGCACTCGACACACCCGTCTCGCTCACCAGTGCCCATCCGTCGCTGCCGAGACGGAAAAGGCAGGGGAAGGTATAGCCCAGACCGAAACGTGACTTCTCCGTCATGGGAACGTCTGCACGGTAGTCCTCCTCATAGGAGGGTTTGGTGCGCTCCCACCCCGTCATCGGACCTATCTGGGGACAGAGGAAGGTGGTGGTGCCATCGGGGAAGCGGAAAGAGGTTGTCTCACGCTGGATAATGGCGCACTTGGGGTTGTCTCCCTTGGGACGGGGGATGGTGTAGCGGAACGCCACGTCATTGTCAGACACAAGGAAAGTGACGACCATCTCCCGATCCTCTCGGTTCTTCAGCCTGACATCCATCTGATGGGCCTTGTAACGGATATGCGATGCCTTGACCTGCGGCATGGTGTAGTCTTTCTCCACATCCTTGCTGTCGGTACCGACCACACGCATATCCGTGCTGAAATCGCCTATATCGGCCACCAATCCCAACGAGGACTCCAGAATAAAAGGTTTCCCGTCGTAGGTCACGGAATAGCAAGGTGAGGTCTTGCCGGGTTGGGCAGCGACCACCACCTCCACCCGTCCGTCGGGAGATTTCACTCTCGCATCTGTCATCTGGTTGGCATCTTGTGCTACTGCGCCGCATATTGCTGCCAGCGACATCACTGTGGTCAAAAACAATATTTTCTTCATGATTATAGGTGTTTGTTTTTGCAAAAATACATATTATTATTGAGAAAAGCGTCACTAAACACTGACAAAATCATCCTATTTTGAGAAACACTTCATCATCGAATCAATATTTCTCAAACTACTTCCTATCGCTTGCGATAGTCTTTCGGCGAAATGCCTTTTTTTCGCGAGAAGAACTTACTGAACGACGAGAAGTCGGCGAAGTGGAGGCGCTCGGCTATCTGGGAGATGCTGAGTGAGGTGGTGCGCAGGAGATAGGATGCTTCCATCAACAGGTGCTGGTTGATGTAATCGATGACTGTGCGACCTGTGACTTGTCGGACAACCCGAGACAGATATACCGTCGAGATGTTGAGGGCAGAGGCATAGAAGGCGATGTCGTGATGCTCGGCGAAATGCCGGGGCAGCAGACGGATGAAGCCGAGAAAAATTTCTTCGACACGCTGTGACACCTGGCGCTGGCTGATAACCTTCGTCTGTACGCTCTGAACATCGAGCAGGAAGACAGCATAGAGCATCTGCAGAATTTTGGTTTTGTAGATGTGGTCGGAGTGGAGATAGCCCACTATCTCGCGCATCTTTTCCTCCATCCGTCTGGCATCCTCGTCAGGCAAGGATATCTTGGGTTCATGCAATTGTAAAATGGGTGCGTATGCTATGTTGACAAGGTCATGGACGGTGGGCGACTCGATGGTGACGTGTTCGTCGGCCAGAAGACAAATGCCCCGATAGTCTTCTGATGCTGCCAGGATGGTCACCTCCAATCCGGGCGAATAGATGTAGAGGTCATTGGGCTGAAGGGTCAGTTCCCGTCCGCTATATACAATAGTCAGCCACCCCTTAATGACGAGCGTAAAGGTGTAGGCTGCCATATATCCTTGCGTCATGTTGGCACGAAAGGTAATGGCAGCGTCGGTCTCTTGGCAATACATCCTACCATCCCAATGCTTGTAGGGAGGTTGGCCGAGCATCTTAATCCATGCTTCTTGCAAACTATACATATCGTGTGATGTGATGTTTGTGCCGACAAAGATACAAAGAATAAATGTGAGTTGTATCGTTTCAGACATTTTTTGTGTCGTTTCAGATTTGGATGATAAGGCAAAATGTTGTTTCTTTGCATAAAAATATGACTCGACATGAGTCCTATGAACGAAAATAATAAACAATCAATTAAA
The DNA here is from genome assembly GCA_016281815.1 of Prevotella sp. GTDB lineage: Bacteria > Bacteroidota > Bacteroidia > Bacteroidales > Bacteroidaceae > Prevotella. Next base: position 47,934 of record JAEEJK010000003.1, on the reverse strand, counting down.
ACGACAAAAAAGATTATGGACGCAAAGAAATCTATTGAGGCGCTGCAGTTCTTCGCAACAGGACTGACTGAAGGTGCATTGGTACACAAGTTGCAAGGTCAGATTTTCAAGGCACAGGGATTAGAGAAGTTAGGACAGAAATACATCGACCATTTCAATGAGGAGATGGGATGGGTGGAGAAGTTCGTTGAACGCATCCTCGACCTCGGTGGCGAAATCAAGTTCGACGGAGCCAAAGAACGCGCACTCATCTGCGACCCTGTAGAGTACATCAAGGCCGACCTCGATATTCAGAAGGCTGGAGTGGACCTGCTCTACAAATGCTGCGAAACACTGATTAACGACCCATCGACCTATGAGATTATGGTCGCATACTTGAAAGATGAGGAAGAAGACCTTTACTGGAGCCAGGGCGCACTGGAGTTAATTGAAAAGATTGGCCAGCAGAACTGGTTGTTCTCTCAGGTATAACAATTTGGTATTCTATATAAGATGCCCGTCCTTAGAGTTCTAAAACAAACTATTAATTATAATAATGAAAGAGCAAGTATTAAAGGCCATGCGCGAGGCAGGCAAGCCCGTCTCCGCAGGTGACGTGACCAAGACGCTGGGTGCCGACCGCAAGGAAGTGGACAAGGCTTTTGCCGAACTGAAAAAAGAGGGGGCCATCGTATCGCCAGTCCGCTGCAAGTGGGAGCCAGCCGCTAAATAGTTGAAATTAGGGGTAGAAGCATTCCGACATACTTCTACCTCTACTTTATTGACTATGAAAAAAACAACCCAACTTATTTATAACACAGCAATCTAACTACTTAAAACATTATGGAAATAAAAGCAATCCGCATGTTCGATGGCGGTTTCATGAACCAGCCGTTTGCCTTCGGCGGTGAAGAGGGCAAAGACAAGTTTGACGAGCAAATCATCTACCGCAGCAGTCTGCAAAACTTCCTCATCGACACTGGCAATGAGGTCATCCTCGTTGACACTGGCTTCAACACTGGGATGGCGGCACCTGCCAAGAAACTTGGCGCACCCCTCTATATGGGTGAGAAGGTGGCCGACTACATGGAGGCGTTGGCTGCCGCTGGCTACCAACCGGAGCAGGTGACGAAAATCCTCATCACCCACAAGCACCCTGACCACACGGCTGCCCTGCAGTATTTTCCCAATGCCAAGGTGTATATCTCTCCCGAGGATGCCGACGCGATGAAACTGCAAGGCGACAACATCGTCCGCGCTCAGTATGGCGAACCTTACAAGAACTTCCCCAATGCCCAACAGGTGGCTGATGGTATCTGGTTCATCGAAGCCAAGGGCCACACCAACGGCAACAGCATTATTATTGCCGAGAACGACGGTTTGTTCTATATGTTCCACGGCGATGTCACCTATTGTGATGCTGCCCTGAAAGCCAACAAACTGAGCATCGTCTTCGAGGACAAGGACGCTGCCCGCCAGACACTCGACCGTGTGCGTGAGTTCATCAAGGACAATCCCACCGTATATCTCTCCACCCACTGCCCTGAGGGATATGAGAACCTGGAGATGAAACGGGTGATGAAACTGTAATGGCAATGTCCGCTTGACAGAATAGAAAAACGCAAATTATAAACGAGAACAAAAGGATTACGATTATGAAGGTTTTGATACTACAAGCCTCGCCACGTGCGAATGGCAACACCGCCTGGATGGCGGAAGAATACAAGAAGGCTGCCGAGGCTGCTGGTCACGAGGTGACTCTGGTGAATGTGTCGAAAAAGAAAATTGCAGGTTGCTTGGCTTGCGAATACTGCCACAACAAGGGCAATGGTGCCTGCATCCAAAAAGATGACATGCAGGAAATCTACCCGTTGATGGCCGAAGCCGAGGCATTGGTGCTGGCTGCACCCATCTACTACTTCACCCTCTGCGCCCAGATTCAGGCGCCCATCCAGCGTATGTACTGTGTAAACAGTCCCGCCAAGGTGAAAAAGATGGCACTCCTGATGTCGTCATACTCCCCCGGGGTCTATGACGGGGCTACTGCTGAGTTCCGCGACATCTGCAACTATTGGAGTGTAGAGAATATGGGCGTGGTCACCGCCAAAGTGGACGAGCAGAAAACCGAGGAGACCAAACAAAAGGTCATCTCCTTGGCCAGCAAACTGTAGCACTATTCAAAAAGAATGACCGATTTGGATGTCCAAATCGGTCATTCTTTTTGATCATATAAGCAGATTCGCGGTTGATTCCCACCACGGAAACGCATTAAATCAGGTTATCCTTCTCGATATCCTTGAAGTAGCGGTAGGTGCCGACCTTCAACTCATCTGTGGCGGGCTCGTCGCAGACGATGATGCCGTGCTGGTGCATCTGCAGGGCGCTGATGGTCCACATATGGTTGACGCTTCCCTCGACGGCAGCCTGCAGGGCACGTGCCTTGTGGTGGCCGTTGACCAGAATCATCACCTCACGGGCGGCCATCACGGTACCCACACCCACGGTGAGCGCCAGTTTGGGCACCTTGTTGATATCGTTGTCGAAGAAGCGAGAGTTGGCAATGATGGTATCGGTGGTGAGGGTTTTCACGCGGGTCTTGGAAGACAGCGAGGAACCCGGCTCGTTGAAAGCGATGTGTCCGTCGGGACCGATGCCTCCGATAAACAGGTCGATGCCGCCAGCCTCGGCAATCATCTCCTCATAATGTGCGCACTCTGCTGCCAAATCCTCGGCATTGCCGTTGAGAATGTGGATGTTCTCTTTCGGGCAGTCGATATGGTCGAAGAGATTGCGTGCCATAAATGAGTGGTAACTCTCAGGATGGTCCTCGGGGAGGTTCACATACTCATCCATGTTGAAGGTGAGCACATTCTTGAAGGACACCCTACCCTCCTTGTTGGCCTTCACCAACTCAGCATACATACTCTCGGGTGACGAACCTGTGGGAAGACCCAGTACAAAAGGCTTCTCTGGTGTGGGATTGGCGGCATTGATACGGGCAATCACATGCTCGGCTGCCCATTTCGACATTTTCTTGTAGTCGCTCTCAATAATCAGTCTCATTGTCTTTTTGCTTTTATAAACGTTATTCTTATATAAATATGTATCAAAATAGCCTGTTATGATAACAAGTTGCAAAAATACTATTTTTGAAAAAAAAACAAGAAAAATGAAAAAATTTTTTTGGGAGGAAATGATGCAGCAACGAAAAATCAACCATTTGGAGACAGTGCAAATAAAAAGTCCTGACTCCCGTCAGGACTTTTTATTGAATGTTTCAGTAGTCTGTCTTATGTGTAGTTTTAATTCCTTGAAAAACGTTTGTGTTTGCGATGCAAAAGTAACACAAAAATTGATATAAATCAAAAAAGAATCACTTTTGAACGCAAAAAACAACGTAAACGTTTGCGTAACAGAAATGACACATCAGAAAAAATACATTATACAACAAATAAATTTTTTTGGATGAAAGGCAAAGGATTATGGCTTTAATTTATTACTTTTGCAAGATAATACAAATACATCAGAATGAAAGAATTTGTCATATCCGAGGCCAAGGCCGAAACCGCCATTCTTGTGGGACTTATCACCAAAGACCAAGACGAGGCGAAGACCAAGGAATATCTTGATGAACTTGAGTTTCTTGCCGACACTGCAGGTGCCGTCACCATCCGGCGTTTCACACAGCGCGTGGGCGGTCCAAGTGCTGTCACATACGTAGGAAAGGGAAAACTGGAGGAAATCCGCGACTTCATCCAGTCGGAGGAGGACGCGGAGCGCGAGGTGGGCATGGTCATCTTCGACGATGAACTGACCGCCAAGCAAATCCGCAACATCGAGTCGGTGCTCAAGGTGAAAATCCTCGACCGCACCTCACTCATCCTCGACATCTTCGCCATGAGGGCACAGACTGCCAACGCCAAGACGCAGGTGGAACTGGCTCAGTATAGATACATGCTTCCGCGCCTGCAACGGCTCTGGACACACCTTGAGCGCCAGGGCGGCGGTTCGGGATCCGGAGGCGGAAAAGGTTCGGTGGGACTCCGTGGACCTGGTGAGACACAGTTGGAGATGGACCGCCGTATCATCCTTCAGCGCATGACCCTGCTCAAACAGCGTCTCGCTGAGATCGACAAGCAGAAGACCACACAGCGCAAAAACCGTGGACGCCTCATCCGTGTCGCCCTCGTAGGCTATACCAATGTAGGAAAATCGACACTGATGAACCTGCTCTCCAAAAGTGAGGTCTTCGCTGAGAACAAACTCTTCGCCACCCTCGACACCACCGTCAGGAAAGTGGTGGTGGAAAACCTGCCCTTCCTGTTGGCCGACACGGTAGGATTCATCCGCAAACTCCCCACCGACCTGGTCGACTCATTCAAATCAACCCTCGACGAAACCCGCGAGGCCGACCTGCTGCTCCATGTGGTCGACATCTCACATCCCGACTTCGAGGAACAGATCAGCGTGGTGGAGAAAACGCTCGGCGAATTGGGCTGCAGCGACAAACCGTCGATGATCATCTTCAACAAGATAGACGCCTACCACTGGGTGGACAAGGAGCCTGACGACCTCACGCCACCTACCCGCGAGAACATCACCCTCGATGAACTGCGGCGCACCTGGATGGCGAAACTCGGCGACAACTGCCTCTTTATCTCCGCCAAGGAGAAGACCAACATTGAGGAGTTGCGCTCCACACTCTACATGCGCGTTAGGGAACTGCATGTGCAGAAATATCCCTACAACGACTTCCTCTACCCCAGCGAGGAGGAGGAATAGTTCATGGTTCATAGTTCATAGTTCATGGTTCATAGTTTTGGATGAGGATATCACGTCCATCCATGAGCAAATCATCATCCATGAGTAAATCATGAGTAAATAGAGTAATCATAATTCTTAATTCTTAATTCTTAATTCATAATTCCTAATTCTTAATTCTTAATGGAATACAGACCACTCACCCAAGAAGAGATTCGCATCCTCGAAAGCAGGGGATGCAAGGCACAGGACTGGGATCTCATCACTGTCGCACCCGAGTTCGACCCCTCTTTTGTGCGCAACACCTCATTCTATGGAGAGGTGCGCATCGGGGCCTTCAGAAAAGAGATAGAAGTCAGCAAAGGCTTTGTCAAGCACAGCGGCATCAAGAGCACCACCCTGCGCAACGTCACCATCGGTGACGACTGCCTCATCGAGAATATCGGCAACTTCATCAACAACTATACCATCGGCGACGAGTGCTACATCAGCAATGTCAACACCATCGAGACCACCGAGGGTGCCACCTTCGGAGAAGGCAACCTCATCTCCGTGCTCAACGAGGTGGGCGACGGCAACGTCATGCTCTTCGACGGACTCACCAGTCAACTCGCCGCCCTCATGGTGAACCACTACCGCGACAAGCAACTCATGAAGGCCATCCTCAACCTTATCCGTAAGGAGGTGGAGGCCAGCGTCCCCGACAGGGGTACCATCGGCAACCGCGTCAAGGTGATCAACACCGGTGAGGTCACCAACACCCACATCAATGATGACTGTGAGGTGAACGGAGCCTGCCGGCTGAGCGACTGCTCCATCAAGAGCATCCCGGAGGCCAGTGTATATATCGGTTCGGGCGTCATCTGCGAGAACTCCATCATCTACGACGGCAGTTCCATCCTCAACAGCGTGAAACTGGAGAACTGCTTCGTAGGCGAGGCATGCAAGATCACCAACGGGTTCGCTGCAGAGAACAGTATCTTCTTCGCCAACAGTTTCATGTCCAACGGAGAGGCGTGCGCCGCCTTCTGCGGACCGTTCTCTGCCAGCCACCACAAGAGTTCACTGCTCATCGGAGGCATGTACTCGTTCTACAACGCCGGTTCGTCGACCAACTTCAGCAACCATGCCTACAAGATGGGTCCCATGCACTACGGCATCCTCGAGCGTGGCGTGAAAACCGCCAGCGGTGCCTACATCCTCATGCCCGCACAGATTGGCACCTTCTCCGTGTGCTTCGGCAAACTGATGTACCATCCCGATACACGCAACCTGCCTTTCTCCTACCTCATCGCATACAGCGACACCATGTATCTCAACCCTGGGCGCAACCTCACCACCGTGGGCCTCTACCGCGACATCCGCAAATGGCCCAAGCGCGACAAACGCCCCACCAGCGGACAGAAGAGCATTGTCAACTTCGACTGGCTCAGTCCGTTCTCAGCAGGCGAGATCCTCGAAGGCAAGAAACTGCTGGAGAAACTCCGCGATGCCTCGGGTGAGAAAGTGTCTAACTACAACTATCATGAGTATGTCATCAAGGCCAACCACCTCAGACTCGGCATCGAACTCTACGATATGGCGCTGCGCATCTACATGGGCGCCGTGCTCAAGCGGCACCGCATCGAACTGCCCAAGAGTCCCATCGGAACAGGAAAATGGAACGACCTGGCAGGATTGCTGCTGCCCGAGACAGAAGAGAACCGACTGATCGAGGACATCAAAAACGGAACCATCGTCGACATCTACGACATTCTCGACCGTTTCAATGAACTCCATGAGAACTACTCCGAATACCGCTGGACATGGACCTACCGCATGATCCTCGACTACTACAACCTGGAAACCCTCACCGAGGAAGACGCTGAGCGCATCCACGAGGACTATATCATTGCAAGGCGCAAGTGGATTTCCGAGATACGCCTCGACGCTGAGAAGGAATACGCACTCGGTGACGTGGACCGCGAAGTGCTCGACAACTTCCTCAGCCAACTCGACCAAGAGATAGCATTTGAAAACGAAAACAAATACGAGTAAAATGAAAAAATTCCTCACTTTCTTCTGTGCGGCGCTCATGGCTCTCAGTGCCGGCGCCAAAGACTACAAGTATGTCACCGTGCCCGGTGACCTCAGTCAGACACGCATCTACACCCTCGACAACGGACTGAAGGTCTACCTCTCCGTCAATAAGGAGAAACCCCGTCTGCAAGCCAACATCGCCGTCAAGACCGGTTCCCGCAACGACCCGGCAGAGACCACCGGCCTTGCCCACTACCTGGAGCACCTCATGTTCAAGGGCACCAAGCAATTCGGTGTCTCCGATCCGGTTGCTGAGGCTCCCTATCTTGATGACATCGAGGCCCGCTATGAGGTCTACCGCACCCTCACCGACCCTGAGGCACGCAAGAAAGCCTACCATGAGATTGACAGCGTGTCGCAACTCGCTGCCAAGTACTTCATCCCCAACGAATACGACAAACTGATGTCTGCCATCGGCAGCGAGGGCACCAACGCCTTCACCAGCAACGATGTGACCTGCTATGTGGAGAACATCCCGTCGAACGAGATTGAGAACTGGGCAAAGGTGCAGTCCGACCGTTTCCAGAACATGGTCATCCGAGGTTTCCACACCGAACTGGAGGCCGTGTATGAGGAGAAGAACATCGGCATGGCACAGGACAACAGGAAAATCTGGGAGGCCCTCTATGCCAAGATGTTCCCCACACACCCCTACGGCACACAAACCACCATCGGTACGCAGGAACACCTGAAGAACCCCTCCATCACCAACATCAAGAACTACTTCAAGCGCTACTATGTGCCCAACAACGTGGCCATCTGCATGGCCGGAGACTTCGACCCCGATGAGGTGATCGCCATCATCGACAAATACTTCGGCTCATGGCGCAAGAGCGAGAATTTCTCCGCTCCTACGTTTGCTCCCCTCAAACCCATCACCTCACCTCAGGACACCACCGTCGTGGGCAAGGAGACGGAATACCTCATGATGGGTTGGCGTTTCGCCAAAGCCAACAGCGGACAGGGCGACACCCTCAACATCATCAGTTCGGTACTCTCCAACGGCAAGTGCGGACTCTTCGAGATCGACCTGGAGCAGAAAATGAAACTGATGGGCGCAGGAGCATTCACAGATGAGATGGCCGACTACAGTCCCTTCGTCCTCGTTGGCTACCCCAAAGCCGAGCAGTCGCTCGACGAGGTGCGCAACCTGCTTCTGGAGGAAATCGCCAAACTGAAGAGAGGTGAGTTCGATGACGACCTCATCCCAGCCGTGGTCAACAATGCCAAACTCAACTACTACCGTTCGCTGCAGAACAACAACAACCGGGCGAGCCAAATGGTCGACGCCTTCATCTGTGAGAAGAAATGGGAGGACGTGGCCAACTACATCGACCGCATCTCCAAGATTACCAAACAGGACGTGGTGAACTTCGCCAACAAGTATTTCAAGGACAACTACGTGTGCGTGTTCAAGCGCACCGGCACCGACTCCACACAGGTGAAGATCGACAAGCCCGAGATTACCGCCATCCCCACCAACCGCGACCTCAGCAGCCAGTTCCTCAACGAAATCAAGAACTCGTATGTCAAGCCCATCGACCCGCGCTTCCTCGACTTCAACAAGGACCTCGTCGTCTCCAACACCAGACGAGGCCTGCCCCTGCTCTACAAGCACAACGAGGAGGACGGGCTCTTCAACCTCACCTTCATGTATGACATAGGCGAGGAATACGACGTCAACCTCGGCTACGGTCCCTCCTACATGGACTACATCGGCACCGACAAGAAGAGCGTCAGCCAAATCAAGCAGGAATTCTACAAACTCGCCTGCAACTACTCCGTCAACGTCAACGGCTACTACACCACCATCAACCTCTCCGGCCTCGACGAGAACCTGCCCCAAGCCCTCGCCCTCCTCGAGGACTTCCTGCTCAACGCCAAGGCCGACAAGGAGTCGTGGGGACAACTTGTGGACCTCCTTGCCAAGAGCCGCGAGGACAACAAGAAGAACCAAAGCGCCAACTTCAGCGCCCTTCGCAACTACGCCACATATGGTGAATACAACCCGACACGCAACATCCTCAGCATCGCACAGCTCAGGGCAGCCGACCCTCAGAAATTCCTCGACCTCATTGCCGGACTGAACAAATATGTGCATACCGTGATGTACTACGGACCGAGGAGCCAAAAAGACCTCGACAACCTCATCTCCAAGGTGCACAAGACCTACAGGCCGCTGCTGGCCGCCCCTGCCGGCAAGGAGTACATGGAGCAGCCCACACCGATCAACGAGGTGCTCATCGCCCCATACGAGGCCAAGAACATCTACATGATACAGTATCACAACGAGGGCAAGCCCTTCAGCCTTGAGGAGGCGCCCATCAGGAGCATGTTCAACGAGTACTTCGGAGGCGGCATGAACACCATCGTCTTCCAGGAACTGCGTGAGAGCCGCGGACTGGCCTACAGCGCTGCCGCCAGTTATGTCGCTCCCTCACGCCTCAACCATCCTGAGAGTTACCTCACATACATCGTGTCGCAAAACGACAAGATGATGGACTGCATCAAGGTCTTCAACAGCATCCTCGACACCATCCCGCAGAGCGAGACCGCATTCGAGATTGCCAAGCAGAGCGCCATGAAGAGCCTGCAGACCGCCCGCACCACCAAGTTCAGTGTCCTCAACTCCTACTATTGGGCCAAGAAGAAGGGCTGGGACTTCGACCTCAATGAGCGCATCTACAAGGCTCTGCCATCGATGACCCTCCAAGACATTGTGAACTTCGAGAAGAAGAACATGGTGGGCAAGACCTACAAGTATGTCATCCTCGGCGACGAGAAAGAACTCGACATGGAGGCTCTGGGCAAGATCGGCCCCATCCGCCGACTCTCCACAAAAGACATCTTCGGATACTAAATCTCTAGAAAATCTAGAATATCTAGACCATCTAGAAAAAAATACTCCACCTTATAAAACCAAAAACTATTATGGCAAAAACACCTGAATTCAAGTATGCGCCCATGTTCCAGTTGGGCGAGGACAAAACCGAGTACCGCCTGCTCACACGCGAGGGTGTCAGCGTGGGCGACTTTGAGGGGCACCCCATCCTCAAAGTAAGCCGCGAGGCGCTCACCCTGTTGGCACAGCAGGCTTTCCATGACGTGGAGTTCATGCTGCGCCGTGAGCACAACCTGCAAGTGGCTGCCGCACTCAACGACCCGGAAGCCAGCGAAAACGACAGATATGTAGCCCTACAGTTCCTCCGCAATGCCGAGGTGGCCTGCAAGGGCATCCTGCCCTTCTGCCAGGACACCGGCACCGCCATCATCCACGGCGAGAAAGGCCAGCAGGTGTGGACGGGATTCGAGGATGAGGAGGCACTCAGCCTCGGTGTCTACAACACCTTCACTGAGGACAACCTCCGCTATTCACAGAATGCGCCGCTCAACATGTATGATGAGGTGAACACCCGCTGCAACCTCCCCGCACAGATCGACATCGAAGCCTGCGAGGGTATGGAATACCGCTTCGTCATGGTGGCAAAAGGTGGCGGCTCCGCCAACAAGACCTATTTCTACCCCATGACCAAGGCCACCATCCAAAACGAAGGCACCCTGCTGCCCTTCCTCGTGGAGAAGATGAAGTCGCTGGGCACCGCAGCCTGTCCGCCCTACCACATCGCCTTCGTCATCGGCGGTACGTCAGCAGAGAAGAACCTGCTCACCGTGAAACTCGCCAGTATCAAGTACTACGACGGACTGCCCACCACCGGTGATGAGACAGGACGTGCGTTCCGTGATGTGGACCTAGAGAAGAAACTCCTCGTCGAGGCCCAGAAGATCGGACTCGGCGCACAGTTTGGCGGCAAGCACCTGGCACACGACATCCGTGTCGTCAGACTTCCCCGCCATGGAGCCTCCTGCCCCATCGGCATGGGCGTTTCCTGCTCAGCCGACCGCAACATCAAGGCCAAGATCAATGCCGACGGCATCTGGTTGGAGAAGATGGACGACAACCCCACCGAACTCATCCCCGAGGAGTATCGCAACCCCGGTGAGGGTGGACAGGGCATCGTCATCGACCTTGACAAGGGCATCGATGCCGTCAGGGCCGAACTCACCAAATATCCCGTCTCCACACGCGTCAACCTCAAAGGCACCATCATCGTGGCACGCGATATCGCCCACGCCAAACTGAAGGCACGTCTGGATGCCGGCGAGGAAATGCCTGCCTATTTCAAAGACCATCCCATCCTCTATGCTGGTCCGGCCAAGACACCGAAGGGCTATCCCTGCGGTTCGATGGGCCCGACCACAGCCAACCGCATGGACCCGTATGTGGATGAGTTCCAGGATCACGGTGCCTCCCTCGTCATGATTGCCAAGGGCAACCGCGGACAAGTCGTCACCGATGCCTGCCAGAAGCATGGCGGATTCTATTTAGGATCCATCGGCGGCGTGGCAGCCGTGCTCTCACAGTCGAGCATCCGCTCCATCGAATGTGTGGAATATCCCGAACTGGGCATGGAGGCCATCTGGAAAATAGAGGTAGAGGACTTCCCCGCTTTCATCCTCGTCGATGACAAGGGAAATGACTTCTTCAAGCAACTCAAGCCCTGGACACCTTGCGCCAAATAAGGCTGTCCAAGACACATAAAAAATCTGGATAATCCGACAAGTTGGGTTATCCAGATTTTATATAAAAAGGAGGGCGCCCATAAAAGAGCGACCCTCCCGAACAATCCTATCCGACATAGGATTATTTAATTATTTCATCATTTTCCATAGGATACCATATCATCTTTTCCTATGAAATCTCGGTCTTTTTAGCATGGCAAAAATAGTACTTTTTTTTACACGTTGTTATTTCATCCCCAATTATTTAACAAAAATTACACATTCGTTTTCTGTAAAGATAAATCACCTCTATTCTTGTGATTGAATGGTGTTTTTGGATGGGCGACAGAACTGACGGATGTTGGAAAGATCCTTCTTTTTTCCCTCTGAGATGAACTGCCTGTAAGTGTCGAGCAGATCAAGTTGTGACAATGTGGCGTTATGGGTCTGTTGCTCAAAAAGAGTGCCGCTCACACCCACGTTCTGTTGTTTGCCCTGCAGCACACCCGTCACTCCTGAGATATCCTCCATGAAACTCAGTTGCGTCTGCAGCAATTCATTGATACCGATGTTGACTGCATTGGCTGAGATCTGCTGGGGCATCATGGCTCCGTTGCGTGTTTTCACCGCAATGACACCATTGAACCTCGCCCACTCGTCAGCGACATCAGCAAGTGTATATCCTTCGGGGATGCTCTCTTCCGGCACCAGGAGCACACCTTTTGCCGACGACCTCATCACCCAGTCATAGAGGGTGATGAGGCGGTTGGTATAGCGCTGCTGATCGATGACATCTGCCACAAACGAGTGTATCTCGCCATCGATGAAGGGATAGGCTTTGAACACATACGGGTGGCTGCCGTGCAGATAGGGAGAGACTCCTTCGGCCAGCACATCACCAAAAGGTGACAAATAGGTATAGTGCCACTCATCCGACACCGTCCATATCTTATCGGAGGCTGTGTCTGCCTCTTCCTCTGTCAGCATCGCGTCCATCCACCGGAGATGCCCGTCTTCCCTGTCATGACAGAGAAAGCCCGGTCGGCGCACCCTGTGCCAAACCTCCACCACACGGCACAGATAGGAGGAGGAAGGAAAGAAGAAATCCACCGTCCCATGTCCCTGTCCCCAATCCGCCAACATGGTGCGCATCCGCTCACGGTAGTCGGCTGCTGAATAGATATCCGCCAGCCGCCGCACATCCCCACTGCTACGAGCAAACGTCTCGCAGGCAGCATCCAGACGCATGTCATGTATCTCACCGACACATTCCACATCCCAGCCCCTGCAATCACTCATCTCAGAATTGACAAAAAAGTGGTCGGGCGGCACATTGTCCGTCCAGCAACCTGCGCGCCCATGTCTGAACCCGCCGGTCTTGCGCTGCACCGCCAGTCCGGAGATGAGAAACTCCTCCAGCATCCGGATATCCAGTTCGTCGGCACAGTTTTCCCGTCTGACAGCCTGAAGCAGTGCCGTCATCTCATCTTTTGCTGCCGGTGACGCAGCAGAGTCCGACACCGCATCGTTTTTCCTATCATTTCCCGGTTGTTCCTGTGCCCGGTAGAGTCCCAGCACATGCTTCACCAACCGACGGATGAGATTGTTCTTCAAGGGTTCGCTGCCCTGGCTGCGTATATAATGTTCCTCACGCATCAGACGGCCGTCCACCATGATCTGATCGCCCCATTGGTCACCGTAGCAATATCGTTTGCAGCGGTTGCGAGTCTGACGGAATCCGCCCAGGCGGTCCCAATAATTTCTGGCCTCAAACAGCAAGGCCATGTCTTTTCGGTTCATATCCATTAGTTTCAGTCTTTAAAATCATGCACAAAGATACATCACCGACACACGGATAAAGTGTCATTTTTACCATCATGCAAAAAAAGCACCTAAATCCATTTGCTTATTAATTATAACTTTTTGTCAGTTAAAATGTTACACTTTATCAAGCCATAGTCGCTTATCAGTTTACATTTTGAGGTTTTTAACAAATTTTATCAGTGAATTGTTTTTATTATAACTATTTTTGCAACCAATCAAAGAGTAAATACATTTTCTACTATTCACCTTTTAAAAATTTGAGATTTGGTACACATTGGACAACTTATCAAACAGACATTGAAGCAGAGGCGCAAATCGGTGGTATGGTTTGCCGGCGAATTATCTTGCAGCCGTACTAACGTGTACAAGATATTCTCAAAGCAATCCATCGACACAGGTGACCTCATGAGAATTTCACGAATTCTCGAATTCGATTTCTTTGAGGTTTTTAGCAAGGATCTGCTAAAAAAGGCCTAAAAGAGAAGGACACAAACCATTTCAAGCATTCTACCTAAAAGGATGCTTGTTTTTTTTGCCCAAAAAGTTGTATTTGTGATGATGATTTTGTACTTTTGCGAATTGAATACAAATTGATTGGAAATCATGTTCTTACGAAAACTGATCACGGTTGCCGTGGTTGCGTTGTTGGTGGTGGGATGCAGCAAGCATTCCGTCACGGCGCATGAAGTGGAGTTCACCGACGAGAAGGTATATTTGGACGGACGCCCCTTTACCGGCACGGTGTGGAGCGACGACAAGGCCACTTGGCAGATGACGGCCAGTGAAGGCATCCCCACGGCAGTCACTTTCTACCATAGCGGAGGCGGTGCCGCATTCGTCATGGAATCGCCTGCCGACACTGCCGACATGCATGTCTTTGACGAGACAGGTGCCCGTATTCCTGTGGACTCATTCGCCGAACGTTATCAAGACTTAGCGGCACAGATACCGGCACTGCTGCAACTTATCAAAGGCAACGACAACAACTAAACTCCCTGGCATGAAAAAGGCATTCATCATCATTACCATCCTCATCCTTGCGGCTGCAGGCACAGGATATTACTTCTATGACAAACATGAGAAGCAGGTGGCCTATGAGCGTTTTCTCCGCGACTCTCTGCGCCAAGCGCGAGAACTGGAGAATGCCCGCATAGCCGCCATTGAGAAAGCCCACCGCGACTCCATCGCTGCCTATGAGAAGACGCACTCGCCCGACGTGATCAAGGCGATGGCAGAAAAACTCATCGAAGAGGAAGTGATGAGCGGGCGCAACCATATCGGTGGAAAGAACTGGTCGGAGCGCATCAACATCCTGAGGGAGCAATGCGACAATGTGGTGGCCTACGACACCACTGGCATCGACTCCATCTACAAGTCGTTCAACTTCAAGGGGTTGATGGGTGAGGACATCCATGTCCGTTCCGACAGTGTCATGCGAGTCTACTACATCTCACCCGACTCCGCCTACGTCGATGTGCATTTCAACATCGGAGAGGAATATCCCAAAGGGCAGACCGTCACCTTCAAACTGGTGTTTGAGCAAGAGAAATGGCTCATTGACGACTTCACCTTCATGTATGATGACGGCGAATTCGTCAGAGAGACGGATGAGATGAGATGGTTTATCGGAAAATTCGGAAATATCAAGGAGGAGGATGAAGAAGACCCCGTGGAATAATCAACTGTTCTTCACCACAAGTACCTCTGCAGGGCGCAGCAACTTGTCCTTTCTGTAGAAGCCGTCGCGCTTGATGGCTGCCACACTTCCTTCCGCCTTTTCTTCATCTGCCACAGTGCCCACGATTTTCCCCTTGGCTGCATCAAAAACACCGTCAGGGAACTCAATCTTATGAACGCCATAAGATTCCAGCACTTCCAGCAACTTGGCCTTTGCAGTGAGCATGCGGGCGATGGCACTTGTGGAAATCTTGCTTTGGTCGAGACCGCGCTCATGGATGGTAGCCTCTGCCCATTCGAACGACTCAAGCACCTGAAGGAAATCCTTGCAGATTTCACCCACCTGACTGTCGTTCGACTGCTCCTGTGTGGATATCCAGTTGTTCAGACGGATATTGTCCTCATAAAGCCGCTTGATTTCTTCTCTTATACTGTCAAATTTACTCATAACACTTCGCTTCCTTGTTTCAAAAAACTATTTCACTACAAGTTCCTCACCAATCTCAAGGGGATCGGTAACCTTACGGCCATTCATCTTGGCTATCTCCGCATCGCTGATCTTGCCTTTGTACAGTTTGTTGGAGATTTTCCAGAGTGTATCACCTTTCTTCACCACATAGTATTTCTTGCCGTTCTTCACTGTCACCAGGTCACTGGGAGCGGTGATACCGTCGTCGGCTGCCTGAGAGGCTGCGCTCTCCTCCTTGGCATCAGCAACAGGCTGAGCCTGTTCCTTATTGTCCGAAGTGGCGGCCAATGTGGCTGTCTCAACAGGCTTGTCCATGCCCGACATCCTCTCATTGAGTGACGCTATCGAGTCTTCAAGCAGGGCAATGCGCTGAGCATCAGCAGCAGGAGCACTTCCTTTGGTGAAATACAAGAGAGCGAATACCAGAGCGGCCAGCAGGCTCAGCAGCGCCACAGGCTTCCAGACCGTTGACTTGGCCTTGCTGTCATGCTCTATACTGTCAAGAATACGATATAACCTAAGATTGCTGCCGCACTCAGGACATGTCACATCACCCCGATGATAGTCGGGAATGTCTTTGCGCCCGCAGACGGGGCATTTTGTACTGTCAACCATTATTTATTTCAATCAATTAAGGGCAAAAAATGCCATTTCCAAAAATCGCCGTAAAATTAATAAAAAAAAACCAAACTCACACAAATTTGTGCAAGAAAAGTTTTGATTTTCAAAAAAATAGATAACAGTATACCTTCACCCCATCCCCCAGACACTTTCAATCAACACAAAAACTATTTGCGTGTGTCAAAGAGCATGGATGACTCAATTTCCTCATCCTCCATCCAAACAGAATATCTGGAGAACGTGGATGTATTGCTGAAAGAAGGATCTCTGAGCGTACCGCCGAATATGGGCAATCCATCATGGACATTTGGCCTGTCACCTAATGGATCCAGCGATGCGTACATGAAATTGCCCTCCCATTGAGGCGCAACATCAATGTCAGTTGTCGGTTTCTGATAGATTTTCATCCTCTTGTTGTTAATAGTGTGAATAAGCTGTGAAAAAGTGATGTCCTCATCCCAGTCCGACATTCCCACGCCGCTGGATAATAAGTCGAAAAAGAGAGTCCCTTGACGACTACAATGATAATTCGGTAGCAAAATTACACTTTTGCCGCCAAACAAACAAAAAAAAAGGAAAATAATTACCGGAAAATGGCGTTACGCGACAACTTTAACGTTATTTAATGTTTTCAGGCTTTTTACTGTCGTATTTTCCAGTACTGTCGACCACGGCATATACACTTTTCACATATCCCTCTTTGCCATGGTAGCGCACATGATACCATTCGCCGGATACTCCCAGGAAGATGGCACTCTCCCCCCCCACAAGCAGCCTTCCCAGTGTGTCGGAACTGACGGTAGGTTTCAGTCTGACGTTCACATAGCCGTCTTCTGAGCGGGCAAACACCCGTTTCTCCGCTTCCTTCTTGATGGCGGCTTCCTTTTGAGCATCTGCTGCTGCGCTGTCCTCTTTCACACCCGTGGTCATACTGTCTGCCGGAACAGCAGCAGTCACTACCGCGTCGGAATCCACGATGGAGTCCACATAGGTATTGCTATCCGTCATCTCGGGACGTGAGGGCCGGCAAGCCACAACCACCATCACGGAGAGGCAACATACACCAAGCAACTTGTATTTCATATCAGTCAGCGGTTTTATTCTTCTCCTGCATCATGGCAGCATCCTCCGTCGAAACAATGGGTGCAGATGCGACATTTGGGCATGCCTATCGAACGAACCAGATTCTCTATCTTATTGAATTTCAGCGAGGTGATACCCAGCCTTCGGGCTATCTCATTCACCATGCGATGATATTCCTCACTGTCGGTCTCGGTATATTTCTTCAGGTTTTTGTCGGGAGCGCCCTCGAAATCCTGGATTACCCGGCGTGTGAGGAGTTCCAGATCGCTTTTTGAACTGGTGAAATTGATGTAAGGACATCCATAGACGAGCGGCGGGCAGGAAATGCGTGCATGCACTTCCTTGGCACCATACTCAAAGAAGGTGCGCACATTGTCTCGCAGTTGGGTGCCTCTCACGATGGAGTCATCACAGAACACCACTCTCTGGTCTGTGAGTATTTTCCGGTTGGGAATCAGTTTCATCTTTGCGACCAGATTGCGCCGTGACTGGTCACCGGGGGTGAAACTGCGGGGCCATGTCGGTGTGTACTTCAGCACGGCACGCTTGTAGGGGATACCTTTTCCCACAGCATAACCGAGCGCCATGCCCACTCCGGAGTCGGGCACTCCGCACACGATATCCGCATCGGTGTCGTCTTCCTGTCCCATGATCATGCCATTGCGCTCACGCACATCCTCCACATTGATGCCGTTGTAGTCGCTGGAAGGGAAACCGTAATACACCCAGAGGAACGCACAGATCTGCTCGCAGTTGCCAGGAGCCTGGAGCACTTCCATGCTGTCGGCACTTAGTTTGACTATCTCACCTGGTCCCAGGTCATGGACAGGGGTATAGTCAAGGTTGGGGAAACTGGAAGACTCACTGGTAGCAGCATAGGCGCCTTCCTTTTTGCCGATAACGATGGGAGTGCGCCCGAACTTGTCGCGCGCGGCAATAATGCCATCCTCTGTCAGCACGAGCATGGAGCATGACCCGTCTACCTGTCTGAACACATTGTTGATGCCGTCGACAAAGGAGGTGCCCATATTGATGAGCAGAGCCACCAGTTCGGTCTGGTTGATTTTGTTGGCTGACTGCTCGCTGAAATGCATGCGCATGGCCAGCAGTCGGTCGGCGATCTCACGCTGGTTGTTGATTTTCGCCACTGTCACAACGGCGAATCGCCCTAAGTGAGAGTTGACGATGATGGGTTGTGGGTCGGTGTCGCTGATGATGCCGATGCCCTGATGACCATGAAACTGATCGAGTTCATCCTCAAACTTTGATCGGAAATAGTCACGTTCCAGACTGTGGATGGAGCGACTGAATCCCTTCACTGGGTCAAAAGTGGCCATACCGGCACGCCTGGTGCCTAAATGTGAGTTGTAATCGGTGCCATAAAACAGGTCATTGACGCAATCGGCTACCGAAATGGTTCCAAAAAAACCTCCCATTCTCGGATTTATTACTTTTTACCTTATAAAAAAAGCATGAGACACATCATCTTGTCCCATTTCGGCTGCAAAGGTAGTGAAAATTTCGTTTACGCGAGCAAAACAGCCATGATTTTGTTTCTTAATCCCACCTTTT
The DNA here is from genome assembly GCA_016281815.1 of Prevotella sp. Classification (GTDB taxonomy): domain Bacteria; phylum Bacteroidota; class Bacteroidia; order Bacteroidales; family Bacteroidaceae; genus Prevotella. The sequence continues at coordinate 29,309 of JAEEJK010000003.1, read as the reverse complement.
TGATAATTCTACCAGTTCGCTGAGCATGAAGGTGCGGTGGCAGTCGACACATGCCAGGTGGGGCCTGACAATGGGTTCTCTGTGCTTGGACTGCGTATGGCCGAAAATCTGAAACACACCGGGCAGAGGTTCTGACGCTGCCACCTCCGTGTAGTCAGCCCACATGGGACCTCCCGCAGGGGCCCAGCCGCCACGCTCCCATCCCACATCTGCTAATGCCCTGAGGCCTTCCTCGCTTTCCATCAGCGCATTGATGTTCGCGGCAGTTGGCGCTCCCACCAACTGCTCATGGCTCTCCAGCCACCCTGAAGTCACGCCAGCATGGGTGAGCAGGCAGTGTGTGCCTTCATAATCTGCCTCAAATGCAAGGCAGAACAGATGCTGATGGGTTTTGTATAAGGTAGAGACAGGCCGCCTCGACCACATCGAATAGCGGCTTCCCCTCGCCATGTTGTCAAAAGTTTCCGACACATAATGCATGTCGTGGTTGCCCAACAGCAAAGTCACTTTCTCCTGATGTTCCTCGGCAAATTCCACTATCTCACGGAACATCTCCACGGATGTATCCCGGTCGATGCCCTCTCGGGGATATGGGTCTGTATAGTCGCCCAGGAACACCACGTGCGCATAATCACCGCCCATCACCGGTTCACGCCAGAATGTCCTGCCATGCACATCAGGAACAATCAGCAAATCATGCTCTTTGTCAAACTTCATTATATCCATACTCATATCACATCACTTTTCATCTGCAATGCCCAAGATACACATCAACTGGCAAAAGTCCAACCGACCTTGGAGTTTCACCGGGAGAAAGTATCATAGACAAAGTTAATCATTATAACCGAAAAAACGTCTTTTTCTATCAAAATAAATAAAAAAAGGCACTTCCATTATGTTATTTCAACATATTATCGTATATTTGACCCGAAAAAGAACCTATTATTCACCTAAACATTTTTTATCATGAGCGATTTTGACGACATTCTCAAACAAGTGAGAGAAGGCATCAGCCAGATGGCTGAGGAAGCACAAGGGAAATACAACGAGTTGGTACAATATCTCGACAGCCATAACTCTGAGGAAATCAAGAATGACCTCCGTGAGATGGCCAAGAAAGCCACAGAGGGAGCACGCGAGGGCTTTGACAAAGCCAAGGAGCAATTTGAAGAGGTAGACATCAAGGAGAAAATCAACGGTGCACGCGAGTCTCTGGAGGAAGGCATGGGCAAGGCCAAAGAGAAGGTGGAGGAGATCCGCTCCGACTACCAGGAAGGCAAATACGACGAGCGCATCGCTGATGCCCGCGAGAGAATAGAGGATGGTCTCGACAAAGCCAAGGAACTTGTTGGCGAGGGCATGGAAGGAGTCATGAAGCAGTTGGAAGAACTCAGGAAAAAATTCAACCTATGAGGACCTCTCTTACCGTCATCATTGCACTCCTGACTCTATTTGTGATCAGTGGGTGCAGCACTGCCACCCCCAAGGAGGTGGCAGAAAACTCAGTGAAATACCTCAAGGAAAAGAAATTTGACAAATACGTCGATTTGGTCTATTTTGAGGAGGAAGTCAACGGCAACAAGGACCTTCTCAAGGACAAGAAGGAATCCATGCGCGACCTCATCCAGAGCAAATACAACATGTCTGTTCAGGAGAATGGCACCATCAAGAACTATTCGTTCATTGATGAGGAAGTGAAGGACAGCACCGCATTCGTCAGCCTTCAGATTGATTACACCTCTGGAAAATCAGATACCCAGAAGGTGAAACTACGCAAAATCCCCAGCGGCGAGTGGCGCATAGATTTCAACACGAAATAAGCGCTGCCTCATGGGGAGGCCACCATCATCAAAATGGCAGCAGGTTGTCGCCTTCCACGTCACAGGGGATGAAGCCCATCTCGGCAGACTTCTCCGCCGACATCACGAAATAGGTGACACGGCCTTCGGCGCACACTTCACCATGAGCATTTTCCACTACCACATCGATGAACGCCAAGTTGCGACGCTTCTCTGCCAAATGAGCTTTCACGGTCACCTGCACCTCGCTGCTGGTGACCGGTTTTCTGAAGGTGATGTCCAGTTTTGACGTCATTCCTGCAGCCTGAAGTTTGCGTGTCACCACCCAACCAGCGGTCTCATCGATGAGCGTACTGATGATGCCGCCATGGAGCACACCCACCCAACCTTCAAAATGATTTTGCGGACGCCAGAAACACAGGACGTTGTCGCCTTCCTCAAAAAACTCCATGTGCAGTCCGATAGGGTTGTCGGGGGCACAGCCAAAACACTTGAATCCCTCTTTGTGCAGCCACGGATTCCTGATTTTCCTCATAACGGTATATTCTTTTAAAAGTATTTTTTGTCGGATAAGTCGGACAGGTCAGACAAGCCTGACGTGTCGGACGGGTCAGAATGAGAACTCAAAGCCGATGCGAACACCATGGCGCACGGCACCCTTGTTCCCGGTGTAACTGAGCCTCCTCACATAGTCTATCTCAAAGAACTTGAGGATGTTGTGTATGCCCACATGAAACTCCCAGTAAGGCTCGGCACCGTTCATCATGTACGTATCATCAGGCAGATTGAAGAGGTATTCTGAGTTGGCATTGGCTGCCAGTCTCGGATTGTTCTTGTCCGTCAGTTTTCCGATCATGCCTTTGATACCCACCACTTCTCTCCACTTCAGTTTCTGCAAGAAAGGAATACGGTTGAAGATCTTGCCGTTGATGTCCCAGTTGAGGTCGATGGTGGCATAGCGGTCGTTGAGGAACTCCATATTGCCCATCAGCGCAAACGTACCTTCCTCAATAATGTATGAGAGGTTGGATGGCGGCATGATCAGCAGCGGGAACGGTACCCTGTTCCACTGTGCTCCAGCCTTCATCCTCCAGTCCAGCCTGCCCCAACTCTTGAGCCAGAAACGCTTGTAAAGCCCCAGTTCGGTGAAGTTATACTTGTATTGCCCACCCAGGAAACCGTCGAAGCCCATGGTGTGGGTGACGGAAAACTCCGGAGCGTCGAAATTGATGGGCAACCTGTGGTTCTTGGTATTGACATACGTGCGCCCGGGACAGTAGATGATGCTTACCGTCACCTCCGATGTGCGGATCTTGCTCACCGGTGCTCCGTCCGACACCCGGTTGAATGCCAGTTCTCCCGTTGGCTCATTGCTTTCTCTCTTGGCACTGAGAATGGTGCGCAGTCCGCCCTCTGTTTCCCAGTCAAACTTCAGTTCCTGCCTGCGGTAGAAATACATCTGGTCGACCTTCTTCCACCTGAAGGCGGTGAACACATTGTCCTTGTCGGTGTAGAGGAACTTGTCCGACGGCGACATCACGTCATAAGCACTGAGGAACGACAGCGTGCGGATGGGGAATTCTGCCGGAAGATAGTTCTTCTTGTTGAAGGAGTAGGTGAACAGGGTGCTGTAGTAATGTCGCTGAGTCTTGCTGCCGTAGGCATAGTAGCCTTTCCAGAAGAGATGGGGATTGAGAGCCGCCGTTGTCTGTCCGCTCGCACGGAAGCGCAGGCCGTCGACGAAGTTGTTCGACACGATGGTATTGATGGGTCCGATGTCGAACTTGCTCTGTTTGCCTGGACCACCGCCTATCTCCACATGGTTCTCGATGAGTGCCTTCGCACCGAAAAGGATATACTTGAAACCTTTGATTTTCGTCATGTTGTTGATGAAGTCATCCATCGACGACTCGCTCTTGGTCAGTTCCACCTTGCGAGAGTCGCCCCAGAACTGCTCATCACGCATCCTCGCCGAGGGATCCACAGTGGTTTTCGCCCCTCCCTTGAACATCTTCTTGGGTATTTCGTCAAACGAATAGTCATGCAGGTAGGTGGAGCGTATCACCACGGCCTTGCTCAAGAACTGCGTCAGAGCCATCTCCACTATCATGTTGTCGACGGTGAGCACCCACTCCCCATTGTCGAGTTGGGTGTATTCCTGCTCGATGCGCATGTTCTCCACAAAGTTGACCTCACTGCGGCTCGGAATGGTCAGGTTGCATCGCTTCACATGGAGCGTGGAGTCTGCGAGGATGAACAACTCACCCCTGAACCCGAAGTCTTGCTGGTTGTTGGGGGTGAACTGCAGGTGATAACACTGGTCGCGACCCACATAGACCGTATCCTCGATATAGAAACGGTAGAAGGCGACGGCATCTTTTCCGATCGGACTGGTGAACGGGTATTGGAGCAGGCGTATCTGATCATCGTAGATATCGACATCGGTGAACGCATCCTTCAGCATGGTGTTGAGGATGTTGCCGGTCTCTATGAGTTGGTTGACGCCCTTGCTGCGCTGTCCTGTGACAATGTCTTTTGATGACTTCGGAGTCTTGCGGTAGATATGCTTTGAGACGGTCTCGTCCACCGACAGAGGCAGGATGAGTTTGTTGTTGAGCGGGCACATCTCCACCTGGTCTACCATCCACTGCTGGTTCTTTTTCTGCACCGCCTCCAGTTCCGTAGGCGTCACATCGTTCACAGCCAACGTGATTTTCTGATATTTGTCAAAACTGTAGAATTCGTGGTTCTCCAGGTCGGTGCGCTTTTTGGCGGCCACCACCCTTTTCATCAGTTCCACGGCGGGGTTGTTCTTCCTGCTGTACTTGCTCTTGCGCTTCGACTTCACCACCACCTCATCGAGTTTCTTTGTATCGGGGCGAAGCCTCACCACCAGTTCGTTGGGGGTCGACTCATTGATGGCGATGGTCTCATTCTTGTAGCCTACTGCCTTCACCGTAAGCGTCCATCCATGATGTCTTGGGATTTCAAACCGTCCCTTCTCATCTCCTGCCACCGACACATGATGCCCCTTGTAAATCAGGCTTGCCCGAGGAATGGTGTCACCCGTCTCACGGTCGATAACGACACCGGTTAACTGAGCGCTGACAGTAGTTGCCAGGCAAAGAAGCAAAAGGGTCAGCCATGTCTTGATAATCTGTATCATGGGGTGTGCGGGTGGGTCAGAATGTGGTACGTATGGTGAATCTAAAACCATGCTTTTGCGCAGTTTTCAAGTCCAGATAGGAGAAGCGCCTTACATATTCAACGTGCAAAAGCTTAAAAATATTGTGTATGCCGAAAGATGCTTCCCAATAAGGTTTTTTCCAGTCCATGATATGGCATCCGTCTGGGAAGGTCATCAGGACCTCACTACCTTGATTTTCAGGCAGATAAGGATTATTCTTATCTGTCAGTCTGCCCCAGAGGCAGCGCACACCGATCCACTCCCTCCACTTCAGTTTGCGGAAGAGCGGGATGCGGTTGAAAATCTTGCCGTTGAGATCCCAGTCGATCATCACCGACATATATCGGTCGTTGAGGAACTCCATGTTGTTGATGAGGTTGAATGTCTGGTCTTCCAGAATATAGCCGAGGTTGGCCACCGGCATGATGAGCAGCGGATAGGGCACCCTGTTCCACTGTGCACCTGCCTTGATGCGGGTATCGATCTTTCCCCAGTTCATCGGCATCCACAGCCTTTTGTAGAACTCGCCTTCGGTGAAGTTGTAGCGGTACTGTCCTCCGAGCAAGCCATTGAAACCCATCGTATGCTGCAGGCGGAACACGGGCGCATCGAGGTTGACAGGCCATCGGTGCTGCTTGGTGTTGATGAAGGTCTCTCCCGGAGCATAGCGCAGTCCCACGGTAGCCTCCGTATAGCGTATCGAGGTGAGCAACTCATGGTCGGAGAGTCTCTCAAGGGCGATATTGCCGATAGGGTTCACCTTTTCAGTCTTGGCCTCAGCAAACACCTTGAATCCCCACTCTTGCTCGAAGTCGAATGCCAGCGACTGGCGGTTGTAGAGAAACATCTTGTCGATCTCACTTACCTTGAATGAGGTGAACATATTGTCCTTGTCGGTCTGGATGAACTTGTCGGAGGGCAGTGCCACATCACGCATAGACTGGAAAGTGATCGCCTTTTTGGGGAACTCACGGGGCAGGTATCCAGGCTTGTTGAATGTATAGATGACCTCAGCGTCGTAGTAGTTCTGCTTCGACACCATGCCTCGTGCCACATATCCCTTCAGAAACAGATGGGGATGCAGGTTGGCGGTGGTCTGCCCACTGGCACGGAGGCGCCACTTGTCGTAGAAGTTCTGTGAGATGATGGTGTTCACAGGACCGATGTCCACCTTGCTGGGATGGTCCTTGTCGCCGGTCTCCACGAAGTTCTCGATAAGAGCCTTCAGGCCAAAGATTATATACTTGAAGCCTTTCAGTTCCTCGATGTGCTTGATGAGGGCATCAATGGAGTTCTCGCTCTCAGTGAGTTCCACCTGCCTGTATTCATTCCAGAAATCATCGTCACGCATCTCTGCATAAGCATCTTTCATCACCGCCTTCTTGCCCCTTAACAGGGGCTTGGGTATCTCATCGAAGGCAAAATCGGTGCGGCGGGTGGTGCGGATGACGATGAACTTGGAAAGGAACTTCGCCACTTTGAGTTCGACGAACATGTCATCGATGGTGAGCACCCACTCACCGTTGTCCAACTGATTGAACTCCTGTATGCACTTCATGTTCTCCACCCAGTTGACGTCGCTGGTCTTGGGGATGGTGAGTTCACAGCGCCTCACCTGATAGGTGGAATCGTCCTTGATGTATATCTGTCCCCTGAATCCGAAGTCCTGCTGGTTATTAGGCGTGAAATCGAGCATGATGCAGCGGTCATTACCCAGATAGAGCGTGTCGGTGATGTAGAACCGGTAGAACTGGATGGCATCCCTGCCGATCGGACTGGTGAAGGGATATTGGAAAAGCCTCACATGATCGTCGTAGATATCGATGTCGGTGAACACGTCACGCACCACCGTGTTGAGGATGTCACCTGTTTGGAAGAGGTCGTTCACACCTGTGGAGGCCTCGCCCTTGATGATTTCCTTCTCGGAGTGAGGACTCTTGCGGTAAAGTTTTTGCTTGACGGTCTCCTCCACCGACACGGGGAGGATAAGCCGCTCGTTATACTGGCACAACTCCACCTGGTTGAGCAGCCAGGGGTGTTTCTTGAACACCTTCGACTCCAGGTTCTCTGGCGTGAGGTCGTTCAGTCCCAGCGTGATTTTCTGATAGTTGTTATACTGATAGTAGTCGTGCGTCTTCAGGTCAGTGTGCTTCTTGGCTGCGATGACCTTACGCATCAGTTCCACGGCAGGATTGTCCTTGCGGCTGTATTTCGAAGAGCGCTTCTTGCGAATGGTCACCTCATCCAGTTTCTTCGTGTCCGATTTCAGCCTGATCACAAGATGGTTGGGGGTCGACGAGGTGATGTTGATGACCTGAGGCACATAGCCCACCGAACTGATCGTCAGGCGCCAGCCATTGTGCCGGTCAATGGTGAATTTACCCTCTCCGTCACTGGAAACAGCCGTCTTGTTGCCACGGTAGATGGCACTGGCATAGGGTATCGGTCCACCATCTTCGGCATCTAATATCTCTCCTGTTATCTGAGCATTGATCACTGATAGGTGCACCATCAGTGCCAGTATTATCAATATAATGCGTTTCAAAGATATCTCTATTACAATCTTCATACCTCTCATTTCGGGGATGCAAAGGTATACAATTACTTGTGAAAATCCGCAGAAAACGCAAATTCATTTTCGAGTTTTATAATTTTTTATTCCATTCGAGCGCTTTTTTAAATAAAATCGCTACTTTTGCAATCCAATATGAGACGCCCGCCGCTTCTTCCCGTCATCATCGGGACAGGTTTTGGTGCTGGTTTCTGGCCTTGGGGACCGGGAACAGCAGGTGCCGTTCTTGCCACCGCCATCTGGTTAGCCCTGTGGACGGTGATGGGACCGGAGGCGCTCATCGTGGTGACAGCGGCGCTCATCGTGGTGTTTACCCTGCTCGGCACATGGGCCACCGCCAGACTGGAACCATTCTGGGGTGAGGATCCCTCCCGCGTCGTCGTCGATGAGATGGTGGGAGTATGGATTCCCCTCCTGCTTGCCACCGGATGGAAGACGGCTCTGGCTGCACTCATTCTCTTCCGCTTCTTCGACATCGTCAAACCGCTGGGCATCCGACGGCTCGATGAGCGACCGGGAGCATTCTGGGTGATGGGCGACGACATCGCGGCGGGCATCTACTCTGCCATCGTACTCGCTGCGGCGCTCGGAGCAGCACATTACCTGAGTTGAAGAACCATGGGAAAAGTAAAACATGAAATATGGGTGTTCTCCAAGGCACAGATCACCGCACAGTTGGCCACACTGTGCGACTTTCTTGTGTCCATCCTGCTTTACGAGGTCTTCGGCATGTGGTATGTGGGGGCCACCTTCATCGGTGCCGTGTCGGGCGGCATCGTCAACTGCTTGCTCAACTACCGCTTTGTTTTTGGTTCCGACGGACAGAAAAAGCGCTATGTGGCCTTCAAATACTTGCTTGTATGGACAGGCAGCATCGTACTCAACACCCTCGGCACCTTCATCATCACCGAACTGTCAGGCCACCACTTCATCATTGCCAAAGCCATCGTGAGCGTGGCAGTCGCTCTCCTGTGGAACTACCAGATGCAGCGGTTTTTCGTCTACCGCAACAAGCACATTACAAAATAGAAACCAACAGCATCCCATACAGAACTGAAAGAAATGGACTATCGCACACCCATACAACAATTCATCTATATCGTCATCAACCCGCTCATCAAGGGGATGATACGAATCGGCATCACACCCAACATCATCACTACCATCGGACTGCTGGGCAATATCGCAGCCATGGCCATGTTCCTTGGCTCAGCGCGATACCTGGAGGACGGACAGACACAACAGGCCTTCTCCCTCATCGGATGGGGAGGGGCTGTCATTCTTTTCGCCGGACTCTTTGACATGATGGATGGACGGCTGGCAAGGATGGGGAACATGTCGTCCACCTTCGGGGCACTCTGGGACTCCACGCTTGACCGCTACAGCGAACTCATCACGCTCTTCGGCATCTGCATCGTGCTCATCAAGGCAGGATGGTTCTGGATGGGCGTCATCACTTTCCTTGCCATGGTCGGCTCGGTGATGGTGAGTTATGTTCGGGCAAGAGCCGAAGGACTGGGCATCGAGTGCAAGGTGGGACTCATGCAGCGACCCGAGCGGGTGGTCGTCACTGCTGTGGTGGCCATCATCACCGGCATCACCGGCAACCTCTGGTGGTTGTCGGGCGGAATGATCCTCATCGCAGTACTCGCCAACCTCACCGCTTTCTGGCGGGTAGAACATTGTAGAAAACAACTCAACAAACGTGATGCCGCAGAGAAGTGACAGCCGTCTTTCCGTTCTGCACACGGCAGCCATTCTGGCTGCCTGTTTAGCATTTCTTGCCTTCCAGTACCTGGTGGTGGGACTGACCCCCATGCACATTCTTATCGTCGTACTCTTTTCCGCCCTCTATTTCGCACATCCCACCACCCGGAAGTTGGCCATCGCCATGCTGCCTTTCATCGCCTTTGGCGTCACCTACGACTGGATGCGTCTGTGGCCCAACTACAAGGTCAACCCCATTGACATACAGCCTATTTATGAGGCGGAGAAGCACCTTTTCGGCATCCCTGCCGACGGGTCGGTCATCACGCCCAATGAATATTTCTCCATCCACAACCATCCTGTGGCCGACGCCCTCTCGGGCTTTTTCTACCTCTGCTGGGTGCCGCTGCCCATCGCTTTCGGACTATGGCTCTTGTTCCATGGCGAGCGGCGCTGGTATGCCCACTTTGCTCTCGTATTCCTTTTCGTCAACTGGCTGGGCTTCTGCGGCTACTATATCCATCCGGCAGCACCGCCATGGTATGCCATGAATTTTGGCTTTGAGCCTGATTTCTCCACACCCGGCAACGTGGGTGGTCTGGCAAGGTTTGATGAACTTGTCGGCATACCGGTGTTCCACAGCATCTATGTGGGCAATGCCAACATATTCGCTGCCGTGCCCTCACTCCATGCTGCCTATATGCTCATCGCCACCATCTATGCTATCCTCAGCAAGCGACATCCGGCCGTGATCGCTGTTTTCGCCATTATCACTATGGGCATCTGGTGGACCGCCGTCTATTCATGCCACCACTACGTCATCGATGTGCTGCTGGGCATCGCCACAGCATTCGTTGGAGTCCTGCTCTTCGAACAAGTGCTCATGCGCATTCCGCCTTTCCGTCGCTTTGTGGAGCGTTTCACCCAACTGATCTGATTCTGAATCCAACTGACTCTGAATGAAAGTGCCAGCCTTTCTCTCTTCCACCAGAAAAGCGCCTGTCCTCATCCTTGCTGTGATGACGGTCCTGCCTGTCATGGCGCAGACGGAAAAATCGGAAGTGGCGCAGACGGAAATACGGACGGAGGCACAAATCACCACCACCTCGGGCGACAACACCCCTCTTTGGCTCAATGCCAACAAATATGGGCTCAGTTCGCTGGAAACTACCAACGGATATGTCAGGGCTGGCGTGTTCAGGTCGATGGACCATGACTCGCTGCGCAAGGTGGCTTTCGCCTATGGCGTCGACATAGCCGTCGCCACACACTTCACCTGCCGCCTCATCATCCAGCAGGCGTATGGGGAGATGCGGTGGCACCACGGACTGCTCACCATCGGCAGCAAGGAGCAACCCGTCGAACTACGCAACCAGCAACTCAGCACCGGACCGCAGACATTGGGCACCAACGGGCGCCCCTACCCTTCTGTCCGAGTCGCTCTGCCCAAATACTGGGAAATCCCGTTCACCAAGGGATGGGTGGGCATCAAGGGACACATCGCCTACGGCATGCAGACCGATGACAAATGGCAGCGCGACTTCACCAAAGAGCAATCCAAATTCACAGAACATACCCTCGTGCACACCAAAGCGGGCTATCTGCGCATCGGCAAGCCAGAACACACCTTCACCGCAGAACTCGGCCTGGAGATGGCCTGTCAATTTGGCGGCAAGTCCCATCAGTTCGACTACGGCATACACACCATCTTGGAAAACGATGCCAGTCCCAGAGGGTTTCTCCATGCCTTTGTGCCGGCAGGAGGTGACAGCGGCGAGGGGGACTACAAAAACAAGGAAGGCAACCACCTGGGCAGTTATTTGCTGCGTGTAAACATCAACCGCCCGGCCTGGAGACTGTCTCTCTACGGCGACCATTTCTTCGAGGACAGTTCTCAGATGCTCTTCCTGGAGTTCGATGGCTACGGAAAGGGGGAGGAATGGAACGAATGGGTGGACAACAGATGGTTTGTCTACGACCTGCGCGACATGATGGTGGGGGCAGAACTGCATCTCAAGCGCCAGAAATGGGTGACTGATGTGGTGGCGGAATACATTTATTCGAAACATCAGAGCGGACCGGTCTATCATGACCGCACACCTTCCCTCTCCGACCACGTCGGGGGTAGGGACAACTACTACAACCACTATATACATACAGGATGGCAGCACTGGGGAATGGTGAACGGCAACCCCCTCTATCGCTCTCCGCTCTACAACAGCGACCAGACCATCCGCACGCTCAACAACCGGTTTGGGGCTTGGCACCTCGCTCTTGCCGGACAACCTGCTGCCGGTCTCTCCTACCGCCTGATGGCTACCTGGCAGCAAGGGCTGGGTACATACGACGAACCCACCACACACCCTGAATACAGCCGCTATTTTCTCATCGAGGCGGGCTATGCCTTTCCACAGCGATCCCCGCTCGCCGGATGGAGCGTCAAGGCTGCCATGGGCATCGACCACGGCCACTGGACCGGCAACAACACCGGCACCCAACTCACCATCGCCCGCCGCATCGGTTTGCCAAGTAGATTAGATAAATAATTCAACTTCCTCAAGTTGAAAGGAGATTAGGAGTGTAGGAGATTAGGAGTGTAGGAGTGTAGGAGTGTAGGAGTGTAGGAGTGTAGGAGTGTAGACATTACTCTTGCATGTCGTAGTTTTTTCTCGCTGATATTCTTGCAAGATATTCCAAAAAAATGTATTTTTGCAACATTGAAATGTCATACCATCAAAAAAACATCACTATGAAACGATTATTCCTTTTCGCAATGGTCACACTGCTTTCAGTATTGACCATGAATGCCCAGCAATACTATGGGCGTGTACAAGACAGTGACGGATACACCAACATCCGAAGGGGTCCGGGAACCAACTACGCCATCGTGAGGCAATACAACTCCGGCGACTACCTCTACTACACACCGCAGAAGAACGGATGGAGCAAAGTCTACTCCGCCAAGAACGCCAACTCTTTCATGGGTTACATGAGTACCAGCCGCATCGTCAAGGTCAACCCTAACAGCGGCTATGACGGAGATGCTTTCCTCAGCGGAGTGATCACCGATCCTACTGACAGTTACGTGAACGTGCGCCGCGGACCTGGCACCAACTATGCCATCAGCAGCCGTCTGGATGTGGGCGCCCGCATCTACTATGTCCGCACCGGCACTGGCTGGGTGAAGGTCTATGACCGTGGAAAGAACTACTTAGGCTATGTGGCTGCCTCCAGGATAAGATAACTCGGAAAAATCTTGATGCAAATAATGGCCCCACCTTGTCTCACGACAAGATGGGGCCTTCCTATATATAGGTTTTTTAAGTAATAAATTGAACCTTTATGAATAAATAAAAATGTAAGTCTTTTAGGTTACGATGGCAGGAATCTACCTGGCTATTATCTTGGTGGTTGCCAGCATCCGTTGGATGTGTGGAGGCATGGGGATACGGTTCAGACGAAAGGTGGTTTCATCCGTTCCATCGGTTCTCATCACAGCATAGTCTTTTCCTTGCATCACGATGGTGGCTTTCATCAGTTTTGCCTTGATTGTATCGTTGTTGACCGTGATTTCCGTGCTGATACCACCACCGGAGTATCTGTAGATCTTTGAGTCAGGGTCAGGGTAATAGTCTATGCCCATCATCAAATTGCCGTTGACCAACAGGAAAGAGTTGGCCTTGCCTCCGTTGTCGGATGGTTCCTGTTGCCAGACGCCATCGAATGAGTGGCGCTTCTGCTGGCCGGCGTCACAAGCCAACTGAAAGGCTTTCAGGATCTCAGTCGGTGGAGTTGCCCTTGACCACTGGTCGGTAATGACCTCTCCTTGAGCCAGTGAGTTGTCGGTGGATGACTTTTTCCAGTCGCACTGGAAGGTGTTGTCAGAAACAAAACGGTAGACCAACGCTTCACCGTGGGCATTCACCAACGTATCGTGACGCATCACCACCTCCTCACCTGAAAAGCCAAAAAAGAAGTTCATGCCGTCACGGCTTGAGAAATGTGGAGTGAAGAAAGTGTCGTGATTGTAGAACGCATATTGCCTAAATGGCGGATATTGTTCCATATTGGTGCTGGCAGGGCGGGTGAAATCCATCGTCCAGCATCCCTCAAGCGGATGGTGAGCCACGGTGAATGATATTTGTGCCCGCACCCCCATGGCTGTGGCCGAGAAAATGGCAAGTCCCAGCAGACATGCTGCCAACCTGGCATAACTGGGTGTTCTTTTGATGCTCTTGTTCATAAAAATAATCCTTTGTTTTAATGATTTGGAACCGAATGCCGACTGCACCATCATCCATCGGCTGTTTTGCACACACACTTGCAGCAGACTCATCTGGTATTTGCGCCGGTCGATTCCTTCTGCCAGCACATCCATGTCTACTTCCAGTTCCTGCTGCATTTTCATTTCGCTGAAAAACATCCACACGAAGGGATTGAACCAGAGTAGCGCAACCAGCAACAGCATCAGGCACAATTTGAAAAAGTGACGATGGCGGATGTGGCATTTCTCATGTATCAGGGCATACCGCCTGACATCGCCATCGAGCACAGAAGGCAAGAACACACTGTTGAAAAAAGAAAAGGGGGTGCTGCAGGATGAAGTGAAAACCTCCACGTCTCCCTCCTCTGTCTCGAGCGTGCTTTCCTTGCGCAGACGTCTATACCATATTATCTGCACAACAAAGCCCACCATCACCGCCAAGACTCCGGCTGCATACAACCATATCAGGAGGTCGTGACGCTGCAGGAAAGAGAAGTCTTTTCTGGGTGCATCTGGCGATAAGGCTACATTCTGTTGCATGGGAGTGTCTGCCACCTCGCCCATGGCAGAAGGATGCTGTGGCGTGACTTGCATGGCCGTTTGGTGGATGTATGTTGGCTGATCGGCCTCAACCGTAACAGACAGCGTGGTGAAAGTGCAAAGCGTCACTGCCAATACAGCAACATAAATGAATGCCTGCGCCATGAGGGCTCGGCACCGCAGGCGTATGACCCAATAATAGAGTGCGAACATGATGCCCGCCAGCACTATTCCCTCCAGTGGGTGAAGGCCCCAATTTACATGCACCATCCGACTATGATTTTTGATGATTGATGATGTCGATGATGTCGCTTATCTCCTTATCACTCAGATTCTCCTCCTTAGCGAAGAAAGAAACGAGTGAGGTCAGGGAACCGCTGAAAAAAGTGTTTTTCACATCTTCCATGTAATGGCGCATGTATTCCTCGCGTTTTACAATGGCGGTGAAAAGATGGGCCTTGCCCTTTTTCACACTTGACACAAACCCTTTGTCCTTGAGTATTTTCAGGAAAGTGAGCAGCGTTGTAGGGGCTGGCTTGGGCTCTGGCAGACTGGCCATGATCTCTGATGAATACCCCTGGCCATCGGGAAGGCTCCACAGGGCATTCATCACCTGGGTCTCTGATTTGGTGAGTTGTTTCTTGTCTTTCATGTTCTAAACTTTTAGAATTATGGCGCAAATATATTCTAATTTTTTAGAACAAGCAAGGAAATATTCTAAAATTTTAGAAGATTAACATCTGTTAACTGTTGCGGTTTTTGTCATTGGGGTGGCAGAAATCATTTGCTGTTCACTCCAATTCCTTCTCGATTCACACCCAACTGACCAAATGACAGAACATTTCAAACAAAATTTTGCCATGTCACAATATTTTCGTATCTTTGTCTTCCATCATTCTGGAGTAACGATGAAAAGGCAATTTATCTTAGCCCTCTTCACTATCGTAGCACTTACCGCTGATGCACAGTTCCTCTTCCGCATTAGTGGCAATGGTCTTTCGAAACCGTCGTACATGCTTGGCACCATACATGTGCTGTCCGCTTCGTTGCTCGACAGCATCGCTGAATACAAGGAGGCTGAAGCACAGTGCCAACAGATGTATATAGAGTATATCCCCCCAACAATCGAGCAGATGAGTCCTGACAGATTGTTTCGGCAGAACGAAGGAAAGCAGAAAGCGAAGTATCCCGATGGCAAAAATATCTTCGATGTCATAGACGAGGAGAGTGCAGGAATCCTGAAAGAGAAATTCAAGGAAATCATACCCATCAATTTGGATGACCCGAAATTTAGTGATATTCAGAACTGGCAACCCGCTGATTTTCAGAACTTCCTTTTCATCCCTCTGATAAGAGAGTTCAGGAAGAAAGCCATAATGGGAATGGCGATGGACTTTGTCCTCATGCAAAAGGCCAAGGAACGCGGTTGGAACGTGGGGGGTCTTGATGGTGAGAATATGTTGCCGCAGGAAATCATTATGGCTCAAACTACAACGCCTCCTACCATCGAGGAGCAGGCCGACTCGTTGATGGCCTTCCTAAAAGGTTATGATGAACGTAAGCAAAAGTTTTTGAAAGGCACAGAGGGAGTTGATGGGTACGAGGAGATTTGCAACTATTGGGGAACAGGAGATTTTGAAGGTTTCACAACGTTCTATCTTCCCGAGGCCAGAAAACAGACAGCGATATTGAAAGACCGCAATGAGAAATGGCTCCCGAAGATGATGACGGCAATGCGTGAAAAGCCTACGATGTTTGTCTTTGGCTCTGGTCACTTGATTGGTGAGCACGGTATCGTTCAGAAACTCTGCGATGCCGGATATGAGGTGGAACAAATGAAATGGTAATAAATATGATAGAACTGATTAAAACGGAAAAAAGCAAAAATCAGTGGATAATGTTTACTGCCGTCATGACCATATGCGGCGCCAGTCAACTCAGCCTAAATGCCAGTATTCAACGCAATGATGATCATGCCGACGATGATGATGCCGCCCTTGCTGCCCAACGATGCCAACGATGCCAACGAAGCCATCATCTATGCCACCGCAACTATTTTCGGTCATGAGATGACTCACGGTTTCGACGTTAGGGCAAGGATGAACACAGTCTGGAACGTGAGCGCGTCAATGGCGTGCTTATGAACACCGATGCCTGGTACGAACTCTTCGACGTAAAGCCAAGTGACAAACTCTATCGTAAACCTGAGGAACGCGTGCATATCTGGTAACTTTCTTCACTCGCGCAAGGGTAGGGACGCGATGTATCGCGTCCGCTACAGCATAGGTTAGGAAAGCCCACGCCTAAGGATGGTGGTCATTTATGCGGACGCGCCGCGTCGCCGGATGAAAAAACTGCCGATAGCCAGGGCAATGACAAGGAAGGTGACGATGAATGCCCAGATATTGGTGACACGCGAGGTTGCCCTGATGCTGTACTTGAAACCATCGGGAATGGTACGCTCTCCTGAGACGCGGTAGTGGATGACACGCCCGTCATATTCTCCCATACCCGCATCCGTCACTCGTCCAGGCATGACAAGGTCGTAGTTGGTGTTGAACGCCAGGAATGATTCATAGGGCAGACTATTGTCTAATGTGTCGAGTTTCAGGGAGGTGTAGGCATCGGAATGAAAATGTCTGTCAAGCAACTCTTTGAAGTTATCAAATTTGTCATCCGTATAGTTGAGCACATCTGGATGCATGGCCAACTCATCACATTGACCGACGAATGTCTCCTTGTCCACCGGCGGGTTCTTGACTTTGTCGTAGTTGTCGGCAATGATCTTGCATATTTCAGTAAACCAGTTGGCATTGATCCATTGGTTGACTTTCACCTCCATCTTGTCCAACACCTCTTTCTTTTCCTGACCACTGCAGTTTCGTGTCAGGTCAGGATGGCCGGTAAACCAGTAAGAGGCTGAATCGGCGCCGAGGAAGCGGCTGATGGGGATGGGGAAGATGGACGGTCCGTCGTAGACGAATGTCTCGGTGAAGGTGTAGTCGGTATAGAACCACTTGAAGATTTTCTCCAACTTGCTGTTTGCCTTGAACCCCTCTGCCATGAGCAGGTGGTCGCTCATGTCCTGCACCGTCTCGAAACCCTTCTTGACATGCACCATCAGGCTGTCTGAAAGTTGTATATCAGGATTCTGGTTTTGAAGGCTGTCGGCCTGAGCCTGTGTCATGGGCACGGGATGTCGCACGGAGTCGTTTCCGATGACCGACCATGTGCGTTCCCAATGCTTGTCGATAAGGCTGTCGAAATCCTCTTCCTGCGGTATCATCAGATTCTTTTCCTCGGTGTGGAACGAGTATTCGCGGATGCAGGTGCCGTCCTCGTTGATGACGGTCAGCATACGGTCGTCCTTGTTGTTGCACGATGCCATGAAGAGCACCAGCATCATCACGGCTATGGTTTTACTGTTGGTTTTCATAAATCATCCGTTTTAGTGAACGATAAGTTTTTGCTTGTTCCCTTTTCCTCTCCAGGTAGCACATATATATATCCCGGGGTGTGCTCCCCTCGCAGAGGTCGGGTGTATGTTGTGGTTGGTTGGTTGCCATTGTCTGTTGTGGCTCTTCTGAATTGCTGCCATTAACAACGAAGAACAGGCCGATCAGAAAGACTGCTGCCATCGTCGTGACAGTCCGCAGGAGAATAACCCATACCGGCGTATGAACTTTGACTGCTTCTTTATCCATGCCGCTCACAGCGGAGAAGCCTTGGAACACCTCACGATAAGGCATCAGGTCATCGGCTATGTCCTTATTTTGGAAATAGTTGTAAAGCGTTTGTTCTTCCTCCAAAGTGGTTTCCGCATTGAGGAAGCGCTCCATCAACTGTCGTATGTAGGTCTCGTTCATTTTGATTCGGTTTTAAATTGTTCGATGATGCTTCTCCGTGCCCGACTGAGCGACTGCCTGACGGCGGCTTCGCTGGTTCCGATGAGGCTTGCGATATCTGCCATCGTCATTTCCTGCATGTGCCGCATGCGGAGCACAGTCTGTTGCATGGTAGGCAGGGCGTCGACAAGTTTCATCATCCGGTCAATCTGCTCGTTTTTTGCCGATTCTGACTCGTCATCATTGGCGACATCCGCACGGGCAATATCCACCGTCACTCGTCTCTGCCTGACTTTGCTTAGAGATAGGTTGCGAACGACCACCCTGGCGAATCCGCGGACATTACGTATCGGCTCGTCGCGAAGTTGCCACAGGCGGAGCATGGCATCCTGCACCACGTCCTCTGCCTCCTCGTCGCTGCCCAGGATTTCCCTGGCTACACTCTGCAGCGTCGGGCGCACGGCCTTCACTTCGTCCATAAAACTCTCTGTCATCATACTTTTTGGTCGTTCTTTTGCCTATATGACGCGATATTACTTATTTTGTGACATGAAAACATGGAGAAAATGTTCCGAACTGCGGGCATTTCATCGGACCTTTGTTCATGTTATTGACTGAAGTTTCCCATCCCATTCAAATGCGCTAATCTTTTTTATCACGAATTAGAGAATTTTCCATTATGATAAGAATTAAAAGGAATTGGAGAAGAAATGGCAGGCTATTCTATAATAGCAAGGTGAAATTCCGTCGCTTGCGACATACCATTCTTGAAAATTCTTTCTTGTTGCATATAATTCTTAAATTCTCAAATTCGGGATAGAAAAACTTAAGAAAGATGCGCCAACCCTGCCCATTCAAATGCACTATTCTTTTATTTATCACGAATTAGAGGATTCAAGTTCCTCAAATTGAAAGCTCTGAGCAACAGAGCACACCAACTGATATGAAGAGAAGATCAAAAACCGCTTCGCTTCGGAAAAAGAAGAAAAACAGGTTTTATGGACTTTCTCAACACAGAGATACAGAGGTACAGAGAAAAATGGATTATTTTTTACTGGTCGGGATTCTAGTTCAGGCGGATTTGCCGCTCGGCTCCGCCGCTTTTTCCCGAAGGGTCTAAAGAATCCGCCTGCATTGATTATAGGTATTTATAATGCCGACAATAATCACATATTATATTCAGTATCAGAATCTTATCGGATTTAAAATCCTGATATTAAACGCGGTCGGATTACAAATCCGCCCGAACGCCCGAACGTGCTGCTTGCGAAAAAACGCCAAGGCATCCACAAAAAGGGCGAAAAAGAAGTGTGGCTTAAAAGATTGGTCGTGAGGCGTTGAATATCAGTATTTTCAAAACTTGCGGAAGATGAATTTAACCAACTTCCGCAAGTCGAGCAAATGCAAAACTTCAGTCAGATATTGTTATTCCTCAACCTCCCAGAGGTTGTTTTCACCAGCCCTGGCTGGACCGCTGCCACCGCCATCGTAACCGATGGGGGCATCGTCGAGGTTGGTCACCACATTGAAGGTTTTCTGACTGTTGTTGAGAACCATTTTCACCAACACCATCACGTCGGTCACGGTGATGTCTTTATCCCCATTGACGTCTGCATTCTCCTCGATGAAAAACTCATTGACATGGCCCAGGATATGATTGACCAACAGCATCACGTCGGTTACGGTGATTGCTCCGTCACCGTTCACGTCGCCAAGATTTTCGTTTATGAACTTATCGGCCAACTGGAAGTAGGCGTGGAAGGCATTGATGTTGAAAGATATTTCCGGATAGCACAGCGTATTGTCGGCTCCTATATAAAGTTTGGTCTTGTCACCGGACTTGGCGATGACGAGAGGCTTGTAAAGCCCTTTAAAAAAGACGGCTTCGGTTTTGACGTCATTCTGTACATTGCTGACAACAACGTCTTTGAAAATTGGCTGATAGAGGTTGTGCTCATTGTCATTCACATAGTCGTCAGCCTTGGTCCATTTCACGACATACGGTTTCCCAGCCTCTATGGTCTCGGCATCCTTGAAGTTGAGCGTCAGCGTGCCATTGGCATACGAAGCGTCGCCGAGCGTCATCACCTTGGCTCCCTCAAGGGGTGTGCCAACGAAGCCATCCACTTTGAACGGCAGGCAGAGCGTGTTCCACGTACCGTCTTTATAGAGCGTGCGGCCAAGGAGGGTAACATTGACTTTCTTACCATTATTTTCTTCTATAACATCGCGGTTGTCAAAGTCGTCGTATAAAGCAATCTCTCCTTCGCCAAGGGTGGTGAATTTCTCCACCGGGCTCCACTCGGAAGTCTTGCCGTCAGCCATCACGGCCTGCACCTGCACCACATACTTCGTGCCCTTGGTGAGTCCGCTGAGAAGGGTGGTGAGATCACCGCTATTTACTGTCACCTGTGTCCATTCGCCATACATGGGCGTTGTCACGACATCCACGCGGTCGTAGTCGCCATCGAGGCTGACTTTGAACTCGTAATGCTTGCCTGCCTCGAAAACGTAGTTGTCCTTTCGTCCACCGATGTTGCCGTGAGCAGAGGCAATGAATATCATTTCGAGTTCGGGTGAGGGATTGGTGATGCACCAGTCGTAGGTGCCGGCAGGAATATCGATGGAGACGCTGTTTTTGAAGACGATGTTATGGGTCGTCACGGCACCATCGGTGATAACTTGCCGATGACATAAAGGCTGAGCCGAGTTGATGAGCCGTCACGGGCATGACACCACGAGAGTGGATAGACACACAACAGGCCCGTGATTCTCAGACCAGCGGAACCTGAAAAAAGAATAAATACCCCGCAAATTTGAAAAAAAGACTATCATTTCCTATGTTTTGATAGTCTTTTTCCGTGTTTTGATAGTCGTTTGTCATTAAACCCTATTTGAAGATTGTGGCTTTCTCATTACCTTTGTACTCAAATAACTATCCAAATAAGACTATGAAGATAAGACTTATTACTCTCTCACTCCTGCTCACGTTCTCTATCACGACGATGTGGGCACAGACAGCCACCAAACGTCTCGTGCTATGGCAGAAGTCTGGCGAGAAGGTGTATTTCGACCTCAACGACATGCCAGAGACCACGTTTGAAAACGGCTTGTTTGTCATCAAGACCAACAATGCCACCGTACAATTCCAGAAGGAGAATGTGCTTCGCTACACCTTTGAGGGTACTGGCAATACGGGCATCAGCCTGCTGCCGTCGGAGCGTAGCGTCACCTTCTCGAAGGATGGCGATGCCGTGACACTTCGAAATCTGAAAGAAGGATCAACAGTTTCCATCTATGCAGCCAATGGCGCCGTTATTGAGACAAGACAGGTCAAAGACGGTCAGCCACTCACCCTCTCCATTGCCCAGCGGCCTGCTGGCGTATATTTAGTGAAAGCCGGAAGTGAAACCATTAAACTCATGAAGCGATGAAACACCTCAGATTTCTTGCCAGCCTCGCCATGACGCTGCTGGTCGCTCTGCCCATCAAGGCGCAGACAGAGAACGAAGCGTTCTACATCTATCAGAACGATGGCCATTTCGACGGCTTTTTCTACGATGAAATCGTGAAGATGAACTTCTCGTTCCTCGATACCCTTGGCATTGAGCACGACGAGATTGTGAGCCAGGAGATCGTCACTCCCGACTCCACCTATCGCATCATGCTCTCTGCCATCGACTCCATTGGCTTCGTGCAGCCGGAGATAAAATACAACCCGCATCTCTACATCATTGGGCAAAAGCCATATATTCCTGCTTTAAGTGATGTTGTGAGTTATTATGACTATGGAAAAGATGGTGAAATATTGGTATTTGGCAGGTCTTTTGATAACTATGGTTTGCCTGAGCCACAGGTTGGCGACGTGTTTGTAGATTTTGATTTAAAATATGGCTATAGTACCAAGATTATCAGTGTCACTCGCAATTATCCAGGGCTTGAAGGCAATCGAGTAGCCATCTGCAAACCTATCGATGACATTACTGACATCTTCCAGCAATTTATTACAGTAGAGGAATATGGCTATGATGACGAGGGCAATATGATAAGCCGCCGTGTAGCCGGACACCCAGACCTCACTATAGGCAAGCCAAAGAGAGCAGATGGAACATGGGAGGGCGATATCTTCAACTTCTCTATAAACGGACACGTACCTTTATACGCCACCGACGACCTGACCATATCCATGGACCCTTCGATTGAGGGCAAGTTGCACCTCAAGACCGTATGGAATCTCTCCTGGTTTGGCGACAAGTATATCGGCATTACTTCCAAACTGAAGTTTGGCGTAGGTTTAGGCTTTTCCGTCGACGGGAAAATCAAGGATTTCTTCCCGTCAGGCATTGGCAAACTTGGTTCTATACCAGTGCCGGCTACCAGCCCCATCCTCATTATTGACTGTGGTCCAGATGTCTTTCTGCGCGGTGAGGCTCATGTCAACTTCAAGATGTCCACACCCAAGTTGAATGGGGCGATGTGGTCGAAATTAGAACTCAAGAACTGGATACCTTCTATTGACATGGGGTTCGGCAATTCTGACGACGGAAGCAAGTTTGAGTCTGTTGACAAAACTAGTGCAGGTATCACCATGTCGCTCAATGGCTTCATACAGGGCGGTATGCTTTTCCCCTTGAAGTTCAAGAGCCTGCCCTTGTTAAGAAAGATCTGCGACGTGGAGGTTGGCGGACAATGGTTCGTCGGCCCGAAGGTTTCAGCCGACTTCACGCTCGACATGACCACCATGCCGTGGAACGACGTGGCCACCTACAAACAACTGAAGAACATCACCCTGGGGCTGCACCTTATGGATGCCGACTTTGAAGTGAAGGCAAAGGCTGAAACGCTTGCGGGTGTCAGTGATGTGACGCTGGCAGACGGCAGCATCAGTATCTTCCCACCTCTCGATGTGAAGTTAGTGCCCGAGTTTGGCGAATGCGTGGAATATGTTGAAGACCGAGGATTCGATAAGTGCCGCATTTGGGCTTTCGAGCCTCAGGGATACGTCATCAAACCAGTTTCTATCGGCACTAAATTGTTCCAGATTAAAGAAGACGGCACTTTGGTTCTTGTTGAAAAATCGCAACAAACTACTCCGTATTTCAATATTTCCGGTGCCCCTGGACAGGAGTACGACAAACGCCATTGGGCTGAATTAGTAATACCTATTTCCTATAACCGTGTATCTGAGTATAAGGGAAAATACAAGGTGGTTCCCACAGTTATAATTCCTGGAAAAGGAGAAAGTATAATAGCAGACCCAGCGTATGAGTTCGTCTATGGCGATTGCCATCTTGAAACCAGCGCAGATTCGATTCTAGTGGATTGCGACGGTTCACATGATACCTTTACGGTTACTGGAAACTTTGACAAATTGATGTATGATGGAGAATATGCCTTAGGCGAAGCACCTAATGATTTTGTTGAGGTAACAGGAGACAAGGGGTATATGGAACTGAAATTCAAGAAGCATCCTCGTCTCCGCAACATCAGTCCCATCAATGAAAGGCACGCAAGTATTACTTTCTATGGGCAAAGAACCAACGAGTATGGTGAAATATTCGTATCTCCCTCGAAATCTTATCGTATTAAGGTGGCTCCTAATACTTGCGAAGATCCTGTGAAAGTGAAATTTAGTATGGCAGCGATTGCTAATTCAAGTCTCTCTAAAATGAAATGGACCATCTTCCGTACTGATAGAGGTTGGCATTGCAAAGGTAGTTTAGATGAAAACACATCTTCCCATATAAGGGAAGTGTGTAATGTCGAATTTGATGTACAGGCAGAACCCTATCCTGTGTATGAAGATAATTACATAGACTATAGTGGCTACGCAAGATTTACTATTAATAACGGAACTGTGACTTATAAGATGATTAATGAAGAGAATAATGAAATTATACAAAGTGTTAGTGACACATTCACTGGCATACCAGCCAATAGGGAATTTGAAGACGATACAGAACCAACAATCAAAGTTCAGGAACAAGGGCAGGCGCCTATCGGATGTTTTTATGCTGAAAATGGTAACTTAATCAATTTATCATTAGATTTTAAAAGCAATGAGGAATGGAGCCATTCCGAATAAAAGCATTATGGGCACAGAGGCGTCAGGCACTTCTGTGTCCAAGGCAGTTTCTCGAAGTCTTTAATCGAGATTGAAAAGTGAACTTTAAAAAGCAGAAAAAAAATTGAATTCTTTGCATAAGTAAACCCACTGATATTGAACAGTTATGCGTATAATCATCCGCGTTAGCAGGTCCTTATAAAAATGCAAGAGGGTGTGACACACTCTCTTTAACCCCAGAAAAGCGTATCACCTGAAAATCAGATAGATGGGAACCAACAATGAGCCTGACAGTGAAATGTAAGACAAATGTAAGGTTGTTTTTCTGTCATTTTGTAAATCTCTTCATATTTTTGCCGTCAAAAAAGCAAGATATGAAGAGATTACTTATTTGCTTGATGGCCATCTATGCGCTGACAGTAGCAGCGCAAGAAACCGAAAAAAGTGTTACCCTTGACGAAATAACGGTAAAAGGAGCACGTGTTATACAGAAGGTGGACGGACAATGGTTCTATCCAACAAAGCAGCAGATAGAGAATTCTCCCAATGCCTACTCACTGCTCGCAAAACTGACACTTCCACACATCCGGGTGGATGAGGCCATGAACAGCATCACGGCACTGACAAACCTCGGAACTGTCCAGGTGCGCATCAATGATATCATTGTTTCCAAAGAGGACTTGCTGGCCCTCGACATGAAGGGCGTTGAGCACGTTGAGTATATCGATAACCCAGGCGTGCGATATGGTGAGGGCATCGCGTATATCATCAATTTCAAGGTCAGGAGGCGAGTGAGCGGATATGTCGTTGGCACACAACTCACCAATGCATTGACCACAGTGAATGGCGATGAATCGTTTTATGGCAAAATCAATCAGGGACGCAGCGAACTGGCACTTAGTTATGGATTAGAGTACCAAAACTTCAAGGGGGCATCTTATGACGAACTGTCAACCTATGAGTTGGAGAGTGGCGAAAAAGTGATGATGAACCGCCATAGTCTGAGCGAGCAAAGCAAGAATCTCAGTCATATAGCCCAACTAACCTATAGTCTGAGCGACTCAAACTATGTGTTTCAAGCCAAACTCTCTGGCAACGCCGACATACAGCCACAGCGGCGGAATGCTGAGATGAATGTCAATGGCATTCCTTATGATGAGTGTTCCTCATCCCGCAGCAAAACACCTTCGATAGATCTCTATTATCATCAGGATTTTCGTCGACATCAGACGCTGACAGCCAATGTCGTAGGAACATATATCAAGACAACTGGCGATAACGAGAACAATGAAAGTGCTGCCTATCGTTACCAGACTGACGGACAGACATATAGCCTATGGGGTGAAGCCATCTATGAGAATAGACTAAAACCTTTCACTGTTTCCAGTGGTGTGCAGTATTCGCAGCGGTACAATCACAACGAATATCGGGGGGATGTCAATGCCACCAACGGCATCCACACATCCGACGTATATCTCTTTTCGCAACTGAATGGACATCTCGGCAAACTGAGTTATATGGGAGGGCTTGGCGTCAGTCGCCGATACTACCGACAAGATGATGCCAAGCATCATTTCTGGCTATTCCGACCCAAGTTCACGGTCAGTTATCGGTTGGCGCCCCACCTCAAGTTGAACTACAACTTTGAAATCTCCCAACATGTCTCTCAGATTGCTCTCGTCAGCAATGTCAGTATCAAGACTAACGCAATGGAAACCATTCTTGGCAATCCTGAGATTCACCCCAACCGTGTCTCCTCTCATCAACTGAAACTCTCATATTCCACACCACGCTTCACGTCAGAATGGCAAGGCTATTATCGTCTCAATGCCCATTGCAATATGGAAAAATACATCCGCGAGGATGACCATTTCTTTCAGACACAAACCAATGCTGACAATTCTTGCAACTTCTTCTATATCAACAATTACAACCAATGGGAGATAATCCCTGAGAAACTGACGGCCACCATCTATGGCGGCATCTATCGTTTCTTCAACTACGGAGAGGACTATACCCACACCTATACTTCTTTCAATGGAGGCTGCTCACTGCAAGCCTATCTGGGGCGCTGGTCGCTTGGAGCCTACGCCGACAATGGATGGAACTTCATGGAGGGAGAGCACCGCGGACATCAGGCGCCAGCGTGGTATTTCACCTGCAATTACCGCATGAATAATGCCTTCAACATTTCTCTGTATGTTCAGCATCCATTCTGCCAACATCCACTTATCAACAAAACAGAAGTCGTGAGTCGTTATGTTCAGAAAGAAATCACGCAACACTATAGCGATTATGGCAATATGGTGACCCTAAAACTGAGTTACCGTTTGGACCATGGCCGAAAATATCGTGATATTCAGCGCTCCATGAACCATAGCGATAGCGAAACTGGTATTCTGTCGAAATAAGTGGGGTGGATTTTTACTATTGCAAATCCGCCTGAACTGGTGACCAGAAAAATAATCCATTTTTCTCTGTATCTCTGTGTCTCTGTGTTGAAAAAAGTCATGGTGCTACTTTCAACTTGCGAAGTTGAATTGAATAACCTTTTTTCATTTTTGCACCCTATACGCAAAAAGAATGCGCAGCGCAGTTGTAACTTTGCACCGCGGTCTGAAAAACAAACAGACACGTTTAGAAAATTGAGTTACGAGGCACCACCCATTTATCAAAGATGTATTACAATTAAAACAAACAGACTATGGAAGTCAAGATGATCAACAACCGCCCTGTAAAAATATGGACGGACAGTGTAGAGGAGTCGGCCATGCGCCAGATAGAGTACCTGACCACCCTACCCTTCCTCTTCCATCACCTGGCCATCATGCCCGACGTGCATGCTGGAATGGGTATGCCTATCGGTGGTGTGCTGGCATGCGAGGATGCCGTGATACCCAATGCCGTGGGCGTGGACATCGGATGCGGCATGTGCGCCGTGAAAACCAACTGGCGTGTGAGCGACATCCCCATCGAGGTGATGCGCAAGCAAATCATGAGGGGCATCCGCAAGCGCATCCCTCTTGGAATGGACCACCACAAGGAGGCACAGGATGAGAAATATCTGCCTGAAGGCCACGACATCGACACTCTTGAAGTGGTGAAGCGCCGCATCTGCTCCATCCCCAAAGAGGTGGGCACACTGGGTGGCGGCAACCACTTTATCGAACTGCAGAAAGACGAGGAGGACAACCTCTGGATCATGATTCACTCTGGCTCACGCAACCTGGGCAAGCAGGTAGGCGACTATTACAACAAGATTGCCGCCACACTCAACGCGCAGTGGCACTCTGTAGTGTCGCCCGACATCCGCCTGCCTTTCCTTGCACGTGGATGCAAAGAGTTCGGCATGTACTGGAAAGAGATGCAGTACTGCATCGACTTCGCCCTCTGCAACCGCCGCCTGATGATGGAACGCATCGAAGAGGTGCTTGCCGACACACTGCCAGGCATCGAGTTCGAGCCGATGATCAACATCGCACACAACTACGCTGCATGGGAGAACCATTTCGGAAAGAACGTCATCGTTCACCGCAAAGGCGCCACCCTCGCCCGCGAGGGAGTCATCGGCATCATCCCCGGCTCGCAGGGCACGGCATCCTATATCGTCGAGGGGCTCGGCAACCCCGACTCGTTCTGTTCCTGTTCGCATGGAGCCGGACGTGTGCTGTCGCGCACAGCAGCCATCAAGACACTCGACATGGCTGCTGAGGTGGCTCAACTTGATGCCAAGGGCATCGTACACGCCATCCGCAGTCAGGAGGACATGCAGGAGGCATCGGGCGCCTACAAAGACATCGAGACGGTGATCGCCAACGAGGCCGATTTGGTAAAAGTAAAGACCCGACTGCTCCCCGTAGCCGTTATCAAAGGATAAACTATTTTGTCATTCAACCTCCGCAAGATGAAAGTAGTTAAAGAAGTAACTACTCAGCACCCTCAGAATAAATGTACTTAGGAGTGCCCTAACGGGCAGAAATTCTAAAAAAATGAATAAAAAATGGTAAAAAATATTTTCTTATAATTTTCTTAAACATTTTCTTAAAATTTGACTTCCGCTTCGCACGTCGACCGTTGGTTCTCGCCATAGGCGACTACTTTTCTAATTTGTCGAACATGTTTACTAGAGGGTGCTGAGTAGTTACTTAAAGAAGTTAAGTAGTTAAAGAAGTTAAACTTTAACTTCTCAGCGAAGCGATAACTTCTTAACTACTTGCAAGTTGAGCAAATGCGAACTTGAATTATGTCAAAAATCCCAAGGCATGTTCAATCATGTATGGGATTTTTTGTATTTTTGCACCCACTAATATTCAATAAAAATGGAACAATTCGAAAAGCAACTGCATAATGACCTGCACCAGTTCCTTGTCAGCATGAAGGAAGTGGATGAACGGCTGCCTGAATGCCCTGACGTGGAGGAGAAATGGGAAGAGACAGCAAAAGAATACATCCCCGATGGTATCAGGGAGTTCAACAACTTCCCTTCCGCCAGCCTCGGTTGGATGATGTACATCGGCATGGCCGTCGCTAAATATTGGGATGTAGAGTGGGAAATCTACTCGAAAATAGAAAACCTTTATGCCTTTATGCGCGACAAGCGCGGCTACGACAACATGGATGAGTATATCCGTGAGGAAGTGCTGTTGTTGAGCGGCGTGGACTACACCGTACTCGAAAAAATTGTCGGCGAATGCGCCTCCCGAGTCTACAACGCCCTGCGCCACCAGAACATCGAACCCGGAACAAAGGATGCCTTCAACGCATACGTTGCCTGCCTGCATCAACTCTACCTGATGGGAGCAGCCATGCAACTAAAACGGATGGGCTACCACATGACCAAGATGAGTTGATGACATCCCGGCCGGGCATGTGGCTTTGCGAATAACTGACGTCGATGTAGATAGAAAAAAGCGGAGCCATAATGGTTCCGCCTTTTTCGTTGATTACATCCATTTACGCCCTTACTTCCTTTCCGCAGGATTCTGCAACTGGAAGCCCTCCTGACGATTAGGTTTCTGGAATGAGTACTCAATACTCTCCACGATGATAGAACGAGGAACGATGTAACTAATCATCGTATTATAGTCGTAATGCGAATGATTGCTGACGAACTCTTCCTTGGATGCTGCCGTCACATGCATGAGGGCACTACGGGAAGGATTCGGAATCTCACTAACCCTGACAATCTCCTCTTCGCCAGTATTCACATCTACGCGAACCAGATACTTCCAGCAATCCTTCGGTGCTTTTACAATATACGCATGATCAAGACCTGCCTTCTTAGCCTCCTTGAGGAAGATACTCTTCATTGATGCCTGAGGAACGCACTTG
>JAEEJK010000020.1 GCA_016281815.1 Prevotella sp. | reverse complement strand
CGATGACATAGTATTCTTGCGGCTCTTCGGACACGTGCAGGGCCCGCGCGCGACCAATGTTGCCAGCCGAGCCGACGTCATAGGCAGCATTCTTGAAGATATGATAGATGAGCGATGTAGTCGTGGTCTTGCCATTGGAGCCGGTGATGCACACCATCTTCGCCTGTGTGTAGCGCCCAGCGAACTCAATCTCACTGATAACATGGATGCCCTTCTGCAGGATTTTCTGCATCATCGGCGCCTCATCGGAAATACCCGGACTCTTGACGACCTTGTCGGCCTGCAAGATACGCTCCTCCGTATGATGGCCCTCTTCCCACTCGCTGCCATGGTCGTCGAGCAGTTGCTTATAGCGGTCCTTGATGGATCCCATGTCAGAGACAAACACGTCGAATCCTTCTTTCTTGGCCAACACAGCGGCGCCAGCACCACTTTCAGCAGCGCCGAGCACGACGATGAACCCTTTTCCCTCTTGTTGTTCCTTCATTTTTTGTTTTCGTTGTTTCGTTATGACGATATGACGTTACGATGTTTTGTCAATAATGATGCTTCGACCTACTATCTGATCTTCAGCGTGATGATGGTCATGGCCGCCAGGATGATGGTGACAATCCAGAAACGGAACGTGATCTTCGACTCGTGGAACTGTCGCTCAGGCCAGCCTTTCAAGACGTAACGGCTTGTTGGGTCGAGCTGAGAGTCGAGTTTGCGGAAGTTGTCATGGATAGGTGTTGCACGGAAGAAACGCACACGCTTACCCTTGTGTTTGTAGTATTTGAACACTTGTGTCTGAATAATGACACTCAGGCTCTCCACGAAGAAAATGCCGCAAAGAATGGGCAACAGCAGTTCTTTGTGGATGATGACAGCCACCACACCAATGATACCACCAATGGTCAGCGATCCAGTGTCGCCCATGAACACCTGAGCGGGATAGGCATTATACCACAGGAAACCGATCATGGCACCCACGAAGGCACAGAGGAACACCACGAGTTCCTGCGAGCCAGGTATAAACATGATGTCGAAATAGGAGGCATAGCCCGAGTGCGACGACACATAGGCCAAGATACCCAAGGCCACGCCAACGATGGCTGCATTGCCTGCACACATGCCGTCCATGCCGTCGTTGAGGTTGGCACCATTGGAAACGGCAGTAACCACGAGAATGGTCATCAGCACAAACAATACCCATCCTGCTGCTGTCTTATGCTTGCCACAGAAGGCCATCACTTCAGAATAGTCGAGATTGTGGTTCTTGATGAATGGGATGGTGGTCTTCAGCGACTTGTGCGCCACACTCTCATGTTTCACGACCTGCTCGGTTTGGTCTGTCTGCGGCACACTCATATTCTCGCGCATCACAGCATCAGGACTCAGATAGAGCACAATGCCCACGATAAAGCCTATGCTCACTTGGCCGAAGATTTTCCATTTTCCCTTCAGACCTTCCTTGTGCTTGCGGAAAATCTTGATATAGTCGTCGAGGAATCCAAGGAAACCGAGCCACAAGGTGGTGATGATCATCAGTATGATGTAAATGTTGCGCATACGCCCCAACAGCAGGACCGGCACCAGGATAGACACTATGATGATGATGCCACCCATCGTTGGCACCCCCTTTTTGGCGGTGCCAAAGGGGTCGATGCTGGCATCGCGGGCTGTCTCAGAGATTTTCCTGCGCTTCATGTATTTAATGAAACGCTCACCAAACCATGCTGAGATGAGCAGCGACAATATCAGTGTGAGCAATGCGCGGAACGAGATGTACTGCCACATGTGCGCTCCTGGGATGTTGAATTGCTCTAAAAATCTGAACAGGTAGTATAGCATCTTGTAATATTAAATGTTTAACTATTTGCGATCCACTATTAAAAACATGCATGATGAATTATGCATTGGCAAAGACTTCGCGGAGCACTTCCTTATCGTCGAAGTGGTGCTTCACGCCTTTGATTTCCTGATAGTCCTCATGTCCCTTCCCGGCAACGAGCACCACATCGCCCTTCTTGGCCAGCATACAAGCCGTGCGAATGGCTTCGCGGCGGTCGACGATGGCGACCACTTTCCGCATCTGCTGTTTGTCAAGACCAGCCAGCATGTCGTCGATGATGGCCTGCGGCTCCTCGAAACGCGGATTGTCGGAAGTGATGATCACCTTGTCGCTTTGGCGGACAGCTTCCTGGGCCATGAGTGGCCGTTTGCCTTTGTCGCGGTTGCCACCGGCTCCACAGACGGTAATGACCTGACCTTTTCCGCCCAGCACCTCATGGATGGCACTCAAGACATTGGCCAAGGCATCAGGCGTGTGGGCGTAGTCGACGATAGCCGTGAAGCCCTCGGGCGAATAGATTGGTTCCAAACGGCCGCTGACGCTCTTCAATGTACTCATCACCACCAGCACATCTTCTGGCTTCTCGCCCAGCATGACAGCTGCTCCGTACACAGCCAGAAGGTTGCTCACATTGAACTTTCCGATGAACTGCACCCCCACTTCGCGTCCGTCTATCTCCAGATACATGCCCTCGAAGTGGCACTCCAGCAGTCGGGCACGGAAGTCGGCCATAGTCCGTGTGGAGTAGGTCTTGACCGTTGCCCGACAGTT
>JAEEJK010000002.1 GCA_016281815.1 Prevotella sp. | reverse complement strand
GCCTCGGCGTTGATGCCGAAGTCGTTGTTCCAAAGCGTGGTGTTCTGTTCGGGCGATGCTGAGAAACGCAGGCGGTCGGCCTCGATTTTGGCAAACGCAGAGGCTTTGAGCCAGTCAAAGTCAAGCGACAGGGTGAGGCGGTCCTTGGGGTGAAGACTATTCTGCCTGTTCAACGTGCGTTCTGTCTGTGTAGGTAGCAAGGTCAGGTAGCCGTAGTGCTGCCCGGCATTTAATCGAAACTCATTCTCCAGTCTGAGCAATTCGCCAAGGGCCTGGTCCATGTCGAGGCGGAACTCCCATGTGCGGCTGCCGCGGACGTTCTCAGGGCGGCTGACATAGACGGCGGTCGTGGGATGATAACTGAGAGTCGTCACGAGGTCGCGGTCATTTGCCTTGTATTCGATGCTGGCGCTGAGCGAGGTCTGGCTACGGGCGAGCACCATGTTGTAGGAGAACTTGAAGTTATGACTGTGCGTATCTTTCAAGTCAGGGTTTCCCTCTGTGATGAAAAGTGGGTCGGTGAGGTCGCGGTAGCCGAGGGTCTGAAGAATTCCTGGTTGCGATGTGCTGAAACCGTAGTTCAGTTCAAAGCCTATCGTCTTACTCAGTTTCCATGTGGCACGAATGTCTGGTTGGAGGAAAATCTTATGACGCACGGCTGTGGTGTCGAGCACGCCTCGCTGATAGTCTCGACTCTCACGCAGCCATCTTGCGGTGATATTGGGCATAATTTGAACGGGTGCGAGATTGAAGGTGGAACCGACTCTCAGGCTATGAGAGTGATTGGTGAAGCGGTCGCGGTAGGAGTTGGCGGCATCTGCCACGCCATCAGTCAAGAAGTCACAGTCGTTGCTGTTTCGGCCATACATGAAGATGTATTGCGCTTTCACCAGCCATTTCTTGGTGAGCCAGTTGGAGAAAAGAAGTTGAGCCTCAGTGGACAGCGCAGAGTTGGGGGAGGTGGATGACTGACTCAACTGCGACGAGGCGAGTGATGCCATGTGAGAAGTGACCATTCGGTCGGTCCAGTGGTTGGTCTTTCCCTCTGAATAGTCCAATGAGACGCTGCCGCTGAGTCCGCCATCCTTGATGTAATGTTCCCACATCGCCATGGTGCTTAGTTTGGTCGTATGACCTTCTTGGCGGGAACTTACAAGTTGCGAAAGAGTGGGCATGTAACCATCGCTGAACTGTTGACTTTCCTGTTCTTCGGTTTGCCTGCTGTGTGAGCGTTTCTTCTTATGCTCCACACTCGCCCGGAGGGTGAAGGTGTTCAGCGAGTCGGTGGCCCAGCGCATATCGGCATTCAACGTCGGATTTAGGTCGTGGGTGCGATGATACGTCTCGCTGGTGCTGCGGGTGGCGGCAGTGTTGGGTAAATAGTTCTCTTTCTCTCCGTACGAAGTACCCCATTTGTCATCATGGGCTACGTTGCCGCTGAAAGTGTATTGGCTTCTCATCTCCTGTGTGCCTTCCTTCTTCTTCCACTTGTGCTGATACCCACCGGCGGCGCCCTGTTCCTGTCCGTAACCACTGCCCCAACTGCCGCTCCATCCGTTCATGCTTTTGCGGATGGTCTTGTCGATGTTGTTGGCGTTGGCAAAAACCATCACAGGGTCGGTCTTCGACAGACGGTTCATCGACAACTCGCCCTCGTAGTATTTGGGTGTTTGGTAACCTGCCATTACATCGCCATACCAGCGGTCAAGGAAGCCTGGCTTGATGGTCAGGTCGAGCACCATGTCCTCTGTGCCGTCATCCTTGCCCGTGCGTTCGCTGAACTCTGAAGCCTTGTTGTAAGCCTTGATGTCTTGCACCGCCTCGGCAGGCAACTGCTTCATCAACTGGTCGCCTCCCAACATTCCTTCGCCATCCATTGTCAGGCGAATGGGCTTGCCGTTCCATGACATCCTGCCCTGACTGTCCACCTCCACGCCTGGCAACTGGCGTATGAGTTCGTCAAGGCGGGCGCCCTCCTGCAAGTGGAAAGCCTCGGGATGGAACACAATGGTGTCGCCCCTCACTGTGAACCGTCGTGCATGGCCTGTCACCTCCACCATCTTCAGCATCTGGGGCGACATCTTCAACTCAATCGTTCCGATGTCGAGCGTGTCTTTCTCACTGTCGCCGAAGGCCAACACCGTTTTCTTCTTCGTGTAGTAGCCAAGCATCGATGCCTCTATGCTGCATTTCCCCTCTGCGCGAATATGAAACACACCCAGCGAGTCGGCTGTTGTGGTCATTGTCATAGAGCCATAGTCGCCGATTTTCTGAGTCATCTTTATTGTCGCTTGAGACAATGCCTCCTTGGTCTCCGAGTCCACCACGCGACCACGGATAACATCGGCAAAGGCGGATGGCACAACAGCAAATGTTGCCACAAGCGCGAGCACGGGGATTACCAATCCCCTCAAACAGGTGATGATGGTTTGCTTGATTATTTGCATTTCTTTTTATCGTTGCCTTCTTATTATTTATTACGCAGTTTTGGCTGAAATATATAACGATGGGACGTTAAATGTTCTTAACCATGGCGAAAATCGTGCCACATTTGCAAATCATTGATGATGAGGGTAGGGGCACTACATGCACTGTCCGATATCGGACAATGAGCGTCCGTAAGTGGACAGTTGCAAGTTTCAGTGTGTAAAAGTAAACATTGCTTTTCATAAAACTCTCGAAGATGCTTCAAAAGTGGATGCCGAGGGTGAAAGTCTGAACATTTGTTCAGAGTTTTATGGATGGCAGCAGGTTTTTCATAATCATTTCATTTTGCAAACATAAGGCACGGGTCGCATCACTGCGCCTCGTGCCTTCTCCCGGGTACTTATGAATCAAAATCTGTCGACATTATTTCGTCGTTGGGAATGCTTTTTCATTCACCATTTGGGTTCAGCCACCAGTTTGTTCATTTCCTCCATGTATTTCTCCATCAACTTCTGCACGTATTTCTGTGCTTTCTTCCCTTTCTTGCTGGGGTCGGCCAACAGCATCACCGTCAGTTTTTTGTTTTGCTCAGAGTAGGCTTCTCCCAATATGTTACCAATGAGTTTTATGAGTCCGGATGATGGTATATGGGCGGCTTTTGCTTCTTTCAAGATGTCTTGGATATCGGCATCCATCTTTTTGTTTAGAGTGACAATCTGCTCATAGAGCGAGTCAAAATGGGGAGTCCAAGCATTGCCCGCACCCTCAATGCCCATCTTTTTATTAAAGTCCTGGGCTTCACTAAACTGTTCGCCAACCTGCTCATAGATTCCTTGCAATGCCTCCATGTCGCTTTCAAGCACTTTCCCTTTCATCTCAAAACGCATCTTCTGTTCGGGAGAGATGGTCTTCAGCCAGTTGTCCATTTCGTTGTCGGCGGTTCTTTCTGAATTCACATTCAAAGTATCGGCAACTACCACGCGAGGGGAATCTGTCACCAACAGGCTCCTGCCTGACTGGCGTCCCACGCGGCGCTCGTAGTCGCGGTCTTCGTCGTAATATCCATTATGCACGGTGATGCGGTAAGTCTCGCCAGGCACGAAATCGAGGTCTATCCAAGCGGAGCAGAGCGAGCCGTCGGGGAAGATACAGCGCAAGCGGCCCACCATGGGGTGGTCGAGTTCGGTCTGAAACTCAAAGCGCTTGTTCACCACGGGCACGCAGGCCACATAGTCATCATCGTCCAAGGCATAGAGGGCATCGCGCGAGTCGGCGATATAGATGTTGTAGAGCGAGTCGGCGATGTTGGCATCCACGCGACCCTCAATCTTAAACATCCGCTTGTTGCTCTCCGCACTCTTCTCGTAGATGTCCGGGCGCAGCGACGTAATCATATAGACCGTGCCTTCCACTTCGAAATTTACATCATCGTCACCCATCTCTTCCCAGACAATGGCATAGGCATCGCGCAGTTGCGGGTTCTCCGGGTTCTTCGTACACATGAGCCACATTTCCTGTTCTTTCTT
>JAEEJK010000019.1 GCA_016281815.1 Prevotella sp. | reverse complement strand
GGCAGGGATATAGCCTTTGTTAATGGCAGTCTGCAGCAGGTAGATGTACATGCCCGTTCCCGAGGTTTCATTCCAGTTGCCCGGCTCTGTCGGCTTGTCCACCACCTGGCACCACATGCCGGACTTCTGGTCCTGGCTGTCTTTCAGTCCCCTGCACATTTTTTGCAGATTGGCCATCAGATTGTCGCTTCCTGGCTGGTTTTCGGGCAGGAAGTCAAAAACGTCAGCCATCAGCACGGCCACCCATCCCAGTCCCTCGCTCCACACCTCAGGCGAGTGGTCGTCTGCCTCTTTTGCCCATCCGGCCTTGCCCTGCTCCGCCCAGCCATGGTAGAGCAGACCGTTGTCTTTGCCGCAGAGTTGGAAGATACCCTGAATCTGTCGGGTCACTTCCTCGAAGTCCTCTGGGTGCCTGAGTGTCTTGGCATAGCGTGCCAGGAAGATCTGTCCCATGAACACCCCGTCCACCCACACTTGTGGGATGCTGTGGGAGTGGTAGAACATATTGTGCTTGTTGCGGGGATAGTTGTCAAAACCGCGTCTGATGGTTTCCGCAGCCTTGGCATACCTTGCTTCCTTGGTCAGCTCATACATCAGCAGACAGGCATAGCCGGGGATGAAGTTGTCGAGTGCGCGTGGCGAAAAGTTAGGCACGTTGCCGTCGGCATCCACGTTCTGGTCAACATAGCGCCGTATGTAGTTCAGATAGGTCGAGTCGTTGGTCTGCCGCCACAGTTTCTCCATGGCGAACATGATGTAGCCCGCCTGCCAGGTGAAGTGGTTGGACTGGTTGCCCCATCGTATCACGTCAGGGTCGGGGTGGCTGATGATGAAACTCTTGGCCACCTCCTCGGAATACATTCTTGGTGCGGCATGGGCTGTTGACATAATGATGCCAATTAGCGAGAGGAGAAGGATTTTCTTAAACATGGGAATGTTATGAAATTTTTGTAAAGATACGTCTTTTTTTAGGAAGAACCGCATAAACAGCTTATTATTACGCCAGTTTTTACCCTTTTCTAAGATGAGAACCAACGTGGAGTTTCAAATAGCCATTATTTGTTCATTGTTGCTGTCCAAACAAAGGGATGATTCTTCGTGTTTGCAGAAGGAAGGAAAAAGACGGAATTTGCTGTATGGGAATTTTAGCTATTTTTCTTCAGTTCAGGCTTTGTTATCGGCCTGTTCTTTGTTTTGGTTGTTCTTGTGGATGATGACACCTTTGGGGAAGGCATCGTCCGTCACATGCCACACCTTGTCAGGGAGGCAGACCTTCTTCAAGGCCGTGCAGCCATTGAATGCCTTTTCCCAGATAGCCTCCAGAGATTCGGGGAATGTGATTTTCTTGAGCTTCGCGCAGTCATAGAAAGCACAGCTGTTGATTTCAGTGACCCCCTCGGGGATGATGATTTCCCTGATCGGGCAACCGGCGAGCACGGCATAGTCAAGTATGGTTACACCCTTGGGAATCGTGAAGTCAGACAGCCGTGAGCAGTTGGCGAACGCCTCGCTCCCCAGTCCTTCCAGCGTCTCAGGCAGCCGCACCACCTTCAACCGCTTGCAGCAGAAGAAAGCATACATGGGGATGACCCGTACCGTGTCGGGAATGAAAATGCTCCTTATGTTAGAGGCGAACTCAAAGGCGCCAGTCTCCAGCCGTTCCAGTTTTTGGGGCAGCGTGACATTCCGCAGGTAACGGGCATATGCGAAGGCGTTCTCACCGATGACCCTCACGCTCTCTGGTACAGGATAGTCACTCCTTCTCCGTCCGCCCGGGAACATCAGCAGAGCACTCATGTCTGCATTGAACAGGATGCCGTGAACGCTGCGGAAGTAGCGGTTCCCATGGGCAACGTCCACACGTTGGAGCACCTGGCTGTTGGCACCAAGGGCAAGGTATTCCAGCCGTTCCACGGTCGTTGGTAGGGAGATGTGGCTCAGTGCGTCACATTCATGAAAGGCACTCTCGCAGATCACTTCCACACCTTCTGGAATGACCAGCCATTCCAATGCCTTGCAGCCGCAGAATGCTGACTTGCCGATGACTTTCAGCGAGGAGGGAAGCGAGAGTTTCCTGACATGGCTGCAGTAGCAGAAGGAATGGTCGGGGATGACCTTGATGTCCTCTCTGATGACGATTTCATGGATCATCTCAGGCCGGTCTTCCCAAGGACGTCGGCTGGAACTGCTGAATCCGTCGAAATCATCGATGGTCAGTATGCCTTCTTTTGAAAGATTCCATTTCATCTTGAATTCATTTATTGTATGTCGGTCATGTTGTCACAGACTACAAGTTGCGACCATGCGACGTTCCACCCCCCCTGCATGTTTATTGCCAAATAGTTGTAAACACAACTATTGTTAGGACAATTGCTCTCTAAAAGTTGGAAATACAACCATTACGGATGATATTTACGTACATAAGTATGTTACTTTATCTTACACCGCTGGAGAATATACTCGAGCACGAACTCGTAATCTGACCGAGATTCCACATAGATGCGGTTTTTCGTTAACAACTCATTCACTTTGATGAGTTGACGCTGACGCACTGCTATCACCTTGCGGACATTTTTGAATTCCGACTTCCATGCAGTGGAACTGGCGGCGAGGATGGAACTGGCTTCAGTCGTGGTATCGGAGGATGCCGCGCTCAACATCATGCCAATGGCACTTATCAACTCTCCCCGCTTCACCGTCTTGGGCATCTGCACATGAGTCACACCCTCCTCGTCCATCACAAACAAGGCGGCATAACGTCCACCGTTGATAGCGGCCCATATCCAATAGCCTAAGAGAAACAGGACCGTCAAGCCCACGACAACCCACAGGAAAGTCCAAAGGGTGGTTACGAAGCTATCCCAGTCCATGTCGTTTTTTATCACCACGAAAATCATTATGGCAAAAACAAATCCAATACCAATCCCCATCACCTTCATCAGGTCATAGAACATACTCATGTTCTTATAGAGATTCACCTCGTAGGTCCAGCGGTATTTGCTGTCCGGGCACAGCGTGACACGACTTTCCACTTCACTCTCCTTCATACCTATACACTCTTTTAGATTCCTCGTAACCATTGCTGATGATCAAGCTGTCGGCACCCTGAAAGACACTCAGCACGAAGCTCGAATATTCGGGATAACCGTTGGGATGCTCGTCATAGCAACTGTGCTTGCCACCATAAGGACCTCCCCGATGGACGTAACGGAACAGCGTCAGGATTCCGTTGCCACGGTTGTGGACAAGCAGCGTGTCGGGTGTGCTGTCTCCATAGCCGAAGGTGGTGATGGCCTGGCACACTGCATGGATGGTGTCCAGGGGGTCTTCTGCTTTCAATGGGAGGAACTCAAAGGTGGTGCTCTCGCCGGCTTCACGGTAGATACCCATGCGTGGCAGTTGGTCAGCCTTACAGACAGGCAAGTCGATATGGAAGACGTTCCGCAGACTCCCGGTGTCGTTCAGCACGGCCAGCTGTGCGCCTGTCATGGCGCGTCCCTCCGGGCTCATCAGCACGTCATAAAGATAGTATGCGCACTCCTCTTCCATCGTGGGCATAGGGTAGTTGCCATCGACGACGCCGTTGCTATTGGGATTGCTGCCGCAGGCGACCATCATTACAGCCACCATGACTACGACCAACCATCTCATGTTAATTCTTTTCTGTTTCATATTCGTCTTTTTTGAACTTCATTCTATTACAAATGGCAAATTACAGTTTTACAGTTCTATCAAGTGGGGCATTACGTCCGTATCGTGGGTGGCGAGGCTTTCCAGGCAGTCGGGCGACATGCTCTGTTCCCTGATCCATTGCAGTGACTGCCGCTGCAGGTTCTTGTCCAGCGAGATGCCGGAGGTGATCATGTCGCGCCATGACTTGGTGGCATAGCCGCCGTCGGCGAAAAGCAGGACGAACTTGTTTCTTCTGTCCTTTGTCAGGATACGCCCTTCACCAAGCATGCCTAAATGGCTCTTGTCCATGATGGTGTTTTTGACTTTCAGTGCGCAGAGGCCCTCGCTGTGGCCGGGGATGTTCACCATCACCAGACTGCCGTCTCCCAGCACGTCATATGACTTGCCGACAGGCCCTTCCGTCCCGTTCCATTCGAACGTTTTCAGGTCGACACCCTGCCACCAACGTTTTTGGAACCGGATGCTGATTTGGGGGCTCATCCGCTTCGTGCCCTCCATCTCCGCTTTTGACACGAGGATGTGCTTGGCGTCGGCCACCAGCCTCAGGCCGTTGGCGTGGTCGCAGTCCAGGTGAGACAGCAGCACGTAGTCCAGGTCGGATGGCTTGTAGCCCAGCTTGGCCAACTGCTCGTCGATGGCCTCGCCCTTGGCGATGCGTCCCTGATTGATCTGATACAAAAACCATGAGCCGAGCGACTTGACTTGCGCCCGTTTGTCAAACACGCCCTCGGGCGACATCTCCCTGTGCCATCCCGTGTCGAACAGGATGAGTCCTTTGGGATGTTCGATGAGGAAGCTGAACACAGGCAGCCATATCCACTTGCTCTTGGGCGTGGTTACGCCCGATGCCTTGATGATGCTGCAGTTGTCGCCGCCAAAGGGGAGATAGGGTGAGACATGCACCTCTCCTGTTCTCAGAACATGAATCTTTATCTTTTCCATAGGTTAGCACAATTATGTAGGTCAGAGGGGTTGCCCCCTCTTTCCCCATTAAGAACCGTACGTGCGACTTTCATCGCATACGGCTCAAGTTATTACTAAGTTATCGTCTCACGAACTCTAACCGGTACATGTACGGACTCCGTGTCCGCACT
>JAEEJK010000018.1 GCA_016281815.1 Prevotella sp. | reverse complement strand
TTGAACAGATGGTAGCGTCAGGATTCGTGAATGATGAAATAACGCGAGTGAAACCATGTCGATTTTTTCATTATGATTATTTAACGATTTGCTTGACTTGCAAATTTTTCGACCACCCATGATTACAAATCCGCCCGAACGGCATGCCCATGAATGACCATAAATATTTTTCCATAGATATCTTCGGGGAAAATCTTTTATGTCACAAAAAAAACGAGAGTTTGACAATTCTTGTTTTTTTTTATTATTTTTGTCCCATCAATCATCCGCAAGAAGGAAATATGCAGGACAGCAGCATCGCACTCAGCATTCTCATTCCCACGTATAACCAAGTGTGCGTGGCATTGGTGAGGTCGCTCCAGGCTCAGGCAGAGCAAGAAAGCGACCTTTCGTATGAGATCCTTGTGGGCGATGACGGCTCCACCGACCCTGCTGTGATAGAAGCCAATGAGGGCATCAACTCCCTACCCCATTGCCGATACATCATCCGGGGTATCAACACGGGGCGCTCAGCCATCAGAAACCATCTCGCACGTGAGGCACGCCACGACCTGCTGCTGTTCATCGACAGCCACATGTCAGTAGTTTCCAATGACTATATCACCCGTTACCTGCGCTGCCGCAACCATGACCTGGTGTATGGCGGCTACAGCATCAGCAAGAGCGCAGCAAAACCCAAAGGGAATCTCAGACTCGCCTATGAGCAGTCGTGCATCAGTCAGCAGCGTGCGGAAGAACGTGCCCTGTCGCCACATGCCCATTTCCACACCTGCAATTTCATGGTGCACCGCGAGGTGATGCTCCGCCATCCCCTTGACGAGCGGTTCACTCGCTATGGTTACGAGGATGTGCTGTATGGCAAGACACTCAAGGAAGCAGGAATCAGCATCTTCCACATTGACAACCCATTGGGATTCAATCATTTTGAAAGCAATGAGCGCTTTATGGAGAAGACCGATGAGGGACTGCAAACCCTTTGGGATTTTCATGAAGAACTCAGGGGTTACTCCCGCTTGCTCACCCTGGCCGAACGGTTGGAACGATGGCATCTCTCTTGGTTGCCGCGATGTTTTTTCCGGATGGCGGGAGATGCCTTGCGCCGCCACCTCACAGGCAGCCACCCCACCCTATCCGCTTTCAAGGCATATCGCCTGGGGATGCTATGCATGCTGATGAAACAGTTAAAAAAATAAATTTTTTTTTGGCTTTTCCGTTGGTTTCATTATATTTGCAACATGTTTGAAGGAAATACATGTTTCACTAAAAAGAATAAGATTATGAGAATCAGAACATTGATGATGATTGCTGTGGCAGGACTGCTGAACTTCACTACTGCCAATGCACAATTGGAAGGGCGCATCTCCTCTCCCACGACTCAGGATGAGATGCCTGCCGAGTTCCAGAAAGCCCGTGAGGCACAGTTGAAACAGGCTAAGGAAGAGAAAGAGAAAGCCGCCAAGATTCTGAAAGAACAGAAGGAACAAGAGAAGAAGGCTAAGGAAGCAGAGAAGAAGCGGAAGGCTG
The DNA here is from genome assembly GCA_016281815.1 of Prevotella sp. Lineage (GTDB taxonomy): Bacteria > Bacteroidota > Bacteroidia > Bacteroidales > Bacteroidaceae > Prevotella. The sequence continues at coordinate 17,152 of JAEEJK010000018.1, read as the reverse complement.
CCGAGAAGAAGCAAAAGAAGCAAGAGAAAGAACTTAAGAAGCAGCAGAAACTTCAGAAGAAGGCAGAGAAGGCCGAAAAAGCCCGCATCAAAGCCGAGAAGAAACAAGCCAAAGCACTTAAAGAACTACAAAAGATGCAATAACGAAAAGGGAGCGCCATGGAGCGCTCCCTTTTTTATCGGACAGGTCGGACTCGTCAGACTTGTAGGACATGTCGGACCTGTCAGACCAGCCAGACGAAGATCAGTCGATGCTCTTGAGATTGTATTTTCTGGAACCCAATCCGATTTTCTCTGCATGCTCGATGGTATGTATGCCATGCTGCCGGTTGATGCGCTCCATAAGTGGTTTGTTGTCATTGCCCTCCGACGGAGTCATGTTGAAGATGATGTCGACGCAGGCCTGGTCGAGCGCCACGGGGTCAAGGCTGGCCAGGATGCCATAGTCCTTGAGTTTGACGGGTTCGGGGTTGGCCACGCAGTCGCAGTCGACGGTCATATTGTTCATCACGGCGATGTAGAGAACTTTCCTGCCACCGTCAAAATACTCATGCACCGCCTGAGCAGCAGCCGCCATGGACTCCAGGAAGCCATCCTGATCGTCCACATGCGACCAAAGTCCCTCAACGACCTGCTGATAGCCTGCCGTGTGGATATTGGCTTTTCCGTTGGCAGACGCCACACCGATACTTGCGTTCTTGATGGCTCCGCCCAGTCCACCCATGGGATGCCCTTTGAAGTGAGCCAGGTTGATCATGAAGTCATAGTTTTTAAGATGCGAACCCACAATGTCGTATTTGATATGGGTCGTGTCCTTCACGGGGATGTTGAATTCCCCTTCCTCATCCATCAGGTCAACCTTGAAAGTCGGCAAGAAACCATGGTCACGAATGGTCTGCCAGTGAGCCTCAAAGGTAGCCCTTTTCCCGCCATAAGCCGTGTTGCACTCCACGATGGTGCCCTTCACCTCATCCACCAAGTTTTTGATCAAGGCAGGTTTCAGGTAGTTAGGGTTGCCCGCCTCGCCGGTGGAGATTTTCACCGCCACGCGTCCTGTCGCCGGGCGCCCCAATGCCTTGTAAATACGCACAAGGGATTCCGGTGAAATATCACGTGTGACGAACACCGTCGGAGTCACCTTCTCTGTTGTCGGAGGAGGCAATTGACTTTCAGCAGTTTCCTGAGTCTTTGTGGTGGTGCCGCCGCATGAACATAGCATCAGTGCGGAAGTCATCATCACAGAGAGTGCAATCTTTCCAAATAATGTCTTTTTCATATTCATATCAAGTTGAGGTTATTGGTTAATGTCTTATTTGTTGGAATCTCAAAAAGTCTCAATAAAGGAACCTGTCATCGGTTTTTATGCTTCATGTACCAACTGTGGGTAAAGATGACATAGAGCAGCAGCGCCACCACTATGAGAATCAGAGCGAGGGAGGTCACCCCCATTCGATGAGGGACATCCGTCATACCATCAGCCGGTTCTGCCATACTGATGCCCCATCCCAAACCTGCAGCCAACCCCATCTCCCATGAGAGGAAGAAAGAACTCTGCGAGGTTCCGCGCTTGCTGTGGTGGCTGAGTTTGATGAAGAACAGCAGGAAACGTGAACCAATCAGCCCCATTCCAAGTCCAATGAGCACCGGGATGGTGTAAGGTGTGGTTTGTTTGCCCGACATCATGAGCAATATGGCAAAAATGATCAGGATGAGTGCGCAAACGCTCTCGCTTTTCAGTTCCGCATTGACAAACACAAATTTCTCGGCGATAATGGCCAGCAGGAATCCCAGCATCAGCGCCGCAAAAAACAGCGGTGTGCTGAGTTGGCCCGCCAAAAGCAATCCCACGGCTACCGTGATCATCAGCAGATTGACAGAAAGCGCCCAAGCCTCAGGGAGGAAGAAACGGTCGAGGCTGAACAGCCTCACATCATCCTCGGGAGTACGGAAGGGGAAACTCACCATCAGAACAAGGAGAATGGCAGCCAAGGTCAATCCCGCACTCACCCATATCGCCGTCTCCTGTCCATAAGAGCGCATCACCAAGATGGCCGCGAGCGGTCCGAGCGACACAGCAAACCTTCCAAACCAAGCCGCGGCATAATTGGCCTCTGTGCGCTGTCTGGCCTCACAGGTATCGATGACCAGAGTGCTGGTGAGCACCATCTGAGCCAAACCGAAAAGCGCACCAGTGGCAACTCTCGTCCCTATCATGATACGGGTCGTTGCCAACGGATGATCAGCAGGAAACATGACAGGCACCAACAGACATGCCACCATCAGCAGCATAGTCCATATGCAGACCCGGTTGCGGCGGTAACGCTGAACAAGGATGGAGCAAAACGGACCGAGCAGAGGAAGTCCGATGGCGAATCCCCCCACAGCCCATGCGGTGGTCTGCCACGGCACACCGGCCGACACCAATGACCTGAACACGACTATCATCTGCATATACACAGCCATCGTGAAAAGGGTGTTGGCCAGGGCAAGGAACCAAAAGTCCTTGTTCCATAGTCTGATATGTATCGGTGTATTCTGTGTGTCCATATATCAAATATTCAGCAGATGCCTGCAGTCATCCACACTGACGTTGGTGAAATCGGGCACCACCCTGTCGCAAAGCGGTGAAATGCTGTCAGCGGAATTTGTTGTCGACAGTCCCAACACTGCCATCCGGGCCGCACGTCCTGCCTTCAGTCCGTTGAAACTGTCCTCGCATACCATGCATTCCTCTGAGGTTGCGCCGAGGCGTGCAGCCGCCTTGAGGAAACAGTCGGGCGAGGGCTTGCTCTCTTCAAAATCCTCTGAGGTGAGCACGGCATCAAACATTTTGGGGAAATCCGGATGTGCCCGATACACCGCAGCCATCTTGGCCTGATTGGAACTGGTGACCACGGCGGTCATCACACCCTGTTTCCTCAAAGCCCGGATGAAAGTCAGGAATCCCGGCACATAGTCATAGGACATCTGTCCCTCATAGGCATCCAGGCGCCTGACAATCTCACGCTGCTCAGCCGCCATTCCATGAAAATATCCATCAAATATCTGCACCAAGGTCTGCCCCTTCATGACATTCTCCAACCCAGGATAATCGGGGCGGAACTCACGGCACACGGCTCCCCAAAAGACCGAATATTGAGGTTCGGTATCAAACACCACCCCATCGAGGTCGAAGAGCACGGCTCTCAATTCATTCTCCATTGTCTGCATTTTTGGAAATACGCTGCAAAATTAGTCATTTATCATGAAAAATTAGCACTGCCGTGGTGGGAAAAGACTTTTATTGAAGAACAAGCACAATAAAAATGACTTCAGCCGTTCCAATTTTGATAAAAAAAGACTATCTTTGCAATGTAATTGCAATCAACAATGAGAAACAAACGCCTATGAGAAAACTGCTACATATAAGTGTGACGATGTTATTGCTTGCCTTCGGCCTTCCATTGACGGCCGAGGTGGTGACCATTGATTTCAAGGAAGGCTATTCCAACAGCGAAAAGGTCACCACGGTGACCCAAGATGGCATAACGCTGACATTTGACAAGGCAAAGGGACAGACAGCGCCAGCCTATTACGATACAGGAACCGCAGTGAGGGTTTACAAGAACAATACACTGACCATCTCTTCCGACAATCTCAACATCATCGAAATCATCTTTACGTTCTATTCCAACAATTCCTTCAACAGCGACAACTGCACCGTCAACTCAGGAAGCCTGGAGACGATGGGCAACCCCTCGAAATGGAAGGGTGATTCGACAGAGGTGGTATTCACCAATTCCACCAGCGCCACTGAAAAATGGTATATCCAAACCATCAAGGTAACCCTCGCTGACCCGCCACCCCTTCCGGAAGTGAGCGGCATCGCCGCCCTCCGAGATTTGGAAGACGGCACACAGGTGCGCCTTGTGCTGACCGAGGAGAATGCAGGCAACATCGAATGGGTGGACACCAATGACGGCACCTATGCTTACGTGCGCGACAACGACAAAGCGGTACGTTTCAGCAATTTCCTCCCTGAGGATGCCGGTTGGCACACCTCAGCCGGCGGTGCCCTCATCGGAGCCGTTGACGGTGAATACCACATTAACAACGGCATACCTGAGTTCATCCATGTCGTCACCTCCATTGCCGACTCAATCCTCTGCCTCGATCATTGGCAAACTTGTGAGCCGACCACCGTCAGCGACCTGTCGGAACTGGTTGGCACCGACTACCGCGCCGACTACGTGGTGGTGGAGGGCGTGAGCCTCACCACTGATGACGGAGAAAACTATGAGATCGTGAGTGGCGACACTCGTATCGCCATGACCAACAGATTCGGACTGAGCAACCTTATTCCCGAAAACATCACGAACCGAGAATTCATTATTGAAGGCATCTTGGGAACAAACGAGGATGGCAGCGCCTCAGAACTGTACTGCACCCATGTTAAAGAAATCCTGCCTGACCTGACACTCAACGAGGCACTCTACACCAATACCGCCACCATCGGCAGATATAACGGACGCGAGGTAGACATCACTGTCGAGCGGCATCTTGTGACCAACATGTGGAACACCATCTGCCTGCCTTTCGACATCTATGAGTTCTCCGACATCGTCGGCACTGCCAAACTGGCGGAGTTCACCGGCTACGACGCCACCAACAACACCCTGGAGTTCTCCTCCGTGGATGACCTGAAAGCCGGTCTTCCCTACCTGATCTATCCCACCGAAGACATGACCGTCATCCGCATCAAGGGAACAGACATCTCCAGCGAGATGACCCCAGTGACACAGGGCATCTATGAAATGGTGGGCATCTACGACCCGACAACACTCTACGAAGGCGACAGGCAAGTGATGTTCCTCGGCAACAACAATATCCTCTACCATCCGAACGTGACCAACGACCTGAAGGCGTTCCGTGCCTACTTCCGCACCGCGTCGGAGACTTCAGCCAACATCTGCATCGACGGCATTGTCAGTGACATCCGCACAGCCACCATCGACGAGATAGAAAGCGACCAGCGCATCTACAACGTCAGCGGCCAACTGATGGGCACCTCCAGCCGAGGTTTGCAGAAAGGCATCTATGTGAGCAACGGCAACAAAGTGGTCATCAAATAAGGAGGAAAGAGACATGAGAAAATACTTCTTCGCACTAACCCTGTTGCTCTGCTCGCTGACCGCCATGGCCCAAGAGAGAAAAGACACTGTCGTCATCACCCTGCGCAACGGCACCGAGGTGAGATACACCAGCGACAAATTCGATCGCGTCCAAATCATTTACAACCTGCGCTATGGCGTGAAAGTCTACCTGAAGAACGGCAAGTCAAAGGACTACCTCGCCACGGAAGTGAGAATCGCCAAATACCAATCTGGCGGCGAGGTGGTGGCCGACAACAACAGGAACCGCAACCTCTACCGCGCCAAACTCCTGGAATATCCCCATCTGGCCGAAGACTCCACCATGAACCAACTCATTATCAAGTCCACACCCGAATTTGGAATTACCTACAGCGCGGAGTGGAGTTACCGCGACAAAGCCAACCGCTGGTCGTGCTACCAAATGTATAAAAATATGTTGGACACTGCGTCGCGCAACAATGACTTCTATGAGGATGAGGAAATCCCGGAGCAATATAGGTCCAAACTTGCCGACTACAAAAGTTCAGGCTTCTCAAGAGGCCATCTCTGCCCCTCTGCCGACCGCCGGTGCTCCGATGACCAGAACAAGCAGACATTCTTCCTGAGCAATATACAGCCTCAGTGGCAAAACCACAACGGGGTGCTATGGTCCAATTTTGAAAAAAAAGTTAGAGACTGGGCAGACATCTGCGACACCCTCTATGTGGTGAAAGCCGCCACCATCCGCAGCGACCAGGTGTATGAAGAAAAATGCAACGGCAAACTTCTCGTACCCAGGTATTTCTACATGGCTTTGCTGGCCTATTACAAAGAGACCGACAAATACGAAGCCATGGCCTTATGGACCGTGCATGAGGACAAATCCGTCACTGGAGCCGACTTCAAAGACTATGCCATCTCCATCGATGAACTGGAGGAACTCACAGGCATAGATTTCTTCTGCAACCTGCCCGACGACATCGAGGATGAGGTGGAGAGGGAGTGTCATAAAGACAAATGGAAATTGCCTGAATGACGTCAATCCACCTCACTACAAAAAACATTTAACCGATTATGAACAAGCAACTGTTGATTACCTTGATATCCACTTTAGTCATCGTCTCTGGCTGCACGGGCAATAAAGGTGACAGTGCAGTGACGATCAACAAAAAAGGAACCATCGTGGAAGCAGAGGAAGCCGAGAAGCCACAAGCAGAGGATTTCATCCTGTCGTCTGCGGATAAAGAGGGGCAGCAACTGTTTTGGCATGTTCACCACGACGGGGATGAGGTTTATGCTGATGTCTTCGACGAAGATGGCTTTTGGCGGTATAGTCAGGAGGGCACCTACAACGGCACACGCCTTCAGATGAAAGGTCATTCGCTCATCGAATCCATCATCACACTGGATGTCACCCGAACCGGCGACCGGTTCAGAGGCAAACAGACCATTGTAGATGAGGGAGAAACCGACAAGGAGGATATTGACCTGAAAATAAAACAGGCAGCCACCCCCTGCAAGGGGCATGACCTCAACTTCGAGATCATCCGCAGCAACTATATGAGCGAATTCAAAATGGTCTACCGGCCCAATCCCGGGAAGTATACACGTCTTGACCTTGACGGAGACAGCATCGCAGAAACGCTGTGGGTGCGCAACGGCAATGGCGTGGAGAGCGGAGCGTTTTTCACGTTTGACCCCCGTTCCGGCCGGACTGCGTTCATCACCCCTGAGAACCAACATATCAAAGCCTTCTTCCAAGGCAATGTCATCAATGCCACGGAAGAAGGCGTGGAAGGGTCGTCCACCCAGACATACTATGTGATAGAGGACAACCGAGTGACCCGTGTGATAGAAGTCATCCGCGAGTACAACGGCATGACAGGCGAGATGGACACCTCATACACCGACATCATCAAGAAAAAGACACTTACGGAGAGCGAGTACAACGACTTTATCGACACGTTGGTGCCAGAGGACATCACGCTCCACCCCACCTGGTTGCCTTTCCCCGCTACGAACTGAGTTGCAACTCACGGATCAGTTGACGCTGCCTCTCACTGAGATGGGTGGGCAATTTCACATTGTAGGTGATGATCAAGTCACCAAAAGTGCCATCGCCTCGGTCGAGGCCCTTGCCCTTGAGACGCACCTTGGTGCCATTCTGTGTCTCGGGGCGCACTTTCAGACGCACCTTCGCGCCATCCTTGAGAGAGAGAATGACCTCACCACCCAACAAGGCGGTATAGAGGTCGATATCGACAACGGCTGTCATCTCACCCTTGTTGGTCTGGCGGGATCGCTGACGCGAACTGCCTCTTTGTCCGAAAATCTGCTCAAAGAAACTGCTGAAACCACCTCCCCCTTTTGTGAAGGAACTGAAGTCGAATCCATCGAATGGCGAACCGCCACCCGACTGCCAGTATTGCGAACCGCCATTGCCATCTCCGAAGGCCTCCGCCTGACGCCATTGCTCGCCGTAAGTATCGTATTTCTTACGTTTCTCAGGGTCGCCAATCACCTCGTAAGCCTCATTCAGCGCTTGGAATTTCGCCTTCGCCTTAGGGTCATCAGGGTGCAGGTCGGGATGAAACTGCTTGGCCCTCTTGAGAAAAGCCTTCTTCACCTCCGACTGCGGAATGTTGCGGTCAACACCCAAAATTTTGTAATAATCTATAAAAGCCATAAAACCTCCTTTTTTACCCTTATGACAGCAAAAAATGTGCCACTTTGAGTTAGGAGTTTGGGAGTTTGGGAGTTTAGGAGTTTAGACATATGATTCATTTATCAAACCTCAAATCAGTCCATCCTGTCCCGATAATCCTCATAACCAAACTGCCGGAGCATCTCTAATGTGCCATCGGTATGAAGCAAGGCTATGGAAGGATGGGTGATGCCATTAAACGTGCAGGTCTTGACTGTCGTGTAGTGCAGCATGTCCTCAAAAATCACCTCATCACCCACCTTGAGTGGCTGGGGGAAACGCCAACTGCCCATAAAGTCACCAGAAAGACAACTGTTGCCGCCGAGCCGATAGACACATCCATCGCCTCCACCCTGCTCCGCCGCCTCCATCGGCAACGACTCCGCGCCACGCACCTCTGGCTGATAAGGCATCTCCAGACAGTCGGGCATGTGACAGGTAAAACTGACATTGAGGATGGCTGTCTGTATGCCATGGTCGGTCACGATGTCTATGACCTGTGAGCGCAGATAACCTGTCTGCCATCCAAAGGCACTGCCTGGTTCGAGAATGACCTTCAGCCACGGGTATCTCGCTCTGAAACCGCGCAGGAGACGAATCAGCCGCGGGATGTCGTAATCTGCCCTAGTCATGAGATGTCCTCCCCCGAAGTTGATCCATTTCACCTGACTGAACCAGGGAGAGAATTTTCCCTCTATATGCACCAATGTCCGCTCAAACACGTCAGACCCACTCTCGCAATGGCAATGACAATGCAGTCCCTCGATGTCATCGGGTAGTTTTTCCGGCATGGCATCAGCACTGACACCAAAGCGCGTACCAGGAGCGCAGGGATTGTAGAGCGCCGTTCCCACCTCACTATATTCCGGGTTGATGCGCAGTCCGAGGCTCAGCGAAGGTTTCAGGGCCTTTGCCCTCTCCGCCAAACGGGCATATTGTGAGAGAGAATTGAAAGTAAGATGGGAAGAGCAACGCACAATCTCATCTATCTCATCATCCGTATAGGCAGGAGAATAAGTATGGGCGGGCACCCCAAATTCCTCATTTGCGAGACGGGCTTCACAAAGTGAACTGGCGGTGGTGGCATGGATATATTCCCTAAAAATGGGGAAGGTTTTCCATAGGGCATAGGCTTTGAATGCCAGGATAATTTCCACTCCGGCTTCCTCAGCCACATGATGTATCAGACTCAGGTTGTCACGCAGGCGTGACTCTTCAAGAACATAGACTGGCGTACTCATATATTATTGATTTCACGTTTCTTTCTGCAAAATTAGATATTTTGCTTGAACTAACCAAATATTTGAGGGGTGGGAGGTGAGGGGTGAGGGGTGGGAGGTGTGAGGTGAGAGGTGAGGTTGAGGTTGAGGTAATTCAAATTTTTATCCGCATATTGTTGTAGGTTTACTGTTTTTTTCCTACTTTTGCAAATGGGATTGGCACTGGTCCGGTTTCCCACCAAGAATAAAGACAGCAGATGAAACTTGCAATCATGACAAAACCCACATTCTTTGTGGAGGAAGACAAGATTTTGGAAGCCCTTTTCGAAGAGGGTTTGGATGACTTACACATTTACAAGCCCCTTTCGTCACCTGTCTACACCGAGCGTCTGCTGTCCCTGCTTCCTGAAAACACCCACAAGCGCATCACGGTCCACGACCATTACTACCTGAAAGAAGAGTTCGGCCTTGCCGGCATCCACCTGGAGGATGCCACAGCGCAGCGTCCCTCCAGTTACCGAGGTAACTTCAGCCGCTCGTGCAATGACATCGGTCTGTTGAAAGAAGCAAAGAAAAAAGCCCGATACGTCTTTCTCCGCAACATTTTCGACAGTCTCTCTGTGAGCGAGGAGCATTCTTGTTTCAGTTGGGCCGAACTTCAGACCGCATCCCGTTTAGGGCTGATTGACAAACACGTCTATGCGCTTGGAGGTGTCTCGCTGGACAATATCCGCCAACTACGTGACCTCGGTTTCGGCGGAGTGGTGATATGCGGTGACTTGTGGAATCGCTTCGACATCCACAACGAAACCGATTTCAAGAGCGTCATCAGCCATTTCGGGAAATTAAAAACAGCCATTGGATAAAAACGATATTACTAAAACTCAGAACAATGAACGACCCTAATTCCTTTTTGGTATTCTCAGGCACTGCCACCCGCTATCTAGCAGAGAAAATCTGCAAAAGCCTCGACTGTCCCCTTGGCAAGTTGCAAATCACCCATTTCTCCGACGGTGAGTTCTCCGTCTCCTATGAGGAGTCCATCCGCGGGCGCGACGTGTTCCTTGTGCAGAGCACTTTTCCCAACAGCGACAATTTCATGGAACTTTTGCTGATGATAGACGCTGCCAAACGTGCCTCCGCCCGTTCCATCAATGCCGTGATGCCCTATTTCGGTTGGGCACGTCAGGACCGCAAGGACAAGCCCAGAGTGAGCATCGGCGCCAAACTGGTGGCAGACATCCTCGGTGTGGCTGGTGTGGACCGTGTCATCACCATGGATCTCCATGCCGACCAGATACAGGGATTCTTCAATGTACCTGTCGACCATCTCTATGCCTCCGGTGTGCTGCTTCCCTACCTGCAGTCGCTGAAACTCGACAACATGGTGATTGCCTCGCCTGATGTCGGCGGTTCGAAACGCGCCAGCACCTATGCCAAATACCTTGGTTGTCCGTTGGTGCTGTGCAACAAGACACGTCTTCGCGCCAACGTGGTGGAAAGCATGCAGATCATTGGCGATGTGAAGGACAAGAATGTCGTCATCGTGGATGATATCGTAGACACTGCCGGTACCATCACCAAAGCAGCCGACCTGATGAAGGCCTCCGGAGCAACGAGCGTACGTGCCTGTGCTTCTCACTGTGTGATGAGCGGTCCGGCCAGCGATAACGTGCAGAACTCTGCTTTGGAGGAAATTGTATTCACCGACTCCATACCCTATTCCAGCCGTTGCCCCAAGGTAAAGCAAATTACGGTGGCTGACATGTTTGCAGAAACCATCCGCCGCGTCATCAACAATCAGAGCATCAGTTCGCAATATCTTGTATAAGATGAAAAACTACTCCTTCATCCTGATCGCCTTCATTGCTGTCATGATGACAGCCTGCAAGAAGACCAGCCACATCACAGGCACCATAGAAGACGGAAAAGACAGGGACACCCTGTTTCTCATCTCCGATGTCAAGAATGGCATACCCATGGACACGCTTTTTGTGAAGGGCGGCCGGTTTGAATACGAGACGGAGCCAGACAGCACTTACCTGTGCCTCTTGCGATACGGTAAAAAGATCCAGGCGTTTTTCATGGAACCCGGCAACATCCAGATCAGTCTGAAAAAAGATGAGATGGAGAACATCATCAGTGGCACAAAACTCAATGATGAGTGGCAAAAACTCAATAGTGCGGCTTCTGACTATCAAAAAGAGATGATGAGACTGACGGAAGAGGTTCAAAAGGACACCAGTGAGCAAAACATGCAGGCTATCATGCCAAAGGTGATGATGGCTCAGAACAAATTGTCTGACATATATTACCAAACTGCGGAAAGGAACATCCAGAACGAACTGGGCTTCTTTCTGGTGTCGAATCCCGTGGCTCTCAGCGAGGAGCAAGTGCTGAAACTGATCAACCAGATGCCTTCCAAAATCCATGCACGCAAGGAAATACAGGAAATAGAGAGATTTCTGAAAAGCAGCGCTGCCCAAAATGCTGAGGGAGGCAATACAATCAGTGATTTCTCTGCCCAGTCACCTGACGGAAAGACCATCAATGCCATGAGTGTGGTGTCAAAGCACGAACTGACCATCATAGATTTCTGGGCCAGTTGGTGCAGTCCCTGCATGCAGGAGATGCCTCATATGGTGGAACTCTACAAACTCTACAAAGACAAGGGCCTTGGCATTCTTGGCGTATCGCTTGACACTGATGAAGAGGCATGGAAGAATGCCATCAGCAAGACAGGAGCATCATGGGACCATATTTCTGAGTTGAAGCGCAACAGTGAAATTGCCAACATGTTTGGCGTGACGGCTATCCCCTTCACCCTGCTGGTGGACAAAGAAGGCCATGTGCTCGCCTCCGGACTTGTAGGAAACGAGTTGGAAGACTTTGTGAGAGCGCAACTGAATTAACTCTATAGATAGAGACTATAGACACTATAGAGGCTATAGACACGATAAACACGATAGAAGCAATAGTTTCTACAAAGATTCATCAAAAAGGGGTGCCAAAATCTGGCACCCCTTTTTGATGATTGTTGATTGCCTTATGCATGAAAACAAATTAAAGCCATCTGACATAGCAGAAGTCCTGGCGATGCGGCAGTTTGTCATTCTTGGGATACATACGCACACCAGCCTTGAATGTACCGGCCTTGTCAGGTGTGATGCTGCACTCAAATGTATAGATGTTGCCATCTCTGTTGACCTGTTTGAAAGGAACCACCTTGGCAATGTGCTCCTCACCCTTCTCATCAGTATTCAAAGTGACGAACTCAAGGCCGATGGCATCGTCGAGACCAACCTCATCGATGACAAACTTCAGTTTGAACTCAACACCTGTCTCTGCAGCATCTTCCAGATCAGACTCTTTCGACACTACTTTGATAGAATCCCAACGCTCTGCCACTGTCTCTTTCCAGATGGCAATCTCCTTGGCCAACTGGTTGTCGTTGGCATGCAGTTTCTCAGAACGCTCAGCCAGACGGCAGTAGAACTTGGAATAATAGTCATCGAGTTGACGTTTCATCGTGTAATGAGGAGCGATGGTGGCGATGGAGTTCTTGATCACCTGGATCCATCCCTCGCTATAGCCCTTCTCATTCTTGTTGTAGTAGAGCGGGATGATCTCATTCTCGAGCAGTCCGTAGATGGTGGCAGCGTCGAGTTGGTCCTGATAGCCCTGGTTCTGATAGGTGCGTTTCTCTGTCAAAGCCCATCCTGCGCCCTCACGGTAGCCCTCGAGCCACCATCCGTCGAGCACGGAGAGGTTGACCACACCGTTCATCTCTGCTTTCTCACCAGAAGTACCGGATGCCTCAAGCGGACGAGTCGGTGTATTCATCCAGATGTCAACGCCAGAAACCAGACGGCGAGCCAGACGGAAGTCATAATCCTCAAGGAAGATGATCTTGCCCAGGAACTCAGGACGCTGGCTGATTTCAAAGATGCGCTTGATCAGTCCCTGGCCGGCACCATCAGCGGGGTGAGCCTTACCAGAGAAGATGAACTGAACAGGATGCTCCGGATTGTTGACAATCTTGGCAAGACGGTCCAAGTCTGTAAAGAGAAGATGCGCACGTTTATAGGTGGCGAAGCGGCGGCAGAATCCGATCATCAGCGCGTTGGGGTTGATCTTCTGAAGAAGAGACACCACACGTGACGGATCGCCTTGATTCTTGAGCCATGTCTCACGGAACTTGTCGCGTATGTAATCGACGAGTTTTTTCTTCAATGCCATACGGGTGTTCCAGATCTCCTCGTCATCCACATTGTAGATGGCATGCCAGATACTCTCATTGCTCTGGTCACTCATGAACTTTTTGTCAAAATGACGTGCGTAGAGTTGACGCCATTCTGTGGCTGCCCAACTGGGGAAGTGCACGCCATTGGTGACATAACCGACATGGTTCTCCTCAGGATAATAGCCAGCCCAGATGGGAGCAAACATCTTCTGGCTGACCCAGCCATGAAGTTTACTCACACCATTGACCTCCTGGCATGTGTTGCAAGCGAAGATAGACATGCAGAAGCGCTCTGAGTGGTCGTCAGGATTCTGGCGTCCCATGCCGATGAACTCATCCCAAGTGATGCCCAGCATGGCGGGATAGCCACCCATATATTTGCCAAACAGGTCTTTGTCGAAATAGTCATGGCCAGCCGGCACAGGAGTGTGCACCGTGTAGAGCGAGGAAGCCCTTACCAGTTCCAATGCCTGATTGAATGACAGTCCCTCACGCACATAGTCGCAAAGACGCTGGAGATTGCACAAGGCAGCATGTCCCTCATTGCAATGGTAAATCTGTTTCTTGATACCCAATTTCTTGAGTGTGAGCATACCGCCGATACCGAGAAGGATTTCCTGCTTGAGACGGTTCTCCCAATCACCACCGTAAAGAGAGTGTGTGATGGGCTTGTCAAACTCCGAGTTCATCTCGTTGTCGGTGTCGAGCAGGTAGAGGGGGATACGTCCCACATTGACACGCCACACATAGGCATGCACCTGATAGTTCATGTAGGGCACGTCCACCACGAGTTGGTTGCCATCGGCGTCCAACTGGCGCTCTATGGGCAGAGAATTGAAATTCTGGGCCTCGTAGTTGGCAATCTGCTGTCCATCCATGGAGAGCGACTGTTTGAAGTAGCCGAACCTATACAGGAAGCCAATGGCACACATGTTGACATTGCTGTCGGAAGCCTCCTTGAGGTAATCGCCGGCCAGCATTCCAAGGCCACCAGAATAAATCTTGAGCACCTGGTTGAGTCCGTATTCCATGCTGAAATAAGCGACAGATGGGCGTGACGCATCAGGCTTGACATCCATATATTTGCGGAACAAGGCATATACATCCTTCACCCGCTTCATGATTTCTTTGTCCTTTTCGAGTTCCTGCTTTCTCTCATAACTCAACCTTTCAAGCAAGAGAACAGGATTGTGTCCAACTTCTTCATATAAGTCCTCATCGAGGCTTCTCCAGAGGTCACGGGCTTCGTAGTTCCATGCCCACCACATATTGTGGGCCAACTCATCCAGGCACTGAAGTTTCTCGGGAAGTCTTGACTTCACCAGCACCTCTTTCCACTGGGGAGCATTTGCATAATCTGCTTTGATCTTCATATTAATATAAATATATAACGTCGTTAAATCTTGTTGACTCTTTCTGAGGCCTTTCGCAATGCGATATCGTATGCCTCATAATAATAAGTGATGAAATGGCTCCAGAGTGCTTTCTTGGACAGTTTGTCCGCATTGCTCCTTGCTTTTGCCACATCGTTTTTGTCCATGGCTGAGAATTCCGAAACGGTATCCTTAATGGCATCGGCAACCTCAGAATAGTTGTAATCTGTGCGGTGTATAACCTTCACGCCATCGGTAATCTCGCTGTTCCCACCTTTGATGGTGTTGGCCCATTGTCCGAATCCTGCGAGATCGGTAGTGATACAAGGCACCTTGAAAGCCACAGCCTCAAGAGGAGTATATCCCCATGGTTCGTAATAAGAAGGATAGATGCAGAGGTCTTTGCCCAGCACCAGGTCGTAATAAGGCATGTTGAGCACACCGTCATCCCCAACGAGATAACACGGCAGGAAAATGAGTTTTACCTTGTCCTCCTTGCGGTTCCACATGTCGAGAAATTTCAGCATTCCGAGCACATTGTCATGGCTCATGTTGTGCAGCCAGTGAGTGACGAGTGGCACCTCAAGGGGCGTGTCGTATTTTTTCCCACTGTTGAGTCTCTCCACCAAATCCTTTCTGGGTTCTCCCACCCATCCGGGAACCTCGATGAAAGCCAGAACATCCTTCTTGAGATTCTTGTCTCTCAGCAGGCGGTTCATTGCCTCTATAAAGACATCCACCCCTTTGTTTCTGAATTCATAGCGGCCGCTGGTAGACACTATCAGCACATCATCGGTCAGTTCGGTCCCCATCAGGGCATTAGCCACTTCAATAAGGCGCTGCCTGGCCAATTTGCGCTTTCTTGTAAAATCTGCCCCTTTGGGTACGAAATTATTCTCAAATCCATTAGGCAGCACGACATCTACTGGCTTGTCAAGCAATTCAAGGCATTCACGTGCAGTGATGTCGCTGACAGTAGTAAAACAGTCAACATATTTCGCAGTCTGTTTCTCAATGGAATGCTTGCTCTGCATGTTGAGTTCCTCTGCCATTTGGTCACCATTGTATGCAAAGAGATAGTCATAAAGCGGTTTGTTGTTTCCCGCTATGCTTCGTCCGATACTGGTGGCGTGGGTGGTAAAGATGGTGCCAATCTGCGGGAGGCGATGTTTCAGATAGAGCAATCCCAGGCCTGTCATCCACTCGTTGGCATGGTATACCACCTTGGTGTCGTCCTGCAAATAAAAATTGTAGAAACTCTCCACGACCAGTCCGGCTGCATAGGAAAACATGGATGCTTCATCATAATCTCCATACGCATGAAGGCTGTCCACCTGAAAGAGTTCCCATGCTTTTGCGTAAATCTGATCCTTGATTTTGAAATAAGGCATGAAATCAACCAAAATGGCTATCGGATTTCCCGGCACATTCCATCTTCCGATCTTCATTGCAAGTCCATCCTCCTTTTCCTGCTCGCTCTCTTTCCAATCCGCAAAGAGTGTGGTGTCTTCTGAGAAATATGGGCATTCTTTCTCATGCCAGCAGTCTGGTCCGATGAAAACAATATGGTCGGTTATTTTCTCCTGCAAGGTCTTGGCCCTTGTAGACAAAACTGTATAAATTCCTCCTACCTTATTACAAACTTCCCAACTCGACTCAAAAATATAGTTGGGAAATAATAAATCTCTACCCATTTAAAAAACTAATAGTTCGTGTGCAAAGGTACTAAAAAAAAATAAAAAATCTTAGATGGAGTTGATGTTTTTTCTTGATATAAGTCATATAATAAGCAAATGTATTAACTTTGCCAAATCATTTATAAACGATATATTATCCAATTTTTACAAGACATGAGAAGAGCATTATTCATTAGTTTTATCATGATGGTGATGTCTGTGCCCGTATCCGCTCAGACGCTAAATGGCTATTACTATAACGAAGAATACCAAGTATATCTCCGCATCAATGCCGACAGTCAAAACATCACAGTTCCCGGACAGGACATTTACGGAGAGTTAACAGGCTATTTTGGCTCAAAACGAGACGGAAGGCTTTGGCTCATTCCAGAAATGGAACGAATCAGTGACAACAAGATTGAGGTCAACGTGATCAATGACTATGGCAGCGAGGACTTCACCGCTACCCTCACAGAAGATGAGAACAGGGTCATCACCATGAAGCACCTAAAAGGCAGTACCTTCAAGATTGTCGTTGATAGGAAATACGTGAAGATCCCCAAAGAAATCAAATTAAAATGGATGAAAGACAAGTAAATCTATCTATATAAAAAATTGCCGGGCCCCTCAGGTCATTGACCTGAGGGGCCCAGACTTCAAAAGGAGGCGGCGACCTACTCTCCCGCATTGCATTGCAGTACCATCGGCGCTGGCGGGCTTAACTTCTCTGTTCGGGATGGGAAGAGGTGGGACCCCGCCGCAATAACCACCTGAGTCTCGCCGCGGAACAGCACCCCGTATGCGCGATCCGCGTATGGGGGACATG
>JAEEJK010000017.1 GCA_016281815.1 Prevotella sp. | reverse complement strand
TCGATGGTGGAGCCTCGCAAGATGGCCAGATTTTTCGGATTTACCAAGGATGAGGTTCGGATGCTGGCCGAGCGTCATGGAATGGACTTTGATATCTTGGAGAAATGGTATGACGGTTATCAGATAGGCGATGAGGAGTCGATGTTCAATCCCAACTCAGTCATCCAGGCAGTGGATACGGGACGTTGCCGCAGTTTTTGGGCAACCACCGGAGCATTTGACGCTGTGAGGGATTACATCCAGATGAACTTCGAGGGGCTCAGAGATGACATCATCCAAATGGTGGCAGGTGGCCGGTGCAAGGTGGACCCCACGGGATTCCAGAACGACATGTCCATCGTGCGCACCCGTGATGACGTGCTCACCGTGCTCATCCACTTGGGTTATCTGTCGTATAACTGGCGGCGCGATGAGTGCTACATCCCCAACCGTGAGGTGGCCGGCGAGATGATCAATGCCATCAAGGAAAACCGGTGGAAAGGCGTTGTCGATGCCTTGGAGCGGTCGGAACAACTCCTCCAGGCCACCCTCGACGGTGACTGTGAGGCTGTGGCAAAAGGCATCGAGACGGCACATGATGAGCACACGAGCATACTGTCTTACAACAATGAGAACTCACTGGCGTGCGTGCTTTCCCTCGCCTATTATTATGCCAAGAACGACTATATCATGCATCGGGAATTTCCCACGGGCAAGGGTTTTGCCGACATCGTGCTCATCCCGCGCAAGAACGTGGACACCCCGGCCATGGTCATTGAATTGAAATACAACAAGGACGCCGACAGTGGCATCGACCAAATCTTACGCCGTAATTATCCCGCCAAGGTGGCAGAATATGCCGATCGTCTCCTGCTCGTCGCCATCAATTATGATAAGGCGACGAAGACGCACACGTGTGAAATATTGAAGATTGAAGATTGAAAATTGAAAATTATCCTATTGCACCACCACTTTTTGTCCGTTAGTTATCACGATGCCTTTTGAGTCGTTGGTGGCAGGTGTGCCATCGATACGATAGACTTTGGCAGGACCTCCGTGCTGTACGGCTGGCAGGATGTTTGCCATATTGGGTAATTGGGCCTTTGTAAAATACGCATGTCCATTCTTCTCATCACCTGCGGCCTGAACATTGACGATGCCGCAAAGCACTAAAGCCACGGCCAAAAAAAGAAATCTTTTCATCTTCAAATCCATTATTTGCTTATACTCATTTTTTCTTGTGTCTACTCTCTTTTAACACAAGTCCATCCTCTTCATATCCGAAAAAGGTATGAAACTATGCGCCTGCAAAGGCGCGAAATATGTTTGAGAACCAGTGTTCCTTTGTTTATTATTTGCCATGATGCAACAGCCGCCGCCCTTTATGTTGATGAAATGTGCAATTGTAGTTGCTGTATTTTAAAGTCTGCCAATCTTCATTATTATTCTTTTTTCTTCGCATCCAAATGGTATCTGAAACTGACGCCGAGGTAATGATGACGGAAGTCACGCCAAGAGATGGTTTGCTGATAAGTTGTCTGTTGGCTCAATCGGTCATCCTCGTTGTTAAGAATGTCGTCGAACTCCAGCATGATGCGGACTTTGTTCTTCAGGATTATCCAACCAACGGAGCCGTCCCAAACGAGGATGTTGCGGTTCATACTGCCGATGGTATAGCCTCGGCAGGTGCGCTCAGTGAGGCTTGTATAAAAGAAGAATTTGCCCTGAGTGGCTTCGACACGCAGGCCGTAATTATTGTTCCAGAGAGTGGAGTTCTGTATGGGCGAGGCGGTGTAGCGGAGGCGGTCGGCGTTGATTTCAGCGAAAGCGGAGGCTTTGAGCCAGTTGTAGTCGAGCGAGAGGATGAGCCTTTCACGAATGCCCAAACTGTTCTGACGGTTTCGGATGTGCTCGGATTGCGTGGGAAGAAGGGTGAGGAAGCCATGGCGCTGATTGGTATTCATGCCGAAGTCACTTTGCAGACGGAATTTGTCGCCGAGGCCTTGGTCGAGGTTCAGGCGGAAGTTCCAAGACTTGCTACCCCTGATGTTTTCAGGGCGGCTTACATAGACGGCGGTCGTGGGGTCATAACTAAGGGCGGTGGTGGTCTCGCGGTCGTTGTGGGTGTAGCCGACAGTGGCACTGAGCGAGGTCTGACTATGGGCGAGCACCATGTTGTAGGTCAGTTTCACATCATTGGTATGGGTGTTCCGCAGTCCGGGATTACCCTCGGTGATGAACAGCGGGTCGGTGAGATCGCGGTAGCCAATGGTCTGCAGGATGTCGGGCATTTTGGTCGTGAAGCCGTAGTTCAACTCAAGACTTGCAGTTTTGCTGAATTTCCATGTGGCTCGGAGTGATGGGTCGAAAATAAGGTTTCGTCGCACGGTGGCCGTGTCGAGCATACCACGTTGGTAGTCTTGGCTTTCGCGCAGCCATCGGACCGATACGGCAGGCATCACCTGGACAGGTGCGAGGTTGATGGTCTGCGAGAGTTTCAGGCTATGCTCATGGCGGGAATACAGATTGCGGTAACTGTTGGACGTATCGTTCATACCGTTGGTCTGGAAATCGCGGTCGTTGCGGTTGTGGTCGTAATTCATAGTATATTGCACCTGTGCCATCCATTTCTTGGTGAGCCAGCGGGTATGATGTGCCTCTGCCGTGGTGGAGAATTGTTTGGTGGGCGAGGAATAGGTCTGAGTGAGTTGCGATGAGGTGTAGGACTGGCCGTGCGCTGTGATGGTGCGGTTGGTCTGGCCATCAGTCTGACCGTCTTGGAAGTTCATCGTGATGCTGGCTCCGAGTGCGCCATCCTTGATGTAGTGCTCCCATTGGGCATTGGTACTAAATTTGGTTTGGTGGCCGTCAGTTTGGGTTGCGGTGAGCTGAGACAAGACAGCTGCATACTGGATATCTGGAGACAATGAGGCGGCGAGAGCCTCCTCCTGTTCGGTGGTTTGGCGGCTGTGGGAGCGTTGTTTGCCATACTCCGCACTGGCGCTCAGCGAGAAGGTGTTCAGCGAGTCACACACCCAGTGAAGGTTGGCGTTCAGCCGTGGCTCCAACCTGTGAGTGCGATGATATTCCTCGGAGGTAGTGCGTGTGGCTGCGGCGTTCGGGAAGTAGTTCTCTGTCATTTGGTGGCTGGTGCGCCAGTCATCATCGTGCGCCATACCGCCCGTGATGCTGTAGAAGCTCTTCAGATCATGTGTGCCCTCTTTGCGCTGCCAATTGTGCTGATAGCCAGCAGAAGCGCCCTGCTCCTGGCCAAAGCCATTGCCCATGTTGGCCATGCTCCCGTTCATGTTGCGCCGCCAATGCTTGTCGATGTTGTTTGCATTGGCAAAGACCATTAATGGGTCAGTCTTCGACAGGCGGTTCATTGACATTTCACCTTCATAGTATTTCGGCGACTGGTAGTATGCCTTCACGTCACCGTACCAGCGGTCGAGGAAGCCGGGCTTGATGGCCAGGTCAAGCACCATGTCCTGCGTTCCGTCGTCCTTGCCCGTGCGTTCGCTGAATTCCGATTGGCGGTTGTAGGCCTTGATGTTTTCGACCGCCTCTGCTGGCAGTTGTTTCACCAAGTCATCACCGCCTAAAAGGCTCTCACCGTCCATCGTTATGCGGATTGGCTTGCCGTTCCATGAGAGACTTCCCTTATCATCGATCTGCACGCCTGGCAGTTGCTTGATCAGTTCTTCGAGTCGTGCCCCCTCCTGTAAGTGGAAAGCCTCGGGATGAAATACTATCGTATCGCCCTTGACTGTGAAACGGCGGGCGCGGCCGGTCACCTCCACCATCTTCAGCATCTGCGGCGACATCTTCAGTTCTATCGTCCCGATGTCGAGCGTGTCCTTGCTGCTGTTGCTGAAGGCCAGCACAGGCATTGATTTTGAGTAGTAGCCCAGCATGGAGAAATCAATACTGCCTCGCCCATCGGCAAAGAACGTGAAACAGCCTAACGAGTCGGTCTTGGTGGTCCTCATCGAATAACTGTTGTCTCCAAACCGTTGAGTATACTTCACCTGAACTTCGGGCAGCGGTTCTTTTGTCTCGGCATCCACCACACGTCCCTTGACGATGTCGGCCTTCATAGTTCCTTGTACGCTTGCGACAAGGCATAGCAGTAGCAGGATGCGGAGGTTTCCGCATCGAAAACAGTTCTTTTTCATATTTCTTGGGATTAGAAGTTTGCTATGATCTGGTCAAGGGTCACGGTAGGGTCGGTAATGCCGAAACCTTCCTTTTTCAGTTTCTGCTTGCGGTGCTGCACGGCAGAGACGGAGATGACATAGATAGCAGACAGGGCGGTATTGGAGAGCCGTAGCCGAGCAAGCATGCACAAGCGGATGTCGTCTTCGCTGAATTGGGGGTGCTCGGCTCGCAGACGACTGACGAAATTGTCGTCTGCGGTGTCGAGGGTCATTTCTATCTCGCGCCAGTTGCGGGCATTGATAATGGTGCGCTTGCCAGCCTTTGCTTCCAGCATGTCGAGGATTTCACTCTTGTCCATGATGTGTCCACGCAGCATGGCTATCATGGTATCCTTCTGCCGCAAACGTTCTGCCAATTGGTCCGCTTTACGCTGTTGGGCGATTTGTTCTGCCAGATGTTGTTGTCGCGTCTTGGTACGCCAGTTCCAAAATAGGAGAGCGAGAAGCAGCAGGCATAGCAAGAGGATGGCAATGACCGCCATCATCAGGTGCGACTGTAGAGAGGCTGACTTTTTCACATAGCCTGGTGCGAGATATGTGTCGCGATTGATGGAAAATTCTTGTTCTGCCCATTCCTTGGCGCTTTCATACGATGGATGCCTATGTTTCGTAGTATCTTCTTTTTGCTCCTGAAGAGTCTCCTCATACATGCCGATAGGTACAGTGATATCCCCGATGATGGAAACCGATTTTGTGATACTCAAGGCACACGTGGGTGAAATATCGACATGAGGCTGTGTCCAAAGGGAATCCAGACACTGATAGATGGAATCCAAGACCGATGGCGATGAAGGCTTTTTGCAATGTCTGGCCGCAATGTCGGTAATGTGTTCCAAAGCGCCAAAGTGGTGCAGGTCGAAGGGAGGGTTGGGGAGTATCATGAAGCCGTAGTCGTTGAGCATCGTCAGCAGCCAACGGGGTTGGTCGGGCGACAGACGATAATGTTCCAATGCGTGGCGTTGGCACAACTCTGATAGAACCGAGGGGGAAAAATGATTAGCAAACTTGTCATAGGCGCGGTAGGCGAGGGCGTGGTCTTCGGTGGTCTCGGCGCAATGGATGGCCAGATGGAAGAGCCGGTTTGTCTGTGAAGGCTGCTTCTTTTCACTTTGGCGGCGACTCAGCACGAAACAGATGCGCCCGAAGCGCCGCAAGGCTTCCTTGTCATCGTTTGTACCACCAAGACTTGCTTGCTCATAATAATGATACACGCGTAAGAGGGTGCTGTCGTCGGGGCATGTCTGGCCATCCACGTCATGAAAGGCCGCTTCGCGTTTGAAGTTCCATGTCTCAGCGTCTGAGGAGAGGCAGGATGCCGTGTCTGCATGGTGCAGATACCAGCGTTCTTCATCAACCATAGCCTGCAAGAGTTCATAAAGCATTTGTGAGCCTTCTGCCAACCGTGTAGTGTCTACCTGCGCTAACAACCGTGACGTACTGTCCGCATCCGTGAACACCATGTCTTCTGCCGCATGGAGCAAACGTTTCTGTGGCAAGTCATGCAAGTTCCACCCGATGCCACCTGCCAAGACTAGCACCAGAATTGCGGTGATGATTCCAACTGTCTTCCTTCTCATACGAAAATGATTATTGTTTTCGACTGCAAAGTTATGGCTATTTTGAGAAGTCCACAAGGAAAATGGGTGGAAAACGTATTCCGCACACCTCTCTCTGATATCCAGTTAATTAGACTTTGTTTTTCCACCCTTTTTCCATCTTGTAAGGTGGAAAAAACAGAATAATCAACTTTTTAAAAACATCATTATGAAAACTAACGAGTCCCGTGATTTGCTCACCCAGATAATAATACCCATCGTTATTGGAAGCATACAAAGGTCACATTAAAAACCTTGGTAAAAAAACGAGTCAGATGATGCAAAAAATTCCTTCAAACCTGCCGTTTTTATTAAAAAATCCGAGAAACGGCAGAATATAGTATATTATATTTTGCCGTTTCTATATATTTTCATTCTTTGCGGCAGATTATATGAAAAAATATGGGTGCAATTATTGGAAGAAAGCCTACGGCATGCATAGCGGAATTGTCCAGAAACAAGTAACGATGGATGACCTGTTCATTTGAAACTGAGGAGAGGGTGTGAGGACTTTTATGTGAATTGGTGTATTTTTCCTTGATTATTTCATCATTGATGGACAAATTCATCGAAAAAACTCCTTTTATTTTGCATATTAAGCGATTTTTCCTAATTTTGTGAAGTAATATGCAAGTTTTGCAAACTCTGATTATCAACGCCCCCCGCCCCCTCTAATCTTAGAGGGGGAGCGAGTTACCCATCAAATGAGAAGGCAACTATAGAATTGGCAATAAAAAACGACGACGTAAGGAATTGGCAATTAAAATAAAAACATATTCCCATTGCTAATGAATTCTCATTGCTAATGAATAATTATTAAAACGAAATACTATGGCAAAAGGCAAAAAAGGCGGTAAACGCATGAACAAGAAGCAGATGACGGAAGCGCTGGTGACGCTGTTCCAGTCACTGCCCAACGAGGATCTCTCCTTCCAGACGATATTCAAGCAACTGCATCTCGACACCCATCCACTCAAGATGCTCGCCATCGACGTGATGGAAGAACTGTCGTGGGATGACTTCCTGACCAAGACATCACGGAGTTCGTACAAACTCAACCTCAAGGGACAGGTGCAGGAGGGCATCTTCCGCCGCAAGGCCAACGGCAAGAACAGTTTTATCCCTGCTGACGGCAGTCAGCCCGTCTTCGTGGCGGAGCGCAACTCCATGTTCGCCCTCGACGGCGACCGTGTGCGGGTATCGTTCAACGCCCGCCGTGCCAACCATATCAAGGAGGCGATGGTGACCGAGATTCTGGAGCGCGCCCGTGACACGTTTGTCGGCAAACTCACCGTAGAGCGTGACTTCGCGTTTTTGGTGACTGACAGCAACCTCGCCATCGATATCATGGTGCCCAAGAAAAAACTCAAAGGCGGCAAGACCGGCGACAAGGCCGTGGTGAAGATTATCCAATGGCCCAGCCGCGAGTCAAAGAACATCGTGGGCGAGGTCATCGACGTGCTCGGCAAGACCGGGGAAAATAATGTGGAGATGCACGCCATCCTGGCCCAATACGGACTGCCCTACAAATACCCCAAGAACGTAGAGGATGCCGCAGAGAAGATACCTGCAGAGATCACCGAAGCCGACCTGAAGGAGCGCGAGGACTTCCGCGACGTGACCACCTTCACCATCGATCCAAAGGATGCCA
The DNA here is from genome assembly GCA_016281815.1 of Prevotella sp. Lineage (GTDB taxonomy): Bacteria > Bacteroidota > Bacteroidia > Bacteroidales > Bacteroidaceae > Prevotella. The sequence continues at coordinate 75,016 of JAEEJK010000017.1, read as the reverse complement.
AGGACTACGACGACGCCCTGTCGGTGCGCTCTTTAGGCAACGGCCTGTGGGAGATCGGCGTGCACATCGCCGACGTGTCACACTATGTGCAGGAAGGGTCGGTCATCGACAAGGAGGCACAGCGCAGGGCCACCAGCGTCTATCTCGTCGACCGCACCATCCCAATGCTCCCAGAGCGGCTGTGCAACTTCATCTGCTCGCTCCGGCCCGACGAGGACAAACTCTGCTACAGTGCCGTCTTCGTCATGGACGACACAGGTGAGGTGCTGAAATGGCGGCTTGTACACACCGTCATCCGCAGCAACCGCCGTTTCGCCTACGAGGAGGTGCAAAAAATCCTGGAAGACAACGGCGTGGTGGACGGCACCGGCAAACCCGCTCCCAAAGCCCCGAAGGGCGGATACAAGGGAGAGTTCGCCGACGAACTCATCCTCCTCGACCGGATGGCAAAAATCCTGCGAGAGAAGCGGTTCGCCAATGGCGCCGTGCGCTTCGAGCGCGAGGAACTCCATTTCGACATCGACGAGACAGGCAAGCCCGTGCGCTGCTACTTCAAGATATCCAAGGATGCCAACAAACTCATCGAGGAGTTCATGCTGCTCGCCAACAGGTCGGTGGCAGAAAGCATCGGGAAGGTGCCAAAGGGGGTGAAGGCAAAAACGCTCCCCTACCGTATCCACGACTCACCCGACCCCCTGAAACTCGAGAACCTGCGCGAGGTCATCTCGAAATTCGGTTACAAACTCAAGACCTCCGGCACACGCGGTGCCATCTCGAAGAGCCTCAACAACCTGATGACCGAATGCATCGGCACCCGCGAGCAGAACCTCATCCAGACCGTGGCACTGAGGGCGATGATGAAGGCCCGCTACAGCGTGCACAACATCGGGCATTACGGACTCGCCTTTGACTACTACACCCACTTCACCAGTCCCATCCGCCGTTACCCCGACACCATGGTGCACCGCCTGCTCACCCGCTACCAACAAGGTGGGCGCAGTGCCAACAAGGAACACTACGAGGAACTCTGCGAGCACTCCAGCGACATGGAGCAGACAGCAGCCAACGCCGAGCGCGACTCCATCAAATACAAGATGGTGGAGTTTATGTCAGACAAGATCGGCAACGTCTATGAGGCCCACATCAGCGGTATCCAGTCGTATGGCATCTATTGCGAGATTGACGAGAACCACTGCGAGGGACTGGTGCCCATGCACGACCTCGACGACGACTATTACGACTTCGACGAGCGCAACTACTGCCTTGTAGGCAGACGGAGGCACCGCAAATATCAACTCGGCGACCCCATCACCATCAAGGTGGCACGCGCCAACATCGAGAAACGCCAACTGGACTTCGCATTGGCGGACTAAAAAATTGAAAATTGAAGATTGAAGATTGAAAATTAAGGCAAAGCCTTGAATATCGGCTGCACCTCAGCAATTCAAGTAACTTGATTGCTTTGAGAGCCAAATAAAAAGATGATTGACTACACCCGGAAAGAAGAACATATCAACACCTGGTCGCACGCCGCCGGCATTGTGCTCGGCGGCGTGGTAGGTGTCATCTTCCTCGTCATCTGCGCTGGAAAGGGATACGGATGGGCACGTGCCGGCGTCATCCTCTACCTCATCGGCATGATGGGCTCCTACATCACCTCCACCGTCTACCACGCTCTGCCCCAGGCAAGCAAATGGAAAGAGCGCATGAGAAAGTGGGACCATGCCGCCATCTACTGGCACATCGCCGGTTCCTACTCCCCCATCACGCTCGTTGCCCTGCGCGGCGACGGGTTCTGGGGTTGGGGACTCTTCATCTTCGTCTGGACCTGCGCCATCGCCGGCACCATTACCAGTTTTATCCACCTCAAGGAACACAGCCACCTCGAGACCATCTGCTTCGTTGCCATGGGCCTGAGCGTGCTCGTGGCATTCAAACCCCTTCTTGACAACGTGAGTACGGCTGCCGTCATCTGGATCATCGCCGAGGGCGTGTGCTACATCACGGGAGCCGTCTTCTATAGTTTCAATAAGAGAAGATACATGCACAGTGTCTTCCATTTCTTCGTCCTTGCCGGTTCCATCTGCCACATCGTGGCTGTCTGGGACATGCTGATCAGGTTTGAGGTTTGATGTTCGAGATTTGAGATTTGAGATTGTCTGAAAAGGCCTCTTAAGTGTAAAAAACACACCATAAAAACACTGTTTTCCTCCCAATTTTCCAGTTTGGAAAATCTATATTATATCCACTTTTTAAAAATTTTATAAATAGCATATTATATTGTTTATCAACTATTTAGTTTATATTTGCTCTTTTTTAGAATCCACTTTTTTCTTTGATTCTATTGATGCGTATTATTATAATTTCTACCTTTGCCGCAGAAACCGACCTAAATTGTCATTTTTGACACTCGGCAAGTCAATCTACTTATCCAAGAGAACGAAATAACCTATACAATTATCTTAAAATCACTGTAATGAAAAGAGCAAGAATTCTACTCACGTTGCTGGCATCCATCGTGGTGTCAATAACGGCGTTTGCCCAGAAACAGCATTTCTCGGGCACGGTTTTTGACGAGGAGGGACTGCCGGTCATCGGAGCCTCCGTCGTAGAGAAAGGCACTTCCAACGGTGCCGTCACTGATTTCGACGGCAACTTCACCGTGTCAGTGGAGCCAGGAGCCACCCTCGTGGTATCATACGTAGGGTATAGCAATGTGGAGGTGCAAGCCGCCCCCTCGATGCGCATCACCCTGAAAGAAGACTCTCAGTTGCTTGACAACGTGGTGGTCATCGGTTACGGCGTTCAGAAGAAAAGTGTCGTGACCGCCGCCATCGCCAAGGTGAGCGCCGATGACCTCGACGGAAAGACCCGTCTGCGTGCCGAGGATGCCCTCAAGGGACTGGCCGCCGGTATCAACGTCACCTCCTCCTCAGGTCAGCCTGGTTCGATGTCCATGATCCGCATCCGCGGTATCGGCACCATCAACGACTCCAACCCCCTCTACATCATCGACGGCATGCCCACCGACCAGTACGGCATGGAATGTGTCAACCCCGGTGACATCGAGAGTATCGAGGTGCTGAAGGACGCCGCCTCAGGCGCTATCTACGGAGCACGTGCCGCCAACGGTGTCATCCTCGTCACCACGAAGAAAGGTAAGATGGGCAAAGCCAGCATCAACTACAACTTCTCCTACGGTTGGCAGAATGCGTGGAAGTTGCGCGACGTGACCGGTGCCACCGACTACGCCATCCTGCAGAACGAGCGCCGCCTGCAGAACGGGCTTGCACCCCTCTACAATGATCCCTATAACCTGACCGATGCCAACGGCGACAAGGTTGTAGGTTTCGGCACCGACTGGCAGGACATCATGTTCAATGAAAACATGCCTATCGTGCAACACGACGTGAGCATCAGCGGAGCCTCGGAGAAGATGAATTACTACCTTTCTTTAGGTTACTTTACACAGAAAGGTATCGTAGGCGGTGACTTCAACCAGTCCAACTATGACCGTCTGACCATCCGCTCCAACAACCAATACACCCTCATCGACGATTCCAAGGATCGCAACTTCCTCAACAAACTCGAACTCGGTGCCAACATATCCTACATGCGTGTGCATAGCACTGGCTTCGACCCCAACAGCACATGGGGCGCTCCCATCGGTTCGGCCCTCTACCTCGCTCCCACCCTGCCAGTCACACTCAGAAGCGGCTACGAACTGGGGGACGACGGACTGCCCGACTACAACCGTCCCCGTATCGGCCAGCAGCAGATCGACCGCTACTATGCCTACGACCTCTATAAAGACGAGAACGGCGACCCCTATACCATCCCCAACTTCATCGGCAGTTACAACGAGCAGAACAACCCCGTCGCCATGATGCAGGGCAACCCCAGCAAGAACTGGAGCCATAAGTTCATGCCCAAGTTCTCTCTCGACCTGCAGTTGTGGGACGAACTCAAATACCACTTCACCTACAGTGCCGAGATGTCGTTCTGGGGCTATGACTCCGCCGTGAAGCAGAAATACTACCTCTCAGGCAACAACAACGCCGACCACACCTCAGCCACCTCCAACAAGTGCAACAGCACCACCTGGCAGATAGAGAACACCATCACCTACGACAAGACCTTTGGCAAGCACAGCATCGGTGTGGTGCTCGGACAGAGTGCCCTCAAGAGTAAAGGTGATGAGATTGGCGCCTCACACTGGAACCTGGTGAACATCAACAAACCCAGCATCAACTACACCACCGGCGGCGACCTTGAACTGTCAACCGACGCTGATGGCAAGATAACGGGTGCCAAGAGTCTGGTGGGCGCATGGGGCCAACCCTATACAGAGCACCACCTGTCATCCCTCTTCGCACGACTCAGTTACAACTACGACGAGCGCTACATGTTCCAGGGCACCATCCGCCGCGACGGCAGCAGCCGCTTCGGTGCCAACAACAAATACGGTACGTTCCCCTCCTTCTCCGTGGGATGGAACATCATGAACGAACACTTCATGGAAAGCAACCGCCACTGGCTCAACAACCTGAAACTCCGCGCCAGTTGGGGTAAGAACGGTAACGACAACATCGGCGACTTCAACTACACCACATTGACATCGCTCGGTGCCAGCAGCAACTACTACTTCGGACAGACCGCTGCCATGATCTATGGTTCCAAGGCCAACCGCCTCGCCAACGAGGACCTGAAATGGGAGGAGAGCGAGCAGACCGACATCGGCCTCGACCTCGGACTGTGGAGCAACAAACTGACCTTCAGTGTCGACTACTACATCAAGAAGACCAACGGCATGATCATCGAGATGCCCATCCCGAGTTACGTCGGTGAGGCCCGTCCTTATGGCAACGTGGGTGACATGAAGAACAGCGGTCTGGAGTTTGAACTGGGCTACAAGTGGAACATCTCCGATGCCCACTTCGCCATCAAGGGCAATGCCTCCTATCTCAAGAACGAACTGAAGAACCTCGGCAACGACACCGGCTTCCTCAACTTCGGCATCAGCCAGTTCTCCGACGGCGGTACACGCGCAGAGAACGGACAGCCCTTCCCCTTCTTCTATGGCTACAAGACCAACGGCATCTTCCAGAACACGGCAGAGGTGCAGGCATACACCAATGCACAGGGCGCACCCATCATGCCCGATGCAAAACCCGGTGACTTCCGCTTCGTAGATACCAACGGTGACGGACGCATCACCTCCGACGACCGCACCAACATCGGCAATGGCGTGCCCGACTGGACCTTCGGTCTCAACTTCGAGGCAGAATGGAAAGGATTCGACTTCACCGTCTTCTTCCAAGGTGTTAAAGGAGCCGACGTTTTCGACGCCACCTTCCGTCAGGACATCGCTTCCGCCAACTTCCCCACCTGGGTGCTCCAGCGCTGGACCGGTGAGGGCACCAGCAACACCGTGCCTACCCTCGGCGACTCCAAGAACTGGGTGTGCAGCGACATGTATATCCAGGACGGCAGTTACCTCCGCCTGAAGAACATCACCCTGGGTTATACCCTCCCCCGCAGCCTGACCAGCAAGATCCGCATCAGTCGTCTGCGCCTCTATGCACGCGCCGAGAACCTCGTCACCTGGACCAAGTACTGGGGCTACGACCCAGAAATCGGTTCCGGAGCCACCAACCTCGGTGTCGACTACGGTGTCTATCCGCAAGCACGCACCTACACCGTCGGATTCAACATTTCATTATAATTGAAAATTGAAGATTGAAAATTGAAAATTTAGATTGAAAATTGAAGATTGAAAATTGAAGATTATAATTGACAAAATATTAACATTATGAAGACCAATATATTCAACATATTCTGCGCAGGACTTATGAGTTGCGGCATCGCCACAGCACTCACCGCCTGCAGCGACGACTTCCTGGAAGTCAAGAACCCGACGGGTGAACCCCTCGAGGAATACTACACCACCGAGGAGACCCTCAACGAAGCCCTCACCTCCGCCTACGCACCCCTGCACTGGCCCGATTGGGACAACGCTGCCTACAACGACCTCACCGTCGATGCCGAGATCATGGGCGACGACTTCTGGGTGGGCGGTGCTGACAACACCGACAACCAACACTGGCACCGCCTGTTCAATTTCGCTGCAGACGGCAACAACACCCTCGCCACCCTCTGGGGCGACTTCTACAGCGGTATCAAGCGCTGCAACGACGCCATCAAGTACGCCGAATGGAACAAGGGCAAGGTCAGTGATGACTTCATCACCAAGATGGAGATCCAGGCCCGTCTGCTCCGCGTGTATTACTACAACATCCTGTGGCACTACTATGGCAACGTGCCCTTCTACCTTGAGAACCTCTCGTTGCCCTACACCGCCCCGCAGTTGAAAGCCGACGAGATCTACGCACAGTTGCTGCCTGAACTCGAGGCCATCATCGCCTCCAAGGTGCTCCCCATGCGCTGGCCCGCCGCTGAGTCAGGACGTGTCAGTCAGGCCTTCGCCTACATGCTCTACGCCGAGATGGTGATGTACCAGAACGACAACGCACGCTTCCCGCAGGCATTGAATTACATGAAGGAAATCATCGCCAACAGCGAGTATGCCCTCAACCCCAGTTACGCCAATATCTGGGAAGAGAGCGGAGAGTGGAGCAAAGAAAGCATCTTTGAGATCAACTACAATGACGACCAGGCACAGCGCGACTGGGGCGTCGCAGCCCTGAACGCAGGTGGCAGCGTCCTCCCCACACTCATCTCCCCCAACGGTTTCTCCGATGACGAGTGGAGCGGAATGGACGGATGGGGATTCCTGCCCATGCGCCTCGAGACCTACGAGATGTTCGCAGAGGGTGACCTCCGCCGCGACGCCACCTGCTGGGACGTGCGAGGCACCACCTACACCGAGCGCTATCAAGACACCCACATGTGGCTGAAGAAATACCGTCCCAAACTCGCCAACTGCAACGATGCCGGTCCTTCACACAACCTGAACTACAACAACAACAAGCGCGTCTACCGCTATGCCGAGACCCTGCTCAACGCAGCAGAACTCCTGCTGCAGACAGGCGGCAGTGCATCAGAGGCAGCAGGCTATGTCAATCAGGTTCGCGAACGCGCCGGTCTGCAAGACCTGACCAGCGTCAGCATCGACGACATCCTGACCGAGCGTCACATGGAATTCTGCGGCGAGGGCAAGCGCTACTTCGACCTTGTCCGTGCCGAGGGCATCCCCGGAGCCACCCAGAAGGCCACCACCATGCTCGTACCCGACAAATACGGCTACCGCACCAATACCTGGTCACCCAGCAAGAAACACATCCCGCTGGCACAGTCAGAACTTGATGCCGACCCCACTTTGGTACAAAACGCTTATTAATCCCACACACACCATATACAGATATTCATTATGAACAAGATATATCATTTTATCGCAGGAGTGCTGATGGCAGGACTGACCTTCACCGCCTGCTCGCCCGATGAGTTTGAGGGAGCCGACCCCAACGGACTCCCCACGATGGACGGCATCGACTTCACCATAGACGTTGACCAGGATGTCAACCAAGTGACCTTCCACTTCCCCAGCACCAAGGGTGTCTATCCTATCTGGATCATCAACAATGCCACCTACTCCACCCTCAGCGAGGTGGGATGGGCCAACGCCGAGGCCGGCACCTACCCCGTCGAACTGAAACTTGGCAACCGCAACGGCATCAGCCAAGGCAGCATCACCAAGACCTTCACCTTCAATGAGACGAAGGTGAACTACACCAATCTCTTCAACCGCATCAAGGACAAGGAGTGGCGTATCGACAACAAAGAGGTAGCCCACCTGGCATGCGGACCTCTCGGCGGCGACGGTACCGGCTGGTGGTCGGCTGGTCCCGACGAGAAGAAGGCCTTCGGTGTCTACGACGACCGCATCACCTTCACCGCAGAGACCAACAAAGGCGGCACTTTTACCTACAATCCCGGTGCCGACGGCATGACCTATGTCAACAAGGGCACCACACACTGGGGCTCCGGTGCAGAGGACTTCGACGCACCGACACAGGAGCAGACCACCGGCTGGCATTTCGAGCGCGGCAAGTGGACGGACTCTGAGGGCCAACTCATCGATGTCGACTACCTCGTGCTCGATGCCAACACCCTCTTCCCCTACGTCAGCGCCGACCGCCAGTATGAAGCACCCCGCTTCCGCATCGAGACCCTCAGCGCCTCCAAGATGGTGCTCGTCTACGAGAATGTGCCCGACGGCATCTCCTGGCGCTTCATCTTCACCAGCAAGGCTGAGGAGAAGGGATTCGAGGGCTTCGACGCCAACAGCGACTTCAACATGTGGAAGAAAGCCGAGTACAACATGTTCTTCTGGTATGCCCCAGGATGGAACCAGATCGCCGACCCCGACTTCCAAGCCAGCGGCAATGACTACACCGTGACACTGCCCGAGGCCACCACCGACCAGTGGCAGGCACAGATGGCCTTCAAGACCACCAACATCTCCACCTCTGCAGCCAAGAACTATGACTTCTCCTGCATCCTCAACTCCAGCAAGGACCTGAACGGTGTCACCGTCAAACTCGTCATGGACGGCGATGACAATGTGTTCTACTTCACCGACCGCATTGACCTCAAGGCAGGTGAGGACTACATCTTCTGGAAGAGCGACATGCCCGGCATCGACATGGAGCGCGTCAACCTCTTCTTCGACTTCGGAGGATGCCAGGCTGGCACCATCGTCAACATCCGCAACATCGTGCTCAAGGACCATGCCAACGACGACGGCACCGTGCTGCCCAAGGAAGACACCGGCTCGTCCGTCACCTGGGTAGCCGTCGACTCCCCCGACAACCTCGGAGCAGGCTTCAACAAGGTGGGTGAGATGCAGTTCTGGTGGGCCGATGCCGGTTGGAGCCAAATCGGTGACCCGCAGTTCTCCTTCGCCGACGGTGTCTACACCATCATCGCCAACGATGCCACCGTCTCAGAGTGGCAGGCACAGAACTCCATCCACAACGTGGCAATGGCCATCGAACCCGGCCAACTCTATGACATCCGTGCCAAACTCGTGGCCAGCCAAGACCTCGGCCGCTACACCTTCAAGATCTGCGACGAAAGCGACGATGACAACACCCTCATCTACAACGGTTCACTGGCCCTCGAGGCAGGCGAGAACATCGTTGAGTTCATCGGTGTGAAGTGCGCCAAGGGCGGCACCGACTCAGGCTTCTCCACCGCCAAACTCTTCATCGACCTCGGCGGATGTCCCGCAGGATTCGAACTCAACCTGAGCGACATCATCGTGCAGAAGCACAGCGAAGGCGGCGGTGGCGGCACATCCACTATTGACTGGGACTGGAAGGCCGACAACAACCTCTGGAAGGCCGTCTATGACAGCAAACTTGCTCCCGTCTTCTGGTACGCACCAGGATGGAACCAGATTGCTGATCCCGACTTCTCGCAAGACGGTGATGTCTATTCCGTCACACTGCCACAGGCCACCACCGACCAATGGATGGCACAGATGCACTTCGACACCAGCATCTCCGCCAAGCAGGGCAACAAGTACAACTTCTACTGTGTGCTCGAGAGCGACAACGACCATCCCGGCGTGACCGTGAAACTGACACAGAACGGTGACGACAACAACTTCTTCTTCGCACCGCGCGTAGCCCTGACAGCCGGCGAGCCCTACATCTTCAAGCAGGAAGGTGTCACTCTGCCCAATGCCGACGCACCCGCACTCAACCTCTTCTTCGACTTCGGAGGCAACGCCGCCGGCAATACCATCACCATCAGCAAGATTTACCTGGTAAAAGCAGAATAATATGCGAAAATATCTTTTCTTCCTCGCCATGATCGGAACGGCAGCCTTTGCCAGTTGCGGTGGCGGCGATGACAACGACAAACCCGCACCACAGGTGACCATCAGCAGCCAGCCCGAGAGTCTCTCGGCTGGCGCTGACGGGGGCACTTTTGCCATCAGCGTGAGCACCACTGGCAAGGAATGGGGTGCTTATTCAAACGAAGACTGGATCGAGGTGTCCAACCGCGGCACCACGTCAGCCAGCGGCACCATCGAGGTGAACGTGAAGGCCAATCCCACCACCAATCCGCGCAAAGGCAGCATCCAACTGATGTCAGGTTCTGCCCGCAAGGAAATCGCCGTGACACAGGCTGCCGCAGCCAAGGCATCCTACTATGCCCCCGAGGGCTACAACCTGGTGTGGCACGATGAGTTTGACAGTGGTACAGAACTCAATCCCAATGACTGGACCCATGAGGTGAAGAACTCAGGATGGGTGAACCATGAACTGCAGAACTATGTCAACCACCTGACTCCCGGCGGATCCGCCGTCACCGAGGTGAAGAACGGCAAACTCCGCATCACCTGTCTCAAGGAGAACGGCAAGATCTATTCCGGCCGCGTCTATGCCAAAGTCAAGCAAGGTTGGACATACGGTTATATCGAGGCATCCATCAAACTGCCGAAAGGCAAGGGCACCTGGCCCGCCTTCTGGATGATGCCCGTGAACTTCCGCTCCTGGCCCGCCGACGGCGAGATCGACATCATGGAAGAGGTAGGCTACCATCCCGACTACGTGTCATCGAGCCTCCATGCCAATGCCCACGTACATAGCAACAACACCCAGGTGACCCACGAGATGAAGTGCGAGGGTGCCGAGGGAGAGTTCCACACCTACGCCATGCTGTGGACAGGCAAGAACATCACGACCTACGTCGACGGCAAGGTGCAACTCAGTTATGACAACCGTGGTCTGGGACGCGACGACTGGCCCTACGACGACCCGTTCTATGTCATCTTCAACCTCGCTTGGGGCGGTGACTGGGGTGGTTCACAAGGCGTCGACGAGAGTGCTCTGCCCGCAGTAATGGAAGTTGATTACATCCGTGTATTTCAGAAATAACCCATGAGAAAACTTCTCACCATCCTTATCATGACGGCCGCGCTGGGCGCATCTGCCCAGCAGCCGGCCTACCTGAATGCCAACCTGCCCATCGAGCAGCGAGTGGAGGATGCCCTCTCGCGCATGACGCTCAACGAGAAAATCGCCGTCATCCACGCACAGAGCAAGTTCTCCTCCGCCGGTGTCCCGCGGCTCGGCATCCCCGAATTCTGGACTGATGACGGTCCGCATGGCGTGCGCCCCGACGTACTGTGGGACGAGTGGGAGCAGGCTGGTCAGACCAATGACTCGTGTGTGGCCTTCCCCGCCCTCACCTGTCTGGCCGCCTCTTTCAACCCCCAGATGGCGCGTCTCTATGGTGTCAGCCTCGGCGAGGAAGCCCTCTACCGCGGCAAGAACATGATTCTCGGTCCCGGTGTCAACATCAACCGCACCCCGCTGGGCGGACGCAACTTCGAGTACATGGGCGAGGATCCCTATCTCGCCAGCCGCATGGTGGTGCCCTATATCCAGGGACTGCAGTCCAACGGTGTCGCCGCCTGTGTGAAGCACTACGCGCTCAACAACGATGAGGAATACCGCCATCAGGTGAACGTCATCGTCAGCGACCGCGCCCTTCATGAGATTTATCTGCCCGCCTTCAAGGCCGCCGTCACCGAAGGCAAAACCTGGGGCATCATGGGCGCATACAACCTCTACAAAGGACAGCACAACTGCCACAACGACATCATGCTCAACCAAATCCTCAAGCGCGACTGGGCCTTCGACGGCGTGGTCGTCTCCGACTGGGGCGGTTGCCATGACACCGACGAAGCGGTGAAAAACGGCCTCGACCTGGAGTTCGGCACCTGGACCGACGGACTGACGATGGGCAAGACCAATGCCTATGACCTCTATTACATGGCAGATGTCTACAAGAAAGGCATCCGCGAGGGCAAATACACCGAGAAGGAACTCAACGACAAGGTGCGCCGCGTGCTGCGCCTCTTCTTCCGCACCAATATGCGTAAGGACCTCGGACATGGATTCCTCTGCTCAGAGAGTCACTATGAGGCAGCCCGGAAGATAGCCCAAGAAGGCATCGTCTTGCTGCAGAACAAGAACAACGTGCTCCCCATGCGGTTGGACGGCAAGCGCCGCATCCTCGTCATCGGCGAGAACGCCATCAAGATGATGACCGTGGGCGGCGGCAGTTCATCACTCAAGGTGCAGCACGAGATCCTTCCCCTTGACGCCCTGCAGCAATGCTGTGAGGCCGCCGGTATCACCTGCGACTATGCCCGCGGTTATGTAGGAGACACCGTACAGAGTTACAACGGCGTCAACGTGGGCCGCAGCATCGCAGAGAAACGGTCGGCTGAGGCACTCCTCGAAGAGGCTGTCGCCAAGGCCCGCGGAGCAGACTATGTGGTGGTGTTCGGCGGACTCAACAAGAGCGATTTCCAAGACTGTGAGGGCCACGACCGCAAGGAATACGGACTGCCCTACGGACAGGACAAGTTGATGGAACGCCTCGCCGAGGTCAATCCCAACCTCATCTTTGTCAATATCTCCGGCAATGCCGTCGCCATGCCGTGGAAAGACCGCGTGGCCGCCATCGTCCAGGGTTGGTTCATCGGTTCGGAGGCAGGCAACGCCCTCGCCGATGTCCTCACCGGCAAGGCCAATCCCTCCGGCAAACTCCCCTTCACTTGGTTTGCCCAACTCAACGATGTGCCTGCCCACCGCCTCAACGCCTTCCCCGGCATCTGGCGCGAGCAGCACGATATCATCGACGAAGAATACAAGGAGGGACTCTTCATGGGTTACCGCGGTGCTGACTACTACAAGGTCAAACCCCTGTTCGCCTTCGGTCATGGCCTGAGTTACACCACATTCAACATGGGGAAAGTCTCTGCCGACCGCAAGAAGATGACTGCAGACGACAGCATCACCTTCACCGTCGCCGTCACCAATACCGGCAACTGCGCCGGTGCCGAAGTAGTGCAACTCTACATCAGCGACCTGAAGTCATCGCTGCCCAGACCGCGCAAGGAACTCAAAGGTTTTTCCAAGGTGTGGCTCCAACCCGGTGAGACACGCGACGTGAGCATCACCATCGGTCGCGATGCCCTCAATTATTACGACGACCGCAGCCATGAGTGGGTGGTGGAGCCCGGTGCTTTCGAAGCCCTTGTGGGCAATGCCTCCGACCACCTCACCAGCAAATGGAAGTTTGAGGTAATCAAGGGTGAAGGGTGAAGAGTGAAGAGTGAAGAGTGAAGAATTTCACTGCAAAAATGGTGGTGCTCATGTAGGGACGCGATGTATCGCGTCCGTCACGACACGCAAACCATATATCTAAACTCCTGAACCCCGATGCCTCGGATAAAAGTCGGACTCGTCAAAACTATGAAGTATGAAGTATGAACTAAAAAATTGTTTTGTGTTTGCCGTGCTCGTCCTCTTAGGGGGACGGGCATTGGCTCAACACAACCTCGACTCCATCTACCGATGCCTCGATGAGGAGATAGTCCGCTTCCCACAGTATGTCGAAGCCCGTGAGCAAGAGGCAGACAACCTGCGCGAACAATGGCAGACGGCCACCACCGACAGCGCGCGCTACCGCCTCGCATACAGGCTCTATGAGCAATACCACGCCTTTGTCAACGACTCCGCCATCCACTATCTCACCGAGTGCATCACCCTGGCTGAGAGACTCAACCGACCATCCGATGCGGGCAGATGCCGTGCCCTGCTCGCACGAAGTTGTTCCAACACAGGCATGTATGATGAGTCTCTCGCCATCCTCAGTCAAGTCAACCCTACCCTACTCGACCCTGAGGCACTGGGAAAATACTACGAGGCCAACTGCCATGTGTACAATGAACTCGCCTACTACACCCGTGTCGAAGACATGCGACAGCACTATCAGGAAAAAGCGCAGCACTATGAGCAACTGATGCTCGCCACGTTGCCAGCCAATTCCGACGATGCACTGCTGCGGCGCGAGATGGTAGCCCGCAATGAGGGCAACCTGCAGGAGTCGATGGCCATCAACGACCAATGGCTCAAACAGGTGAAACGGGGCAGTCACCGCTATGCCCTCGTCGCCCTCTACCGCTACCTGGAATACATGTCGCAGAAAGACACCACCGAGATGATGTACTGGCTCTCAGAGTCTGCCTTGGCCGATGTGCGCAATGCCACCATGGACCAAGGGTCGCTGTGGGAGATGGCCAACCAACTGATGCTCCAGGGCGACATCGACCGGTCGTACCGCTACATCAGTTTTACCAGCGACTGCACCAACCGCTATGGGTCGCGGCAGCGCAACTCACAGATTGCCCCCCTCCTCTCCACCATCGCCAACGACTACAAAAAGCGGAGCGAGCGCAACCGCAACCGACTCACGCACACCATAGCAGGCATCAGCATCCTCGCCCTCCTGCTGATGGCGACGCTCCTCTATGTCAACCGACAGCGAAAACGCCTCGCTGCGGCACAGCACAACCTCAGGAAAAGCAATGACCTGCTGGCATCCGCCAACACCCAATTGTCGGAGAAAAACCAGGCATTGGAGGATGTCAACGTGCAGTTGCATGCCCTCAATGCCCAACTGGCAGAATCCAACAAAGTAAAAGAGGAGTATGTGGGACGTTTCATGCGCCTCTGCTCCCTCTATATCGACAAGATGGACCAGTTCCGCAAGCGGGTCAACAAAATGATCAAGAACCATGAATACGAGGCACTCTACGACACCACACGGGGACAGGACTCCAAGACGCAGCAACTGGAGCAACTCTACGAGAGTTTCGATGCCGCCTTCCTGCATCTCTTCCCCGATTTCGTCACTGAGGTAAACAAACTGCTCAAACCCGAGGAGCAGATGGAACTGGAGAAAAACAAACGGATGAACACGGGCCTTCGCATCCTCGCCCTCATCCGCCTCGGCATCGACGACAGTTCAAAAATCGCAGAGTTCCTCAACTACAGCGTCAACACAATCTACAACTACCGTGCCCGCCTGAAGAGCAGCGCCGCCACCGACCGTGATACCTTCGAGGCTCGGGTAAGGCAGATCGGACTGCCGTCATAGTTGGATATCTGAACACTACATCATGTTTTTTTCAAACCATACAGCAAAAAGGGGATCAGATATAAACAATCCATCCTCCCTCTCTTCAAGGAACTCACGCTCTATGAGTGTTTTCTTTAGTTTGGGGAAATTGGACCGGGAACCCATATTGAATTGACTTGCGACTTCACGCTTGCCGAAATCACTGTGATATCCGTAACATATTGCGCGCAAAAGATTGAGTTGATAAGATGTCAAGTTGGCGGTCTGCTCCACATAGAGAGGTGATACCTGCGCGAGCGTTGCGTCCAACCCCTCATGAAACGTTTGTTCTGTTGCTTCCTTTTCAGTCATTGTCAGAACATTCCATGCCAACTGCTGTACGTAGGCCGAATAATTGTCCGCTGTGGTGCAGATTCTCTTGGCTACCTCCTCAGAAATTGTCTTGTCTGCTGTTCGGAATCGATCTCTTATGAAAGGAACCCATTTTTCTGTGGGTATCTTACTAAGGAAAAACATATCACCAAATTGATAGAACGGCATCTTGCGGCTATAGAAAAGGTGGCTCATCAAATGTTGCTTGCTGCCAAAAAGACAATAAGATGTCTGTTGATGATGCTGCCAAACGCTGCGGATAGTCTTCTGCAGAGTCATGGAGTCTGGCATTTCTCCTATTTGCTGGAACTCATCGATGCAAACCACTATCTGTATGCCTCGCTTGCGGGCAATCTTTTCTGGTAAGTTGAGTATCTCCTCGGGGTCATTTGAATGAGGATTTAATCCTAAAGACAAGGAGATTTCAGAGGCGGGCTCAGGACTATATACAATTTTAGGAACCACCCCAAGCAGGAACTCCTTAGCGTTTTCAATCATTCGCTCCACCTTTGTTGCGGTTGACTGAATAACGGCTGATGCATATTTCTCGTAAAATTCAAAGGCCGTCCGACATTTGTAAATGTCCATATACACCACTTTTAAGGTCTCATTTTCAGCGAGACTCTTGACTTTCTTCACCAAAGATGTTTTGCCCATCCGACGTGGAGAAATGAGGATGGAATTGACACCGCTCTCAAAATTCAACAGAAGGCGCTTTGTCTCAAACTCTCGGTCAGTAAAGTGCTCACCCTCTACTGACATTCCATAGATGAATGGTTTGCTCATAGATGATAAATAGTTCTATTTTGCCTACAAATATATTAAAAAAAACAAATGTAGACAAATATATTATTCACCAAGTAGTGAACATTAATAACATTTAACCAAATACCTCAAAATAAATGAAATAAAGAATACTATTATATGTTCACCAAATGGTGTAACACCATTTGGTGAACATGATACCAGCCTATGAAATCGTCAGCATAACTCTGCATGATACTGAATTGAGAGCCGAGGGAACTAGAGCAGTCGGCACACCGGAGTCCTGTAAACGTGTATGTGACGAAAATGCCGTTCTGATATCAGAACCGCCACCTCACTTGCAGTTCCAGGTCAGTTTTTGACGAGCGGTTGATCTGTTGCCATCCGGAAGAGATTTGGTCGCGGTCAAAATAATGGGTGTAGGATAGATGGGCGATGAACATCAGCGGTCCCACATCGGCGCGGGCGGCGATGGAACCATGAATGCCCTCTCCAGAGTATGACCGGAAAGCATAGGAATAAAGTACCCCCTGCTCATACCCATAGACACGGCTGTCATAATCATCCGTATCAAAATACCCCACCGACCCCGTCAGGCGCAACCACCGATAGGAATAGCCCGCACTGGCTGTCAACATCCACCCCATGCTGTTCTCCTCCATCTTGCTGTATACCCAGTCGGTCTGTGCCCCCAGGCGCCATGCACCGCTTTTGTATGACCCTCCGAGACGAGCGCGATGTGTGGTATGCGTGACAAGGGCATCGCCGGCATCATTGTCCTCCTCCCGCATTTTGATTCGGTAACGGGCTGTCAGTGAGCATTTGCCCTTGTCGTATTGCGCCTGCAGGAGATTGTCCCATGCATGCGAGGCCACCCGTGCCTGAAAGGTGGGCGCAGGAAAGTACGCATAATCGCTGTAGGCGGTCAGGCGCAGGTAGCGGACAGGCTGCCACAGCACACCCAGGTAGGCACCGCTCTCATTCTGCACGCGGCTCCCCTCACTCAGGCTCTGCGCATGCTGCGCGTGGTATTTCATACCATAGAAACGATACAGTCCCGTCAGGGTGAGTTCGGATGAGGGAGTGAAACTCACCATGTTGATGGTGGCGAGAGCACCACAACCGCCCGTAGCCGTCTCCCCATGCACCGTGAACAGATGACCCGTATAACCATAATCGACCCCTACATTCCAAAAATCCTTACCCGACGCATAGTAACGGCGGTAGCGTTGCGCCGTGTCAGGTTGCAGCGAACGGTCATACGCTGTATAAGCCGCCGTAGCACCCAGGCGGAAACCACCGGTCCGGTATCCCACATGTGCCCCAGCCGCCGTCTGCGACGCGTTGTTCTTCTTGTCCATCTCTGTCAACGTGCGATGGTATCCGTCAGTGCGGATGGTGGCGATGGCACCCTCATCGTTCAGCGTGGCATCCAGTTTGCGCCATGAGGCGTATGCACTGACCTCCACCCCTTTCGCCACCTCCACGGTGGCTGCCGCCCCCTGCAGGTAACGGGCCGCACTGCGTGAGGTATGCGCCTTCAGACCATACGCCTGTTTGCCGAGACTGGACAGCACCGAAAGTTTGCCCACACTGAAACTGTTGCCCATGACAAGTCCCATGCCGAAAGCCGCCCTGTATCGTCCTACGACCAATGTCTTGAGACACCCCAACCGATGGGCCTCAGCATAAAAAGAATAGAAATCGTAACCCGCTCCGTTGCGGTTGGCAAAAAACGGTTCACCGGCATCCTGCGCCCCCAGGAATCCCACCTTGAGTTGGTCGCGGTAGGTGAACTT
Source organism: Prevotella sp. (assembly GCA_016281815.1). Taxonomy (GTDB): domain Bacteria; phylum Bacteroidota; class Bacteroidia; order Bacteroidales; family Bacteroidaceae; genus Prevotella. The sequence continues at coordinate 57,110 of JAEEJK010000017.1, read as the reverse complement.
ATAGCGCAGTGAATGGCGGTAGGGATAGCCCAAAAACGCCCCGTTGTCACCCCGCCGCTCATAAAAGGGAATACTGCCAGTCGCCATCAGTTCGTGTTGTCCGTAGCGGAGCGCCTTGCTCCAGTCCAACCGGTTGGTGGTGGCCCTCTCTCCGCAGACGATGAAATGGCTGAGCAAAACCCGGGTAGTGTAGTCAATGGAAGGAATCATCGCCAACTCCCCCGTTGACTTCATGCTGCCGTAGCGGTAGATATATTCCTGTATGTCCTCCACCTGCTGCGAACTGAGAAAAGGCAGTTGCTCCAGTTGCTCACGGGTGGCCGTGTTGATATCCAAAGGTGACTCCTCCAGGTCGGTGAGCATCTCAAAAGTGTCTTCCCATCCCTCGCTGTCGATATCCTCCGCCGTCGACCACTGCGACCACAGTTCCTCCCACGACCGCTGCTCCTGGGCAATGGCAGGAGCCACGACTATCAGGCATAGAAAAAAGGAGAGGATTTTCAGGTCGTCATTCATTATTTATAGTTTGTAGTTTTTTCTAGAGATCCTAGAAAATCTAGATATTCTAGGAATCTCTAGGAATTTCTAGGAAGACGCATATCCCTGCGGAGAAACTATTTTCAAGTTTCAATGATCAATTTTATTTCAGATATTTCGCCAAGGGAGATTTGATTTGCTTGAGTCCTGTGCGCACACTTTGGGCATTGGCCTTTGCTCCCTTGAGCGAGGAGTGAGTATGGTCGTGATTGAAGTACTCCGCCACACGCTTCTCACCCAATTTGTCATACTTGTCGGCGGTGATGTTGTGGACATCGACGAACTCCACGCCCGTCTGCTCCACCACCTCACGGTACCATTTTCCATAACTGTCGTTGCGGCGCTCGATGTGTCCGTCACGCCAGATGTTTCTCGGGGTGAGCGACACGAGGATGGGGGTGGCCCCCTTCTCACGCACATCGTTGATGAACTTGCGCAGATACCAACCGAAAGTATATACCACCTCATACTTGCCATTGGACTTCAACTTGTAGACATGGCAACTGTCCGCCGTGCCCCTGATGTCCGCCCGCTCCTTGAGGCTGTCGATGGCCCCTACGTCGTTGTGGCCGAACTGTATGAGCACAAAATCGCCAGGCTTCAGACTGTTGTAGACCTTGTCCCACCTTCCCTCGTTGAGGAAGGTGCGGCAGGAACGTCCTGCCATGGCCGCATTGACGACAGTGATTTTCTTCGTGTCGAAAATATCCTCCGCCACGGCACCCCAGCCCCACATGCCATCCTTATCCTTATCGGTATTCTTCACGGTGCTGTCGCCGGTGGTGAACACCACGGGCTTTCCCTCTTCGCGCTGCACATTGACTGTTGGCAGTTCCACGTTGATGAGACACGACTTGAGATAGGCTATCCACGGGTGGTCACAGGCGGCGATGCCCTCTGCGGCACAACGTGCGTTGAGCATGGCACCAAACTTACTGGTGTGTATCTTGTCGCCGAAGAAATAGTAGTTCATCTTCTCCGGTCCGAAGCCCTCCAGGCAGGTGGCAGAGCGGTCGTTGAGATCGATGTAAGGCACCTGCTGCTCCTCAGCCACTTTTTGGCACCACTCACTGTGAATCTTCCTCACCACACGGCCGTTCTCCCAGGCATTACGCGGTGTGAGCGACATCAGCACGGGGAAGGCACCAGCCGCACGCGTCTCGTTGATGAAGCGACGCAGGTAACCTCCGTAACTGTATACATCCTCTGCGCGGTAGGTGGTATCGTTGCGGTGTATCTCCTGCACGTTGACATGCAGCACCGTATCCTTGTCGATGCCCGGGATGCTGGCCCGTGCCCGTCCTGTGTCGTAGGGACCGTTGTCGTTGTGTCCGATGCTGATGATGACCCAGTCGCCGGGGCGCAATGCCTTGCGGATGTCAGGCCACAGCATGCGGTAGAACGTACGGCTGCTCGTTCCTCCGAGCGCCTGGTTCTCGACGGTGATTTTGTTCTTGTCAAAAAAATCCTCAGCATAATATCCCCATCCCCATTGGCCGTTGTTGCCGTTGCCCAACGTACCGTTGCGCATGGTGCTGTTGCCCACGAGGAAGAGCACGGGATTATTGCCCTTGCGGCTGCTGCCCGGTGCAACCCGCGCCTGCCTCACTTTGTCGAGGCTGTCGAGGGTAAGGTCCTTCACTTTATTGACATCCTCCATCCCTTGGAGGTTGGTCACCTGTGCCGTGGCAGCCATTGCCAGAAACAGAGTCATTGTCAGAAACAGTATTTTTTTCATGTGGTGAGAGGTGAGAGGTGAGAGGTGAGGGGTGAGAGGTAAGAGGTGAGAGATTAGTATTTTTGGAGTTTAGGAGTTTAGACATATGATTTGCGTGTCGTGACGGACGCGATACATCGCGTCCCTACATGAGCACCACCATTATAGCAGGAGTAATCATAATTCTTAATTCTTAATCCTTAATTCTTAATCTTTAATCCTAAAAAGTGCAGGGCAGGGCGAGCAATTGGTACATGACGGTGCGCGCCATGCGGACATGACCGGCATCGTTGGGATGAAGTTGGTCACGCTCATTATGGCAGTAGATGATGTGCTCGTTGACGAGGGGGAAGAAGCCGCTGGTGGCATTGAGGTCGATGACCGGCACCGCCCAGATGTTGGCAGCCTCCTTCACGCTCTCCACGTATGCATCCACCCATTCACCGATCTCATTGGTGTACGACTCCTCTGGCTGGATATTCTTCTCATTGCCGTAGAAGTAACCACGGTGGATGGGGGTAATCAGCACCACCTGCTTTTGGGGAAACATCTCCTTGACACGCTTGAGTGCGATGTTGATGCGCCCACGGTAGGTGTCCTTGTTCATCGACGGCGTGCGGTGACGGCGCAGCACATTGGCCTTGTCGCGATGGACAGCAGCCTCAACGGAGTCCTCGGTAACGGTATACCACTCACCGATGGGCACGGCGGCATTGAAGTCGTTGGTGCCGATGAAGATGAGGATGGCATCGAAGTCATCGCCATGCTCTTTCTTCAGTTTCTCCGCCTGGTTGGGGATATCATTCCACTGTCTGCCGCTGATGGCATAGACATAAGGTGTGATGTCGAGCCATTCCTGAAGGAAGTTCCACCATTTTTTTTTCGAACCACTGTTGCGGGGATCGGTGATGCTGTCACCGAAATAGGCCACACGCTTGCCTTGCCAGGGATGTTGGAAGAGCGTCTGTGCATTGGTACTCAGACTAAGGGCAAGGAGTGCCAAGGTCAGCCAAGTTTTTGTCTTGTTCATGAGGTTATTTTTAGGAGATTAGGAGTTGAGGAGTTTAGGAGTTTAGGAGTTTAGGAGTTTAGGAGATTAGGAGTTTAGACAAATGCTTATTTGTCAATGCCTATCATTTCAGTTGTGGCGCTGCATGTATTCAGCAGTTTGGATCATGGCAAAGACGTAGTGGCGGAGGGAGTCGTGGCGTGCTGTCCGCTCCGTGGGGCGCAGCAGTCCGTTGTCCCCCACCTCATAGCAGAAATCACGCTGCATCTGTGGATTGTGGATGACGCACGCCGCACTGTCGCGTGCCACCAGTTGGGTATCTGAGGTATAGAACACCCTTTGGCGGGGATGGCGCAGCAAATCGGTGCCGAAACCCTCATATTCGTAAGAAATGCCCATGCAGCCAAGCAATGTCGGCATCACGTCAATCTGTGTGGCGAGACCGTCATAACGTTTCTCTGGAATCCCCGGTCCAAACATGATGCAGGGGATGTGGTTGTATGACTGTGGCAGTTCGGAATCCATCTCCCCCACCAGTTTGCCATGGTCGGCGAGAATGACGAAGATGGTGTTGTCATACCATGGCTGTCCTTTCGCCTGTGCCAGGAACTCCCCAATGCAGCGGTCGGCATATTCCACGATCTGCGTCTCAGGTTCCTTTGTGACGGTGGGCATCGATGGCGGGATCACATATGGCGGGTGGTTGCTGATGGTGAGCAATGTCGCCATGAAAGGTTTTCCTGTTGCCGCCGTGCGGTTGATGACCGGCAATGCGTATGAGAAGAGGAACTTATCGGGCACGCCGAAACTGTTGGCCACCTCCTCGGCGGGATAATCCTCCTGAGCATAGATCTCATCATAGCCGTTGGTACGCAGGAAAGCATTCATGTTGTCGTATTGCGACTCATGAGTCATGAAGAACAGGTTGTGGTAGCCCTCCTCATGAAGCACTGAGGCAATGCCGCTGCGGTGTGGTGTCACCGTGCCTTTCATCAGGTTGCGCATCATCAGGGCAGGGAAAGAGCAAAGTGTTGCGGTGATGCCATGGTTGGTGTGTATGCCTGCGGAGTAGAAGCGGTAGAAAGCCAGGCTGTGCTGATACAGGCTGTCGAGAGTCGGGGTGAGTCTCTCCGTCTGTCCGAAAGTCTGCATCAGGCTTGCCGACATCGACTCCATGAGGATGATGACCACATTGGGATGTGCCGCCACGGTGTCGGCCGTCACCTGCCGGCGGAGCAGTGACACACTGTCGGCCACTCCTGTCAGACCCAAGTCATGCCTGACGAATGCGATGGCCTCGTCGTAGGGCAGGAGGTGCAGTTCGGCATTCTCCTTCCGCATCCCATCCAGCGTACTGGTGATGAGGTTGAATGACGGTGCTATGCCCAACTGGTTGAGGAAGGGGTCATCACAATAATAAGCCTGACTGATCTTGATGGGGTTGTAACCTGTGCGGCCACGGATGCCGAAGACGCACAAGCCTATCAGCGCGGCACTGAGAACCTGTCTCACTGGAATGCCTGCCCACCCCTTTGCCTTCGGTGCTGCCGCTATCTTGCGGTCTGCCCGTTTTTTGAGCCATATCAGCGCGACGATGAGCACCACCACGGCAACGAGGAACAAGGCGAAATACATCCAATAGGATGTCTCGCCCACCAGCATGCCCGCCGTGGTGCCCGCATAGCCAAACCATCCGAAGATGCTGGCATCGATGTTTTTGAAGAAATAGGCAAAATAGGGAATATTGGCTGCCGATATTGCCAGCACCAGGGTATAGAAAATGCCCAGCCACCATCCTGCGGCACAGCGGAGCCATCTCGCACAATAGCCGAATGCGGCAGCGATGAGCAGGACGGCAAGCGGAACGATGAGGATATAGCAGCCGATGACATTGTCAAACCAGATGCCACGGATGAAAGCCGGAACCACCGACACATCCGTACCGTTGCCCATGAGGCCATGGAGCACCACCCACTGCACCACACGGAACAGTGACATGAGCACCAATGCCAGCACATGGGCACCCAGCAAATAGGTCAATACATGCAAAAACCGCCTCAACGACTAACAACTATGAACTATGAATTCTGAACTATGAACTAATTCTCCACTGGTTTGATAACCATCTTCTCGGGTGCGGTGGGAGTAACAGGCTTCGGTGCCACCTCGATGGCACGAGGCTCGATCTGCTCCGTCGCCTTGACGGGCTCAGACTCTTTCTTTTCCACCTTCTCCTCCTTCTCAGGTTTCTTCTGTTTCTCCACCTTCGGAGCCACTTTTTCCCAGTCGGCGCTGCTGAGTCCGCTCACTCTGTCACCGTTGGCATCATAGGATGCGGAGCGCACGTCAGTGCTCACCTTGTAACCATCCTTGTCCACCACCACACGTCCGCGGTCGATGACCTCCAGGGATGGGTTGTCGGGAGCCGTAGTGAGCCTGTAGAAGCCAAATTCGGTATTTCCGGAATTGCGTGAGGCGATGATGATGATATACTTCTCATTAGTGCTGAGGTAGGCATTGAGCACACCGCTTCCCTCATAGTCGACAACGGCCTTGCTGTTGAGAGCCTGGAGGTCAATCTCCTTGTCCGACAAGTTGGCAGCATCGTAGACATGGAGGTGTCCGTCGCGCAGATAGACCATGCTGTGGCGCTCGCGGTCGGGGAATTTCGCTACGATGGTGGAACTTTGGTAAAGTTCTGTCTCCATGCTGTCTATCACAGCCTTGAGTTCGTTGTCCACAGATGTACTGAGACGGAAAGTCTCGGTTTCCATCATCTTCACGGAGATGAAAATGCCCAGCACAATGATGGAGAGCAGGGTGATCACGCTCCCGATAACAATGGTCGAGGCGGAATACCGGCTGCCTATCTTTTCCTCATATTCCTGCTTCACCTTCTCGGTGTCCTCCTTCAGATGGCGCATGTATTTGCCCAGTTTACCCTGGTTGTCCTCATCATCCATGCCACCTTCGTCATTGGTTTCGTCAACCGCCACCTCAGCAGGTTCCTCATAAATTTCCTCCTGAGGCATTTCCTCATCAAAGGAAGAGAAGTGAGTCTCTCCCTTGCAATAGGGACAGATCTGTGCATATTGGTAAATCTGTCGCCCGCAGGATGGGCATTTTCTCTTATTCCTCATGATATCGTCTTTGGCGTGAATGTTATTTATTGAGTTTCCATGTCACACCATCCTTGGTGTCCTTCACCTCAAAGCCGGCGGCACTGAGCGCATCGCGGATCTGGTCACTGGTAGCCCAGTCCTTGGCAGCCTTTGCCTTGGCCCGCAGTTCAAGCACCATATCGACCACCTTGCCGAAAGCCTCCTCCCTATCGCTGCCGGAGTTGCCCTTCTCGGGTCTCAGTCCCAGGAGGTCGAAAGCAAAGAGATGCATGGTCTGTGAGAGTTCATCGAGGTCGGCGCTGTTGATGGTCGCCTTGTGGTCGAGCAGGATATTCACCTGATGGCAAGCCTCGAAGAGCAGGCTGATGACAACAGGAGTCTGGAAGTCATCGTTCATGGCATCATAACACTTCTGCCGCAGATCTGCCACCAGTTGATGTGTTTCCGGATCCGACTCCTTGCTGACGGTGATGCGTCCGAGTTGTGCGATGCCATCGAGCAAGCGCTCCAATCCCTTCTCACTCGCCTTAAGAGCCTCGTTGGAGAAATCCACCGTCCCGCGATAGTGTGCCGAGAGGATGAAGAAGCGGATGGTCATGGGTGAGAATGCCTGGGTGAGAGTGGGACTGTCGCCAGTGAAGAATTGCTCCAGGGTGATGAAGTTTCCGAGGCTTTTTCCCATCTTCTGTCCGTTGATGGTGATCATGTTGTTGTGCATCCAATAGGTCACCATCTGTTCGCCCTGACTTGCCACAGCCTGTGCGATCTCACACTCATGGTGCGGGAAGATGAGGTCCATGCCACCACCATGGATATCGAAATGGGAACCCAGGTATTTGCGCCCCATGGCGGTGCACTCGCAGTGCCATCCCGGGAATCCCTCACTCCACTCGCTGGGCCATCGCATGATATGCTCCGGCTGTGCCTTTTTCCACAGAGCGAAGTCAGCCTGGTTGTGCTTCTCCCCCACCCCGTCGAGTTCACGGCTGGCATTGATGACATTGTCGAGGTTGCGCCCCGAAAGGATGCCGTAGCCATAACGCTCATTGTATTTGGCGACATCGAAATAGATACTGCCGTTGCTCTCATAGGCAAAGCCATTGGCAAGGATCTCCCTCACCAGTTGCTGCTGCTCTATGATATGTCCTGTGGCATGCGGTTCGATACTTGGCGGCAGCACATTGAGCGCCTCCATGGCCTGGTGGTAGCGGTTGGTGTAATATTGTGCCACCTCCATGGGCTCGAGTTGCTCCAAGCGTGCCTTCTTGGCTATCTTGTCATCCCCCTCATCTGCGTCATGCTCGAGATGACCCACATCGGTGATGTTGCGCACATAGCGCACCTTATAGCCCAGATGGCGCAGGTAGCGGAACACGACATCAAAGGTGATGGCAGGCCGCGCATGTCCCAGATGTGGGTCTCCATAGACGGTGGGACCGCATACATACATGCCCACATTGGGGGCATGGAGGGGTTTGAACGGCTCTTTTCTTCTGGTGAGCGTATTGTAGATCAAAAGTGTCTGTTCCATATCATGTTAAGTTTTAATTTGCAAAGATACGATTTACCGAGGGAAAAGCCAAATTTTATTCAACCTTTTCCAAACAATATCAACACCGAGACACTGAGACGCTGTATGCAAATATTCATCTCAACTCAGAGAAATAGAGAAACAGAGAGCAAATGATCAGCATGAGAATACACATCAACAAGAGACGCAGAGGAAAAACTCTTTACCTCTGCGTCTCCGTATTTTTCCGGGTATAACCCCAAAACTATGAATTATGAACTATGAACTATGAACTATGAACTAAAACTAAAACTAAAAACCTCCTCCGGGTCTTCCGCCGCCGAAGCCGCCACCGAAGCCACCACCACGGGGACGGTTGCCGCCACGCGGTCCATCACCACCGCCCCAGTTGCCACGGCCTGGTCCGTCGCCCGGTCCAAAGCCTCCACGTCCTCCTTGTCTGCCCCTGAAGGTATTGATGCGGTAACTGACATGGAGCATGGCATAGGATGTGATGGCGTTCACCTCGCGGTCGGTCCATCCGTTGGCACTCACCGTGCGCGAGAAGTTCGTCTGCTGGTTGAGGATGTCATACCACTGCAACATGACGGTGAGTTTCTTTCCCTTGAGGAAACTTTGAGAAAGTTGTGCATTCCAGATGAACTCATTGGTATTGAGTGTCTGGTCGCTATATCCCCTCTTGCTGAACATGTGGAAGTCGGTGGAGAGGTTGGTGCCCCACGGGAAGGTAATCCGTGTATTTCCGCCATAAGAGAAATTCCATGTAGAGAGGTTGCGCGATGCCTGCAGTTTGTTCTCAGTATGGGCATAGGTGGCATTGCCGTTGAGGGAGAAGTTGAGCCAACTGTTGCGGAAACTGAGAGAAGCAGATGGTGACAAGTTGAACGTGTGGGTGACATTGCGGTCAGGGATGGCCGTCCTGTTGAGGTTGACATATCCGATCTGATGGCGGTAGTTGCCGTTGACCGATCCGCTGACATCCCATCGGTTGAGGGTATCGAGAGCGATGTTGAATGTCACGCCACCGTTGGCACCCCAGTTGCCGTTGATGTTCTCGGGTCTGGTAATACGTCCGCCCGTCGTTTCATTATAGGTCACCACATTGCCGATGGAGTTTCGGGTGGTATTGAAACTTCCGTTTGCGCTGAAACTCCAGTGACGCTGTGCCTTGGGCACATTGAATCCCATGCTGTCGGTCACGAAAGTCGGTGTCCGCTGTTTCTGGAAGTTCACACTTAGGTTGGACGAGAATGATGGTTTGAGTCCTGGGTTACCTATGTTGATGTTCAGGGGGTTGGTATCGTCATATATTTCGAGCAGTTGGGTGATGGATGGCTGTGATGATGACCCGCGGTAGTTTACCTGAAGGTTGGTCTGCTGGTTGAAGCGGTAACGCAGGTTGAATGTCGGTGAAACGTTGGTCACAGTCCGCACGGTATCGATGGGAACGCCGAGATACTGCTGGATGAAGTGTGAGCGTTCTGGCTGTGCCGACACACCGATGTTCATGTTGTATTTCTCCCTGACGAAGCGCAGTTGCAAATCAGCGTTGTGTCCGTGCTCTGTACGCTCGGAATAGCGGCTGAGTTCTGTGGATAGATACGACTCATAGGGGTTGTCGAGGAAGCCGAACAACCGGGTCCAGTCACGGTATTCCCTGAGCACCTCCTGGAACGCCTCACTGGTATAGTTGGGGAAATCGAAGGTAGCGGGGTCGTTTTTCTGATGGCTGTAACTGTAGCGGTAGTTCATCTGCAGGAAGATGCCCTCGACCCCCACTCTTCTCCTGTTGCCCCCTCCTCTGTTTCTTGGACCGCCCATAAAGGGCATGCCGAACATATCATTCGTGGCAGTTGTGTCAGGCTTTGCCTTGAAAAGATACAGCGGTTCGGTATAGGTAGCCCCGAGTGAGAAACTGAAATTGTCGTTTGAGGAGTTGGTATACCTATTGGTCTGATAGGTAGAGTCATTGCCCCATCGGTCTTTCGTCTGATAGAGTTTCACCATGGAGAGGTTGGCATTGCGGTTGCTGCCGTCACCATAGTTGATGTTGCTGCTGAGTGCCAGATTGCGCCCATTACGGCCGAAGCGGCGGTAGAGTTGCAGTTGCGAGCGCAGGCTCTTGTTGCTGCTGTAACTCAACGACTTGTTCTGCCTGCCATTGACGATAAGGTTGAGGGAATCCATGTCAATCATCCCCTTATTGCTCAGCGGGTCTTCGACATAGTCGAAGGGGTTGGCATTGAACGAGGCAGAGTTGGAGAATCCCCTTCCGTCGTTGGTGGAGAAGTTGACATCGGGACGGAACGACAGGGTGGTGACGGAGTCGATGGTCCACTGCAGGTTCATGTTGGCAGTCCAACTGTTTGCCCTGGAGTAGTTCTGGCTGATGCTGTTGGAAAATGCACCTCCCCGGGTATTGACGAAGTTCTCCGACCCTGTGCGGTTCCAGTTATCGGTATTGCTGTGGTTCCAAGTGACGCGTCCGCTGAGCCTGATGTCCTTGTTGTTCTCGTAACTGATGTCGAGTGCACCCGTCTTTGTGTGGCGCTGTCCGTTGTTGTTGCCTCGTCCGCGCCCGCCGCGCCCAGAGAAGTTGCGGTCGTTGACATTGTTGGCATTACCCATGAAGGTGTAGCGCATGGCTCCAAAAGGTTTCATGGCCGTCAGTCGGATGCCATAGCGGTGGTCGGTGCCGATACCCAAGTCGGGGTTCATCTGCAGACCATTTCTGGCGCTCCGTTTCGTGACAAATTCCAGCACGAAGTCATCATTACCGTCATCGAGACCGGTGAGTCTCGACAGGTCGCTCTTCTCATCGTAAGCCTTTACCTGGTCGATGACATAAGAAGGCAGGTTTTTCATCACCGCACTGTTGTTGCCGGTCATGAAGTCACGGCCGTCCATCTTAAACCGCTTCACGTTCTTGCCATTGATGGTGACGCCTCCGTTATCGTCGATTTTCGCTCCGGGGAGAGCCTCCACCAAAGCCTCGATGACCGACCCCTCCGGCACCCGAAAGGCATCGGCGTTGTATACCACCGTATCATCCTTGATGACCATCTTGGGGATATTGGCAACTACCGTGGCACCATCGAGCATGATGGCATCCGATTCCATCTCTATCTCACCCATCGAGAGTTCCTGGTCCCTGACTTTCGACACCCGTCTTGACCACTCCTTGTAGCCCACAAAAGAGGCCTTGAGCAAATAGGTGCCATTCTTGACGGATGAGAATGTGAAAAAACCATCCTCATCCGTGAGGGCACCTGCCACATAGGTGGTGTCCGTCTTGTTCCTGGAAACCTTGAGTTGATAAAGTTGCACGGTGGCTTTGTCCAAAGCACCTCCATCTGCTTTGTCAACGATACGTCCTGCTATAGTCTCGTTCTGTGCTGCGCATGGGAGGATGCCCAACAACAATGTTGCCCAAAGGACAACATATCGGTGTATCTCCATTTGTTTTAGTTATATTTACTTTCGTTATATCCCTTTGACGCAGCCAAGACCAAAAAGTTTAAACAGACACGGGCTGATTGCAAAGAAATAAAGAGACCTTCCCAAAACGGCTACCAAGAACAGATTGTCTTGGTAGCCGTTGAAAATGATGACTGTAGCATACTATTTGTCTTGAAGGGCATCACGCCATGTGCCCTTGACAAAGATGGGCGGCAATGGCAACGACTTTTTGTCAATGCTTTCGTCTGGCAGGTGACTTCCTCCTTTGCCATCCTTTCCCTTGATGTAAGAGAGTCCCTCCATGGCCTTGGCAAATTCGGCGCGTCCCTTGGCATCAAAGGCGACAAAGGTCTCATAGTCATACTTCCAACTGGGACCCTCGCTCTCCTGCATCACATACTTATAGATGGCCTCGCGGGATGGGGCATTGAAGGGACAGTTATTGAATCGCATCATACTGTTTTGGGTGGGCCGATACATGCCAAATTGAAACAATCCACTTCCCTCAAAGGTTCCGAGGCTCTCACTGGCATAACGTGAATCGGCTGCAAAGCGTGCCCATCGTGTCTTTGTCACATCAGAATGCCAGTCGATATTTGCACCGCGCCCATAGGTGGTCCACATTTCTTCATAATAGTCTTTCCATTCCTGTGAGAGAGAAGAACCGCTCGTTTCCACGTATTCGTCATACAGGCGTCCGATACCATGGCCGCCACTCTCATGGTTGAGTACAAGATTGACACCTGTGAACATGTGTGCCACATAGGAATGATCGTCATACATCGTGGTGAAACTACGCCCTGCATTGAATGAATTGTAGATAACGTTCACGCGCATGGGGCGGTCGGGAATGAGTGTGGTCACTTTCTGGGCATACTCAAAAGCATCGGCATTAGTGCTGATGGCGTGTTTGGTGCCCTCAAACACCTCAGCATTGGGGGAAACGGCCTTCACCGCATATACATTGAAACGGTCGCGCAAAGAGGTGTAAGGTTCAAAGGCGAAGAACTGCTCCATGGCATCGCGCATCTTTTGCTCATATTTGCCACCAGGTTCCATATCCTTATCGACAAAACAATTGCCGACAAAGACAATATCAATACCTAATCCCTTTGTGGCTTGTTGCAAAGTCAGCACCTCACCATCCCTCGAATAATCAGTAGAGGTATACGGAGTGAAGTCAACAGACCCGAACTTCTCTTTCAGCACATCGAACACCAGTTGGTCACGCGTACTTTCTCCCCATGTGTCCTCCATCTTCCCATTCTCATCCATGATGCTCGTAAAAACGATATTTCCTTTTTGATCAACGAGATTGATGAAGTTGAGATAGATAAAATAGCGTCCAATTGCATTACCGAATGTCTCGGGATCCAAATTGAGCCATGAGATGTTGTTCTGGTGCAAGTAGTCATTGATCTCCTCGACATTGCCAGGTGCCATGCCCAACACCTCAAAACCCTTGTTCTTATAGGATTCATACGCTAGTTTAAGTTTGTCGGTAAAGAAATTCTTCGCCGATGAATAATTGAATATCAGCGTATAGAAATTGTTCTTATAGACATCTGTTGTCTCCAACTTGTTACCATCCAAATCCGATACGGAAAGCCTGTAACCAGGTATGGTGGGGAGGTTCAGATGACCACGCTGTGGAAGAATATAGTCCCATCTCAAATGAAAGTCGGGATGATTGACAATCTCCTCAGGAACATCACCGCTGAAGTCGTTGCCAGCAATATCTAAAGCATTTTTAGTTCCCATCATCTTGGCTACAGAAGCAGGTATCTTTCCTGTCAGATTATTATCACTGACAGAAAGAGATTTTAAGATGGGCAACAGTGGGAGTCTCTCAGGCAATTCACCTGTTATCTGATTCCTCGCGACTTCAAGAGATTGGAGACTTATATTGTTTGCTACCTCTTTGGGGAACGAACCTGAGATTTGGTTATCACCAAGTCTGAATTGCGCCATTGGTCCCATCCGCGAAACAATACCGCTGGGCAGTTCGCCCTTCAGGTTGTTATTGGGCAAGTACAAACTCCAAACATAAGGTCTGTCACTATAGACACCGAACCATTCGCCGATGGGTTTGTCACTGCACCAATTGGTGTTATTATACCAATGATCGCCATCCATGGCTTTGTAGAAATCAATGAGCGCCTGACGTGCCATTGCTTCACCCTGTTCTGGTGAACGCAGTTCTATTGACTTTACGTCCTTTACCTCAAAGTCATCGAAAAGCCACACAATCCCACCATCCTTAACCCGTGGAGTTACTGAATGCAACCCCATTTCTGCCGTGAGGCTATCACCAGAGTCAAGTTTGATGGACACGACCTGCCCTACGTAATCAATTTGTGCTAAAACGCCCATGACGACTGCTACAGTCATCACAAGCAGGATGAACAGTCGCTTCATGGTTTGATGTGTTTAATGGTTTTCTTGCCTTTCTTCATCAAATAAACACCCTTGGGCATTTTACTGAGTTGTTCTTCATCGCCAACCACTATACCGCTGGCAGAATAGATGGTTGCTGCCTCTTCTGTTTTCATTTCCACACCAGCAATGTCTTCAGATATCTCAAATTCGGTATAGAAGCGTTTTACTTCTGTGCAGGGAATTTCAATATAATCCGAATATCTATCTTCTCCAGTTGTTATGTGTAAGAGGCAGATGGTTTTTCCTGTAGATTCATCTTCCCAAGTATTGGTATAAATAACAGGATAGGTTTCACCGAAAGATACTTTCACTACACTGCCATCGGTCTTCTCAATGAAGAGAAAAGGTGTTTTTGTTTGTGCACCCACTACCATCGGCAACATTACCCATAATAGAAGTGGCAGCAGCCATCTCCATACGTAGATTTCTTTTGTTTTCATACAGTATAAATTTTAAGTTAAAAGTGTTTTTTTAAAATTCCAACTTTACTTCCCTTCAGCCATGGGAAAATAAAGTTGGAACGATTTGGGTTAGCAATCAACTATTTATCAGAGTGTCTATCTCCTCATCCGTGGCAAGGTTGAAGTCTCCGTTGAAGGAGTATTTCAGCGTGGAGGCGGCAAGGGCATAGTCGAGGATGCGCTGGTCATCATCAGGCCATTGGAGCATGGCATGTATCTGGCCGGCAGCGAAGGCATCACCTACTCCCATCGGGTCCACCATGTCCTGGATGTCATAGATACGGGTGGAATAGAGATGGTCTTTGGTGCACAGCAGAGCGGTGAGCAAGTGATGGCTGGCGTTCACCTGATTGCGCATGCCCATGAGCCATTTCTGGCACCGTGGGAAACGCTTCTTAATGTCAACAAACCACTCGCGGTAGGGCTGCAGGTCCATCTCGTAGTCTGGCGTGAGTGCCTTGAAGGGTATTTTCGGATGCGAGAAGAGAAACTCAAACTCGATGACGTCGCCGAACATCACGTCGGCATACTCCAACATGCGGCTGAGCATCTCGATGGGCTGTGCTCCAGGGTAGCGCCACAGGTTCTTGCGATGGTTGATGTCGAAAGATATAGTCAGCCCCATCTCATCGGCCACCTGGAGGGCCTCAAGGGTGGCCTCTGCGGCATCGGGGGTGAGTGCGCCGGCAATGCCTGAGGTATGGAAGACGCTGGCTCCCTCGAAAGCCTTATGCCAATCGATCATGCCTGGCTTGAGTTGGGCAAAGGCAGAGTTGGCGCGGTCGTAGGTGACCGACGAGTTGCGCAATGCTGCTGCTCCCTCGAAATAATAGGCACCCATGCGGTCGCCGTCCATCATCACGTCGCGGGTATCGAGTCCGTACTCACGGAGCATCATCAGCGCCGCGAGACCTATCTGCCCTCGTGGCAGCCTCGTCACATACGACACCTCATCGCCCAATGTGGCGAGCGAGATGCCCACATTGGCCTCGCTGCCGCCAAAATTGCCCAACAGTTCCTCACCCTGTGTGAAACGCCTGTTTCCCTTTTTCGAGAAACGAAGCAATAGTTCTCCAAAAGTAACAATCCTCTTGCTCATTTTTCTCTTTTCTTTCTTTTTTCTTCTTTCTTCCTACTTTGCAATGGCAAAATTATCAAAAAAATTTCTTCCATCCCCTTAAAACCAAAATAAAGTGCGAATTATTTGCCATTTTGCCCGAATTGACCTACCTTTGTGGACAATTTATCAAAAAGTAAACTTATGGCATACACTCTTCTGACCGCTGTTGAAGCAGCGTCACTCATCAAAAACGGAGAAAACCTGGCCCTGAGCGGTTTCACACCTGCCGGTGTGGCCAAGGCCGTGACCAAAGAACTGGCCAAAATAGCCATCGCCGAGCACGAGGCTGGCCGTCCCTTCAAAGTAGGCATCTTCACCGGTGCCTCCACCGGACAGAGCACCGATGGTGACCTGGCCAACGCCAACGCCATCAAATACCGTGCTCCCTACACCACCAACAACGACTTCCGCAAGCATGTCAATGCCGGCGAGATTCCCTACAACGACCTGCACCTGAGCCACATGGCACAGGAGTTGCGCTATGGCTTCTACGGTGATGTCGACTGGGCCATCCTTGAGGTGTGCGACATCGAAGAGGCCGACGGTTTCTACAAAGCCTATCTCACCGCTGCCGGCGGCATCAGTCCCACAGCCGCCCGTCTGGCCAAGCGTGTCATCCTGGAACTCAACTCGTTCCACAACCCCAACGCCAAGTTCATCCACGACGTGTATGAGCCGCTCGACCCACCCTACCGCAAACCCATCCCCATCTATCAGGTGGGCGACCGCATCGGCAAGCCATACGTGGAGATACCGAAGGATAAGTTGGTGGGTGTCGTGCAGTGCAACATCCCCGATGAGGCCCGTGCCTTCAAGGACAGCGATCCTGTGACCGACCGCATCGGATACCTCACCGCAGAGTTCTTGGTCGACGAACTCCATGCCGGCCGCATCCCCAAGGAGTTCCTCCCGCTGCAGAGCGGTGTGGGCAGTACCGCCAATGCCATCCTCGGTGCCCTGGGTGCCGACAAGCATGTGCCTGACTTCAACATCTACACCGAGGTGATTCAGAACTCTGTCATCGACATGATGCTCACCGGCCGCGTGAAGGATGCCTCAGCCTGCTCGCTTACCGTGAGCAACGAGTGCCTCATGCAGGTGTATGACAATATGGACTACTTCAAGAACCACCTGACCCTGCGCCAGAGTGAGATCTCCAATCACCCGGCTGTCATCCGCCGACTGGGTGTCATCGCCATCAACACCGCTATCGAGGCCGACATCTACGGCAATGTCAACTCCACCCACATCAGCGGTGTGAGGATGATGAACGGCATCGGCGGTTCGGGCGATTTCGAGCGCAACGCCTACCTGAGCATCTTCACCTGCCCGTCAGTGGCCAAGGGAGGAGTCATCAGTTCCATCGTACCCTTCGTCAGCCACCAGGACCACTCCGAGCACGATGTCAACATCATCGTCACTGAGCAGGGCGTGGCCGACCTCCGAGGCAAGGGTCCGATGCAGCGTGCCGAACTGATCATCGAGAAGTGCGCACATCCCGACTACAAGCAACTGCTTTGGGACTACCTCAAACTGGGCACCGGCGGTCACACCCGCCATTGTCTGCCCTGCGCCTTTGCCATGCACGACACACTGCGCCGCAAGGGCGACATGCGCCTGACCGACTATGCAGAATACGTTAAGGAATAATGCGATTCCCCACACCTTGCATTGAAAATCGCATGGGGGCTGGCCACTTGGCCAGCCCCCCATTTTTTAAGACCTCAAAATCTAATCTCATCTTTTGATAAACTTACGTGTTCCGGAAGAGGTCTTGACTATATAGACGCCATTAGGTAGTGATGAGAGCGAAACTTTTCCATCAGCACCGATGGATGTGCGGGTACAGAGCCTTCCGCTGATGGTATATATCTCAGCCTTTGCTCCGGCACGAAGACCATCTGCCAGAGGCTGATTGTCGACACCCATGAGGGCATCCTCTGTCATCTTATCCATATTCTCCTTCAAAGTAGTCGCAATTTCCATCAACTCATAGAAAATACCCTTCATCTCTCCAATAAACTCCGGGAAATTCTCCTCAGAGAAATATTCCAACAAAGGATATGTCGAGTTGTCACTGGCGAAAGAAATGGTTGGTAAGACCGACCACATTTCATCTTCCTCATCATAATATGGGGCTAAGCCAAATGTTCCACGAGACTCTGAACCATTGTTATAGTAAAAATTGCTATTCGTCATCTGGGCAACTTGGTTCATGACCTTTTGGGCTTCTGCCTCGTTCTCACATTCGGATATGCTAGAATATGCGGTGTAGAAGGCATAAAGGTCGGGAATCGTTCCTTTAGCCTGAATGCGGCCCAGTACATCTGCATTGTAGTTCAGCGACTCAAAACCTATATTTTTGATAGTAATGCCTGTCTCTAAGTCATAATCGAAAAGGCCATCCTCCAAATTGAGGGTGCCCGGGGCATTCATGTCGAATGAAACGAGTTGATTGCCATCTTTCTTGGCATAGAAAGAGAAATTGATGCCTGTGCCTGGCTTATAGCCCACGCGGTCCATCCCCATCTCAAAGGTTCCTGGCCCACCGCCTTTGACAAGCGACATCCCGTTGGCACCCATATTGGTGCCACTCTTGGCAAAAGAGGCATTCATGCTGACAATGAAACCATTGACCAGCGGGTCCCAGTTATCGGTGAGGACAGACAGGTCGAAGATGAAATGTGTCTCCATCAGTTGCCGTCCTCCCTGGGTCATCGTGAGGTATATCTGCTCTGGCACCTCCAGCGAAATGAGTTTGACGCCATTCATCAGGTCATTGATAATCCTATTATCAAAAAAACTGGCATCCTCCTCGTCCTCATAATCACCCCAATCATCTTCTTCCTCATCTTCCTCATAGGGCATGGTGATGGTCTTGGTGGCTCCTTGGGTGTAGAAGCGGAACACACATGGACTGCCGTTCTTGTCGGTGAAAGAGAACTGCACGTCGTCTGCGGCACCTTCCTTCACCCAACGATTGTTGACGGCCTTGAAATGTCCAGAGAAGTTGGCAGCACGTATGAGAAGTTTATACCCGTCAGAGATACCTTGATAGGGTTCGGTAATGGCTGACTTCATCCCTGCCAGACAACTCATCCCCCAGTTGGTGACCTCTTGGTTGTCATACTCCATAATCTGGTTGAGCAGATCCACAACATTGCGATAGGCTTCTGCATCCCACTGATTGAGCAAGTCCTTTCCTACCTCATTGAATACATCCCTATCAGAGCCACCCTGAGCCTTTGTATAAGACCAGCATCCTGACACCAACAAAACACAAAGAAGTAAACGTTTTATCATACTATTATCTCCGCAGCACTTGGGTTAAACTTGAATATGCAGCCAGGAAATGTATGTCAGTATAACCTTTCGTCTTGGTGCTGCTTTACAAAACAATTGGTCCTACCTGATGCCACCATCGGCTTGCATACCGCAAAGTTAACTTTCTGTAAAGAAAAAGAACTTGCAAATTGTCATTTTCAACTTGCAGATGATCATTTGCAAGTTTTTTAAGAGTTGAAAAGGACTTGTTAGAGGGAGAATCTGTATTTAAGCAAGAAAAGAATTACGAGTGGTCACCATCGTTCATCTTTTCATGAATTGACTTCCACTCACTGGGAGTCATACCCATGGTGGCCTTGAAAGCACGGAAGAATGCTGATTCCGAAGAGAAACCTGATCGCATCCATACCTCCGTGATTTTCAACTCTGGCATCTGGCGCATCAGTTTTTGGGCATGCTCCACTCGGTAGTTGTTCACATACTGTGAGAAAGAAATGCCTCTTTGGCTGTTGATGCAGTTGGAGATATTGTTTCGGTTGGAGCCGAGCATGACCGCCACGTCATTCAATTTCAGGTTCTGGTTGAGATAGACTTGCTGCTCCTCCATCAGAGCAATAATTCTCTTCATGAGGGAATCGGAAGACTCGGAAATCTCAGAATCCGACGAGTCCGACTGGTCCGACAAGTCTGACTGATCCGGCAATTTACTTTTCCTATTTTTCAGCCACAAAAGCCCAAAAACTGCTGATAGAAGCAAGGCCACCAAGGGCAAGATGAGCCATAACCAACTTTGTGAATTTTTGGATGATGCAGGTCTTGCATATTGTCCCAAATGCAGGAGATACACCGAGGAAAAAGGCGAGAAGTTGTCATTATCCAAGTTTCCTCCAATTGACTTGTTGAAGTTATATCCGCCGATAATCATCAAGTCGCCCTCATCCGTCAAGACTGTCACCATACCCGCCTCTGGCATCGGATCGGTATAGTATAGCGTGAGTGGCGCAGGGCACTTGTCATACTCTATGCACAGAATATAGATGCGGTTGTCAAGGTCATGGCCGACTACATATCCCCGACGCACCTCCCTGTCGGTGATGACAGGGTTGAAGAAATAGAGAGTGCCATAAGGACCTACAGTCGGAACAGGACAGAGGGTGGGAAGAAGAGTAAATGTAGTGTCGCGTACCAGCGCGAAAGCCATTTCAGAATGATCCCCATTGGTGTTCGTTCTTGAATCGACACGCTTTTGCAACGGGAGCAGATAGGAAAAGTCACCCAAAGCCTCGTTGCCGATGAAGCCAAGATTGTTGGAATAACTATGTAGAAATGACAAGGGCTGCCATTTTTCCAGCAAAGGCACATAGAGGGGCTCGCCCCGCAAGCGGTCAACTACTTCGGTATTCAGGACTAAGCCGTGCGTATCAAGACCCCCTAAAATAAGGACATCATCGGCCGACGTGCGAAGGATGTAGGGACAGGCACGGTCCACGGAGGTTTTCTTGACAAACGAGAAAGTACGGTCGCCATCGAAAATCTCAATACCATCATCGGCATACCAATTGCCGGACATCACTACCCTACCGCTGTCGATTTCAGTTGCCGAAGCCAGTGAACGCTTCATGTCCAGACTGCTGAAGCCACGGAAAGTGTGGGTCGTAGGGTCGTACTCCTCCACAGGAAAAGTCTGTCCGATGCCCAAAGGTTTCTCATGCCCGCCGGCAAGCATCACTTTTCCCGAACTGAGCACCGTGCAGACACCGTTGTCATGAGGATATACCGTTTCCAAAAGATTCCATTTGCCGTCTTTGTAGTATTCCGCCGTAGCCGTTGGAATGAAATTCGTGGTATGACCGCCCACTACCGTCACCTCACCATTGACACAGAATATACTGTGCGCACTGCGGGGGATGTTCAGATCGGGCAACCGCTCCACATCAATCTTCACAAAGGGGCAAGCCATGCTGTCGGTACGGGTTTCTGCATGGGATAAAATAGCAATGAACGGCATCATGAGGATGCCGCTCCAAAGGAAGAAACTTAATGAGTGTATCTTTCTGATGCCGTTCATCGCTTGAATTGAGCCGTTATCTCACGCCGCCGCCAGAACCGCCGCCGCTGAAGCCGCCGCCTCCGCCAAAGGAGGAACTGCCACCGCCGCCACTGCTGCGGGAGTCTACATGCGATTTCACGGAATGGGCCGTGTTGTAGGTAGTAGCCATGAGGACAGGCACCACAGTGTTGTTGGTCAGGTTGCGTGTGATCTCGCTCATCTGCAGGTATTCTGGGTTGAGTTTTTTCATGTCAGCCTTCAACTGGTCGGCAATGCCATAGAGAGCCGCATAGACCAGATAGTCGTTCCACAGCGACAACTCTGTGAGATGCCGCTCATTGGCAAGCGTGAAGTCATTGAGGAACATCTTTAGTCCGAATACCTGGCGCACATCATCGATATGCCGCTTCGCCTCCTTGAGGGATGTGCTCTCCCCGATGCTGTTCATGAAGTCGACCACCTCGGTCTCATGTCTCTTCATCCACTTCTTCAGTTCATTGGGCTGCAGCACCATGTCACTGCCGGCTGCCTCACGCATCATGTCATAGAGTTTGCGCATCTGAGGGGTGTTGATGAGCCTGTTTTTCTCATTGAAGTCAGTGATGACGATGCAGTCATAATACTTGCCTTCGGCTCCCAGCATCTTCTTCAGTCCGGTGGCTTCGACAAGGCGGTTCTCAATGCGCAGTGTACCCGTCCGGATAAACCGCAGGATCATCGCGCCGACAAGATCTTCGGTCTTGATGCCACCGCTACCCATATAATACGCGTTGTAGAGTTTCTTGGCTTGTACCAAGTTGCCATTGACAGGAATATCGCGATACCAGGTGACGGTCTGGAGCATCTTTTTGCGCTCACGCTTCGTTTTGACGGAGAACCAGATGAAAACAAAGAACAAGGCACCGAGGAAAAGGAGGCCAAGGAGAGCCTCAGTATCGGCCTTTAACTTATTCCAAAACTTGCGCCACCACGTCTGCTCCTTGTAGTCGCTGCCCTCAAAGGCTTTCTTACGCAAGTCCTTGAAAGAGCCATTGCCACTCTTGGAGGGGTGCAATAGACCTTTCTCGATTTCCACCATCACGATCATCGCCATCTCGGGCGTCATGGGTTCGGTACTCTCCACCATCACGCCATCCTCCTCAATGGAGACATCTCCTTTGAATCCGAATGCCCAAGCCTTGACGGAATCCACAGGCAGGCCACCATCACGTTCGGAGAAAATGTTCACCTCAGCCTTCTGCGGAGCCGGCCGCATATCACGGGTGATGAACATCCAGTTGAAACCGTCGCTCTCCTCGTAGGAGCGCACCATGTTGGTGACCGTATAATTGACGGTGTAAATGCGCTCTCCGCTGTTGCCAAGTCCCCAGCACAGTTCATAGCCGTCGCTCTTCCTCACCATGCCACAGCGACCTGCCTTCCTTTCACGGGAACGGTCGACATCCCATGCCCCCTCATTGACATATTCTTTCCCTGTCTCATCGGTGACAGAGAAGTTCTTGATGTCGCTGCCGTTGAGGTTGCCAATGACGATATAGCACTCCGTTCCCTCGCTGTCGATCTCCATCTGACGCACCTCCCTGACATCGGCATCCCCGTTGTCACGAAGTATCACATCTATTTGGAGATGGCGAAGCACAGGCCCTGCTGACCCCCATAGCGGGAAGGCCAGGCAGAGCATCAGCAGCAAAACTTTACTTGTAAGCCTCATCGAGATTGGGATAGTTTTGCTTCTTCTCTTCATCGACAGTCAGGTAAGCCTTCTCGCGGAAATTGAGCATCGAGGCGACAAATGATGACGGCCACTGACGCACCATGCGGTTCATCTTGGTAGCGGTGTCGTTATACACCATACGGCTCATGCGCACATGCTCCTCATAGGTGTTCACACCTTCTGCTGCCTTGAGATACAGATCGTTGGCTTTCAAATCGGGATATGCCTCACCGATGGCCATCAATCTGCCCATGACCTGACTAAGTTCACCTTGCTGCTGCAAAGCCTCCTCTGCAGTGGTGATGGGAGCCTGGCGGCGGGCGGTGATCGTCTTGATCAAAGTCTCTGACTCATGCTTGGAGTATTGGGCTGCTGTCTTGGCCAGAGCGAGGAGGGCATCCCAACGGGAATTGAGTTGCACTGCAATCTGGCTCATGGCGTTCTTGCAAAGTTCATCGAGGTTGACCAGCGTGCGCTGGGTCTTGAAGATATACACTGCGATAGCAATCACCAAAAAGAGGATGACGCCCAAAATCAATAATAATACTGCTACCATAATCTGAATTGGTTTAAAGGTTAAAATTGTTTTCCAAAGGACAAAGATAGAAAATATATTTTACAAATGCAAGCATAAGAGCCCGCTATCTGCATAAAAACGTGAAAAAAAGCATCAAATGGTGTGTTTTCGGAAGAATTCCCACATCACGATGCCAGCCGTCACGGAGACATTCATCGAGTGCTTGGTACCTCTCTGGGGGATTTCCAGACAACCGTCACAACGGTCGACCACCTCCTGATGCACCCCTTTGACCTCATTGCCGAAGACCACAGCATAATGCTGCTCAGGGTCTGGACAGAGGTCACCCAACAACGTGCTACCCTCCACCTGTTCCACTGCATATACAAAACGTCCCTCAGCATGCAGGGTGTCCACGGCTTCGAGCGCTGTGGGAAAATAACGCCATTCGACGCTGTCCTCGCCCCCCAGGGCAGTCTTGTGAATTTCGGGATGTGGCGGACAAGCGGTGATGCCGCACAGACACACCTCTGCCACACGGAAAGCATCTGCCGTTCGGAACACACTGCCCACATTGTAGAGGCTGCGCACATCATCGAGCACCACTGTCAGTGGCAGTTTCTCCGATGCCTTGAACTCCTCCACGGTGAGGCGCTGCATCTCTATGGTCCTAAGTTTCCGCATCCTCTTTGGTTTTGAAAGCGAGGGCATACACCCGCATTTGTTTCACCATGGCGAGCAAACCGTTGCTGCGTGTCGGACTGAGGTGTTCTTTCAGTCCGATGCTGTCGATGAAATAGAGGTCGGCATCCAAAATCTCCTGGGGTGAGTGTCCGCTGAGCACACGGAGCAGCAAGGCGATGAGCCCCTTGACGATGAGGGCGTCGCTCTCGGCAGAGAAATGAAGCAGTCCGTCGCGGTAGTCAGCGACGATCCACACCCGGCTCTGGCATCCCTCGATGAGGTTGTCATCGGTCTTATAGCACGCATCGAGCGGCTGCATGTCATTGCCCAGGTCGATGAGCAACTGGTATTTGTCCATCCAGTCGGTGAAATCGGAAAACTCCTCTATCACCTCTTCCTGCAATTCGTCGATTGATTTCATTTTTTGATGAAAGGTATGATAAAACTCTAAACTATGAACTATGAATTATGAACTATGAACTAACTTAAACAGTTTGTCGCTGGGTCTTACCTTGGAAGGCACAGGAAAGGATACACGGGTACCTTTCTGGGCAGTGGTGACCGCCTGGGTATCATCATGTATCTCGGTGACATCGACATACATCACCCCCGTAGTGGGACCCGTGATGAGCATGTGGTCACCCACACTGAACTCCGCCGCGTCGCATGTGAACTCCGCCACGCCGAGACGGGAGAAATATTTCACGCCATGACCCACATACACCTTGCGGACTGTAGCATTGCTGCCGTAGTTCTTGTTCCACTCACCCAAACGCTGTCCCAGGTAATAGCCATCCCAGAAACCACGATTGAAGACAGCGGCCAAGCGCTCATCCCACTCATCCTTGCGCTCCTCTGTGAAAGTGCCGTCAAGCACGCTGGCGATGGCCTCCTTGTAGCATTTCACCACGGTATATACATACTCCGGTCCGCGAGCACGCCCCTCTATCTTGAACACCCGCACACCAGCCTCCATCATCTTGTCGATGAAACGAATAGTCTTCAGGTCCTTCGGACTCATCACATATTTGTTGTCTATCTCCAACTGAGTGCCCGTCTCGTTGTCTGTGACCGTATACGACCGACGACAGAGTTGCATGCACTCCCCACGGTTGGCCGACCTTGCAGCATTGTCGAGGCTGAGGTAGCACTTTCCACTGATGGCCATGCAGAGCGCACCATGACAGAACATCTCGATGCGCACAGGTTTTCCGCTGGGTCCGCAGATATTGCGCTCGCCAACTTGTCGGTGGATGGCTTCCACCTGAGTGAGGTTGAGTTCACGGGCAAGCACCACCACGTCGGCAAACTGGGCATAGAACTGCAGTGCCTCGGCGTTGCTGATGTTGAGTTGGGTGGAGAGATGCACCTCCTGACCAATCTGGCGGCAATAGGTCATCACTGCCACATCGCTGGCGATGACGGCCGTGATGCCTGCCTCATGGGCAGCATCGACGATGGTGTGCATGGTCTCGATGTCCCCGTCATAGATGATGGTGTTGACTGTGAGATAAGTCTTGATGCCATGGCTGCCACATTCCTCCGCAATCTCTCTTAAATCATCAATGGTAAACGTATTGGCGGAATGTGCCCGCATATTGAGTTGACCGATACCGAAATACACGGAGTCGGCTCCCGCCTGAATGGCTGCCACCAAAGACTCGCGGGAACCTACGGGAGCCATTACCTCATATAGTTCATTATTCATATTGATTCCAACTCAAAAGAGTATTGTCTAATCTCCTAAACTCCTAATCTCCTAAACTCCTAAACTCCTAATACTCTCACTTCTGAGTTTTCTTTCTCATTCCATACACCATGCATGCCACTCCGAGGATGATGAAGGGGATGCTCAGCAACTGTCCCATATCAAGGGGCAGAGAGTCCTCGAAATCCACCTGATTGATCTTGGTGAACTCGATGAAGAAACGGGCCGTGAAAATCAATGTCAGACAGAGTCCGAAGAAGAATCCTGTACCCACTTTCTCCGGACGATGGCGATAGAACCACCAACCAATGAAGAAGAAAATGAAATAGGCGATGGCCTCATACAACTGTCCGGGATGTCGCGGTTCTGGCCCTACACGCTCGAAGATGAAGGCCCAGGGCACATCAGTCACCTTACCGATGATCTCTGAGTTCATCAGGTTGCCCAGACGGATGAAGCAGGCGGTGACAGGGGTGGCGATGGCAATATTGTCGAGCACATGCCACATGCCCATCTTCGTACTGCGGCAGTACAACCATAGAGCCAACATCAGGCCCAGAGTACCTCCATGTGATGCAAGTCCCTCATAACCAGTGAATTTCCAAGAGCCATCCATCATCTTGTGGATGGGCAGGAACATTTCTATAATATGTGTGCCACTGCTCAGGAAGTATTTCGGTTCATAAAACAGGCAGTGGCCGAGACGCGCGCCAATCAGGATGCCGAGGAAACAGTAGATGAACAAGGGGTCGAAAAGTTCATCCTTTACCTTTTGCTCTTTGTAAAGTTTCCTTACTATCAAATAGGCCAGCACAAGTCCCACCAGCCAGCACAGCGAGTACCATCTGAATCCGAAAGAACCTAAACTTCCAAGGTTTAGGGTGAATGCTATCTCATTGGGATTCCAATTTATGTATAATAGTTCATAGTTCATAATTCATAGTTCATAGTTAAACATTGAACCTGAAATGCATAATATCTCCGTCCTGAACGACATAGTCCTTGCCCTCGATACCGAGTTTGCCGGCTTCGCGGACAGCGGTCTCAGAACCGTATTGGATATAGTCTTCATACTTGATGACCTCGGCACGGATGAACCCTTTTTCAAAGTCAGTGTGGATGACACCGGCACACTGAGGCGCTTTCCAACCGCGATGGAAAGTCCACGCCTTTACCTCCATCGGACCGGCAGTGATAAACGTCTCCAAATTGAGCAAAGCATAGGCTTTCTTGGTGAGACGGTTGACGCCACTCTCCTCCAGACCCAGTTCGTCGAGGAAAAGTTGCTTGTCCTCATAACTCTCAAAACTGGCGATGTCCTCTTCGGTCTTGGCGGCGATGATGAGCACCTCGGCTCCCTCCTCACGGGCCACCTCCTCCACGCAACGGGAGTAGGCATTGCCATCCTTGGCACCCGACTCATCCACGTTGCAGACATACAGCACAGGTTTGGCGGTGAGCAGGAAGAGATCGTGTGCCACCTGCTGCTCCTCACGGCTGTCGAAACTCACCACACGGGCATTCTGACCACGCTCCAGCACAGCCTTATAAGCCTCCAACACCGACACCTCCACCTTGGCATCCTTATTGCCGGCAGAAGCGGCTTTCTGTTGCTTCGCCAAGCGCCCTTCGATAGTTTCCAAATCCTTGAGTTGCAATTCCATGTCGATGATTTCCTTGTCACGGATGGGGTCGATGGTGCCGTCGACATGAGTGATGTTGTCATCATCGAAACAACGGAGCACATGGATAATAGCATCGGTCTCACGGATATTGCCCAAGAACTTGTTGCCCAATCCCTCTCCCTTCGACGCACCTTTCACCAGTCCGGCAATGTCGACAATCTCACAGGTAGCGGGGACGATGCGTCCTGGATGCACCAGTTCGGCCAACTTTGTGAGCCGCTCGTCGGGAACGGTGATGACCCCCACATTAGGCTCTATTGTACAAAAAGGAAAATTGGCTGCCTGTGCCTTCGCACTCGACAGGCAGTTGAACAAAGTGGACTTCCCCACATTAGGCAGTCCCACGATTCCACATTTTAATGCCATAATATATTATGTAAATGTTTGTATTCGCTATAGCAAAGTAATTGTTTTTAATTGAGATAGCAAAGTTAGTGCAAAAATCCGATTAAGCGTGCAAAATGCAGAACTTTTTGCTTTCTTTCTGCGCTTTCATACTTCACCCCGATCAATGAGCCTCGAGCCAGTTGTTGCCCCACCCGGCGTCGGCAAGGAGAGGAACACGGAGTTGATAGGCAGCCTCCATTTCCTTAAGGACAATCTCCTCTACCCTACCCTTTTCCTCTGGCACGACACTGAAATTCAATTCATCATGCACCTGGAGAATCATCTTAGAGCGCAGGTGTTCGTCTCGGAAGCGCTGATAGATGCGTATCATGGCTACCTTGATGATGTCGGCGGCGGAACCCTGGATCGGTGCATTGATGGCATTACGCTCAGCAAAACCCCGCACTGTGGCATTGCGGCTGTTGATGTCGGGCAGATAACGGCGGCGATGGAAGAAGGTCTCTACATAACCCTGCTCGCGCGCGGTCTGTTTGCTCGCCTCCATATATTCACGCACCTTCGGAAAAGTCTCGAAATAGCCGTCAATGAGTTGGCGGGCTTCAGAACGCTCAATCTCCAGACGCTCGGCCAGTCCGAAGACAGTGATGCCATAGATGATGCCGAAATTGGCCCTCTTGGCCTTGTTGCGCTCATCACGCCCCACCTCCGTGATGTCCTTGCCATAAATCTTCGCTGCGGTGGCCGCATGGATGTCGTGGCCCTCACGAAATGCCTCTATCATGTTCTCGTCGCCGCTGAGATGTGCCATTACGCGCAGTTCAATCTGACTATAGTCGGCTGAGAAGAACAGGCAACCTTCCTCGGGGATGAATGCCTTGCGAATCTCTTTTCCATCCTCACCCCGCACAGGGATGTTCTGCAGATTGGGGTCGCTCGATGAAAGGCGCCCCGTGGCAGTGATGGTCTGGTTGAACGAGGTGTGGATATGTCCTGTCTTTGGATTGATGAGAGTGGGCAATGTGTCAACATACGTTCCCAACAATTTCTTAAGG
The DNA here is from genome assembly GCA_016281815.1 of Prevotella sp. Classification (GTDB taxonomy): domain Bacteria; phylum Bacteroidota; class Bacteroidia; order Bacteroidales; family Bacteroidaceae; genus Prevotella. The sequence continues at coordinate 28,672 of JAEEJK010000017.1, read as the reverse complement.
GCACGATGGGCAAGGATTTTCTCCACAATCTCATGCTTGCCCCTCAGGGTCTGCAGCACCTCCTCAGAAGTGACAAACTGCCCCGTCTTGGTCTTTTTGGGTTTTTCGATGATATGCATTTTACCGAAGAGGATATCACCCACCTGACGCGGCGATGCGATATTGAACTCCTCACCCGCTAGTTGATAGATACGCTCCTCGATGTCGTGCATACGCTGTGTGAACACCCGGGAGGTCTCTGCCAGCGAGGCGGTATCGATTCTGACACCTGTCCGCTCCATGGAAGCGAGCACCCTGACAAGCGGCATCTCAATCTCATAGAACAGTTGTTCTGCCCCCACCTCTTTGAGCAGCGGTTCCAGTTTGTTTTTCAACCTAAGCGTGATGTCGGCATCCTCAGCAGCGTATTCATAAACCTCGGCCGGAGAGAGATCTCTCATGTTCTTTTGATTCTTACCCCTGGGTCCAATCAATTCATCAATATGGATAGTCTTATAATTAAGGTATGACTCCGCCATGATGTCCATGTTGTGACGGAGTTCAGGTTGGATGAGATAATGGGCGATCATTGTATCCCAAAGCGGACCTTGCAGGTCGATACCATAGTTCGCCAACACTTCCAGGTCGTACTTGATGTTCTGCCCTATCTTGAGGATACCGGAATTTTCATATACAGGACGGAAAATGTCAACGACCTGCTGAGCCTCTTCCCGATTCTGTGACACTGGGACATAAAAAGCCTGACCTTCCTTGACAGAAAAACTCAATCCCACCAATTCGGCATCAATTGGAGAGGTCGAAGTTGTTTCCGTATCCAGACTCAAAAATTCGTTTGTCAATAAAAAATCACGTAATTTTACGATATTTTCCTTATTTTCAATCAGTTGGTAATCATGAGACGTGGTTTTTAAGGTCTCAAAACTCGATTTTTTTTCATCATTCGCCCCGTCGGTCGAAAATTCGCCAAATAAATCGAGTTGTAAAGGTGCATTTCTGATGGGTTTTGGAACCTGACTGAGGAATTTTCCGGTGAGAGAACGAAACTCCAGTTCCTCGAAGACATCCCTCAGTTTTCTCTCGTCAGGAGAGGTGACCAATAGTTCTTTGAGATGCAACTCAACCGGAACGTCTGTTTTGATAGTCGCCAAAAATTTTGACATTCGAATATCATCAACATGTTCCTCCACCTTTTTTTTCAGCGCACCCTTCAACTGATCGGTATGGGCGAGCAACTGTTCCACAGACCCAAACTCTGCGATCAGTTTGACAGCCGTCTTCTCCCCCACTCCAGGACAACCCGGAAAATTATCTGCTGAGTCACCCATCAGTGCCAACAGATCGATGACTTGCATAGGATCATTGATACCATATTTCTCTTTTATCTCCCCTACCCCAAGTACCTCGTATCCGCCACCAAAGCGCGGACGGTAAATGCGGACAGTAGGTCTCACCAACTGACCATAGTCCTTGTCGGGAGTCAGCATATAAGTATCCACCCCCTGCCCTACTGACTGTATGGCCAATGTACCAATCACATCGTCTGCCTCATATCCATCCACCATGATGGCAGGGATATTCAGTGCATCGAGCACCCGGCGAATGATAGGAACAGAAAGCAGTATATCCTCTGGTGTCTTCTCACGCTGTGCTTTATATTCTGGATAGGCTTCACTGCGGAACGTAGGACCATGAGGGTCGAACGCCACCCCAATGTATTTGGGTTTTTCCTTGCTGAGAATTTCGTGAAGGGTGTTGCAGAATCCCAAAACTGCGGAGGTATTGAATCCTTTTGAGTTGATTCTCGGATTTTTGATGAAGGCATAATACGACCGATAAATCAATGCATAAGCATCGAGAAGAAACAGTTTGTCCATATATGTTGATTTTTTCTGTGTAAAATTACTACTTTTTTTATTAATTACGAGAAAAATGCGTAATTTTGTCTCAAAATTCAATACAATGGATCATCTATCATTGATCAGACAGCCTATAGAAACAGAATTGTCGGAGTTTGTCAGAATCTTCGACGAGTCTCTTTCACACACTGATGGCCTGCTCAGCGACACCCTTCAGCATATCCGGAAAAGAGGTGGAAAGCGGATGCGGCCCATCCTCACACTTCTCATGGCAAAGAATTATGGTGAGATCAACAGGACCACCCAATATTCCGCCGTGGGATTGGAGTTGCTCCACACCGCCAGTCTGGTACATGACGATGTGGTGGACGAGAGCGGAGAACGCCGTGGCCAGCCTTCCGTCAACGCTTCTTTCAACAACAAAGTGGCTGTACTTGTGGGCGACTATATCCTGTCCACAGCCCTTTACTATGTTTCGCAGACATCCAATACGGAGATTATTACCAGTTTGGCCCAACTGGGTCGCACACTGTCGAGCGGTGAACTTCTTCAGATGAATAATTTCAAGGATGAAGGCATATCAGAGGAAGTTTACTACCAAGTCATCGACAAGAAAACGGCCTCCTTATTCGCCACTTGTGCCCAAAACGGTGCTCTCTCCGTCGGTGCTTCAGCAGAGGAAGCCAAGGCAGCCTTTGAGTTTGGAAAGGCCATCGGAATGATTTTCCAGATCCGTGATGACATTTTCGATTATTTCGACTCCAAGGAAATCGGCAAACCCACCGGCAATGACATGGCAGAGGGAAAACTGACTCTTCCCGTCATCTTTGCCCTGAAAAACTCAGGCTATGAGTCCATGTACCGGCTTGCCAGGAAAGTGAAAAACGGCACCATCAACAGTGATGAGATAGCCGTTCTTGTAGACTTTGCCAAAGTGAATGGCGGTATCGACTATGCTGAGCAAAAAATGAATGATATCAGTGGGCAGGCAAGGCAATATATCGATTTTCACGTGAAACAATCTGATATCCGAGATGCGCTCACTCATTATTTGGAATTTGTAGCATTAAGAAAAAACTGATTTCCAAAAGAAATCAGTTTTTTCATTTTTCTTCGTTCAAATCTTTCTAATCAGAAGAATTTCACTTCTTCGCCCGTGACCTCACTGAGCAGCAAATTGGCAAGGCGGCTTGTGCCCAGGCGGAACCACTTGTTGGTGAGCCATTGTTCACCGAGAATTTCCTTGACAATGGTGTAGTAAATCAAGGCATCGTTGACGGTATTGAGACCACCGGCAGGTTTGAAACCAATCTGAATACCTGTCTCGTCATAGTATTCCTTGATGGCCTGGCACATCACGTATGCAGCCTCAGGTGTAGCGGCAGGACTCAGTTTTCCTGTGGATGTCTTGATATAGTCACCACCGGCATACATGGATAGGATAGAGGCTTTTTTGATGTTTGCAGCGGTCTTCAGGCAACCCGTTTCAAGGATGACTTTCATGGCTTTGTCACCACAGGCATTTTTCATCTCGCTGATGTCATCGCATACACCCTCGTAGTCACCACAGAGGAACTTGCCCACAGGCATGACAATATCTATTTCAGTGGCACCGTCCTTCACAGCGAGAGCGGTCTCGGCCACTTTCACCTCAATAAGAGCCTGTGATGAAGGAAAACTGCCCGAAACGCAGGCGATTTCCACACCCTCTACATCCAGTGTATTGCTCACCACACTGGCAAAACAAGGATAGACACAGATAGTGGCGACATGGGGTAGGGCAGGGTAGGCGTCATCAAAATCATTGACTTTTTGTGTAAATGCCATGATGCTCTGGTCGGAGTCTGTGGTACTGAGTGAGGTCAGTTCCACACTTCCCATCAGGAATTTCTTGACTTCCAAAGTATCATTCTCAGGTACTTTTTCCTCGATGATTTTCTTGACTGCCTCTGCTACTTTCTGATCATCAAGATCACAATCGTATTTCTTCAATACTTCTTCATACTTGCTCATGGGAGCACCTTCTTTCTTTAGTTTCATAAAATATAGGATTTAAGTTACATTATGCTTTCAGTTTTGGATTGGCGATATGCCTCAAACTGTCTCTGTTGGTTTTCTTCTCCATGGTTTTGTGGAACTCTTCGGTGAGATTGACATCCGTCTGATTGGCGAGACAAACAAGTACAAAGAGCACATCTGCCATTTCCTCCCCAAGATTGGCGCATTCTCCAGCCTTAAAACTTTGGTCGCCATATTGTCTTGCCATCACACGGGCCAACTCACCCACTTCCTCTGTCAGGCAGGCCATATTGGTGAGTTCTGAGAAATATCTCACGCCATATTCTCTGACCCATTGGTCGACAATACGCTGCATGTCGCGGATGGTTACATCATTTGCTTTCATCTCATTCCTTATTCTTTGTGTCCATACAGATGGTCACCGGACCATCATTGACAAGTTCCACTTTCATATCAGCACCAAACTCTCCTGTGGCGACGGGCTTGCCCAGAGCAGCCGACAGACGCCCGCAGAACATCTCATATAGTGGGATGGCAAGGGTAGGGTGGGAGGCCTTGATCCATGAAGGACGGTTGCCTTTCTTGTAGGATGCAAAGAGGGTGAACTGGCTGACGACCATAATATCGCCGCCCACATCCATCACCGAACGGTTCATCACACCATTTTCATCGTCGAAAACCCTCAGCATGGTCACTTTTCTCACCAACCAGTCGATATCTTCCTCGGTATCCTCATCACAAATGCCAACAAGAATGACCAGGCCGCAGCCTATCTGCGACTTCTTTTGTCCGTCAATGGTCACTGACGCGTGCGATGCTCTTTGGATAACTAGTCTCATAGTAGTGAGGGGTGAGAGGTGAGGGGTGTGAGGTGAGAGGTGAGGGGTGAGGGGTGAGGTAAGGGGTGAGAGATTTGATATGGGTTGATGCTTCAGAAAGCAAAATTAGCAAAAAGTTGCTGCAATGCAAAGGATTTGAGAAAAAATCTCTCAAAAACCACCAACTATGCACTATGCACTGCCTCAAAGATGATTTTCGCCTTTGCCGGACCCACCACAGATGTGAGTTCTTCCATGGAGGCCGTCCTGATTCGTTTTACCGAACGGAATTTTTTCAGGAGTGATTCCTTGGTTTTGGGACCTATTCCCTGTATCTCATCCAGTTCTGATGTCAGGGCGTGCTTGCTCCGTTTGTCACGGTGGAATTTGATGGCATAGCGGTGCACCTCGTCTTGTATCTGGGTAAGGATATGAAACAGTTCGCTGTCCGTCTTCATGCCAATGACCACAGGAGGGAAGCCAAACAGCAGTTCATTGGTGCGGTGACGGTTGTCCTTCGCCAATCCTGCGATGGCAATGTCGAGGTGCAGTTCATCCTCCACCACCTGTCTGACCACCTCCATCTGACCTTTTCCTCCGTCGGTGATGATGAGGTCGGGTAGGGGAGTGCCCTCTTCCTGCATGCGGGAATATCGGCGGCGCACCACCTCCTGCATTGAGGCATAGTCGTCAGGACCGACCACCGTCTTTATATTGTATTTGCGGTAGTCTTTCTTGCTTGGGCGCATCGCCTTGAATACCACACAAGCGGCCACGGCATCCGTACCGCTGATGTTGGAGTTGTCGAAGCACTCTATCTGATAGGGCAGTTTTGGCAATTTCAGGGCCGTCTGCAATTCCTTCATCAGACGTGTCTGGCGCTGCTCAGGGTTGAGTTTCTCGGTCTGCTTCATCCTGTCAACCTTATATTGTCTGCCATTCATCTCAGAGAGTTCGAGCAGATGCTTTTTGTCCCCCCGCTGCGGGATGAGCAGTTCCACACCCTCAGGTTTCCACTCAAGGGAGAAAGGCACGACAATCTCACGTGCTGTGCTGTTGAACCGTTTCCGTATTTCAGGGATGGCCATCGCAAGCAACTCGGCGTCGCTCTCCTCCAATTTTCGCTTGTACTCGATGGTGAAGGCTTGGTTGATGCTGCCGTTGGTCACATGCATGTAATTGACAAAAGCAGTGCCCCGGTGGTCATCGTTGGTGATACTGAACACATCAATATTGTTGATGGTATGACTCACCACCTCGCTCTTGGCACAGTAATTGTCGAGAATCACCAACAACTGTTTGATGGATTCAGCCTCCTCAAACTTCAGTTCGGCCGCCTTCTGCATCATCACGGCCTGGAGTTGCCGGAGCAGGTCACGAGTGTTGCCTTTGAGAATCTCACGCGCCATCTTGATTTTCTCCTGATAGTCCTCCATGGTTTGCCGTCCTATGCAGGGAGCATCACAGATATGGATGTGGTATTTCAGGCAAGGTTTGTATTTTCCCTCCTTGATTTTTTCCGGGAGGATAGGTGTGTTGCAGGGCCGTGGTTTAAAGATTTTCCTGATCAGTTCAAGCATGACCGCCATCGACGTCCCATTGCTGTAAGGTCCGAAATAGGTACCCCATTTGGGGTTGATGGTGCGAGTTTTGAAAATTCGAGGGAAAGGCTCATTGGTGACACAGATGCTGGGGTAGGTCTTTCCATCTTTGAGCAACACATTGTAGCGAGGCTTATACTTTTTGATAAGACTGTTCTCCAGCAGCAGGGCATCCTCCTCTGTCTTTACGACGGTATAGGTGATATTGCGTATCTTACTGACAAGCACTTTGGTTTTGAAGCGGTCTACCTCCTTATGAAAATAGGAAGCCACACGTCGCTTCAGATTTTTGGCCTTGCCCACGTAGATGATGACGCCATCCTCATCCCAGTATTGATAACTACCGGGCTGCTCTGGCATATTGTCTACGATATTCTTGAGCCTTTCCCTCAGTTCCTGCTTGTCAGTCATGCCCGTTTATGCTACACCTCGATGAGCGTGGTAATCTCTATCTCGTCGCCGAAAATCTGACGACCATTGAGACCCTCGTTGACCAGTTCGATCAGGAAGTTCATATAGGTTTTCTTGGGGTGGAACTTATTGACGAGGTTGAGGGCGGCCTTCATCGTTCCACCGGTGGCGAGGAGGTCGTCGTGGAGGAGAACGATGTCGTCGGATGTGATGGCATCCTCATGGATTTCGATGGTGTCGGTGCCATACTCCTTCGTGTAGGTTTCCTGCACGGTCTTGGCAGGCAACTTTCCGGGTTTGCGGCACAGCACGATGCCGGCACCCAACCTGACGGCGAGGGCGGATGCCATCACAAAGCCGCGGCTCTCGATGCCCACAATCTTAGTGATGCCCTTGTCCTTGTAGATCTCATAAAGTTCATCCACCATGATCTGCAAGCACTCTGCGTTCTTGAAAAGGGTGGTCACATCCCTGAAATTGATTCCCGGCACAGGAAAGTCAGGAATGCTGCGGAGATTCTCCAATAATACCTTGTTGTTCATTTTCTTATGTTGTTTATGTTTGAATGTTTCACGTGAAACAATAAAAATATTTTACAAAATTATTATCTTCCCATCAGCACCAGCATGGCGTTGATGTCACTGGGCGACACACCAGGGATGCGGCTTGCCTGCGCCAGAGTCTCGGGATTGACCCGAGCCAGTTTTTGACGAGCCTCAATGGAAATTTGTGTCATATTGGGGTAATCGAAATGACCTCTTATCTTGATATCCTCCAAACGTCTCATCTTGTCAGCCACCATGCGCTCGCGCTCGATATACCCTTTGTATTTCATCAGCACCTCGGCAGCCTCAGCAATCTCCTCACGCCGGTCAGACAGAGAATTGACCGCCTCAGCCAACGCAGGCACCATCTGCATGAGTTCTTTCAAAGACACCTGCGGACGTCCCAACAGGTCGACAGCCTTGCATCCATACTGGAGTGGGGTAGTGCCCAGTGATTCCAGCATGCCGTTCACCTCCTTGGGACGGATATGCGACTTCTCACAAATATCAATGATATGTCGGATGGCCTCCTTCTTCACCAACCAACGGTCGTAGCGTTCGCGGGACGCAAGACCCAGTTGATAGGAGCGCTCCGTCAGTCGGGCATCAGCATCATCCTGCCGCAGCAAGATGCGGTATTCCGCCCGCGACGTGAACATCCGATAAGGTTCATCCACACCCTTTGTCACCAGGTCATCGATGAGCACGCCGATGTAACTCTCGTCACGGCGCATGACGAAGGGTTCGCCGCCACCGCAGCGGATGGCCGCATTGATACCTGCCACGGTGCCCTGACCACCTGCTTCCTCGTAACCTGTGGTGCCGTTCACCTGACCAGCCAGGAACAGTCCGGGCACCACCTTCGACTCCAGAGAATGGTTCAGTTGCATCGGGTCGAAGAAATCATACTCTATGGCATAGCCAGGACGGTAAACTTTCAGGTCGCGCAGTGCGGGAATCTTCTTCAACGCCGCTATCTGCACATCCATCGGCATGCTTGACGAGAATCCGTTCAGATACATCTCGTTGGTTGACTCCCCCTCAGGTTCAAGAAAGAGCATGTGCTGCTCACGCTCAGGGAAGGTCATCAATTTGGTCTCAATCGAAGGACAATAGCGGGGACCGATACTCTGAATCTGTCCATTATAGAGCGGTGAGTCCGCGATGCCACCCATCAGCACCTCATGCACCTCAGGATTGGTGTAGCATATCCAACAAGTGAGTTGCTGCAAGGGACGGTCGCTGCCCATGAAACTGAAACGGTGGAAGTCGTTCTCTCCCTCCTGTATCTCCATGTCCTCGAAATGCACCGACCGCCGGTCGATGCGCACAGGCGTGCCCGTCTTCATGCGAGCCGCAGTGATCCCGTGGCGCGTGATGCTCTCCGTGAGCCGCATCACGGCAGGTTCGGCAATGCGACCTCCCGGTATCTGACAACGGCCGATGTGCAACAGACCATTCAGAAAAGTACCTGCAGTGATGATGACACACTTCGTACGGATCTCGGCGCCCCATATCGTGTGCACACCCACAGCCTCACCATTCTCCACCAGCAACTCGTCCACCTGATCCTGCCAGATGTCCAGATGAGGAGTATGGTCGAGCACCTCACGCCATTTCCAGATGAACTTGCCACGGTCGCACTGAGCACGCGGGCTCCATACGGCAGGACCCTTCGAGCGGTTGAGCATGCGGAACTGTATCGCGGTGGCATCGGTGACAATACCCATCTGTCCGCCAAGCGCATCAATCTCACGGACTATCTGACCCTTGGCTATACCACCGACAGCGGGATTGCAACTCATCTGTGCAATCTTGTTCATGTCCATCGTCACCAAAAGTGTCGACACACCCATATTGGCAGCCGCAGTGGCAGCCTCGCAACCAGCATGGCCACCGCCTACCACCACGACATCATATTTCATGTTGTACATATTGCGGGAATTATGGGTATCAAAAATAATGAGTTATATGGAAGCGACATCTCATTCGTCACGCAAAAGTACACATAATATTCGGTTTTTTTTCTAAAATACTTTGAATAATCCCAAAATTATATTATTTTTGCATGTCAATTCAGGTCTGTCAATCCCCATTTATGAGGATTTATCAGCCTTATTAACCCCAAAAAAGATACTATCACACTTGAAAATTTCATTATCTAAATTCTAATTTTTTAAATCTCAATCATTTATGTGGTTAATCAATTCTTCTATCGGTAGGAAGGTCGTGATGTCGGTCACCGGCGTCGCACTCATTCTCTTCCTGACGTTCCACTGCTGCATGAACATCGCAGCACTGTTCTCAGGAGAGGCCTACAACATGATTTGCGAACTGCTGGGTGCCAACTGGTATGCAGTAGTGGCTACATTGGGACTGGCAGCGCTGGCTGTCATCCACATCGTCTATGCATTCCTGCTCACCGCACAGAACCGCCGTGCCCGCGGCAGTGAGCGTTATGCCGTGACCGACACACCTGCAAAGGTGGAATGGGCTTCACAAAACATGCTCGTGCTCGGAATCATCATCCTGCTCGGCCTGCTCCTCCACCTCTTCAATTTCTGGTTCAACATGATGTTCGCCGAACTCGTAGACATGGAGACTCTTCACTCTCCCAGCGACGGCTTCGCATGGATCAAGGAGACATTCTCCAATCCTGTCTTTGTAGTGCTCTACATCATCTGGCTCGTTGCCATCTGGCTCCATCTCACCCACGGTTTCTGGAGTGCCATGCAAACCTTGGGCTGGAGCGGTAAGGTATGGTTCAACCGCTGGCGCATCATCGGTTTTGTCTATGTCACCATCCTTATGGTCTGCTTCCTCATCGTCGTGCTCGCATTTGCTTTCAAGTGCGCCCCGAGCCTCTGTTGCTCTGCCTTCTAATCCACTTACAGCAACTTTAAAATCTAGAATGTCATGACTAAGAAAATAGATTCAAGAATTCCCGAAGGACCAGTAGCAGAGAAATGGACCAACTACAAGGCCCACCAGCGACTGGTGAACCCGAAGAACAAACTGAAACTCGACGTCATTGTCGTCGGTACCGGTCTGGCAGGAGCCAGTGCCGCAGCCAGTCTTGGAGAGATGGGCTTCAATGTCATCAATCTCTGTATCCAGGACTCACCGCGCCGCGCACACTCCATCGCCGCTCAAGGTGGTATCAATGCCGCCAAATGCTATCAGAACGACGGCGACTCCGTGTACCGCCTTTTCTATGACACCGTCAAAGGTGGTGACTACCGTGCCCGTGAGGCCAATGTCTACCGTCTGGCAGAGGTATCCAACAACATCATCGACCAGTGCGTGGCACAGGGTGTGCCTTTCGCCCGTGAGTATGGCGGCATGCTTGCCAACCGCTCCTTCGGTGGTGCACAGGTGTCGCGTACCTTCTATGCCAAGGGACAGACAGGTCAGCAGTTGCTCCTGGGAGCCTATTCCTCACTCAGCGCACAGGTTCAGGCAGGAAAAGTGAAACTCTACACCCGCTATGAGATGGAGGATGTGGTTATCGTCAACGGACGTGCCCGCGGCATCATCGCCAAGAACCTCGTCACTGGCAAACTCGAGCGCTTCTCCGCCAATGCCGTGGTCATCGCCACCGGCGGCTATGGAAACGCATATTTCCTCTCCACCAACGCCATGGGCTGCAACTGTACCGCAGCAGTGCAGTGCTACCGCAAAGGCGCTTACTTTGCCAACCCCTCCTACGTGCAGATTCACCCCACCTGCATTCCCGTCCACGGTGACAAGCAGTCGAAACTGACCCTGATGTCGGAGTCGCTCCGTAACGACGGCCGCATCTGGGTGCCCAAGAAACTGGAGGATGCCAAAGCACTGCAGGCAGGCACAAAGCAGGGATATGAGATTCCCGAAGAGGACCGCGACTACTATCTGGAGCGCCGCTATCCCGCATTCGGCAACCTCGTTCCTCGTGACGTGGCATCACGCGCCGCCAAGGAGCGTTGCGACAAGGGCTTCGGTGTCAACAATACGGGTCTGGCTGTGTTCCTCGATTTCTCCGAGTCCATCAACCGCCTCGGCATCGATGTCATCATGCAGCGCTACGGCAACCTCTTTGAGATGTATGAGGAAATCACCGATGTCTTCCCCGGAGAGAAAGCCTGTGAGATCAACGGCATGACCTATTATCATCCGATGATGATCTTCCCCGCCGTACACTATACCATGGGCGGTATCTGGGTTGACTACGAACTGCAGACCTCCATCAAGGGACTCTTTGCCATCGGCGAGTGCAACTTCTCTGACCACGGTGCCAACCGCCTCGGAGCCTCCGCTCTCATGCAGGGTCTGGCCGACGGTTACTTCGTACTGCCCTATACCATTCAGAACTATCTCGCCGACCAGGAAATCTGGCCTCGCATCTCCACCGACCTGCCTGAGTTTGAAGAGGCAGAGAAGGGTGTGGCAGCCGAGATTGACCGTCTGATGAACATCAAGGGCAAGCGCAGTGTCGACTCCATCCACAAGGAACTCGGACACATCATGTGGGAGCATGTCGGTATGGGCCGCACCGCTGAGGGACTCAAGGAAGGTATCGAACTCATCAAGAAACTCCGCAAGGAATTCGACACCAACCTATTCATTCCCGGAAGCAAGGAAGGACTCAACATTGAACTTGACAAGGCCATCCACCTCCGTGACTTCATCACCATGGGTATGCTCGTGGCTTATGATGCCCTCTCACGCAATGAGAGTTGTGGCGGACACTTCCGCGAGGAATATCAGACAGAGGAAGGCGAAGCCAAGCGTGATGATGAGAACTACTTCTACGTAGGCTGTTGGGAATATCAGGGCAGCGAGGACAAAGCCCCTGAACTCATCAAGGAACCTCTTGAGTATGAAGCAATCAAGGTACAAACGAGAAATTATAAGAACTAACAACCATGGCAAAGAATATATCATTTACGATAAAATTTTGGCGTCAGAACGGACCCCGCGAGAAAGGTCATTTTGATTCTCACGAGATGAAGGACATCCCCGATGACACCTCATTCCTCGAGATGCTCGACATTCTCAATGAAGAACTCATCAACGAAGGCCGTGAGCCGTTCGTGTTCGACCATGACTGCCGTGAGGGTATCTGCGGCATGTGCTCACTGTATATCAACGGTACACCGCACGGCAAGACCGAGCGTGGAGCCACCACCTGCCAACTCTACATGCGCCGTTTCAACGACGGTGATGTCATCACCGTGGAGCCCTGGCGCTCCGCCGGCTTCCCTGTCATCAAAGACTGCATGGTAGACCGTGGTGCTTTTGACAAGATCATCCAGGCCGGCGGCTATACCAGCGTACGTACCGGACAGGCACAGGATGCCAATGCCATTCTCATCCCGAAGCAGGATGCCGATGAGGCCATGGACTGCGCTTCATGCATCGGATGCGGTGCCTGCGTCGCTGCCTGCAAGAACGGCTCTGCCATGCTCTTCGTCAGTTCGAAGGTGAGTCAGTTGGCCCTTCTCCCACAAGGACGTCCTGAGGCTGCCAAGCGCGCCAAGGCCATGATGGCCAAGATGGAGGAACTGGGATTTGGCAACTGCACCAACACCCGTGCCTGCGAGGCAGTATGTCCGAAGAACGAAACCATCGCCAACATTGCCCGACTCAACCGAGAGTTCATCAAGGCAAAACTGGCAGATTAAATCCAAACTGAAATCCCCGGCGAATCTGCCGGGGATTTTTTTATCATGCTTATTTATTCAATGAGTTTTTCGGGCTAATCACTTTTTATAGTTGGCTATTCCTTACAGTGCAAATTTCTTGTAGTGGTAATCATAATTCTTAATCCTTAATCCTTCATTCCTTATGATTTTCCACTCACTATTTTTTTGATTTCATTGAGTTTGTTGAGAGCCTCCACCGGTGTGAGGTTGTTGATATCCAGTCCCAATATCTCATCACGCACCTGGGAGAGCACAGGGTCATCCAATTGGAAGAAACTCAGTTGCATGCCTTCTCTTGACTGATTGAGTGTCTGTGCCGAAGGTTTTCCCACACTTCCCACATTGCTGTTGTCCGCCTCCAGTTGCTTCAATATCACATTGGCACGTCTGACGATGCTTTTCGGCATACCCGCTATTTCTGCCACATGAATACCGAAAGAGTGCTCCGAACCGCCACGCATCAATTTTCGGAGGAAAATCACCTTATTGTCGATTTCCTTCACACTCACATTATAGTTTTTGATGCGTGAGAAATTTTTCTCCATCTCATTGAGTTCATGGTAGTGGGTGGCAAACAGTGTGCGTGCTTTCGCCCTCACATGCTCATGCAGATACTCCACTATCGCCCAGGCGATGGAGATGCCGTCGTAGGTCGATGTACCGCGCCCCAACTCATCAAAGAGCACCAATGAGCGTGAAGAAACGTTGTTGAGAATGTTGGCAGCCTCCGTCATCTCGACCATGAAAGTTGACTCACCCACCGATATATTGTCAGAGGCACCCACACGCGTGAAAATTTTGTCCACCATACCGATTCTCGCGGCCTCTGCAGGAACAAAACAGCCTATCTGAGCCAACAGTACGATGAGGGCCGTCTGACGCAACAGAGCCGATTTACCCGCCATGTTGGGACCCGTGATGATAATGATCTGCTGGCGCTCATTGTCGAGGAGGATGTCGTTGGGTACATATTTCTCACCCAGTGGCAACTGAGTCTCTATCACAGGATGCCGTCCCTGCTTGATGTCTATCACCTCAGAAGTGTCGATGACCGGACGGATATATTTGTTTTCCTCAGACACCACCGCATACGACAGCAGGCAGTCGATACGCGCCACAAGATTGGCATTCGTCTGAATGGTAGGAATAAACTCCCGCACCGCCATCACCAACTCATTGAACAAGCGTGTTTCCAAAGAGATGATTTTATCCTCCGCACCCAGTATTTTCTCCTCATATTCCTTCAGTTCCTGTGTGATGTAACGCTCTGCCTGCGCCAAAGTCTGCTTTCGCACCCACTCAGCCGGAACATGGTCCTTATAGGTGTTGCGCACCTCCAGATAATAGCCAAACACATTGTTATAGCCTATCTTCAATGAAGAAATGCCAGTGGCTGCTGCCTCACGCTCCTGGATTTTCAGCAAGTAATCCTTTCCACTGTAAGCGATGTTGCGCAGTTCATCCAGTTCCTCACTCACCCCACTGTTGATCACATTTCCTTTATTTACCAACAGAGGTGGATCAGCCTGAATCTCCCGTGCAATGCGGTCACGGATGGAACGGCAAATATTCATCTGCTCACCGATACGTCGCAATGCTTCATTATCTGAACTCATGCATGCTGTCTTGATGGGTTCGATAGCCTGCAATGCCACACGCAACTGCATGATTTCGCGCGGTGATACCCTGGCTGTGGCCACTTTGGAGATAATCCGCTCCAAATCATTAATAAGGTGTAACTGTCCATCTACCAATTCCCTAAAATCGGGATGGCGGTAGAAATATTCCACCACATCCAGACGGTCATTGATGGGTTTCTCATCTTTCAATGGGAATATCATCCATCTTCTCAGCAATCGGCCTCCCATCGCTGTGATGGTCTTGTCTATCACATGGAGCAATGACAAACCCTCCTCTTGCATGGGTGAGAGCAATTCAAGCGAACGGATGGTGAATTTGTCCAGTCTCACATATCGCTCCTCCTCTATGCGCGAGATAGAAGTGATATGACTTATCTGCGTATGCTGTGTCAGTTCCAAATACTGCAAAATGGCCCCTGCTGCCACTATGCCATTGACAAGGTGGTCCACACCAAACCCCTTCAGGTTCTTGGTCTGAAAATGATGCAACAGTTTCTGCCTCGCCGTCTGTTCGGTAAACACCCAGTCATCCAGTTCAAAGACACATGCCTTTGTAGAGAAATAACGCTCAAAATCACCTTTCTTTGCACGGTCGTACAGCACTTCCTTTGGTTGGAAACTCCCCATGAGTTTCTCTACATAGTCATACGTTCCCTCACCGGTGAGAAATTCTCCTGTGGAGATATCCAAAAAAGCCACACCACAAGATCCCTTCCCGAAATGGATGGCAGCCAAAAAATTGTTCTCCTTATAATTGAGCACATTGTCACTCATCGCCACACCTGGAGTAACCAACTCAGTAATGCCTCGCTTCACCAATGTCTTGGTGAGTTTGGGATCTTCCAACTGGTCGCAGATGGCCACCCTCCGGCCTGCACGGATCAGTTTTGGCAAATAGGTGTCAAGAGCATGGTGAGGAAAACCCGCCATCTCTGTCGTGCCCGTTGACCCACCGTTGTTGCGCCGTGTCAGTGTGATGCCGAGAATTTTCGAAGCAGCCACGGCATCCTCACAATATGTCTCATAGAAATCACCACACCTAAACAGCATCAGCGCATCAGGATGTTTTGCCTTCAGCGTAAAAAACTGTTTCATCATAGGAGTCAGTCCATTTTCTTTCTTTGCCATTTTTGGTGATGTGTTTGATACTATAAGTGTGAGATATGGCCATTTCTTTGGCTTCATGGCAAAGGTAATCAAAATATTGTGGAATCAAAGAATAAAAATCTATTTTGTTGATGAAAAGTTTTCCACAATGAGTGTGGAAAACTCTGAAATAACTTGTGGAAGACACACCAAAATGATTGTATTTTATACACAATTAAATGATTTCCCTTCTTGTATTGTTGAAATGAGAGCCTTTCTCACCTACTTTTCCAACCATTATCCACATTCCTATTTCATGATCATTTATCCACCAAGACTTATCCACCATATTCAAAAAATGTGGATAACCATATAAATCAATGATAATCAATGAGATTTTTTACACATCACTATCCGCTATCATGTGGATAACCTATCATTTATTATTTTTTTTCAGATATCAACGACTTATCCACATTTTCCACAACCTTTATTGTTATTCTGATATTTTTAAAATCTTTTTAAAACTCAAAATAAAAAAAGAAAACGCTGAGGAAATGGCATACACTAAGATGAAAGCGATGATGATATTGAGATAATTGTCCTCGTAGGGTCGGCCTATTGTGGTGAGCACCCGTGTGACCAGCAACGGTATTCCGCCACAGATGAAGTAATAGACCAGTGAGTGTGCTCCTGTCCACTCCACCCATTTGATGCGAGGGAGCCAATGACAGACAGCGATGATGAGTAGACAGCCTATCAGACCATCGATCAGGAGCAAGGTGAAGGAGTCGATGTGTATAGGTTGGAGAGTCATGAACAGCGAATGGCTGTGGATCCAATATTTGAGGATGACTTCTGAGATGAGCATGAGAATGATTGCACATGGACGCTTGATGAGAGTCATCCACTGACTGTGTCTTCTGAACAGATATCCGGCGCAGATGAAAGGAAGCATCAGCAATGCGTTGTGCCAGCACCAAAAATTGGTAGACGTCCATCGCTCGCTGTCCACCAGGTGATAGGTAGTAGCGATGATGAGATAGGGTAGGGCGCACATCCATGCCAAAGCCATTGGTCGGTAGCGTGATATTTTCACATAAAAGGCAAAGACCACCTGTGCCACCGCGAGAGCAGCCACAAACCATGAGGCATGTCCTGTAAGGACATCGGCATAGGTTTCTGCCAGAGAGGTGTCATCATGCACAAAAGCCTTTGGGAGGGCGATGACGGCCGTAAAGATGAAATAGGGTATAATGATGCCTCTGAGGATGGAGAGGAGTTTGTGGGGCACGGAAAACGCTTTCTGGGGGTTGTGGAACAAGTATCCGGAGATGAAGAAGAAAGTAATGAGCACATTGTCCACATACAGAGCATAGGGAATGATTTCCTCACCGGCGTAATATTTCTCCGTATGGAAAAGCAGGATGGCCATCATGCAAAATCCTCTTGCGAGGTCAGCCCATGCGAGGCGTTGCGTTCCTGCTTTTTCCCCCTTTCCCTCCATGTTGCGTCAGTTGACAATGGCAATCTTGCAAACAGTTCCTTTTTTCCCCTCACTGGTGGCGGTGAGTACCATATAGACACCTGATGCCACCCGTTTTCCGTTTTCATCGCAACCATTCCAAGTGAAAGATCCACCATTGCTGACACCCTCTGCCACCACGGCACCGTTGGCTGTCACAATTTTCACATCTGCATTCATCGACAGTCCTGTGATGGTGATCAGTCCCATATAGCCAGGTTTCACCGGATTGGGATAGGCATAGACATTGTCTTTGTTCATATCCTCATTCGTGGCTGTGGCATCACTCATATAGGAGCAAAGTCCGTTGTCTGTGCCGAAAAACACCTCACCTGTCTGGTCATTGATGGCAATCGACTCGACATTGTTGGACAGCAGCATGCTGTTTGATGACAGAAAATGATGCACCTGAGTCATATTGTCCGAACTGATGAGGTAGGCGCCATTGCCGTTGGTGCCAAACCATTTGCGGTTGCCACCATCGATGGTGATGCAGGTGATCTCAACGCCACTGAGCAGGTAGTCGGCAAAGTTGGTGCCATCGTTGCGAGGCACTTTGATTTGCTGCAATTCAGCATTTGAGCCTTTTGATATATCATTGGAAGGCAGCATGAGAGGTCCCACATTGGTGCCTATCCACATATTGCCATCCTTATCCTCTGCTATGCATTTCACTCCGTTGGGATTGATTGTGCTGCCGTCTTCATTGACAAAAGTGTCGTAATGGTTGATGGCATCGCTTGCCGGGTCATAGCAGTAGAAAGAGGGCAGGCTCCAATGATTGTTGACAAACCAGAAAAATCCCCGGCTGTCAAGGATAAGACACTTCATGTTGGCCAAACTGCGTCCGTTGTCATCCATGAAGATTTTGTGATGGTGTGACTCCCACGTACCATCGGTTTTTAGTTCGAGAAGAGAGGCATTTTCCGCCAGACTGTTCAGACACCAGAGATTGCCCTGTTTGTCAAATTTGATACCCAAGGTAAGGATGTAGTTGGGACTGTTGTCAGGCGTAGAGAACATCAACGAACTATTATTGGGATTATAGTGGCGCACGAATCTGCCGTTGAGATATTCATAGATACCAGCCCTTCCGCCGGCAAACACATGGTTTTTGTCTTTGGGGTCGAAATCGATGCAGGTGATGTCCTGCATGCTGTTTCCCACCGTCTCTCCCATATCATCCTGATAGACCGTCCATTCATCATCGGCAAAAGTCTGTACGATGGCAGGCCTGAACAGTTCGGCAAAGGAGTCGTATCCGCCGCCGCAGGTATAGAGTGTGTTGTTGGCATAGAGCATGGCACCGAAGTAATTGTACTTCGGTCCGTCGGGATTGATATCAGTAAGTTGCGGAATGAAAGTATCTTCCTCAATGGTCATAGAGCAAAGTTTTCCATCGCTCTGGTTGGTCCAATAGCATTTGTTTGCATTGTCATAGACGATGGTTTTTATGCCACTCAATCCCTTGGAAATGAGTTTTGGAGAAGAAGCAGAGGTGAAAATCCAAGTATATTGGTCGGTGCCCAGGATGATCTGTCCTCCTGACTGTGTGAGGAAACTGAAATGGCAGTTATAGGCAAACTGCCATCCGCTGCTGGTGCGGGAGTAGACAGTACCAGGAACAAAGGCAAACAACTGGTTGTCGATAACCGCCAAATGTTTGGTTTGAAAGTCACTTTCTTCTTTCCAGAAACTCTTGTCAAGGAGATTGTCTTTCATATTGCCGGCAAGAATGCCCTGTGACTCACAGGAGGCATAGATGAATCCCTTATATTCAGCGGTGGAGTTGATTTTCCTGCCAAGATTGTAGGTGGCGCTGATTTCCGCGTCAGCGACATTGATTTTCAAGATTCCGAAATTGGTGGACAGATAGGCGAAGGAACCATAGACACTTACCTCATTGATGGTCTTGTCCACCATCATCGACTTGCTGTAGTAGTTGGAGATATTCACCACTTTACCCTGTTCGTCGAGCAAGTCAATATTTTGGTTCTCATAGATGATGATGAGTCGTTTGGCTGCCTGGCACCAAGCGATATGGCTGATGTTGCAGTCATTGAGTGCGTTCATCTTGTCATATGTCTCCACGCTTTGGTCAGACGTGTTGTAGGAGAACAGTCCTTTGGAACTGAGCACATACACCCGTTTCCCTGCAGGTTGGATCTGTGTGATGTCGCCATAGGCCAGATAACTGGTCCATGTGCCGATGGCAGCACCACGGGCAACAACGGAACAGACCGTCATCAGCAGAATCAACAATGAGCGCAGAGCAATCATCATCCTCAGTTTTCAGTTTTCAGTCTTCAACAAATATTTTGCCAGTTTTTCCACGGCTCTGGCACGGTGGGAGATGCGGTTTTTGATTTCCAGACCCAACTGTGCGAAGGTCTCATCATATCCGTCGGGTTGGAAGATGGGATCATAACCAAATCCCTCCTGTCCTCTTTTCTCACGGATAATCTGTCCCTCGACGATTCCCTCAAAAAACGAGGTCTTCTCAGCAGGTTCTGTTACCTTGTCATCTTCCTCTTTTTCTATTAACGCAATTACAGTGCGAAATCGTGCCTTCCGATTGTTATTTTCTCCTAATTTCTGCAATAGTTTCTGCATATTGGCCTCACTGTCATGGCCATCGCCGGCATAACGGGCGGAATAGATACCCGGTTCACCACCGAGAGCATCCACTTCCAAACCTGTATCGTCGGCGAAACAACTGAGGTGATAATGGTCGTAGACATACTGTGCCTTTTGCAGCGCGTTGCCCTCAAGGGTATCAGCAGTCTCGGGAATATCTTCATGGCATCCGATGTCGGCGAGGGAGAGTATTTCAATGTCATTGCCCAGTATCTGACGTATTTCAGACAGTTTGTGAGCATTGTTGGTGGCGAATACGATTCTCATGACTTTTCTATTTGTTGTTGTTCTTCTTCTTTTTTGATTACTTTGACTTTCATCTCGTCGAATCCCTCACCATACACACCGATGACACTGCTCTGACTGACAAAGGCATTGGGGTCAATCGATTTGATGAGGCGGAACATCATGACACTCTCCCTCTTGCGGGCAAGGATACAGAGCACTTTCATGTCAGCACCCGAATACCAGCCGTGACCGTCGAGGATGGTGACACCATGCTGCATCTGAGTGCCGATGGCATTGGCGATTTCCTGGTATTTTTTTGAAAAGATGAAAAACTGCACCGACTCGCGGCGGGAGTTCATCACATAGTCGAGCATGAAATTCTCCACCACCATGGTACACAGACCGAAGACGATTTTGTAGAGTGCCTCTGTGGTGGTGAAGCCACGGGCGAAGATAAACATCGGGAAACTGGCGCCGATGATGAGCAGGTCGACGAAGATCAGCACCGTGCCCAGCGACATGTTGTGGTATTTGTTCACGACGGCGGCAACGATGTCGGTACCGCCAGTACTGCCGTTATGCAGGAAGACGATGGCCAGTGCCGTTCCCGTCATGCAACAGCCGATGATGAGCGACATGAAGTCCTGGTCATCCAGCAATTTCACCATGCTTCCATCGTCGTTGGTGACAATATCCTGTGCCACACCGAGCATGGCCGACAGCATGAAGATGGCATAGATGGTCTTTATGAGGAAGCGCCAACCCAGTATCTTCAGTGCCAGTGCGAGGAGGAGGGCATTGAGCAGGAAGTAAGAATACATGATGGGTATGCCATGTCCGTTGCCGTTGGTGGCATAGAAGATAATGGCTGATAGACCCGTCACACCACCCGTCACAATCTCATAGGGCAGCAGAAAACCTGTCCATCCTATGGTGTAGAGCAGCAGTCCGAGGGTGATGTATATGTAATCCTTCGCTTCGTTAAAGATTCTTTTAGTTTCGATGGTCATGAAAACCCTTTATTTAATCACCACATTGACAATTTTCTTCGGGACGATGATGACCTTCATCACTTGTTTGCCACTGATGTATTTCTGCGACCTCTCATCGCTGAGCACTGCCTCTTGGATGGTGGCGTTGTCGGCATCCACGGCAAACTGCATCTGGAAGCGAGCCTTTCCATTGAATGAGATGGTGAGTTGCATCTGACTCTCAACGAGATATTTCTCGTCATATTTGGGCCATTCAGCATCGCACACCGACCCAGTGCCGCCCATGGCTTCCCACAGTTCCTCAGCGATATGTGGTGCGAAGGGAGCGATGAGTTTCACCAACTGACAGAGTATCTCAGCGTTTCTGCAGCGCTGCTGGGTGAGTTCGTTGACAGCAATCATGAAGGCTGCCACGGAAGTGTTGTAAGAGAAAGCCTCGATATCCTGTGTCACCTTCTTGATGAGTTTGTGCAGGCTCTTGAGCATCTCGGGTGTGGCAGGTTGGTCGAGTGGGAGCAGGGTATCGCTGCTGTCCTTGCCGGCACCATAATAGAGAGCCCAGAATTTGCGGAGGAAGCGGTGGCAACCGTCGATACCGTTGGTGTCCCACGGCTTGCTCTGTTCCACCGGACCGAGGAACATCTCATACAGGCGCAGTGTGTCGGCACCGAATCGCTCGACAATCATATCCGGATTGACGACATTGAACATCGATTTCGACATCTTCTCCACGGCAAATCCGCAGATGTATTTGTTGTCTTCCAGCACGAACTCAGCATCGGCATACTCAGGCCGCCATGCCTTGAATGCGTCAATATCGAGCACATCGGCACTCACGATGTTGACATCCACATGGATGGGAGTCACGTCGGCAAAGTTGTCTTTCAGCCCGTAACTGACGAAGACGGGATGGCCTTTCTCCTGACTGGCGGTGTTGTCACGGTAGACGAAGTTGGAGCGGCCTTGAATCATTCCCTGGTTGATGAGTTTCTGGAAGGGTTCTTCCTTGCATGAGTAGCCCAGGTCGTGGAGGAACTTGTTCCAGAAACGGGAGTAGATCAGGTGTCCGGTGGCATGCTCGGTGCCTCCAACGTACAGGTCCACATTCTGCCAGTATGCATCGATGGCAGGGTCGACAAGGGCTTTGTCATTGTGCGGGTCCATGTATCTCAGATAGTAGGCACTCGACCCGGCGAAACCCGGCATGGTGTTGAGTTCGAGGGGGAATACGGTCACATTGTCAATGCGGCTCTTGTCCACTACCTCATTGTTGACGGTGTCCCATGCCCAGCATGTGGCATGTCCCAGTGGCGGCTGTCCGTCCTCGGTAGGTTTGTATTGCGATACCTCTGGCAGTTCCAGCGGCAGGCAGGTTTCGGGAATCATAAAAGGCATACCATCTTTGTAATAGGTAGGGAATGGCTCACCCCAGTAGCGCTGGCGTGAGAAGATGGCATCGCGCAGACGGTAGTTGACCTTCACGCGTCCCAGTTTCTTCTCCGTCACATATTTCTTTGTCTTCTGAATGGCTTCCTTCACGGTCAGGCCGTTGAGGGAGAACTCACCGTTGGAACTGTTCATCACGATGCCTTCCTTGGCGTCGAAACTCTCCTCCGAGATGTCGGCACCCTCGATGAGCGGGATGATGGGGAGATTGAAGTGACGTGCGAAGGCATAGTCGCGGGAGTCGTGGGCCGGAACAGCCATGATGGCACCCGTACCGTATCCTGCGAGCACATATTCTGCAATCCACACGGGAATTTTTTCTCCGGTGAGCGGGTTGATGGCATAGGAACCAGAGAACACGCCGGTCACCTTATGGTCCATCTGGCGGTCGCGCTCGGTGCGTTTCTTCACATAGGCGAGGTATTCATCCACTTCGGCCTGCTGTTCGGGGGTGGTGAGTTGTGCCACCAGTTCGCTCTCGGGTGCGAGCACCATGAAGGTAACACCAAAGATGGTGTCGGCACGGGTGGTGAAGATGGTGAACTCGATGTCAGAGTCAGCCACGCGGAACTGCATCTCCGTTCCCTCGGAGCGTCCGATCCAGTTGCGCTGTGTCTCTTTCAGTGAGTCGGTCCACTCGATGGTGTCGAGTCCGTCGAGCAGGCGCTGAGCGTAGGCCGACACACGGAGGCACCACTGCTGCATTTTCTTTTGCACCACGGGGAATCCACCGCGCACACTGACACCGTCGACCACCTCATCGTTGGCAAGCACCGTACCCAGTCCGGCACACCAGTTCACCATGGTCTCTCCGAGGTAGGCGATGCGGTAGTTCATGAGCACCTGTTGCTGTTCCCGCTCACCCATTGCCTTCCATTCGTCGGCGGTGAAGGAGAGTTCTTCGGTGCAGGCCACATCGAGTCCTTCGGTACCTTGGGTCTCAAAATGCTCAATGAGTTTCTCGATGGGCTGTGCTTTTTGGCATTTGTTGCAGTAGAAAGAGCCAAACATCTTCTGAAAGGCCCACTGTGTCCATTTGTAATATCCGGGGTCGCAGGTGCGCACCTCACGGTCCCAGTCGAAGCAGAAACCGATTTTGTCGAGTTGCTCACGGTAGCGGTTGATGTTGTTCACCGTCGTGATGGCGGGATGCTGTCCTGTCTGGATGGCATATTGCTCGGCGGGCAGTCCGTAGGCGTCATAACCCATGGGGTTGAGCACGTTGAATCCCTGCTGACGCTTGTAGCGGGCATAGATGTCGCTGGCTATATATCCTAAGGGGTGTCCCACATGCAGTCCGGCTCCCGAGGGATAAGGAAACATGTTGAGCACATAATATTTCTTGCGGCTTGGGTCTTCTGTCACTTGATAGGTTTTGCGTTCCACCCATCTTTTCTGCCATTTCTTCTCGATTTCTCTGAAATTGTAATCCATTGTCATTGCATCTTTTGAATTTGACTGCAAAGGTAGTGCAAACCGAGAGCAATGCAAAATAAAAAGCAATTTTTATTTTCATTGCCGAGGTGCAGCCTACTTTCGGTGCAAAGCACCAAAGTATCGATTAAACGAGTGAAAAGCCAAATTTTATTTGACCTTTTCCGAAGTGCAGCCTACTTCAAACTCCGTTCTCCGTGTTTCATTGCTTCACGTATCTTTTCCTTATTTCCCCATTATGATATTTGATGATGTTGATGCCAGGAGTCAAATGAGGCAATCTGTTTCCGTTGATGTCGAATATCATCTGAGGTTCCTCAGTTGCTGTTGGCGACAGGATGGCCGATGGTTCCACATCATCAACGATATGAATGAATCTGTTCCAATGAGCAGCGGTGGCGTAATTCTGCAAACTCCCTGACGGCACATGCAGCGTAGCCTTGCTATAAGTTTTTTCCCAGAATGTGTATTCACCAATCTCTGCTGGGGTGGAAGAGTGAACATAGATGTCGGCTAAACTAATATAGAGAATTGCGGCAAAAATACGATTTTTTTATTTATTCTTGTAACACTTTGGCGGTTTTTGGTGTCTAACATCATGTAAGCGCTTCGTAATAACTTCATTATTAACTTAATTTGAATAGAAAATGAGAAAGATAATATTTGCCATCGTGTGTGCTTTCACCTGCATCACCGGTTTGTCTGCCCAGACAGTGGATGACCTTTTTAAGGAGTTCAAGGACAAGAATAATGTGGAGTGTGTCAATATTCCCAAAGCCTTGTTGTCGATGGCTCCTGCGGTGATGAAAAAGGAAAAAGGCAGCGACTTGGTCAAGAAAATAGACCACATCCGAATTTTGAACATTGAGAACGATGATGCTCTCTGCAAGGAGTTCAAAGCCAGGGCAGCCAATCTGAACAAAAAAGGCTATGAGACCATGGTGAACAGCAATGAGGACAATGAGAAGACCCTCGTTCTGGTGAAGACGAAAGGTGATTCCATCTCCGAGATGGTGATTCTTGCCTTGGAACCATCGGAATGCTCACTGATACAACTGAAAGGGAAGTTCAATTCCAATGATATAAAAGGTTTGGAAACCACGTTCAACTAAACTTTCACAGATTTCTGTTCCACTGTCCTGTCAAAAGGACACTCTTCACCTGTCAATGCAAGCATCTGAGTTCAAGCAACTATTCCTGCCTCTGTCACGCCAGATTTACTGGATGGCGTGGCGGTTGACAGGCAATGCTGAGGAGGCGGAGGACCTGACGCAGGAAGTGTATGCCCAACTTTGGACCAAGCGGGAGTCGCTGTCCGGCATCAGCAATCCCATCGCCTATTGCAGTGTCCTTGTCAGGAACCTCTATCTCAATCAGGTGAGAAAACAACGGGTGGAGACCACTGAGATGGCCAGAGAGTTGTTCGTTGCCGACGGACACAGATTGGAGGATGCCGTAGAACAGAGGCAGGCGTGCGAGCAAGTGATGAGGCTGATAGGGCAATTGCCCGAACAGCAACGCAAGATAGTTACCATGCACGACGTGGAAGGGTGTTCGAATGAGGAGATACGTCAGCAGACCGGACTGGCCTCGACGCATATCAGGGTGCTTCTGAGCCGTGCGAGGAAAACCATCAGACAATTGTTTAAAAACTAACCAAGATGAAAGAGACAGATGATATTCTGAGGCGGATAGCCAACAATGAGGCTACAGAAGAGGAGATGAGGGTGGCGGATGAATACCTTCAGAGCCTTAGCCAAAGGCTTTCCTCGCAGATTGATGACTGGGAGAAGGAGGAGGTTGACGCCCGCTCCCATCCGTCGCGCAGGGTGTGGCTTCGCACCGCTTTGACTGCCGCCGCCTGTCTGTTGCTGTTGTTCTCCGTTGCACTCTGGTTCGATCGCCCTGACGACACAACTGCTGCTGCGATGGTGCAGAAAGATTCCTTCGACGATCCCGAGGAGGCTGCTGCCGAGGCTGAGCAGGCTCTGCTGAAATTTTCCGAAGTCATCAACAAGGCTACATGCTACAACACCAAATAGAGACAACTATGAGACAACTTTTCCATATCCTTATCCTCATGACAGCCTTGGTCTTTTCCATCCATGCATCGGCACAGAAGGCTTTTTTTGACAAGTATGAGGACACCAACGGGGTGACCACCATCTATATATCCAAAACGATGCTGGGCATGATTCCCAATGTGAAGGCAGGTAAGCACGACATCGGGAATATAGCCTCCAAACTTGACTATATCCGGATTCTTTCATGCGAGAAGCCATCCCTGTTCTCCAAATTGCTTGACGATGCGAGAAAAACCTATCGGTTAGGAAATTATGAGACGATCATGAAGATGAATGATGGTGACGAGAAGGTGACAATCTATCAGCGGACACAGAAAGATGGCAAGAATGAGTTTGCCCTGCTCACAGAGGATAAGGACGAAGTGGCCATCATCAATGTCATGGGCAACATCACACTAAAGGATATCAAGGATATCGCAGGACGGCATTAGCCATAATTTTAATAAAATACCCAGGAGTGCGGACGTCCCCATTCGCATCAATAGCGGCGGGACGCCCGCGCTCCCATGTTCCATGCCATGTGCAGTCTGCTGTCGGGGCAGAACACATAGCCTACATATCTATTTATTATTCTTCAATAGATATGCCACCGTCAGTATTCCGCAGCCTTTCTCGTCCAGCCCGTTGAAGTTGCTGCCAGCCTTTTTCCACATGGCACTGACGCGCAAGTGCCCGATATCAACACCGGCTCCGAGATATATGCCGAGCCTCGTCTCACTGTCGTAGATCAGATCGCCTGTCTTCTCTTGCGCCGTCTGACCGTCATAGTACTTGAACCTGACATTCTTCTCCTTTATTCCCATGTTCCATGCCATGTGCAGTCCGCCCTTGATGAATGGTTTGATGCGGCTGTCGGGGCAGAACATATAGCCTATTCCGATACGTGCTGCCAGTTCATCGATGC
This sequence comes from Prevotella sp., assembly GCA_016281815.1. Taxonomy (GTDB): domain Bacteria; phylum Bacteroidota; class Bacteroidia; order Bacteroidales; family Bacteroidaceae; genus Prevotella. Next base: position 1,762 of record JAEEJK010000017.1, on the reverse strand, counting down.
TCATTTTCGGACTGCCACCCTCCAACATCTCCTTGGATGCTTTATAGCGGTGGGGGGTATAGCAGAGTTCCAGTTGTGCCATGAGATACCTGCTGAAGCGTGGGAACATGAAGTCGGCACCCACAAGGAACGTTGGGGCTATACCGTTGTAGTCGTTTCCGGAAAAGGCCTTGCTTTGACCGTCGCTGTAACTCGGAGCCTCGTAGGAGGCAAAGCCGATGCCAGCCCCCACATAGAACCTGCGAGAAACGGCGGACGCCTTTTCCCTGTCATAATGGAAGACGATGCAGTCGCCAGCATCCGTACAGTATCGCTCGTCATACTGCTTCACCAGTTTCGTCAGGTTGTCGGTTGTCAGGTCCATCTTCCACAGACGGTCTGCTATCGTGTTGTCTCGGCTCATCAAGACATTGACTTCCTGCACTTTCTGGCGCCTGTCCTGTAGTTTCTTGTTGTAGGTACTCAGGTCGGAGTTCAGTTTATCGTCACGAATGATGACCTCCTTGCCGTCACCATCCACGAAGCCGTAATAATTGGTGTCATCGTAGTAATAGCGGTAAAGGCTCACACCGCCTTGAATGAGGAACTCGGCAAAGAGCAGTTCCTGTCTCTCGCCGTTGTTGAATAACCGGCTGACATAGCAGATGCTGTTGTCGGCAAGGCGGTAGCCTTTTATTTCAGCAGGCGAAAGTGACTTGTATCCGCTCTCCCCATTTCTCTGGAAGAGACACGCCTTGACGTTCCGTGCGTCCGACAGGAAGTCGATGACACCATGTACGGTGTCATTCCCGTTGGTGATGATGATTCCTTTCTGCGGGTTCACCTGCGCAGACAGCCGCATGGGCAAAGTCGCCAATGACAGCAGCAAGAAGAATAATGCTTTTTTCATGTCAGTATGTAAATCGAATGTATAATGAAAATAACTATGAATTCACCATATATGCTATGCTTCAAATATCCTGTTCCTTTGATGCATTATAAATGATTATTAGAAAACCTGTTTCACAATCTGTACTGCATAAAACATTTAGTTGAAACAGTCTTTGAATAATTTCATTTTTCATTTCATGTGGAATGCCCTTTTTTATTACTTTATTGTTGTTGAAAAACGTGCCAATAATTTCCTTTTTATTTAATGTGGACAATTTATTGTGCACTGGTATCCAGTCATCGGAAATATCTTTTATTTCTTCATTGATAACAAATTTATGATGTTTTTTGTATGATTCTATCATATATTGCTTATATTCTTCAAATGATAAATCATTATAAAGAGAAAGATATTTATAACAATTTGCATTTTCAATTATATATGTATTTGATTTGTTTTCAACTTCTAGAAAAACACTATGTCTTCTTCTGTCATCCAATGCATATTCTATCAGAGCTATATTTTGTTCTTTTTGGTTGCAACTAAATAAAATGACAAGAAAATAAAGAAAACTACTTATGATGAGTATCCCATAGTTTTCTTTCGGGAATTTTTTCTTCTCCATAAGTATTCCTTTTGGGTTCATTGATCGCATCACGAGCAACGTTCTCAATATTAACTGCTTGTATTTCATATCCCATGATATTATTAGATGTTTTTGTATAGTCAGTAAAATCATAGGGACAGGTTTTTGATTCCTTCCCATGCTTTTTCTCTATTGTCTGTAGTGAATCACTGGGTCGGAGAATTTGATCCGTTTTCGTATTCGTTTTCATATTTGTATTCATTCTTTGGCTCATGATCTGCCAAATTGCTTGGCATTCAATTTTT
>JAEEJK010000001.1 GCA_016281815.1 Prevotella sp. | reverse complement strand
TCGTGAATGATGAAATAACGCGAGTGAAACCATGTCGATTTTTTCATTATGATTATTTAACGATTTGCTTGACTTGCAAATTTTTCGACCACCCATGATTGCAAATCCGCCCGAACTGAGAGGTGAGAGGCGAAAGGCGAGGGGTGGGAGAATAGTCCTTTTTTGAGGGTTGCGTCAAAAACGCAACATACGGAGAAGAGATTCTTCACTCTTCACTCTTCACTCTTCACTCTTCATTCTTCACTCTTCACTCCCTAATCATCGTTCCCTGCGTGCCGTCGATGGCGGTGACGAGGGTGATGATGACCTTTGAGACACCGGCGTCGATGGCGGCGAGGGCGTTTTCGATCTTTGGAATCATACCGCCCGAGATGGTGCCGTCGGCCTTCAGTTGGATGAAGTCCTGATGGGTGATGGTGGGAATGAGGCTGTTGTCGTCATCGGGGTTGGCGAGCACGCCTTTTTTCTCAAAGGAGTAGATCAGCGTCACGTCATAGTATTGGGCAAGGGCCTTGGCGGTCTCGGAAGCGATGGTGTCGGCATTGGTGTTGAGCAGACAGCCCTCTCCGTCATGGGTGAGCGGTGCCATCACCGGTGTCACACCCTGACTGATGAGTGCGGAGAGCATCTGACCATCGACTTTGTCGACATCGCCCACAAAACCGAAATCGATGCCGTCCTTCAGGGGACGGCGGTGCGAGCGTATCACATCCATGTCGGCACCGGTCAGTCCAAGGGCGTTCACGCCACATGCCTGCAGACGTGCCACCACATTCTTGTTCACCAGTCCGCCATAGACCATGGTGACGACACTCAGCATATCGGCATCCGTGATGCGGCGCCCGTTCACCATCCTTGTCTCAATACCCAGTGCCTCAGCCACTTTGGTGGCCCTGCGCCCACCGCCATGCACGAGCACTTTCTTGTCGGGGATGGCGGCGAAATCTTTGAGCAACTGCGCCAACTGCGCCTCGTCCTCAACGACGGCACCCCCTACCTTAACAACAACCAGTTTCTCTCTCATAAGCCTTCATTCAAGTTTCACATTTGCTCAACTTGCAAGTAGTTAAGTAGTATCCTTATTCCAGATAGGTGTAGCCGTAAAGTCCGCTGCGGTAATTGCTCAAAAATTCCTTGCCTTCCTCCAGCGAGATCTTACCCTGCTTGACGCTCTTGGCCACCCACACCTCGAGTTGGCGGACGAGTTTCTTGGGATTGTACTGCACGTATTCGAGCACCTCCTCCACCGTCTCGCCGTCGATGATCTGGTCGATGTGGTAGGAATGGTCTTTCACCGAGATATGCACGGCATTGGTGTCGCCGAAGAGATTGTGCATGTCGCCGAGAATCTCCTGATAGGCACCCACGAGGAACACGCCGAGATAGTAAGGCTCGTTCTTCTTCAGGGCATGCACCGGCAGCGAGTGTGAGTTGTGGCGGTTGGTGGTGAAGTTGGCAATCTTGCCATCGCTGTCGCAGGTGATGTCCTGGATGGTGGCATTCCGTGTCGGCCGCTCGTTGAGACGCTGGATGGGCACGATGGGGAATATCTGGTCGATGGCCCATGAGTCGCTCAGGCTCTGGAACAGCGAGAAATTGCAGAAATATTTGTCTGCCAGCAACTTGTCGATCTTCATCAGTTCCTCGGGGATGTGCTTCAACCCTTTGGCCAGCGCATGGATCTCATGACAAACGCTCCAGTACATCGCCTCGATCTCTGCACGGGTCTTGAGGTCGACGATGCCGTGAGAGAACAGGTCGAGCACCTCTTCCCTGATCTGCTCCGCGTCGTGCCAGTCTTCCAGCACATTGCGTGGCGTCAGGTTGTCCCATATATCATAGAGGTCCTTTACCAACTGGTGGGAGTTCTCGTCGGGCTCAAACTCCTCGTCCATCTCAGGCAGCGAGGCGGTTTCGAGCACGTCGATGACCAGCACGGAATGGTGTGCAGCGAGCGAGCGGCCACTCTCCGTGATGATGTTGGGGTGTGGCAGTCCGTTCTTGTTGGCTGCCTCTACGAAGGTATAGATACAGTCGTTGACATATTCCTGGATGGAGTAGTTGACCGAACTCTCGCTGCTGGGCGAGCGCGTGCCGTCGTAATCGACACCCAGACCGCCACCGCAGTCGACGAAATCGACATTGTAGCCCATCTTGTGGAGTTGGATATAGAATTGCGATGCCTCGCGCAGCGCCGTCTGGATGCGGCGGATCTTGGTAATCTGCGAACCGATATGGAAATGGATGAGCCTCAGGCAGTCGCGCATGCCCTTCTTGTCGAGCATCTCCAATGCCTCAAGCAGTTCGGCACTGGTCAGTCCGAATTTGGAGGCATCTCCCCCACTCTCTTCCCATTTGCCGGCACCACTCGACGCCAGTTTGATGCGGATGCCGATATTGGGGCGGATGCCCATTTTCTTGGCCTCACGCGCGATGATCTCCAGTTCATTCATCTTCTCCACGACGATGAAGATCTGCTTGCCCATCTTCTGCGCGAGCAAAGCCAGTTCGATATAACTCTGGTCTTTGTATCCGTTGCAGATAATGATGGAGTCGCTCTGGCACTGCATGGCGATGACGGCATGGAGTTCAGGTTTGGAGCCTGCCTCCAGTCCGAGGTTGAACTTCCTGCCGTGTGAGATGATCTCCTCTACGACGGGCTGCATCTGGTTGACCTTGATGGGATACACCACATAGTTCTCACCTTTGTAGTCGTATTCCTGGGCTGCCTTTCTGAAGCAACTCCATGTCTTCTCGATGCGGTTGTCGAGGATATCGGGAAACCTGAGGAGCACAGGAGGGGTGACGTCACGCAGGGCGAGTTCGTCCATCACCTCGCGGAGGTCGATCCTGGTCTCGTCCTTGCACGGTGTGACATAGACATTGCCCTTTTCGTTGACTCCAAAGTAAGAGGTGCCCCAGCCTGGGATGTTGTAAAGTTCCAGGGAGTCGTCAATGGTCCATTTCTTCATGTTTGTTGTCGTGGGTTGGTAAGTGATTCAAGTTTCGTATTCGCTCAACTGTCAGACAGTGATTCAGACACCGGTCATCTCGCGGATGCGGTCGACGGAGACTCTGATTTTCTCGTAACTGTCAAGTTTGTTGACATCGAGGATGTGGCGTGCCTTGGAATAGAAGGGCTCACGCTGCGCCAGTTGCTTGGTGATGAAGTCGAGCAGCTCATCGGGACTCTTTCCCTGAAGCAGCGGCCTGACGCCCTTTCCCAACTGGAGGTGGTAGCGGAGCACCTCTGGCTCCGCCTTGAGATAGACGGTGTGTCCCTGCTGGTTGAGATAGTCCATGTTGTCGAAGAAACAGGGTGTCCCTCCTCCGCAACTGATGATGACATCCTCAAACTCAGCGACCTCGTGGAGCATGGCATGCTCAATCTTGCGGAATCCCTCCTCGCCCCGCTCGGCAAACAACTGCGAGACGCTCTTGCGCATGCGGCTCTCGATATACCAGTCGAGGTCGTAGAAGGGGAACCCGGTCTCTTTGGACAGTGCCTTGCCCACGGTGGTCTTGCCGGCGCCCATGTATCCGATGATGATGATCCTCACCATGGGCTATTTCTTCTTGCTGTCAGCAGCGGTGACCACTTGCATGCATTCCTCGAAACTGAGTTGTCCGGCCCTGGCATGCATGGCTTTCGGCATCCTGTAGTTCTTGCCGTCATAGCAGATGTAGGGTCCGTAGCGGCCCACCATCACTTCCATCTTGCTATCTTCCTCGAATTGCTGCAGGTGGCGTTTCTCCTCCTGCTCACGTTTCTGCATGATGAGTTCGATGGCGCGGTCCAGGGTGACGGACAGCGGGTCGTCGGTCTTCGGCAGCGACACATACTTCTTGTTGTGCTGCACATAGGGACCGAAACGGCCTGCGCCGATGACCACGGATGATCCTTCGAAGTCGCCCAAGGTGCGCGGAAGTTTGAAGAGTTCCAATGCCTCCTCCAGGGTGATGGTCTCCATGCTCTTGCCCGACGGCATCTGTGCGAACTGCGGTTTCTCCTTGTCGTCGGCACTGCCTATCTGCACGATAGGACCATAGCGGCCGATTTTCACCGACACGGGTTTGCCGCTCTTGGGATCGAGACCCAGTTCACGCTCACCGGCCTTGTGCTCTGCCCGGATGTTCATCGTGCGCTCCACCACAGGTTCGAAATCCTTGTAGAATTGCTTGATCATGGAAGTCCACTGCGCCTTTCCCTCGGCAATCTTGTCGAACTGCTTCTCGACGTTGGCAGTGAAGCCATAGTCCATGATATCAGGGAAATAGGCCAACAGGAAGTCGTTGACGACGATGCCCACATCCGAGGGCAGCAACTTGCCCTTTTCCTTGCCCACCATCTCTTTCTTGGTGACGGTGCTCACCTTGTTGCCCTTGAGGGTATCGATGGTGTATGACCGTTCCACCCCTTTCTTGTCACCCTTTTGCACATACTCGCGCTGCTGGATGGTGCTGATGGTGGGAGCATAGGTGGAGGGGCGGCCGATGCCCAGTTCCTCCATCTTGTGCACCAAACTGGCCTCGGTATAGCGGATGGGACCGGCTGTGAAGCGCTCTGTGGCCGTGATGGCGGCACGCTCCAGGCGGTCGCCCTCTGTCATGGCGGGCAGGATATGGGTGGTGTCCTCTGTCTCTGCCTCGTCATCGGTCGACTCATGATAAGCCTTGAGGAATCCGTCGAAGGTGATGACCTCACCGGTAGCGACGAAATAGTCGGCGCTCTCTCCGTTGATGTTCTTGTCGGTGCGATTGCTCTGGGCATTATCCTTGGCAAATCCGATGCGGATGTTGACGGTGGTCTTCTCGATCAGGGCGTCGGCCATCTGCGAGGCAGCCGTGCGCTTCCAGATGAGGTCGTAGAGACGGCGCTCCTGTGAGTTGCCCTCAATCTCGGTGTTGCTCATATAGGTGGGACGGATGGCCTCGTGTGCCTCCTGTGCCCCCTTCGAGTGAGTCTTGTAGTTGCGGGGTTTGCTGTATTTATCCCCATAGAGTTTGATGATCTCCTCCTTGCTGTCGGAGATGCACAGTGCGGAGAGGTTGACCGAGTCGGTACGCATATAGGTGATATGTCCGTTCTCATACAGATGCTGTGCCACCATCATCGTCTGCGACACGGTGAAGCCCAGTTTGCGTGAGGCCTCCTGCTGCAGCGTCGAGGTGGTGAAGGGAGGTGCCGGGGTGCGGTGGAGCGGTTTCTTCGTCACGGCCTCCACGGTGAAGGTGGCATCCTTGCAACGCTCGAGGAAAGCGAGGGCCTCCTCATGGGTGCGGAAACGGACGGGCAACTCTGCCCTCACCTCTGCGGCTCCCTGTGCCTGAGGCAGGTTGAAAACTGCACTGGCACGGTAGAAAGACTCGCTCTTGAATGCCTGGATCTCGCGCTCACGCTCCACGATGAGCCTGACGGCCACACTCTGCACACGTCCTGCCGAGAGGGCGGGCTTCACCTTGCGCCAGAGCACCGGCGAGAGGCGGAAACCCACGAGCCTGTCGAGCACACGGCGTGCCTGCTGTGCGTTGACGAGGTTCATGTCAATATGGCGGGGTGTTTCGATGGCTTGCACGATGGCGCTCTTGGTGATCTCGTGAAACACGATGCGGTTGGTCTTCTCCTCATCCAGTCCGAGCACCTCGCAGAGGTGCCACGAGATGGCTTCTCCCTCACGGTCCTCATCGGATGCGAGCCACACCATCTTGGCTTTCTTTACCATTGAACGAAGTTCGCTCACCACCTTGGTCTTTTCTTCCGGTATTTCATAAAAGGGCTCGAGGGTGTCGAGGTCAATGCTGATTTCTTTCTTCTTCAGGTCACGGATGTGCCCGTAACTCGACATCACCTTGTAGTCCTTGCCCAAAAATTTCTCAATTGTCTTGGCTTTCGCGGGACTCTCTACAATCACTAAATTGTCTTGCATATCTTGTCAAATTGTTATTCGAGCCGCAAAAGTACATAAATCTTTATGGATATACCTTATTATATAGATAAAATTTAGATTTTTTAAGAAAGTGAAGAAATAAGAATTAAGGATTATGGATTAAGGATTAAGAATTATGATTACCATTGCGAAAATGGCGGTGCACCTGTCCGGGTGGATTTACCGCTCGGCTCCGCCCGAACTTAAGTGAGAGGTGAGGGATGAGAGAATAGCCCTTTTACAAGGGTTGCGTCAAAAACGCAACATACGGAGAAGTCATTCTTCACTCTTCACTCTTCATTCTTCACTCCCCATTCTTCACTCCCCATTCTTCACTCTTCACTCTTCACTTTTCAATTGTAAACCACCTTCTTTCCGTTGGTGATATAGATGCCCTTGGGCAAGGTGGTGAAGAGCGATGGGTCGTCGGTCAGTTTCCGGCCCTGCAGGTCGTAGATGCCTGCGGGTGCCTGGGCCGGCTTTCCCGTGACAGCCTCCACGGCAGTGTTGTTGGAGGCAGCACGTATGCCTATCTCTGCGGCTGACGTCCACTTGTTACCGTTGATTTCAGAGAGAGCCACCAACTTGAGGTAGCGCCCCAGGGTCGGTGTCTTCAGCGTCGCCACCTGCATGGCAGTGGTGTTCTTGAACTCACCTTTCGCCACCGGACTGCCCCACTCCTTGCCGTCCATGCTCAGATACACCTCATAGGACTTTATCATGCCGTTCTGGTTGCCGTCGGTCCTGCCGTTGTAGGTGAATGCCGTCACCATGTAGGTGTTGACCATGTCCACCACGAGGGTGTGGGGACATGCGGGCTCTGTGCCCCAGTATTCCGTATGCCAGAACGTGGAGAGGTTGTTGTCGAAAGCCAACCGCGCCTCGTTGCCGCTGTGCTGGCTATCGGCACTCACGAGTTTCCAGATGCTCTTGTTGATGAAGAGGTCGAAACTGTAACTCATCACCGGACTGTCCATCATCCCCTCAGCCTTGCAGTATGCCTTGATGGTGCAGGGGTCGTCGTGGAGCACGGTGGAGGTGTATTTCTGATACTCGCCGCCGTCGATGCTGTAATAGATGGCGGCACCCGATGTGGGCGTGGTCATCCTGATGCGGCCGCTGCTCAACCGCTCGCAACTCACCGGCTGGCACACCGGCATCGCCACACGGGCCATCTGGGCGGCGTTGCTCCCTGCCCTCAGCGGCATGATGAAGAAGCGGAAGGCGGTGTTGGCCGAGCGCAGTTCGTATTTGTCCATCACGTCGGGACCGCAACTGGCGTTGCCCAGACCGCGGGTGGCGGCATCGAGCGAGACGATGGTGCCGGCGCAGGGCTTCCACTGATAGGTGTGCCTGCTGCGGTTGTCGCGGTTGGTGTAGTTGTCCTCCGCACGGAAATGAACGGCAGAGGCCGCCATCTGGTCGGGTGCCACGAAGAGCAGTCCCTGGCCCTCGGTATCGGTGAGCGACATCCATCGCACCTCCTGCTTGGTGCCATGCTCCTGAGGCAGGATATACTCCTCATACTGGTCGGTGACCGTGCTCCTGTAGATACCCGGCAGACAAGCCTCCTTGCGGTCACGGTAACTGTCCCACGGTCCGCGTCCGAACCATGCGAGTTGTTCCATCGCGGACGGCATCTCCAACCTGAATCCCATTTTCGGGATGATGGCTCCCGTGGTGGAGGGCCGGATAAAGGCGTTGGTCATCAGCGTGCCGTCGGCACAGACGATGAACGTGAGGCTGACATCGAAGGTGGTGCCGCCCTGTCCAGTGTAGGTGCTGGTCATGGTGACTGTGGCGGTCTTGCCGTCTTCGCTCTTGGTACATTCCGAAGAAGTGCCCTTCACCGACAGTTTGCGCAGACCCATGGAATCCCACGAACCCGACTGCCTGCCGTCGTTGTCGGTAGGCAGTCTGAAGACATTGAGCAACAGCGGTTTGCTCATCATCTCCACCCCACCGCAACTATATCCGCTCAATGTGCCCGAAGTCTTGCTGAACACCGCCTTGAACATCGCGTTGCCCACGGTGATGGTGCTGGTGGCATCCTCCACCTCCAGACTCTCAAGGGCTGAGAGTCCCGAGAGGTCATACATCGGTTTCTTGGCGGTCTGCACGGGCAGTTTCTCCTCTGCCACCACATATCCGGCATCAGCCCAGGGGGTGGATTCCTTCTGGGTGGCGGTAAAGGCCACAAACGCCTCCTCGGTCTCATCGAGGCTACTGAGCGGAGAGAGGTCGATGGTGTAGAGGATGCTGTCGCCAGGAGCCACCTCGCGGTCGATCACTCCCGTTGCCAGTTGGTGGCCCTCCTCATCGACCAGCGCATAGCGCAGGTCATAACGCGAACTGGGCAGGAATGCCATCTTGTTCTTGATACGGAACTTCGTGGGCTGGTTCTTCACCGCCTTGAACTCGATGGGCTGATAGACTTTCTTGGTGTTGTAGGACTTGGCGGTGAGACTCCAGTCGGGGTGCACGAGTCCGTTGATGCAGAAGTTGCCGTCGTTGGGGTTGTCGCCAAAATCGCCTCCGTATGCCCAGTACTCTTTCCCTGTGGAACTCTTCGTGAGCAGGCCCTGGTCCTTGAAGTCCCAGATGAACTCGCCGGTGAGGCAGGGATATTTCTCATAGAGGTCGAACATCTCCCTCACATTGCCCATCGAGTTGCCCATGGAATGGCTGTTCTCGCACTGGATATGGGGTTTCTGCCCGCTCTGTCCCTGTCTTGACGAACCAATCCAGTTGATGTTCTCATAACTGCCGTACATCGTGCTCGACACGTCGGCATAGTCGCTGTTGCCCTCATAATGGGTGAGGCGGGTCTTGTCGAGCCTCTTGATGGCCTCGCCCACATATTTGAAGTTGGCGCCGTTGCCCGACTCATTGCCAAACGACCAGATGAAGATGCACGGATGGTTGCGCATCCAGCGGACATGGTTCTCTGAGCGCTCCACCATCGCCGGACGGAACAGGTCCACCGACGACAACTTCATGTTGGCGTGGCACTCCACATTCGCCTCTGCCAGGACATAGAGTCCGTACTTGTCGCAAAGGTCATAAAAAATCGGGTCGTTGGGATAGTGCGACGTGCGGACGGCATTGATGTTGAGACGCTTCATCGTCTTGATGTCGTTCTCAATCTCCTCATCCGAGATGGCACGCCCGTTGACAGGGCTGAAATCGTGGCGGTTGACGCCGTGGAACACCATGCGCCGCCCGTTGATGATCAGCGCTCCGTCGGAGCGGATGCCTACCTCGCGGAAGCCCACTTTCCCACCACGGATGTCGACGGTCTTTCCATCGCCGTCTTTCAGCACCAGCACCAGGTCGTAGAGGTTGGGCTCCTCGGCGCTCCATTTTTGGGGTTTCGTCACATCCATGTCGAGACTCATCTCAGAAGCCACCTGCTGATGGGCGGATGCCACCACGGCGCCATCTTTCTCGATGCGTGCCTCCACCTCGCCGCCGGAGACCGCTTCAGAACCGGTGATGCTCACCTTCACGTTGGCCTTGGCGTTGGTGTAGGTGTTGTCGAGGTCGGTGGTGAAGAAATAGTCGCGTATCTGACTCTTGGGGGCCGACCAGAGGAAGCAGTGGCGCTGGATGCCGGTGAGACGCCAGTAGTCCTGGCACTCGAGGAACGAACCGCTGGTGAAGCGGTAGACCTGCAGGGCAATGACGTTCTCGCCCTCTTCGAGATATGGGGTGATGTTGAATTCAGAAGGCAGGTAGGAGTCCTCGCTGTAGCCCACCCGCTGTCCGTTGATCCAGAGGTAATAGCCATGTCCCACTCCATTGAACCGCACATAGACATCGCGCCCCTTCCATGAGTCGGGGATGGTGAAGGTGCGGCGATAGGTGCCGACAGGGTTGGGCATCGAACTGTTGTAGGTGAACCAACCGGGACGGCTGGCCATCACGCTGTAGGTGGACTCATTGAAAGAAAAAGGATAGGCGACGTTGCAGTAAAGCGGCTTGTCCCACGACTTGCCATGGCGCAGGCCCCACACCTGCCAACTGGAGGGGACATCGATATCCGTCCATGCCGCGTCGTTGTAGTCCTTGGCACAGTTGGTCGCCGACACCGACGAAGGCGACTTCACCCAATAGAATTTCCACTTTCCGTCGAGCGACTGATAATAGGGTGACTCACTGACAGGCTTCGCCACATCTCTCTCCGAAGCCCAAGGGATGCCGATAGTATGGGCCTGTTCGCGGTTGACACTGGTGGTTTTGGGGTCATCCCACTCTTTGCCTGTCTGGGCTGAAGAAGAAACAATACCGAAAAAAGCCATGGCAATGGCTATACCTGTGATTCTGTGCATGATTGTCTGTTTGGTTTTTAGGGTGCTAAGGTAGTTAAAAAACTCCTATCCGCAAAAGAAAAAGAGGATTAGAGATTGAAAATTGAAAATTGAAAATTGAAAATTGAAGATTGAAAATTGAAAAAGGCGGATTGCAATTGCTGCAAATCCGCCTGAAAGGGGGTGAGAGGGAGATCGGAGGTGAGAGGTGAGAGAATAGCCCTTTTACAGGGGTTGCGTCAAAAACGCAACGTACTGAGAAGTCATTCTTCACTCTTCATTCTTCATTCTTCACTCTTCACTTTCTATTCTTCACTCTTCATTCTTCACTCTTCACTCTTCACTTCTTTCCCACGCCTCTGTCACATCCTTGATGTCGATGCCGAGGAGTCGCATGTTGCGGAACAACTGGGGCAATTGCTGCTCCATGAACTCTGTCCGCCGGTCGGTCATGATCTTCTGCTTGGCGCCGGTCTTTACGAAGTAGCCGAGTCCGCGTTTGTTGTAGATAATCTCGTCACGGGCCAGTTGGTCGTAGGCCTTCATGGCCGTGTTGGTGTTCACCTGCAGCAGGACAGCATACTCACGGACGCTGGGAATACGCTCATCGTCATTATACTGACCTGAAATGATCTCATCGCAGAGACGGTCGGCCATCTGCATGTATATCGCTTTTTCGTTGTTGAAAATCATACGTTAAACCATTTAGAGGTGATAATCTGAAAGCGCTTGAATAACTGGTAACTGCCCCAGATGTTGAGAATGGAGAGGGCCAACAGACCGAGAACGGCAACATACATGAAAAGGTTGACATGTGTGACGCCTGTGGCCTCATCGGTGTTCATGAGCATACTGTATTGGAAGTTGAATTTGTAGTACACCCAGATGTACGCAACAATTATCACAATCTGTGCGAGACTGCCCAGAAGGAATTCCCTCTTACTGAGCAAGGTGCCGCTGAGGATATAGAACGAGAGGACCCAAAACCATGTTGAAAGATCTAACGCGTTGTCCATGAACGCAGCCCAGCCCGACAGTTGATTACTCCCTCTGGAGAGGTATGCCACCACTCCGCTGACCCATCCCTTGCCGAGGAGTCCGAAGAAGACCATCCGCAGGGTGTCGCCCAATGCCACAGCCAGCAGGATGAAGATGAGCCATACCACTGCTGTCATGAGGAATGCCGCGAGATAGCGCTCCAAATTGGTTGCCGGCAGCGTCAGGTAGGCGATGCGCTTCTGCTTGGTCTTCAGCGTACTGAATATCTGACTGAAAACATACCACAGTGTCAGGAGCACACAGATTCCAGTGATGGGGCCACATACAGAAGAAGTTATTTCTGATGTCAGTTGAAGCCCTTTGATCTGACCCACTGCAATCCAGAGGAAAAAGGACTGCGCCACAAAGATGCCCAGTGCCAAACCGGCTGACCATGCCAACAAGCGGCTGCGGTTCTCGCAGAAATACCATCTGAATGTAAGTGCGAATCGCTTGATATTGAAATTATCCATTGTTTTTGCAATTGATGATTTGACAAAGTTGACTAAATCCAGTTGAAGAATCTTCCCACAAGTTGGCGGCGGCTGAAGAGTCTGTAAGCGAGCCACACATGAAAGACACTTAATGCCAGGAGAACGAAACTGAACGGCCACACATGGTTCTCCATGAACGAAATTGCCTGGCTGCTGCCCTCCGTAAAACGATTGAGCACCTGAATACCTGCAATGAACAGAACAAGCAGGAAGATGGTGGTGAACAGCCAACCGAACTTGAGGTTGCGGAAGAAGTTGGCGCCAGCAACAAAGAAGGTGTGCACCCATAAGAACTGGGTGAAGAAACACCATACCATAGGACCGGGAATATGAAAACGACCCAAAATATCGAACACGAGGGGGATGAAAAACTGATTGTCGGCCCTTCCGAGAATCCATCCCACGAAATATTGCAATAGGTCGCATAACAGGATGGATGCTGTGACAACGATTATCTGTACGAGAAACGAGAGCAGATAGCGCATGAGGAATTTCTCCAGGTTGCTGGCGGGCAGCAGGTGCAGTTCGCGCAATCCTTCTTGCCTCTGTGCGTAGGAATACATCATATTACCACCACCGATGAGGGCGACTGCTGCCAACATACCACACAAGGCGGCAGCAGGGAACTCTCCAACTGTTTCTCCTCCACCACCTAAGAAATACTGCAAGTGGGTAAACAGCATGATGACGAGGACACAGACAAATGTCGTGGCGGAAGTCTTACGGTAGTAGGGCATGTCAGTGGAAATGATCCACCGGGAGAGCCATCCCACGCGCTGTATGTTGAAATTATTGTTCATATGATTGGGATTTTAGAGGGGTAAGGGGTGAGAGGTGGGAGGTGGGAGGTGGGAGAATAGTCCTTTTTTGAGGGTTGCGTCAAAAACGCAACATACGGAGAAGTGATTCTTCATTCTTCACTCTTCATTCTTCACTCTTCACTCTTCATTCTTCACTCTTCACTCTTCACTCTTCATTCTTCACTCTTCACTCTTCACTCTTCATTCTTCACTCTTAATCTTCTTCAGTGTGACGGCATTGAAGAGGAGTTCCAGGTTGAGCGGTGTCTCTGGTGAGTTGGCCTTTCTGGGTGTGATGATGGCATTGCCCTGCACGGAAGGCTCGCTGTAGATCACGTCGTCCATTGGCTCACCGGGGGCGCGGTACTCAAAACTATAACGGTCGCAGATGTCGCTCACCGAGGCATTGAGCAGCAGGTTGCTGCGGCTCAGGATGAGGATGTGATCGAGCAGCGACTCCACATCATGCACCTGGTGGGTGGAGATGATCAGCGTGCGGTCCTCCGTCATGTTGTTGGCGACAGCGCGGCGGAACTGCACCTTTGAGGGGATGTCGAGACCATTGGTGGGCTCGTCCATCAGCAGCAGCCGGGTGCCAGTGGCGAGGGCGAAACTCATAAAGACCTTCTTCTTCTGACCCATGGAGAGCGACTGCAACTTGAGAGAGGTGGGCATGTCGAAATCCTCGAGACATTTGTTCAGTACCTCACGGCTGAAATGGGGGTAGAAGGGCTGGTTGATGCTGACGTATTCATCAAGCGACATCGAGGGGAGGTCGAACTCCTCGGGCACGATGAACAGTTCTTCGAGCACCTCGGGGCGGCGCAGCAATGTCCTGATACCATCGATGCTCACCGTTCCCT
This sequence comes from Prevotella sp., assembly GCA_016281815.1. GTDB lineage: Bacteria > Bacteroidota > Bacteroidia > Bacteroidales > Bacteroidaceae > Prevotella. The sequence goes on along the minus strand of JAEEJK010000001.1, from coordinate 5,905 downwards.
TCTGGGGGTGCAGCAGACCGGCGATGAGATAGAGCAGCGTGCTCTTGCCGGTGCCGTTCTTGCCGAGCAGACCATAGATGTTGTTCGCATCCAACTGCAGGCTGAAATCCTGGAACACCTGCTCCTTGCTGCCTGCATATTTGAAACTAATGTTACTGATGTCTATCATTGTGATTGAGTTTTAATCGTGAGGATGGTTATTGGTTATTCATCTATTGAACATGTAATCAGAGACCGAAGAAGGTTACTACTGACATGACTACCGTAACGAAGAAAGTGATAATAGTTACCATAACATCTTATTTTTTAAAGGGTGAATAAATTGGTTTCTGTCTCATACTGTATTGAGTATATTAGTGTACTACTTTAATAGTACACTGCAAAAGTATACTATTTTGGCATACGCACCAAATATTTCGGCCATTTTTTTCATCAAATGGCCGAAATTTAACGTTTGTTTACAAAAATAAGATGGTTGGTTGATTACTTCATCACCGCCTGCGCCCACTTCGTGTTGCCCCAGGTGGCAGCAGAGGTGTTGTCGCTGGTCTGCGAAGTGTTGAGACCCGAGAAATGCTCAATCTTGCCATATCCCCCATCAACAGTGAAATAAGATGGGGTGCAGGCTTTGTAGGGCACGGTTTTCTCCATTTGCCTGTTGAATGCCGCCAACAACGAGTTGTCGGCACACAAGCGGGCATAGGTGTCGCCCAGGTCATAGAACAGGGGTGGAGCAAAGCCATCCATTTTCTGGATGACGTCATTGTATTGGTTTGTTGAGGGGAAAGCCGAGTTGATTCTCTTCGCTATGTCTGCCAGACTTTCCAACTCACGGCAGTCGGTTACCGCGACGGTTCCGCACGGCACCTCATAGTAGGAGTAGAACTCATGGAACGTCTCGCAAAGCCTTTGGAAGTTTGGACTTCCGAGCAAATATCTGAAACATTGCTTGTAGGGGAAACCATAAGCCATAATCTCCGAAGAACTGCCGATGATGTAGTCTGCCACATCACGCAACTCATAAGCCACCTCCACCGACGACATGTAGCAATCGTCGAAAAGGATGTAGTCCATATGCAATCCCGACAACTGTATTCCCTCTGCTATCTTGCTGATCTCAATCTGTGTACCACGTGTTATTCCTCCAATCCATCTGGTAAGCGGGAGATCACCTTTCTGCCGGCGAGGTTTCCTCATGTTCGGTGAGACACCTGCTGGCAGCCAAGCCATGCCATGCCCCGCTATGATCATTGCATAATGATGAGCGGGTGCTGTTTTTTCCACTTCTGCGAGCAACTTGGTGATATTGCTGGCTGCCGTGAAATTGATATCCTCATATACCCGGATGGTGTCGCGCACACACCTCCCCTGCTCTGCCTTGAGTTCAAAAAGAGTTGCCTTCAAAGTAGTGTTGGCAAAGCATACCAATACCCTCTCATCGGCCATTGTCCCACTGACGATAGCCTCTTCCATTTCCTTGATGTTTTGATGGAAAAAGGTATCCAGATTGAATGACCATGGCATCATTACTACGACCGTCTGTCCTGCCACATGGGTTTTGGGTGCCGGGTCATCATGACAGGAGGTGAGGAGCATGGTCAATGCTACCATCAATGAAAGGAAGATACACTTGGTTTTCATGTCGGGAAATTGGGATGGGAAAATGTGGCTGTGTTTAGTTGATTGATGAGGTGGGTCTTTACGGCCCACCTCATATGAAAATGTTTAGAGTTTGAATGCGATACCGCCTCCGATGACAAACTGTCCGTGCTCCTTGAACTGATATTTCAGTTCTCCGAATATCGACATCTTTTGGGTAAAGTCATACTGTATACCTCCACCCAGGTTGAAGAAGATGTCGCCGTTGCCGTCACCACCTTTGGGTTTTGCATACGAATAGCCAAGGCCGGCAAGGGGATAGAGTTTCAGGTTATCTGACATGCTGAACAGATAGTTGGCATTGGCTTGGAAGTCAAGGCACGTGGCGTGATCTATCAGCCAGTAATTGATTTCTGCCCCAATGCGGATGGGGTCGGTCACGTTGTACATTCCTCTCACACCGACAGCGAATTTTTCTGCGTCCGTACCATAGGAGAGTTGGGCTCCGACAGCCTTGTCACCTTTTACCTGGGCGAATGTTCCGATACTGAGCATTGCCATGCACACGATAAACAATAGTTTTTTCATAATTAGTTGAATTTTTTGGTTGAACAAAATATGTTGGTTTATACAACAATTCTTATCTCATTGACGCTCGAGTATCAAGGTTTGCAAGCACCCAAGATGCCTCCCTTATAGGAGATTTCCTTTCTGATCTGCTTAGGCGAGGCCTTCTCCATGCTGATTTCTTCTGCTGCGGTATTGCTGATGACATATTGGAATTGCTCATCAGTGGCACCAGCAGGCTTCTTCTGCATATCCTGGATCTTCTTGGGAGCATACGCAGGCGAGGAAGAAACCCAAATATCGGTAATGGTAGTCCCATCGCCCTTGAAGTTCAGATAATTGGATTTCAAGGTCCTGTTGTTGCGCAGATGGAGGGTTCGCCACAGGGAATGTTCCAAAACAGCAGAATAACTCCAATAGGTGGATGTCCATGTCTGATCTCCAGAAACATCTGAGAAAGGATACCAAGCGGGATTATCGGCCATCGCCCAGTTGCCTCCGCTGACTCCGATATCGATATAGTCAATCCAGAACGCGCCCGTCAGTTCATGGCGGAACAAGAAACTGGTTTGATATTGGACATTGTCGCCATCTGTCTCAACAGTCTTGGTATCTATGATGACTGGAGAGGAGAACTCATAAGATGGCTGGGTGTCATAGCGAAGTGAGAAACTGAACAAATCTCCGTACAGGGTTACCGTTTCACCGGTCATCCAGTCACGTTTTTTCACATAAACGCCTACCTCGTCGTCATATTGCGCTATAAAGGAGTCCAGATTCAATTTTATCAGACCGTTTTCTCCTCTTGAACTGCAACGCAACATGATACTCTGGGCTCTTGCCACCTCATCAAAAGCGAACAACAATTTATCTGTATCCTGATCAAAATATACTCCCCATTCCTCAACGTCTGTCATATCTCTCAAGACAGCATTGACAAAGAAATACATGTTGTTGGGGAAATCCTCATACCTTCCGTAAGCGACATCAGCCAAATTCACCAAAGTAACCAATGCAGGGCAAGTGTTGTTGCCCTTGCCTGTGCCTGTGAGTCTGATGGTCCAGTTTGGATTGTCATCAGCATCTGACTGTATCACGATGCGATCCTCATAATCACCGGAACCGGTTGGAGCAAACGTGACATTGAAGGTCTTTGTCCTCCCCGGCTCAATCGTACAACTGACGGCGTCTGTAGAGAAAGCCTTCCCCTTGGAAATTCTCACATAAGATACGTTCAGCGTGGAATAGCCATCGGGGTTGGATATTTCAAAACTCTTGGTGCTGCTTTCTCCCACATCCAATTTGCCAAAATTCAGGTTGGTGGTGTTGACGCTCATTGTCGAAGAGTAGGCATGTGTCGATTCCGCATCGCTGTTGACACGGATGATAAACGGTATGGGAGTTACCCCACCGAAAATAGGAGAATGGTCGGTGCCAGGCTTGATGTCCCTGACGATTCCTTCCTCGACCTTCAGCCTCGTTCCGATAGGTAATGAGTTGGTTCCCACTCCTCCGTTCTGGTGGGCAATGCTGACATAGTTGTCCGTGGCCTTGACAACAACACCGATGTGTCCCCAGGTAGAGTGATCCCACACGATAAAGTCGCCTTCCCTTACTTGTCTTCTTCCATCATTGGGAAACACAAGATAGGCACCTTGGTCCATATTGTCATTGGCTCTGTTGTATGGCCATTCGTTGGCATTGCCCCAATCGGATGTTCTCCGGATATGACCATTCAGTTTTTTGATGTATCTCTTGCACAACTCCACACATTGGAAAGTGGCATCGCTGGCACTGCTCTGGTTTCTCAGAAGTCCTTTTTTCTGATGGTAGGTGTTTCTATTGTAATACACTGAGACACCATTGACTGTTCCAAACTCATATCCGAAGTATTGGTCACGCCAACTGGAATGAAGGATGGGGTCGTACTTGACCAGGAAGGGATTGAGATAGTTGCGTGCTTGGGAATCATCCGTTATGAGCAATGGGAAAAAATTGGCACAGCCATTTCCTTTCAGATAATCATCAATACAGACCTTGATAAAGGCGTATTCCTGTCCGGGATATATGTTGACCGCTCCCACGATAGGACCGCTGTTCACCTGTCCCAGTTTCACATAGGCCGTCTTCTTGTTGGGGAATCCCCCTTGGTAATAGAACACCACAATCATATACCGCTTGCCGTTTTCTGTCATGGTGTTGTAGTAGGTCTCAAATCCTCCATAGCGGGTATTTCCCCACAATCCGGAGTTCCAGTCCAACTGCTCGATATTATAGCCTCTCAATTTATTGATGCCATTGGTCCTGATCACCTCCTGTCCTGTTCCATCATCCGCCAGACTCACCTTTTTGCCAGGCATGCCATAGGGACCACCTTGCGCATCAATCGCGCACATTTTGAGCACATCCTGTGCCAGAGCATCATATTGCAAGGAGTCCTCTTTGGAATAGACCGTGATGGTGACAGCCTTCTCATCGGATGTCAGTTGCTCAAGGAAACTCTCCGTTGCGGTTGGCATTACGTTTGAATCTCTGTCTTGTTTCCCAGCAAAGGAAGCATCATTGTTCCACAGGAACATGCTGTCTGGTGAATAGACGGAAAAGGCTTGCCCATCCTTCCAATAAGTGGTGACGTTCCATGCATTCTGAGGATTGTAGGCATCTATGAAGGAAACGCTGTCGGGATAATCTACGATGGTAGCCTCGCCATTTTTCCAGAATGTGATGGCATTTTGAGCAGAAGACTCTCCACACCACAGCAATGCAAACAGTATGATCGATAAAGCACTTATCTTTTTCATGGCTTCCTATTTTTTGATTTTGAAGGATGAGGCGGAGGTCTTGACAACAAAGACCCCATTGCCGTTCAACGGGATTGTCACAGAACCGTCTTGCCGGACTGCTGCCTGAGCGATGACGGCACCCTTCAGGTCATACACACAGACTGTTGAATTGGGTGTCAATCCATTGGCATACAATCCGTTATCAGAAATCCTATAAACTGATGGTTGACCATTCTTCATCTCCTGTATGCCATCTTCTTTATCAGAATAGATAAAATACAAGATTTGCACCACGGCATCGTTATCCAGTTCTACACTAACCTCATGCTTTTTGCTGGTGATGACCAGTTCTTCGCCCCTGAACTTGGCTGAGGGATTGTCTTCCAATAGAAATATATGCGATGCGCCATCCTCCATCAATACTTTGATGGCTGGTTCATTGTCCGCCTTAGCCGAGAGGGTGAAGACGAGAAGGATGAAAAATGACAATAATTTTTTCATTGAAAATATGATTGTTATTGTTTAGACTTGCGGAAGTTGAATAAGTAACTTACATCCCTTGTTTTCACAATTTTTTGCAAAGATACGGATAAGTGGGCGAAATGCCAAATTTTATTTGAATTTTCCGAGCAGAAGCCTATTTGACGAAGTCATGGAGTATAAAAACTTTGACTTTGTCACATGATTTGCTGATCCACTCCCCTATTACTTTTGAGTTCACAATTTTACTGATTATCAAGGAGATACCTATAAATATCAAAGGGTGGGACATACCACTTTCTGCTGTGATGAGCAGTGATAGGGCATTTTTTAGCATCTCTGCATAAGAGAGGCTGTTTGCGCGCGAATTCAAAAAAGGTTGCTTAGACGTTTAACACGTTGAATGACTATATTTTATATAATTTTAGTTTTATTAATCTTTAACCAGTTATCGTATGAAAAAACTATTTAGTACG
>JAEEJK010000016.1 GCA_016281815.1 Prevotella sp. | reverse complement strand
CGCCAGGATAACTCATGGCTATGGCCTCCAGGTCGTTGAGGCGCTTGATGTAAGCCTCCACAATCTCACGGCGGGCACCGGGACGGGCACCAGAGATGGCGTCGCAGATCTGTACGATGGGAGCCAGCAGTGTGTTCATCTCCAACTCGTCATGGTGAGCACCGATGGCATTGCAGATATCGGGTTTCTCCTTGTATTTCTCTGCGATCTTCGCTCCATAAAGTGCGTGGGGCAGGTCACTCTCCTCATCGGGCACCTTGCCGATATCGTGGAGCAGTCCGGCACGCTTGGCCTTCTTGGGATTCAGTCCCAACTCCGAGGCCATCACGGCACACAGGTTGGCTGTCTCACGGGCATGCTGCAGGAGGTTCTGCCCATAGGATGAGCGGTATTTCATCTTGCCGATGATGCGCACCAACTCCGGGTGCAGGCCATGCACACCCAAGTCGATGGCAGTGCGCTTGCCTGTCTCTATCACCTCGTTGTCGAGTTGCTTCTTCACCTTGGCGACGACTTCCTCGATGCGTGCGGGATGGATGCGCCCGTCGGCTACCAACTGATGGAGCGCCAGTCGGCACACCTCGCGGCGGATGGGGTCGAAAGCGGAGATGACGATTGCCTCAGGGGTGTCGTCCACAACGATTTCCACACCTGTGGCGGCCTCCAAAGCGCGTATGTTGCGTCCTTCTCTTCCGATAATCCTGCCTTTCACCTCATCGTTGTCAATGTGGAAGACGCTGACCGAATTTTCAATGGCCGTCTCAGTAGCCACACGCTGGATGGTCTGGATAACAATCTTCTTGGCCTGGGCATTGGCATTGAGTTTGGCCTCGTCCATGATCTCATTGATATAACTTGCGGCATCAGTGCGTGCCTCGTCCTTGAGACTCTCCACCAGGCGGTTCTTTGCTTCCTCAGCGCTCAACCCGGAGAGTTCCTCCAGTTTCTCACGCTCCTGATTCTGCATTTTCTCCAGTTCCTCCTGCTTGATGACAAGCAGTTTTTTCTCATTCTCTATGCGTTTCTGAGCCTGCTCCACCTCCTGGCGCCGACGGCCCAGTTCTTCCTGTTTCTGATTGAGCGAAACCTCACGCTGTTTCAGCCGGCTCTCGCTCTGCTGCAACTTCTGGTTGCGTGCCTGTACTTCTTTTTCTAGTTCCGATTTCTTGTTGAGGAATTTCTCTTTTACCTCAAGCAGTTTCTTTTCTTTGATGACCTCCGACTCATGGTTGGCAGCCGAAATCATCTCATTATATTTCCCCTTGATAACCCGGAGAAAGAGCACGTAGCCCATGGCGCAGCCCACAATAAGGCAGACTGCGGCAATGATAATGGTAGCGATTGGGTTCATTATTATAAGTATATATGGTTGTTTGATATTTCACACTCTGTCCTCCCGGCCAGACCTTGGCGCAAGAGGGGCATCATGCCTTTGTTCCAAGAGCATCCTCTATCTCCGATGTCAGTTGTGTGAGAATATCTGTGAAAGGTGCTGTGTCGTTGCGCTCCAACTCACCCTCATACTTCAGCGTGATGTCAATGAGTGCCATATAAAGAATGTCTATGGCGCTCTTTTTGCCTTGGGCACGCGAAGAATAATGGGTCACCGTACTGCGGATGAGTTTGGCAGCCCTGCGATACCGCTCCTCCTCCTCGGGAAAAATCCTCATGGGGATAGTTGTATCGCCAACGTTCAGCCGAATATGTAGTTTTTCTGTTCTTTCCTCAGACATGGCTCACATCATTGCTCACTAAGGAGTGTGATACACTTGTTGACGCTTCTGATCAACTTGTTGAGACGGGCTTTCGCGGCCTCCATGTCTCCTTCTGTGATCTCCAGCATCTTGGCCGTCATCAGGCTGTGATAGTCATCCTGCGTAGAACTCAACTTCGACTCCATGTCACTAATGGCGTCGTTACGCTTTTCCAACTCCTCACGAAGTCGCTTGTTTTCCTCTTTGAGTTGCTCATACTGAATAAGCAACTGCCGAACTCGTGTGGTGAACAGCGCAATCGTCTTGTCGTCTGCAGTCATATTCTGTCAATTTGGGCACAAAAGTACTGCATAAAATCAGAATATCCAAAAATAAAGTGATTTTTTTGCCTTACTTGCCGATGCCGGCCTCTTTGCAGGGCAGCCACACCGGTGCCGTGATTTCCTATTCCTTGGTTTCCTCCTCTTTCTTCCGAGGCTCCTTCTTGGCCAGCATCACTACCTGATACACAAAGTCGGTCACCCATTTCTGACTGAATCCCAGGCGGTTGTTGTATTGCCTGATGCCCAGCACGGTCTTCACCACTCCAGCGTCTTTGAAGTCATTCTTGTTGAATATATCACTGACAGTTTTTTCTGTCATGGTGTAAAGTGCTTTCTTAAAGAAAGAAGGCAGACGGAGTTTGAATTTCATCAAGTTGCCCATCAGCATCATCAAGTCTTGTGTGAAGCCTTGGAACTGATACATAAAGGGCTGAAGGTCTTGAATCTTCTTGCAGTTTTTTCTTACTGTGGCATCCAGTTCGGTGAAGAACAAATCATCTGTCTTGTAAATTTCTTTCATAATTTTCTTACACCTTGCCTTCTCACCTGGTCCCAACTTGTTGTTCATCGTCGGCACCTTGAGCGTTGTCTTGAATGCACGGAGGTCTGGCAGCATCGCCAGGTTGGTGATTCCCATCCGCTCAGCAAGTGCAGCCTGCATATATACACGCACCAAGGTCATGTAGTCCTCGATGCCTCCAACCTTTACCTCCTCATTGTTTTTCTTTCCGAAAAGTCTTGAAAAGAATCCCATAATTCGTAATTTATTGTAGATTTTGTGGATAATGACTGCAAAATTAGTCAAATTCGGGGGCAATGCAAAATAAAAAACAAAGTTTTTGCCTGATAGGTCTTCAAATCTGACATGCAGACAATTTGTCACAGCCGAATAATGATAAAAAAACATTAAATTTCAGATAATATGTTTCCTTATTAAACTTTTATTTGTAATTTTGCGCCCAAAAAGGCGTAAGACAAACAATTATCCCTTTATTATTGGGGAAATTACCAGAAACCGAAGAAAGACAAAAACAGAAAATCAATAGAATAAAAAATGGAAGAGAACAACAATTTGACCAATGCGGAGAATGTGCGCGAGTCGAATGACGAACTGTCATTTTTTAATTTTCGCACACTTCTCCAGACATTCATTCTCAACTGGCAATGGTTTGCGCTGTCGCTGATCATCTGCTTGGGTATTACCGCCATTTATCTTAGGTATACCACTCCCAGGTATTCGTCAATGGCAAAAATGCTTATCAAAGACGAGGACAACCCCCGGAGCAGGTCATCACTGATGAGTGCTGCCAACCTGGGTATCATATCCAATACAGAGGGTATCGACAATGAGATGGAAATCATCTCATCGCTTGCTCTGGCCACAGATGTTGTGAGGGATCTCAAACTCTATGTGAGTTATGAGATGAAGGGACGCGTAAAGAATGTGCTTGTCTACAAGCGCCAGCCCATCAGCGTCGACATCGATGCAGCCCACCTCGACAATGTGAGAACCCCCATCCATCTCACCATCACCAATGAAAAGGGCAGTTACAAAGTGGAAGGCTATTATTACGTCACCACAGAGGACGGACGCTCAAAAGGCCCCTACAGCATTGAGAAGGTCTTCAACACCCTGCCCCAGACCATCAAGACACACGCAGGCAATTTGTCGTTCACTTCCAACGGCAACTCCACCCTCAGCGAGGGGAGCACGCTCTTCGTTTCTTTGGTAGCCCCTGATGTGGCCGCCAAGAAGTACAAGAGGTCGTTCAGCGTTTCACCTACCTCCAAGAACACCACCATCGTGAGGATGACTCTCATTGACGAGATTCCCAACCGCTCCATGGATTACCTCAACCAATTGGCCGTCTGCTACAACCGTCAGGCCAACGAGGACAAGAACGAGGTGGCATACCGCACTGAGGAATTCATCAACGGCCGTCTGGAGAAAATTAACGCCGAACTGGGCGAAACCGAGGGCCAACTCGAGGCATACAAGAAGAGCCAGCACATGACTGAACTTCGAATGAATGCCAATGCCGCCATGGGTGGTGCCAGCGAATATGATCACAAACTTGCTGACGCCAACACACAGATGGCTCTGCTCAACAGCATCTCTGACTATATGGATAAGCCTGAGAACAAATACCAGACACTCCCCTCCAACGTAGGTCTGAGCGACGGTACCTCTACCAGCCTTATCAACAGATACAACGAGATTGTGCTGCAGCGTAACAGGCTCCTCCGCACTGCTTCTGAGGAAAGCCCTGCCGTCCTGCCTCTTACCTCACAACTCGACGACCTGAGCAGCAGCATCCGCCGCGCTATGGCTCAGAGCCGCAAGAACATGGAAATCCAGCGCAACACCATCAGCCAGCAGTTCAGCAAATACTCCGGACAGATTTCTGCCACTCCCGAGCAGGAGCGCATGCTGACCCAGATCGGACGCCAGCAGGAAGTCCGCTCAGGTCTCTACCTGATGCTGCTCCAGAAGCGTGAGGAGAACTCCATCTCTCTCGCCTCTACCGCTGACAAAGGCAAGATGATTGAACTTCCTGAGCAACAAGGTCAGGTGACTCCTGTGCCCACCGTGGTCATCCCCATCGCACTCGTGGTCGGTCTGCTCATCCCCGGACTCGTCCTCTTCCTCCTGAAGTTCTTCAGATACAAGATCGAAGGTCACGACGATGTGGCCCGACTCACCCAACTGCCCATCATCGCAGATGTGGCCGTGGCCAGCGAGACCGCCAAGACCAAGGCCGACATCGTGGTCCACGAGAACAAGAACAACCAGATGGAGGAAATCTTCCGCGCCATGCGTACCAATGTGCAGTTCATGCTGCGTGAGGGGCAGAAAGTCATCATGTTTACCTCCACCACATCAGGTGAGGGCAAGACATTCAACTGCGCCAACCTGGCTGTGAGTTTCGCATTGCTTGGCAAGAAGGTCATCCTCGTCGGTCTTGACATCCGTAAGCCGCGTCTGGCCGAATTGTTCGAAATCGACGACCACAAGCACGGCATCACTCCGCTGCTCGCCCAAGAGAACCCCAGTGAGGCTGATGTGCACGCGCAGATACTTCCCTCAGGTGTGAACGGCAACCTTGACCTGCTCCTTGCTGGTCCCGTGCCGCCCAACCCCTCTGAGTTGATCTCACGCCCGTCGCTCGAGATGGTCATGGACATCCTGAAGGCCAACTACGACTATATCCTCATCGATACCGCTCCTGTGGGTCTGGTGACAGATACACTCCAGGTGGGTCGCGTCATCGACGCCACCATCTACATGTGCCGCGCCGACTACACACCGAAGTCCAGTTTCGACCTGGTCAACTCTCTGTCTCAGGAGAAGAAACTGCCCAACATGGCTATCGTCATCAACGGTATCGATATGTCGAAGAAGAAGTATGGTTACTACTACGGCTACGGAAAGTATGGCAAGTACAGCCGCTACACCAGTTATGGCACCTACGGACGCTACGGCAACTATGGCTCTTATGGTGGCTATGGCAGCACCTATGGCTCCTACGGCAACTACAGCAACAGCCACTACGGCAACAAGAACGATACATCCATCAAGTTGTAAACCCTGCCCATGACCATAGCAGTAGATTTCGACGGAACCATCGTCGAGCACAGATACCCGGAAATCGGACCGGAGATCCCCTTTGCCACCGAGACGCTGAAAATGCTCATCAAGGACAGGCACAAGGTGATTCTCTGGACCACCAGGGAAGACAAACTGCTTGAGGATGCCGTGGAATGGTGTAGAAAAAGAGGTGTGGAATTCTATGCTGTCAACAAGGACTACCCCGAGGAAAGTCAGGCAAACAACAATCACTTCTCCAGAAAGATCAAGGCTGAGGTTTGGATAGACGACCGCAATGTGGGTGGCATGCCCGACTGGGGAGAGATCTACAACATGATCAAAGAGCGCAAGTCGTTCAGCGACATGATTGCGGATGCCAGGAAAACAAGCCTGACCGACCACGAAGCACCAAAGAAAAAAAGGTGGTGGCATTTTTGAATTCATCCCTACTCCCATAAAAGACAGGCTGCTCAGCCTGTCTTTTTTTTACATTCCACTTTTTTCATCCTTTCTCAGGCACCACCCTCTTTTCTCCTATAAAGTATTAAAATAGTGAGAATTAAGTCCAAAAGTGCTTTTTCCGCAGAAAAACGCAAAAAATACAAAGATAAATTTTCGTATCACAGCAAAAACTCGTATATTTGCAGACCCAAATGAATGGCGAGTAAAAATATCAAACAACACAATTTATTTATACAATGACCAAAGCAGATATTATCAATCAGATTTCAGCATCCACAGGACTGGCAAAGAAAGACGTTGCACTCAGCGTGGAGGCATTTATGGACGTGATCAAGAAAAGTCTTCTCGACAAAGAGAACGTGTATCTCAGAGGTTTTGGCAGTTTCATCGTGAAACACAGAGCAGAGAAGACCGCCCGCAACATTTCAAAGAACACCACGATCGTCATCTCTGCCCATGACTTCCCCAGTTTCAAGCCCGCCAAGAGTTTTGTTGCCAAGATGAAGGGTGAGGATGTGGAAGACGAAGATTAATCACACAACATCATATCACTTTACATTTTTGAGTTATGCCAAACGGAAAAAAGAAAAAGGGCCACAAGATGGCCACGCACAAGCGTAAGAAGAGACTGAGAAAGAACAGACATAAGAGCAAGTAGGCCGCGGGCTCAACACTCCACAGTCTATTCGGCTGAATGGCGTGTCAACAGATTCCTCCGGGAATTGATTGGCATGCCTTTTTTTTAAAGTAAGATTTTGAGGAATGACCAGCGAAGTAGTCATTGATGTCCGGGCAAAGGAAATATCGATCGCTCTGCTGGAGGACAAAAAACTCGTAGAGTATCAGTCTGAAGCACGCTCGGCATCATTTTCAGTAGGAAACATCTACATAGCAAAGGTTAAAAAACTGATGCCAGGCCTCAACGCCTGTTTTGTGGATGTGGGATTTGAACGCGACGCCTTTCTCCATTATCTTGACTTAGGAAGCCAATTCAACTCTTATGCCAAATACCTCAAACAGGTACAAAGCGACAGGAAGAAACTTTATCCCATTTCAAAAGCCAGCAGGCTGCCTGACCTGAAGAAAGACGGCAGCATCGCCACTACACTCACATCTGGTCAGGAGGTGCTGGTACAGATTGTAAAAGAACCTATCTCCACAAAAGGTCCACGACTTACAGGCGAACTGAGTTTTGCAGGAAGATACCTGGTGCTCATGCCTTTCAACGATAAAGTTTCTGTCTCGACAAAGATCAAAAGCGGCGAGGAGCGCGCAAGACTCAAGCAACTCATTCAAAGCATCAAGCCCAAAGGATTCGGCGTCATTGTCCGAACCGTTGCCGAAGGGAAAAGGGTGGCTGAGTTGGACACAGAACTCAAAGTGCTGCTGCAGCGATGGGAAGACGCCATCACAAAGGTCCAGAAGACCCAGCAACGACCGCAGTTGGTATTCGAGGAAACAGGAAGAGCGGTAGCCCTGCTTCGCGACCTCTTCAATCCCTCCTACGAGAACATTTATGTGAATGACGAGGAGGTTTTTCAGGAGGTGAAACACTATGTCACTCTAATAGCCCCTGAAAAGGCGGGCATAGTGAAGCCCTACACAGGACAGGTGCCTATCTTCGACAACTTCAGCATCACCAAGCAGATCAAGTCGAGTTTTGGAAAGACGGTCAACTACAAGCATGGCGCCTATCTCATCATCGAGCACACCGAGGCGATGCATGTGGTGGATGTGAACAGCGGCAACCGCACGCGGTCTGCCAACGGGCAGGAAGCCAACGCGCTGGACGTGAACCTCGGCGCGGCTGACGAGTTAGCCCGACAGTTGCGGCTCCGCGACATGGGAGGCATCATCATTGTCGACTTCATCGACATGAACCTCGCAGAGGATCGTCAGATGCTCTATGAGCGGATGTGCAAGAACATGCAGAAAGACCGTGCCCGTCACAACATCCTGCCTTTGAGCAAATTTGGCCTTATGCAAATCACACGTCAGCGTGTGCGTCCTGCGATGGATGTCAGCGTTGAAGAGACCTGTCCCACCTGTTTCGGAAGAGGCAAGATCAAGTCGAGCATCCTGTTCACCGACCAACTGGAGAGTAAGATTGACCACCTAGTCAACAAGATTGGTGTCAAGACCTTCTACTTGCACGTGCATCCCTATGTGGCTGCCTACATCAATCAGGGCCTGATATCCCTGAAACGCAAATGGCAGTTCAAATACGGCTTCGGCGTGCATGTGATATCCTCTCAGAAGATGGCTTTTCTGCAATACGAGTTCTATGATGCACAAAAGCAGTTCATCGACATGAAAGAGGAAATCGAAACCAAATAACCAAAGGAAGCATCCTGTCCGGGATGCTTCCTTTGGTTTTTCTCTCATCATGGAATCTGTGCGAAGACTATCTCACCACCATTCTTTTTCCTCCTACCACATAGATACCTGGGCTGAGGTGGCGTTCATGCCCTTCCATATTCACAATGCGGCCTTGGAGGTCATAGATGGCGCGGGATTTTTCTCTACCGATAACTGCCCGTGCCTCCGGTATGACGGTCTTGTCAAACTCCTTGATGGAATTACTGTATTTCTTCCATCCGTCTGCGGCGGCATATTTCGACTTGCTTCCTTCAGGGACATACAACTTGCGCAGGGAGATATCCAGATCGTCGATAGCACTGGGTTCAATCACAGGGGGTTCCTCACCGAGGACATATGTGCGCACGAGATTGAAACATCTGTTGAAGGCAAAGGGTCCGATGCGCTCCACACATTCAGGTATCACCATCCTCTCATAAAGGAATCTGCCGCTGAAAGCATAGGCATCGATTTCCTTCACTCCGTCGGGGATGACATATTGGATGGTCTGTGTCCCGACTGGCAGACATTCCATCAACCGGCTGCGGTCGGACGAGAGGACCATGCCGTCCTCTACGATAAAATCACTCCCCTCTCCCGAATGCAGCACCACTCTGTCAAGGTTGTTGCAGTTGGCAAACACTGCACCGCCATACGATTTCAGACCTTCGGGCAGCCTCACATCGATGAGCATGGAGCAGCGGCTGAATGCCTTGTAAGGCATTTCTCCATCGCTGGTGGTCAGTTCTTCTCCGTCATCCGTCAGATAAGGTTCGCCGCCGGCGACAATAGATGCCTCGCTCAGGTCAAGCACCGACAACTGCCCGTGGGTCCCATGCCCGTAGGCATCCGATCCGGCGAGGGCACGGAGGGTGCGCAGGTCTGTTCCGTTGATCATCCCCCGCACCTTCAGGCATATCACACTGTCATTCACCTCCGGCAAATCCCGAAGTGTTCCCGGTTTGTCCACATTCACCACCACGGTGTCTGCCGTCAGGCAATCCGTGGAGCATCTGACCACCATGTCCTGATAATAGGAGAAATCATAGTAAAAGACAATCAGCGGCCAAAGGTTGAAGAATCCGTCGCCGTCGCCTTCCCATCCCCAGTTGATGTGTATTCTCCCGTCCATGTCATACCCGTCAAGCACGAACTCATGTCCGGTATAAGTATCGTCACTTCCACCGTAGATGATAGGTTTCCCCTCACTGATGCTGGCATACACCATGTCGATCCACTCCTCTGCCGTATAATCATCACGATTGATGGCCACGGCATACGGATAGCCAAAGTTGTTTCGCAGCCCGTTGCACAAGGTCTCTGTGTAGGCACCCGTACCCCTGGCTTCATAATTGGACTTCACAGCCAGTCCGACGTGGAACATGAGTGTGGCCACCTCACTGCCGACCTTCCTTGATGGGAATTCCCAATAGTGGTTTTCCATGAGGTCATACGGGTATTCATATTCTCCCAGCACTGCCTCATAGCGTGTGCCATCAAAGTCACCGAAGGGCGTGTAAGTGAAAACTGTCCCCTGTCCTTTTTTTGGCCATTCATTGTATTTCATCACCTGTGTTGTCGCTGTGGTGACACAACCTGTCGGGAAACCTTTGGGGCAATACATGTTGAAAGGATGGCCCTGCCCCCACCTTGTCCGGATCAGAGGAGCCACAAAACCGGCATATTTCCCTGATTTCGGTTTTGCCATGCTCCCTGCATTTCGGCTGACACTGCCCAAGGCTTGTTCCGTCGTCCTGACCCACCAATTGAAATGCGGATTGCTGATGGCGGTTTCATAAGGAGTTGGCGAATAGGCAAGTACTTCCGGGTAGGCATCGTCGGCAGCGATGATGGCAAATGCACGGTCGTTGCCCATAACGGACAATCCCGCATGCTTTTCCATCAACCTGATGCTGTTGGCTTCCTCGGCATTTATCATACCGTTGCCAGCCAGCACACGGGCGGCTGCCCTCCGCATCTCCTGCTGGTCTCTTGGTCCTGCCCAGACAGCAATCACTGTGAAGACAGTTGCCAGAAGCCATGTACTTCTTCTGCCCATGATCATCATACAATCACTTTGAAGCGGATGCGGAACGTGCGCTGATGCTCATCCCAGTTGGTGCCCAACAGTTCGAAACGCCCGATCTGCGAGGTGGAGCGCACATGCTTTCCAATGCACGGACACACGTCATAGTCGCCGATTCTCACCAGTCTGATGGTTTGGGATGCATCCTGAGGCAACCGTGACGGGTCGATACCTTCTGGCAGGTCGTCGCGGTCGACAAACTCATAGGTGACAGGAAGATCGGCCTCGATGAGTTCATTCATCTGCCGTTCTATTTCCCTTTCCTGCTTGCGGTCGGGTTTGCGATCCAGCACATAAGTGATTTTGCTTTTCTTGCGCTCCACATGTGCATTGCTCGACCGCTCACAGCCAAACATTCTCACCATGGTCTGGTTGAGCAGGTGCTCCGCCGTGTGCGCAGGTGGAAATTCGTCTTTGTTGTGATCGTTGAGGATGTAGTCGTCGTTTGGGCTCATGGAGGTAATTTTTTAGGGGGTGAGGGGTAAGAGGTGAGGGGTGAGAGATATGAGGGGTGAGAGGTGAGAGATATGAGAGGTGAGGGGTAAGAGGTGAGGGGTGAGAGATATGAGGGGTGAGAGGTGTGAGGTGTGAGGTGAGAGATATGAGGGGTGAGAGATATGAGGTGAAGAATGCCACTTATGCTGTGGTAATCATAATTCTTAATCCTTAATTCTTAATTCTAATGAGGCAGCCGCCGAGTGCAGGAACCGTCAGGCCGACAGGGTGATTGGGACTTAGTGCAACGATGCTCTTCTCTCCGGTAAGCAGGTCGGTGGCGGGGAAGTGTCCTTCAGACAATTGCCACCAGCCGAACACGTGCTCGGGGATATTGACCTGACAATCAACAGCCTTTTCATCGAAGTTCACCACGATGAGCATCAACTGGTTGTCTTTCTTGCGCATGAAGGCGAACTGCCGCTCTGCCATCTGGGGGTTGACATACATCAGGTCGTAGAAAGCCCCCTCGCAGAGTGCTTCCTCTTGGTTGGCCAGACTGAGGATGGTGGAATAGGAATCCAAAAGACTTTTCTCTGTTTTCTTCAGCCTTCTGCGGTCAAAAAATCCCCTTCTGAGTGTATCGACAGTCCAGTAGTCAAAGATGGTGGTCCTGCCGTCCAAGCCGCTGAATCCCTCAGCGTCCATGCCACGCTCGCCGAACTCCTGTCCGGCATACACCATGACAGGCGAACTGTTGAGCCATGCGCAGACCATCATGCCGGGAATGCCCTTACGGGCGTCGGCAGCGAAGAAATCACTTGCCACACGCTGCTCATCGTGATTCTCCAGGAAATAGAGCATGTGGGAGAGGATGTCATCATTCACCTGCCACTGCTGCGTGATGTCTGCCGCTCTCCTTCTGCCGCAGATCACCTCTCTCAGACAGTCGTACATGCCCACTTTGTCATAAAGGTAGTCAAATCCGGCGGCGATGTAATTCCGGTATTGCCTGGGGTCGTAAACCTCTCCGATGAATCTCACGTTCTGGTAGGCAAACTTCACCTTGTCAGTCGCCCAGTGCCAGAAAGCGGCGGGCACCATCTCTGCCATGTCGCACCGGAAGGCGTCCACCCCCTTGGCGGCCCAGAAAAGGAGGATGTCGGTCATCTTCCCCCATGTGTCAGGAATAGGACTGAAGTGCTCCGACCTGCCGCCGGCATCGCAATAATCAATGCCGTAGTTGATCTTCACGGTCTCATACCAGTCGTTGGCTTGTGGGCACCAGCCAAACTGGTCGTTTCCTGTGGCCCTGGCGGGCTGCTCATGATAGACAGGTCCTTCAGCAGCAGGCAACTGACTCACGTCGAGGGCATGTCCCCAGCAATAATAGAAATTGTTGCGGGTGGAGAAATGCAGGAAAGTGTCATCATCCTGTCCCAGGTCTCTCACCGTCTCAGGCTTGCAGACGGAGCGGTATTCCCGCGCCACATGGTTGGGCACGAAATCGATGACGACCTTCATCCCCGCCTGGTGGATACGTCCGACGAGAGCGACGAACTCTTCCATTCGCCGCTCCACGTCGACCGCCAAGTCGGGATCCACGTCATAATAGTCAGTGATGGCGTATGGCGACCCTGCCTTTCCCTTGACCACCATCGGTGTCTGACTGGGAATGCCGGCAGACGTATAGTCTGTCGTGGTGGCATGGCGTATGATGCCTGTCAGCCAGATGTGGGTGACTCCCATCTGCCTGATACGTGAGATGGTGCCCTCATCGATGTCATCCATTTTTCCGCATCCGTTCTCGCGGATGTTTCCATTGACGACAGGATGGTCCTGGCGGTTGCCAAAGAGCCTCGTGAAGATCTGATATATGACGGGCTTCTCGGTCATGATGATTCTATCAATTATTCAAGTTTCGCATTTGTTCAAGTTCTTGGAGTTTAGGAGTTTAGGAGATTTGGAGTTTAGACAATAGAACTGATTATTCATCGTCAGCATAGGTTATTACTTGCAAGAGTAATGTCTACACTCCTAAACTACTACACTCCTACACTCCTTTCAACTTGAGAAAGTTGAATAAATTACTGTATGCCCTGGATGGTCACTCCCTTGCTGATGCGGGTGATCATGCCCTGAAGTGCCTTTCCGGGACCGCACTCTGTGAAGTCATCGGCTCCGTCGGAAATCATGTGGCGCACACACTCCGTCCATCTCACACTGCTGGTAAGTTGAGCGATGAGGTTGGCCTTGATCTCGGCGGGGTCTGTATGAGGCAGGCCGTCCACATTCTGGTAGATAGGACAGGTGGGGGTCTTCACCTCCGTCTTCTCGATGGCTTGCTGCAGTTCTACCTTGGCAGGCTGCATCAGCGGAGAGTGGAATGCACCGCCCACGTTCAGCGGAAGGGCTCTCTTGGCTCCTGCTTCCTTGATGCGGACACATGCCTCGTTGATGGCCTCCACATTGCCGGAGATCACCAACTGTCCCGGACAGTTGAAGTTGGCGGGCACCACCACGCCATTTCCTTCCTTGCTCACCTCGGCACAGATCTCAATCACCGTCTCGTCAGCAATTCCGATGATGGCGGCCATGGTCGAGGGGGCTGCCTCACAGGCTTTCTGCATCGCCATTGCACGGGCATACACCAGACGCAGACCATCTTCGAAACTCAGAGCGCCAGCGGCCACGAGGGCGGAGAACTCTCCCAAGGAGTGCCCTGCGGTCATTGCAGGCTTGAAATCCTCACCGAGACACAATGCCCTGATGACGCTGTGCAGAAACACTGCGGGCTGTGTCACCTTGGTCTGACGGAGTTCCTCATCGGTGCCGTCAAACATGATGTCGGTGATTCTGTAGCCAAGAATCTCATTGGCTTTCTCAAAAAGTTGCTTGGCGAGGTCGTTGGTCTCATAGAGATCCTTACCCATGCCCACGTACTGTGCTCCCTGTCCGGGAAAAACGAATGCTTTCATTTTAATTCTTTGATATATTAATATTATTTAGGAGATTGGGAGATTGGGAGTTTAGGAGTTTAGGAGTTTAGACGTATGCACTGCATGTCGTTATATTTACACAGTCTATCTTGCAGCGGTAATCATAATTCTTAATCCTTAATCCTTAATTCTTAATCCCAAAAATTCTTCACTCTTCACTCTTAATCACAAATCCCGACAGTGGTGACTGCCGGGATTATATGATTGTGCCTTGCCTGAAACTTACTCAGCAGCAGGGATTTCTTCTTCCTCATCGAAGTCGGCAGTCTCTGCCTCCACCACGGGAGCGGTCTCTTCTGCGTCCTCGGCAGCGGGAGCCTCCTCCTTCACGCCTTCAGCAACCACCTTCACGGGTACTCTCACCTCCACGTCCTTGAAGAAGTGGATCAGTGCCTCATAGTCACCCACGGTCTTGATGTCACGCATGGTGATGATCTTGCGGTCGACCTCAATGCCTTTCTTGGCGAGTTCCTGAGAGACGATGTTGGTGTTCACAGAACCATAGAGTTGGCCCGTGGCACTCACCTTTGCGGGAATCTCCAGGGCAACGCCCTCGAGTTGTGCGGCACGCTTCTCTGCGGCAGCCTTCTGAACCTCAATCTTGTGAGCCTGCTGGCGAAGATTCTCTGCGAGCATCTTCAATGCTGACGGAGAAGCGATCACGCCCTTGCCCTGAGGGATGAGGTAATTGCGGCCGTAGCCAGACTTCACCTCTACCACATCGTTCTTGTATCCCAGACCGATAATATCTTCTTTCAGTATAATTTTCATTCTGTTTCCTCCTCTACTTTATTTCATCAAATCAGTTACATAAGGAAGCAGAGCAATCTGGCGGGCACGCTTGATGGCGGTAGCCACGCGGCGCTGATACTTCAGTGAGGTGCCGGTGATGCGGCGGGGGAGAATCTTACCCTGCTCATTGAGGAACTTCTTCAAGAACTCGGGATCTTTGTAGTCGATGTACTTGATGCCACTCTTCTTGAAACGGCAATACTTCTTCTTCTTCGTGTCGACTGACGGCGGGGTCAGGTAACGGATTTCTGTATCTTTCTCTGCCATGGTTATGCCTCCTCTGCTTTTTTACCTAATTTAATGCGTCTCTTCTCAGCATACTGTGCTGCATACTTGTCGAGTTTGACGGTCATGAAACGAATGACTTTCTCATCACGGCGGTAGCCTGTCTCGAGAGTTTTGATCACTTCCGGCTCAGCCTTGAACTCGATCAGGACATAGAAGCCCGACGATTTCTTCTGGATAGGATAAGCCAGTTTCTGTCTTCCCCAGGCCTCTTCATTCACAATCTCTGCACCTTTGTCGGTGAGGATTTTCTTGAACTTAGCGACCGTTTCCTTCATCTGATCATCAGACAAAACGGGAGTCAAAATGAAAACGGTTTCGTATTGATTCATAAAGAAAATAATGATTAAAAAATGTTACTTTGCAAAAATGCGGTGCAAAGGTACTGCTTTTTCTCCACCCGACAAAATATTTTTTGCAATTTTACCTCAAACAGGCCTTTTTTACCCATCTATTTCGTAATTTTGCCCTCAAAACCATACTTACTTCACTGAAAATGAGTTGTAATGTGAAGTTAAGTAGTTAAAGAAGTTAGAGTAGTTAAGCCATATGAAACGTTTGTCGGCTCCTTTCCGGTGGCTCCTCACCTCTGTTCCTGCGGGTTGCACATGCCTCGCACTGGGGTGCGTGATGCTCATCGCGGGCTATCCCACCCATCTCAACGACCACAACATCTTCCTGCTCTCATCCCTCCTGCTCATCCTGGCTGGTGCCGCCATCATCGTCACCGCCGTCCGCCGCAAGAGCAAATATTGATAGCCGGTAGTCTGACAGCCATGTGCTTCTCATCGATTTTCACCAATTCAGCACCCTCTGGCATCCACTTGGCGAGACTTGTCTCAGGAAACCCGATGTAGGCCACTGGCTGCTCAATGCCGTTGAAAGCCCGCTTGTTCACCTTGAACTCATGCAAGTAACGGCACGACAGATAAGCACTCCACTCGTATGCGCGATAAAAAGAGCCTTCGCGGTGAAGGTGGATCACCCCACGCTCACCACCCTGCTTCATCGAGGCCTCTTGGTCAATAATCTCTTTTGTCAATGACATGGTTGAGATGATTTTCGTTTGTCACCCTTTTATGCACAAGGGCTGCAGTGGGGCTTCATGCAGGCCTTGAGAGGCCTGCGCCCCACCGCCTGCCCTTGCACATAAAAGGGATTGGGTTGCGTCTTCCATGTTGGGAAAGGATGCATTAATTTCTGGAAACCGGGCGCACCGTAAACCCATTGTGGCGGAGGCTGTAGTCCGTGTTCGTGCCGTCCGAAAAGAAGTACAGGTAGTAGGCGTAGAACGCGAGCGAGGGGTACTGCGTGGACGACCAGTAGTAGCCGAAGGAGCCGGCATGCTCGAGGCGGGAGGCGCCGCGGGCGCCCGCTGCTGGCAAAAAAATGCTGCCGCCGTTCTTGCCGGTGAACTTGCCCCCCTTTACTCCATTCTCCGTCGTCCATTCGTAGGTGCAGTTGTCTCTCAATTCGCCCTGCTGCGCCCTTGACGGCATTACCCAAGAGCCACCCCACTTCACATGTGCAACGTCGTATTTCGTGCCGGCGATGTCGCTGCCGAGGTCATGGCAAGATGAGGATGAACCGTCGCAGTGGGTGTAGGATTCCCAACTGTAAGTGGACTTCGTCACCGTCTCCCCCCAGGCGTAATAGCCGCCGTAATTGGTGGGGCTCTGGTTCTCCGGATGGTCCGTGTCAACGTTGCAGCACGCCCATTTCGTGCCGGAGGGCAGGCCAAGGTCAATCAGATGGGGATGGTGGTCATCGGGGCAGGCCAGATGAGACTGCGGCGGATTGTTGTCTTCTGGGTTGAACCTGCCCAGGATATAATCGATGATGAGCAAGGCATCCGTCAACTCTATCTCACCATCATTGTTCACATCAAAGTGATAGGTTTGTGCACGGGAAGCAGTGCCCATAAACATCACCACTAAAAGAAAAAAAAGCTTTTTCATATCTGTTATCGTTTTGGTTATCAGCGAAGTTTCAAATATCATTTAAATCTAACTATCGTGCAAATATAGCATTTTTTTATGAATAAACCATCTAAAGTAATCTTTTTTGCGATAATTATTTTAACGCCAATTTCCACAAATTGAATGCATAAATTATTATTGAGCCTACTTTAAAAAGTAAATTTGGTGTAAAAATCGAGCGGTAGCAGCTCCCCACCCCAACCCCTCCCCACGCGTGGGGAGGGGAGCTCTATTCGGTTCGCGGCATTCTATTCTAGACTTTTTAAAAGTAGACTCATTTTCGGCTGCTGCAGTTTGCAAAATGATATGAAGGAGAGTCGTTTTTTGAGTACAATTGCATGAAAGCGGTCGCTAATGTAGCAAAATAGCCCCCTCTGCGACCGTTTTCGTGCATTATTTCTTGATGTTTGAAGAAAAAGAAGTACCTTTGCGGCATAAGTGTGCGAACAAATAATCAAGATGGTATGAATAAGCTTTTCATTGGACGCGAGAAAGAACAGCAGCAGTTGAAGGAATACCTCAACTCTGAACAGTCTGAATTCATTGCAGTGTTTGGACGCAGGCGCGTAGGCAAGACATTCCTCATTCAGAAAGTCATCGGCAATGACTATGCTTTTTACGTGGCCGG
>JAEEJK010000015.1 GCA_016281815.1 Prevotella sp. | reverse complement strand
TCCGCCACGTTGCCTTTCTTGTCCATCAGTTCAATGGAGAACGGATAGAGGTTGGGCTTCTCTGCCGACCACAGTCTGGGATGGTTGATGCGGTAAGTGAGCCGGATGTGCGTCGTGTCGCCCGCTGCAAGATTTTTCAGTTGTCCGACAATAGTATTGCCGTCGATATTCAAGACAGCCTTCATCTTCTTGGCACTCTTGTCGGCAGTGTTGCAGATGGCGATATCGGCCGTCACGTTGGCCTGCGTGAAGTTCTTGTCCGGCACGGCGGTCACACGGTAGTCGGCGATGTGCACCAGTGGGCGCACCCACAACTGCACCTCGCGGAAAATGCCCGACAACCGCCACATGTCCTGGTCCTCGAGATAACTGCCGTCGCACCAGCGATAGACCTCCACGGCGAGTTTGTTCTTGCCCTCCCTGACGTATTTCGTCACGTCAAACTCAGCGGGTGACATCGAGTTCTGGCTATAGCCCACTTTATGTCCGTTCACCCAGACGTAAAAGGCTGAATGCACGCCACCGAAATGAAGAATCAGATTTTGAGAGAGCATCTCTTTCGTCACATTGACAAACGTCACATACGACCCCACGGGGTTGCGGTTCTCGTAGGCGGTCCAGTCGCGTGGCGGCTCACTCGTCACGCTGGGGCGGTTGCGCTTGAAGGGATAGTCGATATTGGTGTAGATGGGGGTGCCGAAACCTTGTGTCTGCCAGTTGCCCGGAACTTTTATTCTCTTCCAATTGCTCACATCATAGTCCTCACGGTAGAACTCCACCTGTCTTTCCTCAGGATTCCGACTCCAATGAAACTGCCACTCGCCGTCGAGGCTGACAATCTCCTTGCACTCCTTCCATTTTGAGGGCAGTTGCAGTGTGGCGTGATAGGGCAGTTTGTTGATGCCCAATATAGCGGGGTTCTCCCAATCGGGTGTTGCACTTCCTGCTGTCCCGTTGCCCGACGGCAGGTTTTGCGCCTGCGCTGAGATGGTCAGCACGGAGGCAATGAATACGAGGAATCTTCTCAAAAATCTCTTCATATACTATTTCGTTTCTATGTCTATATCACCAAAAGCCATGCGCTCTCCCGAGGCCAACCGGTCGGCGTCGAGACGGAGGATCTTGGCCTTGACGGGTTGGAACCTGATGGTCTGCCAGATGGGATTGTTGACGATGTTGGAGAACTCGCCCGAAGCGACTTTTGTCCAGTCCGACCAGTCGGTGGAAGCCCAGAGGGTGTAGTGGGTGACAGTGCCTTCGCGGGTGTTCTGCGGTGGCAGGTAGCGGAACGAGGTGATGGTCTGCTCTGCGTCCCAGTCTATCATCATCTGCTTGGGGTTGCTGAAGAAATAGTGGAGGTTGCTGCTGCGCTTCTCTCCGCTGTCCGGAATATCGGCTGTCAACTCAGGTGCCAAATAGACAGAGGTGCGCTTGATGATGGGCTCGCACTTCGCGTCGACGATGGTGAAACGGAGTTTCGTGGCGGTGACGGTGGGGAAGCAGATGATGCGGCGATGGCCGATGGTGGTCAGTCCGTCGCCATAGTCCACCAGTGCGTCCTTCAGCGGAATCCACTTGCCATCGACAAAAGCCTCGAGCGAGAACTTCTTCACCCGCTGACCGTAGCGGATGTCTTCCTCGGCTACGAAACGGTTGAAAGTCGTCGGTTTCTTGAATGTGATAAGGGTCTCATTCCCTTGTATCTTTTTCTTGGTCTTTCGGGCGAGGTCGTTTTTGAACACCTCGTCAATCATTTTCTTGAATGCAATGCCCCGCAGACTGTCGGTGGGATGGATGCGGCCGTTGGGGGCAATGGGGAAATTGAGCAACAGGCAGGAGTTGCGGCCAACGCTCTTGTAGTAGGTGTCCATGAGTTTCGACAGGCTTTTCACGTGCTCATTCTCCGTCTCATGGTAGAACCACCCCGGACGGATGCTGGTGTTGGTCTCGCCGGCACACCACACATCGCCATCCTCCACGCCGTAGTGCAGCATGTGCCAGGGTGTGTCGCCCTTGCCGGGCATCAGACTCCAGTTGGTCTCGCCCACATTGCCGGCTTCGGTGCCCACCCAGCGCAGGTCGCCGCGGTCGCCACCGTCATTCCAGATGACGGCATTCGGCTGCAACTCCCGGATCATGCGGAACGTCTCGGCCCACTGGTAATAGGTTTTGCCGTCGATGCACCGGGTCTCGTTGGCGCCGCCATACCAGCCGTCGCCACCATTGGCACCATCGAACCACACCTCGAAGATGTCACCATACTGGGTCAACAGTTCGCGCAACTGGTTGCGGAAATAGGTCACGTATTCCGGCTTGCCGTAGTCCTTGTGGTTCCTGTCCCATGGCGAGAGATAGACGGCGAACTTCAGTCCCTCTTCACGGCAGGCATCGGCCAGTTCGCGCACCACGTCACCCTTGCCGTTTTTCCAGGGTGTGTTCTTCACCGAGTACTCCGTGTATTTCGAAGGCCACATGCAAAAACCGCAGTGGTGTTTGGCGGTGAAGATGATGCCCTTCATGCCTGCCTGCTTGCATACGCGTGCCCATTGACGGCAATCCAGGTCGGAGGGGTTGAACAACTCCAGCGGCTCGTTGCCGAAGCCCCATTCCTCATCGGTATAGGTGTTCATCGAGTAGTGGATGAACGCATACATCTCCATCTCTTGCCAGCGCAACTGGTTTTCCGTCGGCACGGGTCCGCAAGGTGCCAATTTGTCAATAGAGACGCTGTACTGGCCGTTTGCGAATCCCGCTATCAGGAACCATAAAAAACAAATTGTCGATAACCTCTTCATGGATTTACGTATTTGACGACAAAGTTACCATTTTTTTGCTACATATGAAGCATCCAGATATCATAGTTTTCGTTTATCTGATATTCTTTTTGTCCCGGGATTATTATTTTTCTCACGAATTATCGAATTATCGAATTTTTTGTGCTCACCAATTCTATAATTCTCTAATTCGGGATTATTATTTTCCTCACGAATTATCGAATTATCGATTTTTTTGTGCTCACCAATTCTATAATTCTAAAATTCGGGATTATTACTTTTCTCACGAATTATCGAATTAAAGAATTTTTCTGTGCTCACCAATTCTATAATTGACTTTCGCTTCGCCCGTCGACCGTTGGTTCTATAATTCGGGATTATTATTTTTCTCACGAATTATCGAATTATCGATTTTTTTTGTGCTCACCAATTCTACAATTCTAAAATTCGGGATTATTACTTTTCTCACGAATTATCGAATTATCGATTTTTTTGTGCTCACCAATTCTATAATTCTAAAATTCGGGATTATTACTTTTCTCACGAATTATCGAATTCAAGAATTTTCTGTGCTCACCAATTCTCTAATTACTGCGTACCTCGTGGGTCTTCGACAAATCTCTATAATTCGGGATGTTTTTGTCATGTGTAAGAAACATTGAGTCATACTTCGAAATTCTTGTTTTGGGGGAGAAAAGAGTAAAAATCTTATCTTTGACCCCGGTTTGGATTATCTCTTTTTTCTTCTTTTTTGCGAACGCCTGGGCGTTTTTTCGTGAGCATCAACGTTTGAGGAATGTCATCCAAGCCTGTTTTTATACTTTTTTTCGAAGCGAAGCGGTTTTTGATCTTCTCTTCTTTTCGCACGTTCGGGCGGATTTGCCGCTCGGCTCCGCCTGAACTGTCAGATTGCAATTCCGCCTGAACTGTGTAAAAAATTATCCATTATTCTCTGTATCTCTGTCTCTCTGTGTTGAAAAAGTGTAGGATTTCCTGTGCATACGTTGTCTACGGAAGGAAAATCATATTTGGGAAAAAAATGACTTTTTATTTTGTATTGCATGCGGCTTTCACTATCTTTGCGGAAATATTGTGTGTCAAATTAAAACGATTATTATGGAAAAGACTTTAGTATTGTTGAAGCCCAGTTGCGTTCAGCGTCAACTGATAGGTGAGATCTTGAACCGTTTTGAGCGCCGCGGACTGCGAGTGGCTGGCATGAAGATGATGCAACTCTCTGACGAGATTCTGCGCGAGCACTATGCACACCTTGTAGACCGTCCTTTCTTCCCCGCGTTGGCTGCCTCCATGCAAGCATCACCCGTAGTGGCCCTTGCCCTTGAGGGGGTGGATGCAGTACAGGTGGTGCGCACCATGACGGGCGCCACCAACGGGCGCGAGGCTGCGCCAGGTACCATCCGAGGCGACTATTCGATGAGCAATCAGCATAACATCGTACACGCCAGCGACTCCACCTCAAACGCCGAGATAGAACTGAAACGATTCTTCCGCGACGAAGAAATTTTCGACTATCCCAGTTGTACCTTAGGCTTCATCTACGGCGACGGAGAAGCGAAGTAAAACAAATTCCGTTCACTTACTCAGCCTCGGGACATATTTCACGGGGATGCCGGGAAATTTGAGCACATCGGCAAACTCCTGGGGAGTATGCTTCACGGGGCCGAGCATCAGTTCTGGCACATTGTAACTCTTCATCAACTGGCGGTGATAGTCGGGGTTCTCCGATGGCAGTTCAAAAGGTTTGGAGAAACCGCCCTTGCCATCAAAATGGGCGATGAAAGGCCGCGTGAACACCCCGTCATTGCGACGTGAGGAGAACACCACCCACTTGCCATTGCTCGACCAGGAGTGGTAACTCTCCGTATTGTCGGAATTGATAGGCTCGGCTGCGACAGCACTGTCTCCCGGTTCTCCCTGGAGGTCAATCATCCAAAGGTCGGCATCACGGTGCCAGATATGGAAGCATCCCCACTCACCGAGAGTGAAGAGCAACCACCGTCCGTCGGGAGAGATGCGGGGCAAAGTGGCACTCTTGTCCATGGCGGCTGCGTCAAACACCAACTCGCGATCGCCGAATGACATGCTTCCGGGGTCGAAAGACTTGCGGTAGATGTTGTATTTCAGTTCCTTGGCGCGCATGGTGACCTCCACGGCATCCACACTGTCGTTGGCATACTCAAAATGGGCACTGCAATAATATAGGTATTTGCCTTCGGGTGCCCAGAAGGGGAAGATCTCAAACTCATCCCTACCCTTCTCTATCGACGTCACCTCATGACGGGCCACGTCATACACCATCAGGTCGCTCTCCGAGTCAAGCACCTCGATCTTGTTGACATCGGTGGTGTGGAAACTCTGCATGGTCTTGTTGGTGGAATAGGCAATGATAGGCAGCGTGGGATGCCATGAGGGATATACGCCGGCAGAAATCAGCGAGTCGTTGGCCATATTCACCTTCTCCACCTGCCCGTCATACACGATGACGGTGCCTCCGTGGTTCTGGCGGGCATGAAACTGCATGCGGTCGGGGTTGTACTGCTGGTAGTTGTGGCAGTTGACGCATTGTCCGCCCGACTCCGTGCTGCAGAGCATGTTGTCGACCATCACCCGCTCGTCGTAGTTTTCCAGACAGCGCTGGTTGAGTGTCAGTTCCTCATAAGCCACAAACGATGGAGAGATGAGGCGGTAACTAAGATAGGCATCGATGCTGTCGGGCGACACATGGATGGAAAAAGGCATGAAGCGCAACCAACTGCCGTCTTTCCGCACAAACACTTCCACCTTGATGTCCTTTCCCTTGGCTTTTGCCGTCAGTGACTTCCACTCCTCGATATCGGGACATGCCTTGACACCGCCACACACGATGTCGTCGCCCTCAGCCGAAAAACGGGTGACGGCCTCGTCCACCTTGAGCAGCAGTTCAAAGGACAGCGGCGCAATGTTGACCGGCACTGTCACATCGAAATACTCGGGGTAAATCTTGGGCAACATATTGCTCTCGGTATATTGTTGGGGCACAGAGACCTGCCTGCACGAAACGAGCAGCACAACAGCCAGTGCGGCAATCATCCACTTTCTCATCTTCTCTTCTCCTTTTGCTTGTGAAAAAAACGTTGGTTGGCTGGAGGGTTCAATAGACTTCCTCCTGATAGTGGTTGAAGAAATAGTCAAAATAATAGGTGTTCTGGAAGGCTCCCTTCATCAGGGGCTTGATGCTCTCCATGTCCATGCCCTGGTCACGGTATGACTTGAAAGTATCCATAAACGTCCTGCAACTCTCCACCACCTGTTTGTCGAAAGGCATCTTGCTGGCATCGATCTTGTCATCCATCCCCCCAAACAGGCAGGCGGCCTGCTGATAGAGGGTGGGCACACGGTCATCCTTGTGGAGTTCGGTGTATTGATAGAAGCGCAACCAGAAGAGATTGGGGTTGCGCACCTGCATAGCGGCGAGCAGGGTCTGCTCCTGCAACATGCGGTCCTTGCTCTCTGTCCCCGCGAAATGCTCGATGAGGAAGCGCTCTGCCAGCGCGTCATCGCCGCTGAGGTAGTTGTCGTCCTGACGAAGGTGGAGCACAGGCAGCAATTCGGCATCCTCCATGATGAGCCGGGGATTGTGCACATATTCCTCATAGTGCTGCGCCCACTTGCGGTGGAACATGGTTTTCTTGAGCATGGCGATGTATTTCTGTGCTGCCGATAACTCCCAGTTCACCAGCGAGCATTTCACCATCAGTTTGAGTTGGTCGACACGCCATCCATACTCCACACCGTCCTCCATACACCACCGATAGCAGTAATTGGGTATACCGTAATTGAGATACAGCATCTTGCCGTCCCACTGCACCAGACGGGTGGAGAAGGGAGCGGCGGCGGGCTTGGCTCCGTTGGGGTAGTCATACATCTCCTCGCCGATTTTGCCCAACCGGGTGAGGGCAAGGTTTTTCATCATCCACATGTCGCGGGTAGGTTCGCCGGTCGTCTCACGGGCGATGCGCAGCACACCTTCCCAGTCGAGCCTATCGGCATAACGGCGCATGGCTATCTCACGGTGGAAATTGCCGTCCTTATACCAGAAGACAGCAATCACCGCTGCCAGGACACAGGTCAGCAGGGCATTTGTCCATCGTCTCGCTTTCTTTGCTGCCTCCCGCTGCTCACGGTAGCACACTGCCATGGCCATCAGCGACAGCACGATGACGGCATAGGGGATGTAATAGGCAGGAAAACTTTCCATACGGAGCCGGTAGATGGGCAGCGCCGTCCAATAGATGTTCTGGATGGGAGTCTCATGATAGCAGTAGCGGTAGGCAAGCAAAGGCACAGCAGCGATGGCCAGCATCGCCAGGATCGTATCGGCGGCAGCCCATGCCTTTCCACCTTTCAGATGCCAACCGACCAAGGCCATGAGGACTGCGGCCAGCAGGGCATAGAAACCCATCAGGGGATAGCAGCAGATGACGGTCAGGAGCAGGAAGGCGGTGCGCAGGCCACGGGGCAACAGGCGGTAGATATATGTAAGGGCGACAACTCCCAATGTGCCCAGTGTGGCGACGAAGAAGAAGCCCCGCAGTTTCAGGTAATAGATCCAATAGCCCAGATATACATCTGTGAGCAGCAGCATGGCGACAGGTATCAGGGTGACTGCCATCCAGTGTGCTGGGATGCGGAAGGTGCGCTGCAGGAGAAAGACGAGCAGTGCCCACAACAGACAGAGCACCGCGACTCCCAACGGGGGCACATGGAGCAGTTGGGTGAGATAGGTGCCTGCCCATGAGAGCAGGCCTCCCGATGCCACCATACACTGTCTCAAAAACAGTGGGGTATGCATGAAGAGATTCTGCTCTTCCACACGGACGAGGTAGTTGTACTCTGCCACCACCAGCACTACCCCCATGACCACAATCACCAGATAGGGCCATAAGTTGCATAGCCATGACGGCATGGAGGATTTCTTCATTTGACTCAAGTTAGGCTTCATCCAAGTAATGTTTTGTCACGCTGCCTGTCTATTGCAAGCAGTGCGCGAAGATAGCATTTTTTTATGACACAGCCTTCTTTTTTCCTTATTATTTACTTCAATAAGCATCCCTACCTTCCGTCCGCGTATTTTTTAATAGGGGTTCATAGCGGGTGTTTCGTTTCTTCTGAATTAATTGTTATCCCTATTTGATATGGCCCCATCACCGCAGAATTGACCTGTCAGTATAATAGCATGAGTCGCATCATCATATACGATATACATGAAAGGACGATTTGCTATAAACTTGGGATTTTCTGTTTCTGCCTTTACCAGAAAACTCTCCACCGTGATACTTCTTGCCTTTGTTCCTTGTTCTGTGACTTCT
>JAEEJK010000014.1 GCA_016281815.1 Prevotella sp. | reverse complement strand
GCGGAGCAGCCGGCGGGCATAGTCGCGGGGGGGGGCATCGCGCCCATGACGCAGGGGCTCAGGGCGGGGGAGGTGGGATGGTTACAGCCATAGAACATATTCGTCACACTCGTCACGCTGGAGGTGACGAACTCGCTCACATCGAGGGAAGCAAGGCCGCTGCAGTTGTAGAACATGCCTCCCATGTCCGTCACGCTGGAGGTAACGAACCCGCTCAAGTCGAGGGAGGTGAGGCCGCTGCAGTCTCTGAACATCTCATGCATGTCTGTCACGCTGGAGGTGACAAAACTACTCAGGTCGAGGGAGGAGAGGCTGCTGCATCCCGAGAACATGGAAGTCATGTCGGTCACCCCGTCGGTGTGGAGATAGTCCAGACCTTCGATGGTGGTGAGGGCAGACATGTTCTGGAACCAACCGTAAGTGCTTGTGGGACGCACAGTGTCGAAGGTGGATTCGAACACCACCTTGGTAACCGCTGAGCCAGAGGCAGAGAACCATCCGGGGGCGTTGTCGCCGGTGTTCAGTTCATACACCGTTCCCTCTCCCTCGCTGAAGTTCTTATAGCAGTCATATCGGAAAGAGAGCGTCTTGCCGTCAGCCGACAACAGGACGTATGGTTCGCTGATGGCGAGGGTGAGCGCGAAGGAGCAGTTATCCAGCGTGACGCGCTGTCCCTTGCTGTTGGCGAGGCGGATGCCTGAAAGTGTCGCAGTGCCACCGGTGAAGGAGTCGCTGGCAGTGAGGGCGAGGTGGATGAGGGCACCCGACGTGCCGCTGATAGCGGTGCCGTCGAGCGAGGCCCAGAACAGCGTGTAGGTGCCGTCGCTCTTCCGCCCGATGCTCAGTTCCTGACCAGCGTCGAAGCGGTCGGAGAGGGCGCACTGCGCCTTGACGGGGCTCACCCCAGCGGGCAGCGAGAGGGTCATCTGGAAGCCGAGGTAGTCGGTGGCGGTGTTGGTGAGCGCGATGTCCACGGTCTGCGTGGCACCCGGTGCCATCGGCGTGTCGGGCACGCTGAGGTTGTCGGCATGGAGTGCTGCGGCTGTCGCCATGAGGGTCAGCAATGAGAATAGTATGCGTTTCATATCGGTAATTCTTTTCTGGTTCTTGTTTGGGTGGTACACTCTCATGCGGTTATTTCCTCACTACTTTCCTGCCGTCCTGGATATAGACGCCGCGGGCGGGGGTCTTCACCTTGCGGCCCTGCAGGTCGTAGTAGTCGCCGTCGTTCTCATCGCCGTCGAGGCCGCGGATGCCAGTGGCCACGGAGAGGTCGTCGAAGGCATAGTCGGTGCCGTCGGGGGCGACGAAGTGGATGTCGCTGACGGTGATGCCTCCGGCCTTCGTGTCGAAGTGGAGCAGTTCACCGCTGCTGCCTGGCAGTTCCCTGTTGGAGGTGGAGAAGAGCACCACGCGCCAGGTGCTGTCGCCGGTGCGGTTGACGAGCAGGCGGTGTCCGTCGCGGCGGTCGGCATTGAGGGCGACCTCCAGTTCTGCGTCAGCGCCGTCGAGCGTCACGTCCATCTGTGCGGCGGTGTAGGCGCGGCTGTTGGCGAGGCCGAGGGCGAAGCCGTCGCGGCCGGCGGCGAGGGCCAGGCGGTCGGTGCCGGCGGAGCGCACGAAGCGGGCGCCGTTGGCGAAGTCGGTGTCGCCGATGATGAGGTTGGTGAGCGACACGGCATCGGCGATGTTCTTGCTGCCGTCCTTGTTGATGTCGGCGCGGCTGACGAGGAAGTCATCCGCTGGCGTGCCGGCCACGAAGAGGGCGATGTCCACCACATCCACCACATCGACCTCCTCGTCACGGTTCACGTCGCCGAAGACGGGGCTGCCCTGCACGAACCAGCCGCCCTTCCACTGGAACGAGTAGCCGGTGGGGTCGGTGTCGCCGAAGTCTAAGCCGTCGGGCGTGACCAACTGGCAGGGGGCATCGGCCGTGCCCACGCCGTTGCAGGCGTTGGTGTTGAGGCCGCTCATGGTGGCCGGGAGGGTGAGGGTCTCCAGGGCGGAACAATTGTAGAACATGCCGTTCATGTCGTTGGCCGCCGTATTGGAGGCGTCGAACGCACTCAGGTCGAGGCTCGTCAGGCTGCTGCAGCCCTGGAACATCTGCCGCATGTTGGTCACCTTTTCAGTATTGAAATGGCTCAGGTCGATGCCAGCAAGACTGGTGCAGCCCTGGAACATCAGCCTCATGTCCTGCACCTCGGAGGTGTTCAGGTTTTCCATGCCCTCGACGGAGGTGAGGTGGTCCATGCCGCGGAACCACGAACTGGTGGTCGTGGGACGGGCCTTGCTGAACGAGGGGGCGAACACCACCGTGGTGACGCCGCTCCTGTTGGTGTACCATCCGGGACTGCTGCTGCCTGTGTTCATGCCGTAAGGGGCATACTGGCCAGTGCGTGAGGCCTTGGTGGCGTCACAGTAGAAGGTGAGGGTCGTGCCGTCGTCTGACAGCACGGCGTAACAATCTATCGGGAGGATGGTGAGCGTGCCGGGGACATATGTAATTTCATAGTTCTGGGCCTCGGCGCCGCTGGGCGTGATGGCATATTCGCCCGCCTCGCTGTCCTGGGTGGCATCACAACTGAATGTGGGCTGGGTGGCCAGCACGCTGGCGTCCTCGCCGTTTTTGAAGCCTTCATAAGTGGCCTCGAAGGTGGGGATGGGGTCACCCTGCTCCATCGTATAACTGTTGGCAGTGACGGTCAGCGGTGCCTTGGTGACGGTGAGGGTACCGTTGACGTATGTTATCTCATAGTTTTGCGCCTCGGCGCCGCTCACAGTGATGTCATAGGTACCGACAGGGCTGGTTGATGTGGCAGAAGTGCCAAAAGTGGGCTGGGTGGTTAGCACACTGGCAGTCTCGCCGTTCTTGAAGCCGGAATAAGTAATCTCGAAGATGGGGAAAGCATCTCCATACTGTAAGTTGTGGCTTGGGGCTGTGATGGTCAGCGGAGCCTTGTTGACGATGAAGGTGTATTCCTTGATGAAGGGCTTATAACTGTTGTTGCCTTCCTGTGTGGCCGTGACGGTGACATTACCAGCGCCGGTGACGGTCAATATGTGAGCGTTGATGGTGGCGACATTGGTTTCACTCGATGTCCAAGTGATAGTCAAACCCTCAGCGGTCTTCTCTGGCAACGTATATACAGCATCACCATATGTCTTGGTGGGTATTTCCGTCAGGGATAAAGTCTGTTCGGGACGGTTGTCTACCTCTATGATTTCCTTGAACTCTTTCCAGTTATCAGCAGCCTCGTAAGCGGCTTTGGAACCGTATGGCACATAGAGCGTAGCACTTGTGCGATAGAAAAACACACTTGAGCTGATTGTTATTGGTGTCGGATTCTCTACCGTAACGGAGGTCAGGTTGCCGCTCCACTCAAAAGCGCAGTTGCCGATGCTCGTCACGCTGTTGCCGATGGTCACGGAGGTCAAGCCAGAGCACCAAGAGAAAGCATTATTTCCTATGCTCGTCACACTGTTGGGGATGTCAATGGAGGTCAGGCTGCGGCAGCCACGGAAAGCATATTCCCCTATGCTCGTCACACTGTTGCCGATGGAGACGGAGGTCAGGCCGGAACAATCACAAAAAGCACAATTCCCTATGCTCGTCACACTGTTGGGGATGTCAATGGAGGTCAGGCCATAACAGCTACGGAAAGCATATTCCCCTATGCTCGTCACGCTGGAGGGGATGTCGATGGAGGTCAGGCCGGAGCAGAAACAGAAAGCATAATTCCCTATGCTCGTCACGCTGTTGGGGATAGAGATGGAGGTCAGGCCAGAACAGTAATAAAAAGCATAATTCCCTATGCTCGTCACACCCTCGGGAATGGTGATGGAGGTTAGGCTGGTGCAATCATAGAAAGCATTATCCCCTATGCTCGTCACGCTGGAGGGGATAACAGTGTTTTTGCAGCCTGCAACCAACGTGTTTGTGGATGTCTCAATGATGGCATTGCAGTTGTTACGTGAATCATAATAGGTATTTCCTGAAGCCACGGTGACGGAGGTCAGGCCGGAACAATCCCCAAAAGCGCTGTTGCCGATGCTCGTCACGCTGGAGGGGATGGTGATGGAGGTTAGGCCGGAGCAGCTTTGAAAAGCATCATCTCCTATGCTCGTCACACCCTCGGGGATGGTGATGGAGGTTAGGCTGGTGCAATCATAGAAAGCATTATCCCCTATGCTCGTCAACAATGTAAAATACTGTAATTCATCAAATGAAGTAATTCCTTTACTTTTGAAAACGTTGCCTAAATCAGCCACTACAGCAGCCTCAGCCTCACTCAGTTCTCCATTGCCATCAGTATCCCAATTAGCCACACAAATGGCTTTCACATTGGAATCGGCAAAAGTGATGATGTTATTTGATGTAACCTTCATCTCTACAATATTGAAATCTTTCCAATAGTCAGCATCTTGGTAAGCAGATTTGGAGCCTAGTGGCACATAGAGCGTAATATTGGTGCGATTGGAGAACACTCTCTCATCGATTGTTATGGGTGTTGGATTTATTACGGTCACGGACGTCAGGCCAGAGCAGTCTTCGAAAGCACGTGTCCCTATGCTCGTCACGCTGGAGGGGATGGTGATGGAGGTCAGGCCGGAGCACCAAGAGAAAGCATATTCCCCTATGCTCGTCACACTGTTGGGGATGGTTATGGAAGTCAGGCCATAGCAGGCTCCAAAAGCACATCTTTCTATACTCGTCACACTGTTGGGGATGGTTATTGAAGTCAGGCCGGAGCAGCGAGAAAAAGCACACTCTCCTATGCTCGTCACGCTAGAGGGAATAATTGTGTTTTTGCATCCAAAAATCAACGTATTTGAGGATGTTTCAATAATTGCATTGCAATTGTTGCGTGAATCAAAATAAGAATTATCTGTAGCTACATTGATGGAGGTCAAACTAGTACATCTTTCAAAAAGAGATGAACTTGTAAAGATATTTACATTATCCCAGTAAGTGTATGATGACGGGTCGAAGTGTGTCACGCTGGAAGGGATGGTGATGGAAGTCAGGTTGGAGCAGCCAGAAAAAGCAGATGCCCCTATGCTCGTAACGCTCTCGGGGATGGTGATGGAGGTCAGGCCAGTGCAGTCATAAAAAGCCTCAGATCCAATAAACCTTGTTCCTGGCTTGATGGTATATGTAGATTGTGTTTTGTCAACTGCCTCCACGAGATAGGTATCAGCATATCTTAAATTGTCTTCCACAGGTAAGCTGGAGCAGCCATAAAAAGCATACTGCCCAATGCTCGTCACACCCTCGGGAATGGTCACGGAGGTCAGGCCGGAGCAGTAGGAAAAAGCATGATGTCCTATGCTCGTCACACCCTCGGGAATGGTGATGGAGGTCAGGCCGGAGCAGTGGTAAAAAGCATAATCTCCTATGCTCGTCACGCCCTCGGGAATGGTGATGGAGGTCAGGCTGGAACAGTAGTAAAAAGCATCATAATGTATGCTCGTCAGCCCTGTGAAATACTGCAATTCGTCAAATGAAGTAATATTACTATTGTTTTTAAATACTGTGCCCAAATCAGTCACAGCAGCAGCTTCAGTTTCACTCAGTTCTCCATCGCCGTTGGTATCCCAGTTGGCCACACAAAGAGCCTTGACATTGGCATCGGCAAAGTTGATGATAGCAAGATAAACAGTCAACTTACCATTTACATATCTAAAATTGTAGTTGTCAGCATCAGCTCCTGAAGGAGTGATGATATAAGTACCTACAGCATCGCTTGATGTCGCATTGCAAGAAAAAGCTGGGGGTGTGGTGAGCACACTGACATTTTCGTTATTTTTAAAACCAGAATATGTGGCCTCGAAGGTGGGCAATGGGGCACCCTGCTTGATGCTGTAACTCTTGGCGGTGACTGTCAGCAAAGCCTTATTGACCGTCATAGTGTAATCCTTGGAGAAAGGCTTATAACTGTTGTTGCCTTCCTGTGTGGCCGTGATGGTGGCATTGCCAGCACCAGTAATATTCAGTGTATTGCCACTGATGGTGGCGACATTGGTTTCACTCGATGTCCAAGTGATGGTCAAGCCCTCAGTGGTCTTCTCTGGCAACGTATATGCAGCATCACCGTATGTTTTGGTGGGTATTTCCGTCAGGGAAAGCGTCTGTTCTGGGCGGTTGTCTACCTCGATGATTTCCTTGAAATATTTCCAATAACTAGCAGCCTCGTAATCGGCTTTGGAACCGTATGGCACATAGAGCGTGATATTGGAGCTATTAGAGAACACATCTGAAGCGATTGTTATGGGTGTCGGATTCTCTACCGTAACGGAGGTCAGGTTGGAGCAGCCAGAGAAGGCACTAGACCCAATGCTCGTCACGCTGGAGGGGATGGTGACGGAAGTCAGGCTGGAGCAGTTAAAAAAAGCTTTAGACCCAATGCTCGTCACACTAGAGGGAATGGAGACGGAGGTCAGGTTAGAGCAGCCAGAAAAAGTCTGCTGCACTATGCTCGTAACGCTGGAGGGGATGGTGATGGAGGTCAGGCCGGAGCAGCCAGAGAAAGCATAACGCCCTATGCTCGTAACGCTGGAGGGGATGGTGACGGAGGTCAGGCCGGAGCAGTTCTCAAAAGCACTCTCCCCTATGCTCGTCACGCTGTATGTGGTACCGTTATACACAAAAGATGAAGGTATAGTAACAGAACCAGAATAGGACTTGTAACGAATGTTTTTGTATGTCACTCCTGCTATCTTATTAGCACCTGTGCTGACATTGTAGTAAATCCCATCTACATTACAGTCATACGCCATCATGGCTATCGGGATGAATGCCATGAGCAATAAGGTTAGTATTTTTTGTTTCATAGTTGTATGTTTTTTGATATTACTTTATATTGCATATTTTTTTCCATTTTTACAATTCAGATGTAAATTTTGCATTGATAATTTTCTCATATGTAGTATATTTCTGCCTTTGTGTGAAGGCACTTCTGCGACCAGATTTACTTACATTATCATTTACCACATTTATTTTTACATTTTTGAGTTCTTTTAGCCAAAACAACTCACGTTTGTCCCCTTTTTTGTAAAGAGGTTCATACTGGCGAAAATAAGACTGAGGTATTGATTGCTGCTGCGATAAATCTATATCATTTTGCGGGGTTCCTTGTATTTCAAATAAATGCTCTATTTTATTTCTATAGGCAAAAGCAAGATATTTTGCTTGTTTAAAATATCGGTTATTTTGACAAGCATAAAAATTATATTTCAATGCAACGGGTTCTCCCCACGAACCTCCCACAACAATTACACGATTCTGCCAATCGTCATATAAGTTCAAATTATTGAGAAGAAGTATAAATTGTTCAATGAGATATTTTAATAAATCGTCTTGGTTTTCATCTTCGTATGAAATCAATACATCTGCAAGTTTGGTCCAATTGAGCCATATGTCTCCTGGATTTAATGAAGAAGGAACCGTAGCATCGGGTGTAAGTGCTATTAGAATAGAATTTGGATTTTTTAGACGGTATGTATTTACTTGTTGCGAAGTTAAAGCATTTGCTTTTACCTTCGATTCAATGATATATGAGAAACTAAAATCACAAGAAATCAATCCATCAAATACCATTTTCTTAATTCCTGCTGTTTTTCCTAGCTGTGTACATATACTTATCTCATTGGCTGGTAACAATTCGTTTACCGCACTGAGAACATAGCGTAATAGAGGTTCCCCTCCAATATTTAGTACATGCAAAAAAGCTGCTGTAACCCTATTCTCTACCCCCTGATAATCTCCAAAAATGGAATGAGTTAAAATGTTTGCCATTATTTATTTATGCTCCCCTTAACACCCCTATGAGGAAAACTAAGTTAGACATATATTATAAGACGAGGGTGTCTGATAGTCCGTCTTTTAAATTGTTCATTGTTTTTCATACACACGGAGTGTGGGCCTACTCCACTCTTCGTCAGTAGGTTCTGCAATACCCGTAAAAGAAAGAATGAAAATCAGCCCACACCTATATGGCATATACGAATGCCTTCCACGCAGCAGCGTGAAGGCATAAATATACGATATAGAAAGAGCGGCTCTCAATCCTTCCAACACTTTTACAGTAGAGTTTGCAGATTCACTGACGGTCAGAAGCGTTGTAGCTCTCCTTATGTTGCCGCCTGTTTTCACAAGCGTCGATGCAAATATAAGAAGAATTTTTGAAAGCACGCTCTCTGTGGGCTGTTTTTTTCTTTCCATCCGGTATTTTTCTGTGCTGTGGCTTACATGTGACACTCCAGCGATGGCAGGGCACGTCGATGGCGGTTGTCTGCTACAAATTTCGGAAAGATGTAAAACATGAACAAATTATTTTTGTATCATTTTGTATCATTATTTAATCAACACAGAGATACAGAGATACAGAGAATTGTTGTGGATTACAAAAACACAGTTCATGGGTCGGGGAACCAACGGTCGCTGGCCGAAGGGAAAAGCAATGCAAATCCCCTCCAACTGCCAACCGCGGGCACTCTAAAAAAGATTCGACTTCTGCAAGTTGAAACCTATCCGCAAAAGAAGAGATGATCAAAAACCGCTTCGCTTCGAAAAAAAATATAAAAACAGAATTGGTTGACATTCTTCAAACGCTGATGCATGCTAAAAAATGCCAAGACATTCGCAAAAAGGATTAAAAAAGGATGAAGTCCTCTATGATTAGTCGCGAGGCTGAAGGCGATTTCTTTTACTATAGTAATGGAGTTTGTTAGATTGTCTTGGGAATTTTGATTGTTTTGATTGTTTTTTGTATATTTGCGGTCGGAAACGAAGGATTTATTATTATCATACGCCTATGCGACCTATCAATGAGAATTCTGGAAGAGAGACGCGGCTGTACGAACTGCTCCGTCAGGCGACGGAGACAGTCATGAAGAAGAAGATGCAAAAACCCGCAGACTTCGACATGCTGCATGAGAAAGTGTTCGAGCGCACCCGCGTGATGATCAGTTCGTCCACCCTGAAACGTTTCTGGGGATACATGCAGAGCGACCACTCACCCAGCACCCAGACCCTCGACACGCTGGCCAAGTTCTGCGGCTACACGGATTTCGGGGCTTTTGGCCAAAAGCCTTTCAATAAAGAGGAGATGCCGAGTTGTCCCCTGTTGGGCAACCACATCGATGTCGCCGAGAACCTGGAAGTGGGGGATGAGGTTACGCTCTATTGGTTGCCCGACCGCACCTGCCATGTACGCTATGAGGGCGACACACAGTTTGTGGTGACCTCTTCGGAGAACACCCGCCTCCGTCAGGGTGACACGTTCAGGTGCAACGTCATCATCGAGGGCGAGCCACTCTATCTCAACCATCTCGTACAGGACGGTCGGCCGCCGGTCAATTATTCCTGCGGCAGACAGGGAGGCGTGCTGTTCAAAACCAACCGGCGTGACTGATGGCAGAGCACAGCGAAGACATCTCCGGTTACCTGGGTTCCACCACAGATTTTGAGGGAGTCAGCAGCGACTTCACCGATGTGGAACCATTGTCCTCCCGAGGCTACTGCGACCTGTATAAAGCGAAGCGCTACAGCCGGTGGTATCTGCTCAAATGCCTCAAACAAAACCTGACATCCGACCCCGCCTACCATGAGATGCTGCGCAAGGAGTTCAGCATCATGATGCGGTTGCAGCACAGCGGCGTGCTGCAAGCCAGCAGCATGGAGACGGTGGCCATCCCCGGCCGCGGGAAGGCTGTCTGCATCGTGGCAGAATGGATAGACGGGCGCACCCTCGGCGAATACCTGGCCGAGAAGCCCCCGCTGTCGGAACGCCGACGCCTGGCCGACGAGATGACCGACGCCCTCGCCTACATCCACTCGCAGCAGGTGGTGCATCGCGACCTGAAGCCGTCGAACATCATGGTGACCCACAACGGCAACTACGCCAAAATCATCGACTTCGGACTGGCCGACACCGACAGCCACGCCATCCTGAAACAACCGGCGGGCACCCTGAAGTATATGGCTCCCGAACAGATGCAGGCAACGGTGGCTGACGTGCGCAACGACATCTACTCGTTCGGCATGGTGATGCAGGAGATGAACCTCGGCAGGGGCAACTACCGGCGTGTAGCCGAGCGATGCCTGCGCCCCATCGGTCAGCGGTACCAGAACATGGACGCACTGCTCGCTGACCTCCGCAACCGCACCAAGCAGCGGCTGCTGTGGGCGGCCCTCATCCTCCTTGTGGTAGGCATCATCGCCGCCCTTGTCTTCCAAATCGACCGACTGCGCCAGCAAGCCCTGAGTCAGGCCCAGCACACGGCGGTGCTCAACCGCCAACTGCGCGTGCTCAACCATGAGATACTGGATTTCGCAGACCCAGAGGCGGAGCGGCTGTGCCTGCTTCACTGGGACACCAATGGCGACGGCGAACTGACCTTTGAGGAGGCCGCCGCCGTCACCGAACTGGGAAACGTGTTCACCCAGAACAAGATGCTGCGCTCGTTTGAGGAACTGGAGCATTTCACGGGACTCACCGACATCAGCGCAGAGGCCTTCATGGGATGCAGCAACCTACGGTCATTGAAAATCCCTGGCACGGTGCGCTTCTTCCGGCACGACGCCTTCCGCCAGTCAGGACTGGAGGCCTTCTCCTTCCCTGGGACAGTGGCCGGCATCGGCGACCACATCCTCGATGACTGTCCCCAACTGGAGACCATCATTTTTGAGGCCAAACTGCCACAGTCGAACGTAGGCAGCAGACATGTCAACAACTGTCCGAAACTCAGCACCATCTTTGCTGACTACGCAATGGTGGAACAAATCAACGATGGTACAAGGCTGTTGGCCTCCGGCTTTCAACCAGGCGACGAAAAGTTGCAACCAGAGGAGACAGAGCACATCATCCTGAGTCAGGCCTGGAGCCATGTCGTTCCCCTGATGACTGACCACATCCCGTTTGCCGACCCCGAGGTGAAGACCGTCTGCATCAGACGATGGGACCGCGACGGCAACAAGGAACTGTCCATAGACGAGGCCATGGCGGTCAACACCATCGGCAAGGCTTTCTGCGGAAATACCCGAATCACTCATTTCGACGAACTGAAGTTCTTCACGGGCATCCAGACCATCGAGACCAGCGCCTTTGAGGGATGCTCCCACCTGCAGTCCATCCGTCTTCCCTCCACCATCCGCCTCATCGACAGTTATGCCTTCTACGCCTGCAGGTCACTGACCGCTATCCAACTGCCAGACGATCTCGAGCAAGTGAACAGAGATGCGTTCATGCACTGCGACCTGCGCGAACTGTTCATCCCCGCCAA
This sequence comes from Prevotella sp., assembly GCA_016281815.1. Classification (GTDB taxonomy): domain Bacteria; phylum Bacteroidota; class Bacteroidia; order Bacteroidales; family Bacteroidaceae; genus Prevotella. Next base: position 15,347 of record JAEEJK010000014.1, on the reverse strand, counting down.
GACTACGTCGATTGCTACGAGAGCCTTCATCTGCAACGAGAACCTGAGCCGGGTGGAGGTGAGCACAGCCAATCCGGTTTATGACAGCCGCGAAGACTGCAATGCCATCATCGAGACAGCCACCAACATGATGGTGACAGGCAGTCCGGTGGCCATCATCCCCCGGAGTGTCACGCGACTGTCCGACGAGGCCTTTGTGGGTTTCCACAGAGAGGACATCACCCTGCCCATCCAGATGACCCACATAGGACGGTGGACCTTCTCCTGCTCCATACCCAAAATCTACTGCGAGGCTCCCACGCCCCCTTTTTACGAGGGAGAAGCCATATTATTCCTGAAGGACCTCCAAGGCAATCCTGTCGTCATCTATGTGCCATTCGGTGCCCGCGAGGCCTACTGCCAAGCCAACGGATGGCGCGACTATGCCAGCACCATCCGGGAATGTCCCATTGCCGTGCCCTTCTCTGTCCTCTATGAGATAGCGAAAATCATCCATCAAATGGACTTTCAAAATACAAGTCGTTGAATTCAACTTCCGCAAGTTGGGAGTAGTATTCAAACATGTAATTGCCATGTAATTATACATTAATTTGACCGCTCCGCGGTCGTTGGTTTTATGGTCTAAAGCGGCTCATTCCTAAAAATCTCTGTGTCTCTGTACCTTTGTGTTGAGAAAAACGAATCAAAATCTCCGTCCCCCTGATATGCTTTGGCTTTTGGCATTTGGCCTTTGGCAAGCAGCCCCAAGTTTTTTCACCTTTTTTGTGAGTGCCTTGGCACTTTTTCGCAAGCATCAGCGTTTGAAGGTTGTCAACCAAAAATGTTTTTCTTCTTTTTTCCGAAGCGAAGCGTTTTTTGATCATCTCTCCATATCAGTTGGTGTGTGCCTTGTTGCAACCACGAAAGCACGAACAATATTTCAACACAGAGACACGGAGATACAGAGAATGATATAATATTGGTAATTATATGGTCATTATATGTGAAAGAAACGGTTCATTATCAGAATCTTATCGGATTAAAAATCCTGATATTAAACGCGGTCGGATTACAAATCCGCCCGAACGTGCACGAAGCGATAACTTCTTAACTACTTGAAATTTATGTTCAATTAATGGTCATTCGTGTTAAAAATATTCAAACATGTAATTTCCATGTAATTATACATTAATTTGACCGCTCCGCGGTCGCTGGTTTTATGGTCTAGGGAATATTGGAAAATAGGAATAGAATCTCTGTATCTCTGTACCTTTGTGTTGAAATAATGATTTTTTTGCACTTTGGGGTTGTTTTTTTCTCTTTTCATCCGTTATATAAAGGGTAATACCATCGCCCCCCAAGAGGGGGGAGGGATGAAAACCACTATCAACCATCTGGGAATGAAACAACTTATCATACTTTTACTCACTGTCATCCTGCCTCTGACCATGGCTCAGGCACAGACCGTGAATCACGATTTTGAGGATGTCTCTCTATCGGAAGCCCTTCTCGCATTGGACAACGACTGCGACACCATCACCGTCAATTTCGTTTATGACGACCTGGAGGATTTCCGAGTCACCACCACGATCCGCGAAGCCACCATTCCGCAAGCCGTCAGTCAGGTGTGTGGCTACTACCCCATGCGGATCACCCAATTCGATACCGACATCTTTGTGGAGTGCACCCAGCGCGACTCGGTGCGCTTCATCGGTCAGGTGATGGATGCGAAACACGTACCCGTGCGTTTTGCCAATGTGACATTGCTGTCGGTCAATGACAGAGACACCCTCAATCAAGGAGTGACCAATGACGATGGCTATTTTGTCATTCCGTGCTCCTCGAAACAGGCCATCGTCCGCATCACACACGTGAGTTACGCTGATTTCGAAAAGACATGCCAGAATGGAGATGTCGGCGTGGTCTCACTCGCTGTGGCCAACCACAAGTTGAAGCCAGCGGAAGCCATTGGCACCCTGCCCGACGCAAAGGTGTTGAAACGCAGTTACCATTCCTTGTGGAGACAAGCATATAAGTATTCCACCAAGCACCTGCCCCGCTCTCAGATGGGAGTGATGGACCAGATCATGATGAAAGCCCGGCATGAGTCCAACTATGGGCAACTGCTCGCTGCAGAAATGATGAAGGCTTCATTGGCAGGTGAAATATCTCCCGATTCCATACCGGATGCCATCGGCCACTTGGTGGAGGAGGAACGGTCGGCTAACACCTGGAACCCTACTTTGGCGGCTGTGTATCAGACGGTGTTGGCCAATGTGATGAGAATCGGTGACTACGACACCGAAGAGGCGGAGAAATACCGGAAAAAAGCCGTGGAGCATGTAAAACTGTTGGCAGCCAACAAGGCGGAGACTCTCCAACCCTTTGTTACGACAGGTATGGACAGTGAAATCTTCGGCAACGACTTGCTCTCTGTCATCGGCATCCAGACGAACAATTATCGGGTGCTGCACGATTATTATGCCCTTGCAGGAAACCGGCGGGCGGAAATGTATGCCGCCTTCCGCATGGCAGTGCATGACTGCTGTGACAACAAAGGCGAAGTGAAGCCTGAAAACAGAAAAAAACTGATCACCCAACTTGATTCGCTCATCGCTCTGTATGGAGACATACCTGAATGTTGTGAGGTGGCCATCGAAAGATACAAGTTGATGTGTGTGGGAAAACGTTTCTCGGTGGAGGAGAAAATGGCGTATCTCGATGAGGCTGTCAGCAAATGGCCCGAATGGAAAAACACCAACACGCTGAGAAATTTCAGGAACCAACTCACGCAGCCGTCGTTCAAAGTGGACATGGGTGAGAACAGGCTGTTGCCTGACTCGTCCAGGGTGGTCAGATTGTACGATATCCGCAATGTGAAATCAGTTCGTCTGCGCATCATGCCACTCCACCTCAGTCAGGCTCAAATATCCAAGATGAATGTTGGTGGCGTTGTCAGCGAGTTCCGCTATAAACAAATTCGCGAATTTGTGGACAGCACCAACGTGACTGAATATCGGAAACGACTCCACATGCCCAACGACTGGCAGTTGTTTTCCGATACGCTCAGGATGGAGGGATTCCCTGTAGGGAACTATATCGCCGAACTCACAGCCGACGACTGTGCCATCGATACCATGAGGTTTCACTTCTCAGTCAGCGATGTGTATCTGCTGGCGGAACCCCTGCCGAAATCCCACACCAGACTGGTGGTGGTGAGAGGGACGACAGGACACCCCATCGCCGGGGCCAAGGTGTCTCTATACGACCAGTACAAGCCCAATGATGTGAAGGTGTATCTGACTGACTCCAACGGAGAGGTGATTCTCTCAGGAAGAAAGCGGAGTTATGGTATGTGGGTGTATGCCTCCACTGATGACGACCATGCCTCGCCAGCCATAGAGATGAGGGTCATCGGCTATTATGGCAAGGGAGGACTGGGTACACAGAAGATGATTCACATCTACACCGACCGGGCGATTTACAGGCCTGGACAGGAGGTGAACGTGGCTTTGCTGGCCTTCCAGAACAGCAAGAACACGCACATCAAACCTTTGGCAGGCAGACAACTCAAAGTGTCGGTTGATGATGCCAATAACACTTCTGTGATGGATACCACACTTTTGGCGGATGACTATGGCACGGCATTCTTCACTGTCAAAATACCAGAGGGCAGGCGGAACGGAGTCTTCCATATCCATGCCGTTTCTGGAAAGAAGTGTTATAATATTCTGACGTTCAGGGTGGAGGATTACAAGCGGCCGACGTTCAAGGTCGAGTTCATGCCCCGACAGTCTCTGGCCAATGGTCGTTTGATGGAGGACGAGGACTCCCTCATGCTCAAAGGCTGTGCCACTGCTTTCTCCGGGGCACCGATGGTGGGAGCACAGGTGAGATACACGGTGAAAAGAGGGTTGAACAGGTCTTCCCTGACCACCATCCATGAAAATACGGTGCATACCGACCAGCAAGGGGAATTCGTCGTGAGCATACCAACGGAAACGCCGGAATCGGACGAGGAGAATCCCAAATGGAAGTTTCTGGTGAAAGCCACGGTCACCGACCTGGGAGGGGAGACGCATGAGGTGGAGAAAACACTTTTCATGGCCAGCAAGAACCATGACCTGACGGTGGATTGGCCCAAGCAAAAGATGGACATCTCCTCTCGGAAAACCGTGAACGTGCAACTCTCCGACAAGTGGGGAGAACCCCTCGACACCGTGGCAGTATGCTATATCGACCAACCAGACCATCCTTTCACTGTCAGGACCAACACGCAGGCCACATTACCGGATGGAGAAAGGCTGAAACTCGCTGGGGAGCACACACTATATGCGGTGTATGACAACGACACGGTAAAAACCAGTTTCTTCATCGTTGACTATCAGGCGCGGCAACCAGCGACCTTCACGCGGGAGTGCTTCGCCCAAAGCGACACACGCTTCCCTGACGACGGAGGAAATGTGAATATTCAGTTGGGCACCTCTCTCAAAGACGTGTATGTGGTCTATGATTTGTTTGCGGACAACAAGAGACTCGAGGGCGGCTCTTTCTGGCTCAACGACGAGATGTACAACCGCTCTTTCTCCTACCGGTCGGAATACGGGGCGGGCATCTGCATCACCTTCGCCTTTGTCAGGGATGGGGTGGTCTATCGGGAGAAAGCCATCATCGAAGCACCCATGAGGGAGCATCAACTCGATATGAAATGGGAGACCTTCCGCGACCGTCTCAGTCCCGGCCAACAGGAGGAATGGACGATGAGAATCCGACAGAGCGACGGCACACCAGCCAAGGCACAGTTGTTGGCTGTCCTCTATGATGCCTCGCTCGACCAGATCGTGAAACCCCAATGGTCGAAAAAAAGTCAAATGTTGGGATTCTACACGGCTTCCACCAACTGGAAAAGGCCGGATTTCTCTAAACTGAGAAAGAATGGAGTGACCAAGGTATGGTCGGAATTGCCCGTCAATCCCTTGTCTTTGAGCCATTTCGACAATGACTTGCTGTCGCTGAGAGCGAATGACTATACATTGGCCCAATTCGCCAGTGTCTCCAAGAAAATGGACAAAGGTATAAGGAAACAGGGCAGACGGGGCTATGTGTCGGGCATCGTTGTCGATGAGGGAGGCGAACCCATCATTGGTGCTACCGTGACTCTAAGTGGCGCCACTAAGGGTAAAAAGGGAACGGTGACGAACATAGACGGAGAGTTTGAGATCAAGGCTGACAAGGATTTGGAGGTTATCGTCTCTTATATTGGTTATATCTCCTTGAAAGAGACGCTGCGCAAGGGAAAATATGCCGTCTTGCAACTGGCCGAAGATTACAACCGCTTGGAAGAAGTGGTGGTCGTGGGATATGGAACGCAGAAAAAGTCCAGTCTGACAGGCGGTGTACAAGTAAGAGGAAGTCGCTCTCGCGTCTATGGCTATAGGAGCCCCTATTCCGAAACAGAGGAGATGGAACAGGAATCGGCTGGGACAGAGCAGTCCGCTCTGATACCGATCCGGGAGAACATGAACGAGACGGCCTTCTTCTACCCCACTCTTCTGACCGGTGATGATGGTTCCCTGGCCATCAGGTTCAAACTGCCCGAGAGCGTCACCACATGGAGGTTCTTGGGTATGGCTCACGACCTTGACATGAACATGGGGATGATGGACTGTACGGCTGTCGCACAGAAAGAGGTGATGGTGCAACCCAATTTGCCAAGATTCCTGAGAGTAGGCGACAAGGCCACCATCTCAGCGAGGGTGTCTAACTTAGGGGACAAACCGCAGTCGGGTGTGGCAACCATCGAGTTGAAGGATGCAGAGACTAAAAAGGTGGTTTTCTCAGACAAATGTGATTTCTCCGTGGAGAAGAATGCCACCACGCCAGTGACTTTCTCCTTCGTTCCGGATGGCCAAGCCAATCTCCTCGTGTGCCGTATCAGTGTGAGCGGAAAAGATTTTGCCGACGGTGAGCAGGGCTTCCTGCCTGTGCTGCCCGACCGAGAGATGACTACCGACTCCTACGCTTTCACCATGCACCAGCCGACAACCCTGACTTTAGATGTGGACAGCATGCTACAGGGCAGCGCCCAACATCGCAGCATGACCATCGAATATACCGACAATCCGGCTTGGATGATGGTGACGGCCATGCCCACGCTCACGGCCCGCCCTGAGGAGGATGCGATATCCCAGGCCATTGCACTCTATGTGAACAGATTGGGCGAGAATATCCTCAACACCTCGCCGTTGCCCGGCAAGATTATCAGTCAATGGAGGGAAGCACCCGCCGAAGACAGTCCGCTGGTAGGTGAATTGCAAAGAAACGACGGCATGTATGGTATCGTTTTGGCGGAGACGCCATGGGTGATGGATGCCAAATGGGAAACATCAGACAGGAGAAACCTGATGAAATTCTTCGACAAGCCAACGATGAGCATGCGCATCGAGCAGAGTGTTGCGAGATTGAAAGCCCTACAGTGTCCGGATGGCGGATGGGCTTGGTGGAAGGGTATGCCCAGTTCGCGATACACCACATTGTCTGTCATGGAAATCCTGGCCAGACTCTATCGGACAATGGGGAACAATCAGTACAGAAACTATGAGGTCGAAAGAATGCTCCTGCAGGGAGTGCGCTATCTCGACAAGCAGATGAAGGAGGATATGGAGCGTGAGACAAAGATGGAGACACCTACCGAGGACATGCAGCACTATCTGTATATCTGCGCGCTGATGGATGACAAGCCTAATGCGGAAACCCAGAAAATGAGAAAGCAGTTGATGGAATTCGTGCGGGGACGCCAACTGGACCTGACCATCTATGGAAAGGCTGCCTGTGCGGTCATCATGGCCTATGAGGGTCAGAAGAGCAAGGCCCGCGATTATTTGCAAAGTCTCAAGGAATATGCGGTGACCTCGCCTGAGCGTGGGATGTATTTCGACACCCCGCGTGCCCAGTACACATGGTGTGACGGGACGATTCCCACGGTGACGATGGCCATTGAGGCACTGAGATTGGTGGAACCTGAGGACACCGTGTCGGTGGAACTGATGCGAAGGTGGTTGCTCTCACAGAGACGCACAAAGGGTTGGGGCAGCGCCATCAACAGCATCAACGCCATCCATGCTTTTTTAGGAGACAGCAGTGAGGAGATGTCTGCAAAACTATCTGCTGCTGGTCAGGAGACGACCTTCACATTGGACGGAAAAGCATTGCAGCATGAAACTCCGGCAGCGGGAATCGGTTATGTCAAAATGGTGGTGGCTGATGATGTGCAGGGGAAACTGAATATCGTCAAGACAACACCACATACATCGTGGGGTACGGTCATCACCCAGTCCATGCGCAAGACACGGGATGTGGGAGACGCCTCCACGGGATTGTCGGTGAAGCGTGAAATCATCGGTGACGCCAGCCATCTCCATGTGGGCGACAAGGTGCGGGTGCGCCTGACCATCAAGGCTGACCAAGATTATGATTTTGTGCAAATCACTGACAAGCGGGCCGCTTGTCTCGAACCAGCAGATGTGGTGAGCGGTTACCATAATGGCTACTATCGTGTCGTGAAGGATAACGCTACGCATTTCTATGCCGACAGGTTGAGAAAGGGAACCACCGTCATCGAAACGGAGTATTATGTAGACCGTCCCGGACAATATGAGACAGGCATTTGCACCGTCCAATGTGTCTATGCACCGGCTTTCTCCTCACGCACCTCCTCTATTTCCCTCTCCGTCGAATCCCCGAATCAAAAGTAATAGGGCGTATCAGGCCCCCGTTCACATGATACACTTCCATCACTCACATATCAGGGGAACGTATCAAGTGGACGGGGAATAATACGTTTTCACGTATCAGGGGAACGGGGAGTCTGATACATTTTTGAGCCTTCTTATGATGCTGAAGCCAACCGCTGAAAGTTTGGACAGTTGTCTGATTCCTGCTCCTTTTTTCAGAATGGAAATGAGAATCTTGTCCCTATCCTGCTTTGGGAGAGATGAAATCCTTTCGATGGGCATTCCATGGCATTCTTCCAACAACATTTCCGTCACTTCCAAGTCAGACGGCGGGTGGCAAAACAAATTTGGGAGGACTGAATAGAATATGTTCCTTTCTCTTGGATGAATCTATCAACTTATCTATGCCATGATTGTCGAGCGAGGGCTGATTGGTCAATAGGTTGACAATCGTCACCCGGTTACCATCAATGTCGATAATGCCAAAATGTCCTTCACCGTCCTTTGAATAATTGATGAAATTGTATGTGCCACCATAACCCATATAATCTTTTCCCTGCGAAGAACTGAAGATATAACTCACTTTCTGTTCCACGTTTTTTATGCGAATGATTCCCTGCCCGTCGAATAACGATAGATATGTGCTGTCCTTGTATGTCTCAAGCATGTAAATGGTATCATTTTGCATGAAAAAAGCATTCAACAATATGCCTGGGTCTGAAGGAGAAAAAAGAATCTCAGGGTTTGAAGCAGGTGCATTCCAATAACTAGTGGCGACGGTGTGTCCATAGATGATGGTGTCTTTTGAATGAACAAGACCTTCTTTTGGGTTTGAAATTCTGCAGATGGCCTCATTGCTGCAAAGGTAATAGCCATCATTTCGCTTGAAAACCTTGCCCCAGCATCTATAGATATGTTCTTGCAAGTCGTACTTGTCTATGAAACTTATGTATTGTCCACCATGCCCACTGTTTGTAAACTTCACACTGTATTCATCATCTTCATGGACAATGGAAGAAGGCGGTGAAATTTCCTTGAGTTTCCAACAAGACGAACCTTCATCACCACAGATGCTGTCAATGATGCAATGATATTTATAACCTCCCTCTCCAACACCAAACCCTTTGATGAGCAGGGAATCATTGCGGACAAACATTTGAGGATAATCATAGACCAGGTCCGACTTGTATTCAATAAGCCTTGCTTCCGTCTTGGAAACTTCACTGACTGTTGAATCTGTAGGTTGTATGACAAGAATATGGTAATAACTGTTCTTCCATGAGTTAACTATTGAATCCTCCCTGAACAGGCAGAAATACTGTCCATTGTATTTTGCACAACCCTCCAGATAAAAAGTCGAAGAAGGGCGGGTGATGGACTTGGAATCTATATGAAATGTTTGATAAACTATTTCCATCTCTTTGGCCTCATTTGACTCGTTTGGCATTTGTGCACATGAAACCAAGAAACAAAGGAAGACAATGACGCCCCACTTTATATGTTTCATAGATTGATGCTTAAAATGTTTGTAATCATTCGCAAATATAAAGAATAAATTGGATGCCTGTTTTTATTGTCTTTTCTTAAGTTCTCTCAAGGTTCACCCATAGTTTGCACAGACTTCGCATTATAGGTTTGATAGAATCTATTGATTTAGAATAACTTATGATAAAAGTTCGCATAAACTTCACATAAAGTTCGCATAAAATGAGGCTTATTTATGCGAACTTTTCAAAGTCCATTGTTTCTTTTCACCAATCTCAATAATGCCAGACCTTCGTAATGCTAAAAGCAAGTTACCCACCTTTGTGTGCTTTTGTTTCTCCGTCAATGCATCGGGCAGCTTGTCTAAAAGCAATTCGTTGATTTCTGCTCTTCCCTTCTTGCCGTGCTGCGCCAGATAGGTGACGATAAGGTCCTTGTAATAGTTGTCATCAAAGCCTTTGTTCTTAGTGTATTTCGCTTCTTGCCCGGTGGCTTTAGCAACACTTTTGGCAAAATATAAGGCATTCTTTCGGCCTTCAACAAGTTTCCTCTTTCTAAGATAGGCAATCTCGTCATTGCTCAATGGGCGACGCAATTGCACCCTGCTGAGCATCTCAATTTCAAGCAGACTGAGGGACTTGTCCCTTGTCAATAGCATGGCATAGTCAATGTCTACCACCTTGCCAATGATGGTCACCTTCACGCGGTTGTCACTGATATCATAATCAGGCATGGGGAACAGTCTGTCACGTTGCTTGTTGAACATGCGCCTGATACCACTGCCTATCGTGTCCACTTGCCCCAGTTCCACCATGGCATTCGCCAGCATTTTGTTCCTGTAATTCTCTTCGGGGGCGTCGTTTTCAAGCACACTCCTAATGCTGTTGGGGATGAAACTGCCAAGATTGCTGAAAATGAGCCTGTCTTCCTCTTCCACCACATTGATCATGCCATTGCACCGATAATTTTGGTGGGCAATGGCGTTGTTCAGGGCCTCGCGTATGATGAATGGGTCATAAGTGTCAAGTTCCTCTGGAACCAAGGAGAGGAGTGTAGGATTCATGTAGCGGTATTTGAAGTTGCGTATTTTATGGTACACTTTCTCTGCTGCCAGGATCAGAGGACATGTTTCGATGGAGAAATCACGTTCGTTGCCAGTGGAATCCTTATAAATCCACCTGATGCGTGCCACGGCAGGTGATATGAGATACTCGCTCTCAGAACGGCCCAACAGCAAAACGGCGGTGTTTGTTATCTTGCCTTTGAGCGTTATCTTGGCCTTATTGAGAAACGTCTCATCGTCCCAGGTCTTCATCTCCTCTGCCAGTTTCTCGTGCTTTGTGGCATATAGTTCACGTGCCTTTAGAATCGCTTCAGGATCGAGGTCATCCAATGTGGCGCCATTCACTATCTCGGCACTCCAATCCTTTTGCGATAGATAAATCTGGCGGATATAGTCGGGGAAATCCTTGAGTTTTGTCAGGTTACTGCCTATGCGAACATAGGAAATGCCCTTGAAGTTGACCGGTTCTCCTGCGGCAGCCTGTATTTCGAAGATGACGACACGAAGATTGCTGTCGCCATTATAGTCAAACTCTTCTATGTCAAAAGGAATGATGGGTGAGCAGTTCTTTCTCAGCCACAATTCATAATCCTGATTGCCATACTTGGTAGATGGCATCCGCAGGTTGGTGCCCACTACCTTCCAAGAACCATCCTCTACTCCCAGTACCAAATAGCCATGAGACTTGTATTTCAGGCAGGCCGAGTTAGCCAGTCCAGAGATGTAGTTGCCCACACCTTCGTAAGTGATGCTACGGTGTGACTCTCCTATGTTGGTCTTGAACTCTATCCATTCCGTCTCGCCAGCACTCTTGCGTTGGCGAGCCATTGACAGAAGTTCCTCCAGTAGCCTATGCTGGTCTTCAAGGGTTCTCATAATGTCTCTATTTGCTTTTTGGTTCTTTCGGTTGCAAAGATAGTGCAAATCGAGTGGAATGCAGAATAAAAGATGTTTTTTATTCTCATTCCCGAGATGCAGCCTATCTTCGCCGAAGGCAAAGATAACACTTTTTCTTTTATCCAGTCTATGGCGATTACGAAATATTGCGAAATCTCAAACATGACCTCTTTCTGACTGGCGTCGTTGACCCATTTGTCATGCCACCATCTCCTGCATTCATTATCATCGGGACCAGTGTCTACTACTGTGGATTTTCTTTCACTCATGTGTGAACAACTAAAAAATGCGCCATTATTTTCTTAATAAACTATAAAAACTAAAGGTTTTAGTTCTATCAAACTAATTTTTTTAGTTACTTTGTAATCGGATAAGATACTGACGCATTTGATGGATGTGAAAATAAAAGGAAAAGAACGATGAAAAAACTAACTCGTAAAGAAAAGGAAATCATGGACCTGTATTGGCAGCATGGGCCAATGTTCGTCAAGGAACTGTTGGAGTACTACGACGAGCCACGCCCCCATTTCAATACGCTGTCCACGACAGTGCGCATTCTAGAGAAGAAGGGCTTCCTTGACCATAAGCAGTTCGGCACATCCTATCAATATTTCCCGACCATATCGGAGAAGGAATACGGACGTTCGAGTCTCGCCGGAGTCATCAAGAACTATTTTGACGACTCATATCTGAATGCCGTCAGCAGTTTCGTGAAGGAAGAAAAGATCTCTTTGGAGGAACTGAAAGAATTGATCGAGCAAATAGAGCAATCTTAATTTCTTGTCATTTTACAAATGATTTAGTATGTTGGAATTTCTGAAATACGACTTGAAAGTCGCTGTACTGATAGCGGTATTCTACCTGTTCTATCGCTTGTTGCTCAGCCGCGACAGGTTACACCGCCTCAACCGCATGGTGCTGCTCGCCACGGCAGTCGCCTCGTTCGTGTTGCCATGTTGTGTCTTCACCTTCCATCATACAGTCGTCCTGACAACTCCTGATACCAGCATTGCCGTTGGACGGCCGATGGCATCCATCATCGAACCGTCTCAGCCATGGTGGAAAATAGGAGTCATTGTCGTGTTCTTCTTGGGTGTATTCATTGTTGCGGGGCGAATCATTTGGTCTGTCGCTCAGGTAGTTCGTCTCATCATGCACAGCGAGCGCCACCCCCAGGATGATGGCATCGTCATCGCCGTTACCGACAAACAGGTGGCACCCTTCAGTTGGATGCGATACATTGTGCTCAACGTTTCAGATTTCGAACTTCAAGACCCCGCCATCATGGCCCATGAACGAGGCCACATACGCTATCGGCACTCGCTCGACGTACTCCTCGTTGACACACTCACCGCGCTGCAATGGTTCAACCCTGCTATATGGATGCTTCGCCAAGACCTGCGTGCCATCCATGAGTACGAGGCTGATGCTGCAGTTCTCTCTCAAGGCATCAATATGCGTCAGTATCTTTATCTACTTATCCAAAAAGCCGCTGTCAATGGTGGGTACTCCATAGCCAACGGCATTGCTCACAGTACCCTCAAAAACCGCATAAACATGATGCTTAACAATAAGAAATCAAATGGTATGAGTTGGTTGAAACTGCTTGCTCTCCTGCCCATTATGGGAACATTCCTGGCACTCAATGCTGAGACCGTCACCGATTATGTCTACCAACAGCCTCAAAAGAAAATCGTAAAGAAGGGCCGCAAGGCCGGAAAGGTGAATGTGAGTGGAAAGACCATCGAAGTGAAAGCCGACACGGCGGTTAGTACTGCACCCATCACCATCAAAATAATGGATGATATGAAGGGCAATGTGGCAAATCCTCTCGTCATCATCGATGGCAAACATTCCACCATGGAGGAAGTGCAGAAACTCGACCCCCAAATCATCGACCATATCGATGTCCTAAAAGACAAAGCGTCCAGGGAATTGTATGGTGAGGAAGGAAAGAACGGAGTCGTCATCATCACAACCAAGAACGCGGCACGCGAGCCCGTTAACTATAAGGCTACGGCGACGTGGCAGCCATCTTCTGCAGCCACATCAGATGACATCGTTTCTTCTGAAGTGGACATCGAAACCGAAACCAACGACTCGGAAGCCTTCGACGTGGTGGAAAAAATGCCTGAATATCCTGGCGGCATAGAAGGTATGATGAAGTTTCTCCAAGAGAACATCCACTATCCTGAAACAGCCTCTAAAGCAGGTATTCAGGGAAGGGTCCTTATCAATTTCATCGTAGAGAGTGATGGCAGGATCAGCAATATCCATGTTGTTCGAAAAGTCAACGATGACCTTGACGCCGAGGCTGTCCGCGTAGTCGGTGCCATGCCAAAATGGACTCCAGGAATGCAGAAAGGCAAAGCCGTGCGTGTGAAATACACGTTGCCCATCTCATTCCGTCTGAACAAACCAACCCCTCAGGAGTAATGGCTTTCGGAAAGTGACAGCACCATCTGTTTCAGAGAACTCTTAACCTAAGTCAAGACTTTCATGCTCAGCGACCTTTTTCAAGGCTTCGCTGAGTTTTTTTGTGCGACTTTTTGTAATTTTACCGCGAAAATACCTAAAATGTCAGAACATTCCTTGAAGCGCCAACTGAAGGTGCTCACTGTCCCGGTGTTCATCGAGATTGCTCTCGTCATGATGTTGGGAGCCGTAGATACAGTGATGCTGAGTCGATACAGCGACAACAGCGTTGCTGCCGTAGGTCTTGACAACCAACTGATCTCGCTCGTCTTCCTCGTCTACCAGTTTTTCTCGATGGGAGCAGCCATCCTCTGTGCCCAATACATCGGAGCAGGGTTGCGCAAGCGCCTGGTGCAGGTGGTGGGCATGGCCCTGGTGGTGAACCTGCTGGTTGGCCTGTCTGTCAGTGCCTTGCTTTTCTTTTATGCCGAGGAATTGCTGCAGTTGATGGGTCTGCGCCCCGAATTGATGGGAGACGGACTGGTGTACCTGCGGCTGACGGGTGCCTTTTCGTTCTTTCAGGCCCTGTCGCTCACATTCTCCGCCTCTTTGCGCAGTGCCGACAAGGTCGTTTATCCGATGGTTGTGACGGGCATCGTCAATGTGGTCAACATGGTGGGCAACTATGCACTGATTTTCGGACATTGGGGGTGTCCTCAGTTGGGTGTCGAGGGAGCCGCCATCGCCACTGCAGGCAGCCGCGCCATTGCCACGGTGCTGCTGGCCGCCATCCATTTCAGGGTGCATATTCCCCGCTTCCCCCTACCCTATTTCCGCCCCATGCCTTGGCATGAACTCAAAAACCTGCTCCACATCGGCATCCCTGCCATGAGCGAGAACATCTCTTACAGTCTCTCGCAGGTCGCCATCACATTTTTCATCAACCAGATCAGCAACGAGGCCCTGGCAGCACGCACCTACTGCCACAACATGATTATGTTTGTCTATCTGTTCTGCGTGAGTATCACCCAGGGCGGCGACATCCTTGTGGGTCACCTTGTAGGTCAGCGCAGGCATCAGGCTGCCTACGTCCTCGGCAATTACTTCTTCCGCTGGTCGATGATCATCACCATCACCGGTTCGGTGATTCTCGCGCTGACAGGACGGTACATCCTCGAAGCCTTCACCGACAATACAGAAATCATCACAATGGGTGTCTGGGTTCTGTTCATCGATATTTTCCTTGAGGTAGGCCGCACGTCCAATATCTTCGCCGGCAGCACGTTGCGGGCCACAGGCGATGCTGTCTACCCCTTCGTCATCGGCGTCATCTTCCAATGGAGCGTGGCTGTCGGCGTGAGTTACGTCATCGGCATACCCCTTGGCTTCGGTCTCGTGGGCATGTGGGTTGGCTTCGCCCTCGATGAAAACATCCGCGGCGTCATCCTCCTGCATCGGTGGAAGTCAGGCAAATGGCGCACAAAAGGCTTCGTGAAAGAGGGTTAAGCAAACTTAATTACTGAGTTTCCATCCCATTCATATGCACTTATTTTTTATCCCGAATTATCGAATTATTTGGTGCTCCCCAATTCTCTAATTCGCTAATTCGGGACTTTTATTTCTTCTCACGAATTGTCGAATTATCGAATTATTTTGTGATCACCAATTCTTTAATTCGCTAATTCGGGACTTTTATTTCTTCTCATGAATTTTCGAATTATCGAATTATTTTGTGATCACCAATTCTCTAATTCGCTAATTCGGGACTTTTATTT
>JAEEJK010000013.1 GCA_016281815.1 Prevotella sp. | reverse complement strand
GATGAACTTGAAGACGAAGGCCTTGATCCTGCTGCTCTTCTTCAAGCCGAAGGCTTTTGTGTCAAGCCGTTCCATGAGGAACTTGTAGAAGTTGCGGATGACAGCTGTGAGCAGGAGGAACACGGTGTTCTCTGCCATGAAGGACTTCGGCAGCCTGGCCCATCCGAAGCCGTTGTTCATGTCGTCGAAGATCCGTTCCTTTCCGTCCCTGAGGTTGTAGAACTCCACTATCTCACGCAGTGTCGATGTGTAGTCGTTAGTCAGTATGCAGCGGTAGGTGTACTCGCCCTCCCATAGGTCCTGTTCTCCATCCATGCGGCGCTCACGTTGTATGACAAGTCGGTACACCTTTCCCTCCCATTTCTCCACAATGATGGAATTCAGTTCATATTCGATGCCGTTGATAACCTCGTGATTCCATCCCCTCAGTGCCAGCAGACTATCATAGAGAGAGGAGCAGCGGTTGGCACGGATGTAGAAATGCTCGCAGTGCTTTTCTATGGTCTCCACAATCTCGCGCGAGCAGGAGCCGCAGTCCATCCGGGCACGCCTGACGTGAATGTCGTCAGACTCGAGATTTGAGAAGATGCGCTCCAGCGTGTCCTGCTGGTGGAAACGCACGTTGGCGTTGCCGTCGCGGTTCTCAATGCCCACAATGAGGTCGCCGATGACGGCAACGCCGGGACTGTAGCCCGTAAACTTCTTGTAGGTCATCTTGGCATCGTACTTCTCCGTCTCGATGAACTGGTGGTCGAAGTCAAGGTCGTAGGATTTGCCCGCCAAGAGTTGGCAGGTGCTCACGAGTATCTTCACGAGAAGCCTGTTCAATCTCACTGCTGTATTGAAGTCGTAACTGCGTCCCGTCTCGGAGGTGTAGGTCGTGTTGGTGGTGCTCAGTTCCTTGATGCCGCGAAGAATGGTGTCGGAGGAGCTGGTGCGGAGGGTGGGATGGAGCGAGAGATGGGGCATCAAGTGGCTTGTCACGTCTTCGACGCAGTCACCGCCACAGAAGTATATGCTCATCAGCGAGCGTGTTATTTCGCTGTATTGGTATCCGAAAGTGGTGCACCGAAGCCCCAGCTCACCGTCAACAACAGGACCGATGTAACGGTCAAATTTCTCCATCACGTGAAAAATTCCACCGAAAGGGGTGATTTTCTGAGATTTAATGCTTATATTTGCCATGCCATTGATGATTTTACTTGTTTTGAATTGCAGCACTAAGATAAGTGAAAAATCTGATATGGCAAAATCCTGAGCAACTTTTTGTTGCTCAGGAACTTATAAAAAATGTTTAACTAAAGTGCAGCGGAATTTAGGTACAAGAAACATTCATCTGATGATGAGGAATATGATGGCGATGAAAGTGAGTTTTAGGGAAAAAGTCGACAAGGAACTCGATGCCGAGGCATTGCGCGTGGTCGGTCTCATGCCCAAATGGATTCCCGCAAAAGAGAAAGGAAAAACAAGAAGTCAAAATTTTACTTGTCCATTTTGATAAAATGCAAATGAAAAGAGGAAAGATATTCAACACAATACCATTAGCAATGGCGAAAATATTCATGTCGCTGTTCACCATTCTCCCGACATTAATGGCTTGCAGTGAAGTCCCACCAGCTTGCCCTGGTCTTTTGGAACAGCTCGACACCTATATCAGCCAAAATGACTGCAAAACATATGGCATCTATATCACAAACGAAGAAGGCATAACGTATATTGATATCACAGGAAGCCATCTTTACAACAAGGTCTTGACCGACGGCTATTTTTTCAGAAACGGTAAACTGGTGACCTATTCGTTCATCGACAACAAATCTCAGGACAACTTCATTTATCGAAAAAACACTGAACCATTCACGGGAGACATCAAGGGGTATGATAGTTTTGACCCTTATTCAAAAGAGGTTGCTAATGCAGAGCCACCTCTCCCTATACATCTGGTGGCCTTGTCGGGCGATAGCATCTTGCCTGAGGATGTCGCCCATATAAAAGGGCAACGAAAACATCCTGCACTTGACGATAATGTTGTAAAGCACAAGGCGTTTAACGACTCTATCAACTCTTTCATCAATACGACAACAGGCCATATGACCATGCTGAGAATAACCAAGAAAGATGGTGTCTTTTGCTATACGATTCGTTCACAAAACACTTATTGCAAAGAGCATACAAGAGGCTATTTCCTCCGCAACGGCCATCCTGTTGTAATTTATTTAAACGAAAACAATATGGATTTGGACATATCTCCAATCATTGATGTTAGTGAATTGAAATCATGCGATGACGGTATAGAGAACTACAGGGATTATCCTGACTTCTTCTTCTTTTTTAATTGGGGATATAGAATAGTAGGTGACAGAATTGAGATAATGCCAAGAGAAGAAAACAATCCTCCTGTATTATAACAATCACAGTAAGTATGAATCTTATATGGAAAAAGGACACCTATATGTAAGAGTAACTTTAAATACTAAAATTTATACGGACAAGGGTTGTGGCTATACTGTTTTGAAACGAGATTTTTACGATGTCGAAGATGGAGGTCCTGCTCATGCCCGAGCGACCATAGATCTGACAACCCAAAAAGTTGTTATTTTTACCACCAATGGCTACGCATGACCCAGCAAAACTACTATTTGAAAAAAGAATGAAAGAAACAATACTTGCAAATACCCCTGCTTTCTAATATCAAAGAGAATACCTTATCACTTTATTTGGAGTATTTCTTGATCATGCCGTAAGCGCTGTAGATGCCCAGTTCGCCCGCTTTGCTGAGGTCGGCGATGCCCTGCTGCTGGTTGCCATTGTGTATATGCGCCAGTCCCCGGTTATAATAAGCCTCCGGCAGGTGATTGGCTTTGATGGCGATGTCGTAGTCCTCGATGGCCTTGGCATATTCACCCTGACTGAAGTACAGGTTGCCCCTGTCGTAATGGATATAAGGGTCGTCAGGTATCAACTCCAATGCTTTGTTGAGGTCATAAAGTGCGTTGGCCTCCTTGATTTTCGCCTCCATGCCCTGTGTGTTGCTCAACTCGTTGATGGCTGCCGCACAGACTCCCCTTTGCCAATAGGCAAGGGCGAAGTCAGGATCGATAGCAATGGCCGTGGTCAGGTCGTCGACAGCATCACCAAAATTCTGCACCACTGTGTGGGCCACCGCCCTCTGCAGCAACAGGTTTTTGGTCTTCTGCATGTCAGACTCCTCCTGAATCTGTACCGTCAGCGTGTCTGCAAATGCAAATACGGCACCTGACTGCTGTTCGTTGAGCGATTTGGGGTTGCATGTGAGGAAGAGCATGTGACGTGGTCGCTGACGTTGGTTGAAGGCATCGACCGCCTTGTCGAACACCTGGTAGGACTTGATGACATTGTCGTACCGCATATACGACAATTGGTACATGGGCATATAGTCGAGGTCAAGTTTGCGGTTCTGCACTTTTCCCCGATAGACACTCTCATACTCATGCTCGATGACCTTCGGTTCCTCGTCCTCGACCACCACATGGTTGTACTTTTCAAAATCAATCTCGCTCTTTTTCCTCGTCTGCTGCACCTGACTCTTCGACCACCTTTGCTGGATACCGATATGCTTGTCCATCTGCGCCTTGAGGATGCGGAACTCATCCATTTCCGCCTGACCTGTCATGCCCAGTCGGCGGTAGCACTCCGCGCGCCGGTAGAGACCGACCCAGAAGTTGGGATACTGATTGATGATAGTGGTATAGTCGCGGATGGCTCCTCTCAAGTCACCTGTTTTGTGTAGGAGCAACGCCCTGTTGTAGACAGCCATGATGTTGTTCGGCTCCATACGCACGATGAAATCGAAATCCTCGATGGCACGGTTGTCATCCCCCACCTGCACACGCAGGATGCCCCTGTTGTAATGAGCGAGGAAATTCTCCGGGTCGATCTCGATCGCCATGTCATAATCCGACATGGCTCCGCGAAGGTTGTTGATATTGAGCCTTGCAAGGGCACGGTTCACATAGCAACCCACCATCTTCGGCTTAAGGTGGATCACCTGTCCCAACTGCTTGTCTGCATCCTTCCATTTTTGCCGTGACAGACTGATGTTGGCGCGTGTCAGCCACGACTCCCAGTCATAGGGGTCAATTTCAAGAGCCTTGTCAAGCCATCCGGCAGCAGCCGTCGTATCATTCTGTATCAGACAGATGCCGGCCTTGACAGAATAAGCCCGGGCATATTTGTCCCACTTGTGGATGATGGTGTCGAGTTCGAGTTGTGCACGGTCATAGTCTTTCAGTTCTATGCGGCACAACATCCTGTTGAACCAGAAGTTCTGTGCAGACGGTTCATCACGGAGCGCCCGGTCGTAGTCGGCAATCGCCTCCTCGTATTTCTTTTCCCTGATGCGGCAGAGTCCGCGCAACTCATAGATGCCGGTGACATACGGGTTGAGGTGGATGGCCTCCGAACAGTCGTCCTCGGCCCCGGCGAAATCGTCAAGATAATATTTCGCCACTCCCCTGTAAAACCACGGCTCATACAGATAGGGTTTTGACTGGATGGCTCTGTTGAAATGCTGGATGGCAAGTACATAGTCCTCATAATACAACGCACTTCTGCCACTCATGATGAGTCTGTCGACATTGAACTGCGCAGACACAGTGAGTGGCAGAAGTGCCAGGAAAAGGAATATCCACCGCCTGTCCATGGCAGCCTCTATTTCCTCAAAGCCGGCTTGGTGCGATAGGAACAACTGTAACGTCCCTGCAGCAAAGCCTTGACTTTGCTCTTGATCATGGTCTTGCGGAAAGGCGAAACCCGGTCGATGAACACCTTTCCGTCGAGATGGTCGAACTCATGCTGCATGACCCGGGCGAGATATCCATCCACCCACTCGTCATGCTTCTGACGCTGTTCGTCCTCATAAGTCACATGGATGCGTGTGGGTCTCGTCACTTTTTCGTGGATACCGGGCAGGCTGAGGCATCCCTCCTCCATCGTATCGGTCTCCGTATCGTCAAGTTCCACGATATGGGGATTGATGAAAGCCTTTCTGAATCCCTTGTACTCAGGCATGTCCTCAGAAAGCACATTGAGGTCGATGACCACTACCCGTATGCTCTTGCCCACCTGAGGTGCAGCCAATCCGATGCCCTCGGACTCATCGAGCGTCTCGAGCATATTCTGGATGAGTGCCGGCAGTTCGGGATAGTCGGCGGGAATGTCCTGAGCCACTTTTCTCAGCACCTCCTGCCCATATATATAAATAGGTAATATCATTTTCTTGATTCCAAATAACTCTGAAGGATGATTGTCGCACTGATCTCATCGACGAGAGCCTTGTCCTGCCTCGCCTTGCGGCGCAATCCTCCGTCAATCATTGCCTGATGTGCCAATACCGACGTGAACCGCTCATCATAGAGTTTGACGGGAATCAAAGGGAACTCCCGCTCCAACTTCCTGACGAAAGCCATCACACGCGGCAGGTTCTCACTGGGCTGTCCGTTGGGCTGCTTCGGCTCCCCCACGACGATGAGTTCCACCTCCTCGTGGGTGAGATAGTTGTGCAACCACTCCATCAACTGTGAAGTATTAACTGTCGCCAACCCGCCTGCAATGATTTTCAGCGGGTCGGTGACAGCAATTCCAGTGCGTTTTTTGCCGTAATCAACCGACAGGATTCTGGCCACGCGCTATATTATTGTCCGTAGAAGAGGAGCCATGCATCAGGATAGGTGTTGCGCAGGTTGTTGCGGCTCTGCACGGCACTTCCTTTGTCTGCATAGGTAGAGGCGACCACGCGGTACATGTCGCGTGCTGAGTTGTAAGCCAACTGTGCGTCATAGCCCTGTGAGCGCAGACGTGAGACGAGGTTCTCAGCATTCGATCTGACAGAGAAAGAGCCGACCACCACACTGTAAGCCTTCAAACCACTGCCGCTGACCACGTTGACGTTCTCAGTGCGCACTGACACGTTGTCGTAATTGTTGTTGTTATTGTTGTTGTTGTCAGTGACCGGAGTGTCGACGAACGGAGTAACGACAGGAGTGTCATCATAACCGCTGTTATCAGTCACATTGGCAGCGTCCTGAGCCTTTGCCTTGTCATAGGCTTTACGATAGGCGCTTTCCTTTGACTTACAACTACTAAAAGCAAGAGCCACACAGAGCCCTGCGCAGATAACCATGTACTTCTTCATTTTCTTTGGATTATTGATAATTAAATATAAGTAAGATTGTCACACATATTTCTATTTCACGGGCGAAATTACACAAAAACAAACAAAAATCACTGATTAAGGTCTATAAAGTTTGTTAAACTAACATAATACAACATTTTTAACAAAAAATGATGGACAAAAAAGGGTTTATTTTAAAAAATATGACTACATTTGCTATCGAAAACCGCCTGATGCGTCATCATTCTTGCCAAAAGATGCGGGCATGGGCGATATTAGCATTTTATTAACCATACAACTAACACGATTATGAAACAGCTCAGTTACATTGGTGCATTCATTGGCGGTGCCCTCGCAGGCGCAGCCCTGGGAATCCTCATGGCCCCCGACAAAGGCACGGACACACGCACCCGTATCTCCGACACCGTCCAAGACTTTTTGAAGAAGCACAACATCAACATCAACCGCAAGGACATGGAAGACTTGGTGGACGACATCAAGGACGCCGCTGTCGGTGAGGAGTAAAGTTGTGCCGCCATGCTGTCCAGCGACAACAACATAGAGACCATAGCGCAACTGGTGGAATCCGCCAAGCGCTACATCGGCGTGAAGTCTGAATACGTGAAACTCGACATCATCGAGAAGGTGGTGCGCCTTCTCACGATAGCCACCATCACATTCATCGTGTTCTTCATCGTGCTGCTGATGCT
Organism: Prevotella sp.; assembly: GCA_016281815.1. Classification (GTDB taxonomy): domain Bacteria; phylum Bacteroidota; class Bacteroidia; order Bacteroidales; family Bacteroidaceae; genus Prevotella. The sequence goes on along the minus strand of JAEEJK010000013.1, from coordinate 5,621 downwards.
CATCTACGTGTCGTTTGCCATTGCCTATGCACTTGCCCCGGTGGTGGGAACGGTATGGGCCTTCGTCATTGTCGCCGGTGCCTACCTGTTGCTGCTCATCCTCTTCGTCATCAAGCGTAGGAATTGGATTGAGAAGCCTCTTGTGAGATTCCTTGCAGAACTATTACTAAGCAAATGAGACAGTATGCCCACATCATCCCCCAACACATACAGGTCGCTTGACGACATCCGTGCCCGCAAGGCAGTTCTGAGAGAACAGTTGGAAAGCGGGAACACGACGATGAAGACACAGTGGAACACGCTGTTTCACAAGCCCAAAAGCAATGTCCCGTCCAAACGGGTCACCACATTCATGACGACAGGTGCCACCCTCTTCGACGGTATTCTACTGGCATGGAAACTCTACAACCGTTTCGGTGGCGGAAAAAGCCATAAGGCCACCAAGCAGAAAAGTCTGCTGGCAAGGCTTTTTCAGTTGTGACAGCGAACAGCCAACAGCATCCTGAAAATCCAGGGGAGCCACAATGGCTCCCCTGTTCAGTAAAATAACAACCCATGACCCGACCTCTCACCCCCAGCCGCCTCATCCTCATCACATTGGCCATCTTTCTGACATGTCAGGCCACTACGCTCCGTGCCCAGTCCCATGACTGGGAGAACCAGCATGTGCAGCAAATCAACAGAGAGCCGGCGCGAGCCAGTTTCTTCACCTATCACGAGCAGCCCGGCGACCGCCAGTTGTCACTCGATGGAGAATGGCGTTTTCACTGGACCAAGACACCCGCCGAACAACCGTCAGATTTTCAGCGCCCCGATTTCGACGACTCGGGATGGGTTTTATTTCCCGTGCCCGGCGATTGGGAGATGAACGGCTACGGAACACCCATCTACAGCAGCAGTGGATACACTTTCCGCATCGACCCACCACGAGTGATGGGAGAGCCGCGCCGTGACTACACCGCCTGGGAGGAGCGCAATCCCACGGGAGTCTACCGCCGCTCTTTTACCATTCCCACCTCATGGCAGGGCCAGGAAGTCTATGTGTGCTTCGGAGCCGTCAGCAGTGCTTTTTATGTGTGGGTCAACGGCCATTTGGCAGGATACTCACAAGGCAGCATGGAGCCCGCCGAGTTCCGCATCACCGACCTCATCACCTGGGGCAGCAACAATCAGATCACGCTGCAGGTGATGAAATACTCCGACGGCAGTTATCTGGAAGATCAGGACATGTGGCGCATCGCCGGCATCCACCGCAGCATCACCCTTTTCGCCACGCCGCCCATCCACATCCGCGACCTCGGCATTCGCACGCTGCTCGACAAGGACTGCCGCGACGCGCGTCTCATCGTGCGCCCCGATCTGTCAGTCATCGGCAGTCAGCGCGGCGAGGGATATGCCGTGGAGGTGCGCCTTTACGATGAGGACGGAAAGATGGTCCTCGACAGTACCCTTCGCCACGATGCCGCCACGATGCTCAATCTCGACCACAAGGCCGCCGTCATGAACGACCGCAACCCACAGCGCGGTTATCCCAAATGGGGATGGTTCGAGACCACCCTTCGCAACCCCCACAAATGGAGTGCCGAGCATCCGTATCTCTACACCCTCCGTGCCACCCTCACCGACTCCCTCGGACAAGCCCTGGAACAGATGACCACCAAGGTGGGATTCCGGCAAGTTGACATCCGTTGCGGTGAGATGTTCGTCAACGGCAAGAAAGTGAGGTTGCGTGGTGTCAACCGCCATGAGATGGACCCTGAGACAGGTCATGTGATGTCGGAGAAGCGCATGCTTCAGGACATCCTGCTGATGAAACGTGCCAACATCAACGCCGTACGCACCTGTCACTACCCCAACACTGAGCGCTGGTATGAGTTGTGCGACAGCATCGGCCTGTATGTGCTCGACGAGGCCGACATCGAGGAGCACGGTCTGCGCGGACAACTGGCCAGCGACCCCACATGGGCTGCCGCGTGGATGGACCGTACCCAGCGGCTCGTCATCCGCGACCGCAACCACCCGTCGGTCATCATGTGGAGTTTGGGCAACGAGGCCGGCTGGGGCACCAATTTTGCCGCCACAGCCGCCTGGATCCATGAGTACGACCCCACCCGCCCTGTGCATTATGAGGGAGCGCAGGGCACGGGAGCAGAGGAATGGGGCCGCAGTGGCGACCCTGCCTATGTCGATGTCATCTCCCGCTTCTATCCTCGTGTACAAGAAGACTACCTCAACCCCGGCGTGAAGGACAACAACATGGAGCGTCCAGAGAACGCACGGTGGGAACGCTTGCTCTCCATCGCCCGCGACACCACCGACCACCGTCCGGTGCTGACCAGCGAGTATGCCCACGCCATGGGCAACGCCTTAGGCAATTTCCGCGAATATTGGGACGAGATCTACAGTCATCCACGCATGCTCGGCGGCTTCATCTGGGAATGGGCCGATGAAGGCATTTTTACTGTACGCGATGGGAAAAAGATGACGGCCTATGGGGGTGATTTCGGTGACAAGCCCAACCTGAAGGCATTCTGCCTCAAGGGCATCGTGAGCAGCGACCGACAGCCCACACCCAAATATGAGGAAGTGAAAGCGGTCTATTCTCCCATCTGGTTCCGTTATGCCGACGGCAAGGTCATCCCCCAACTGATGGATGCCCATTGCAGCCTCGACGACTACCATATCCGACAAACTGAGCAGAATGGTCTGATTGATGTGTATGCCACGCTGAAAAACAGCACGAAATGGGCTGAGGCAGGATATGAGGTGTGCCATCAGCAATTCATTGCCGATAAGAACTGGAAAGACCTTGCCCTGAACTCACTCAAAAAGACCCCAAAAGGCAAGCGGCTCAGCAACGACCAACTGACCGCAGAGGCGCGGACATGGATGGGCACGCTCCGTCCACATTTCTTCCGTGCACCCACCGACAACGACAAGGGGTTCGGCAACTGGATAGCCAAGGACTGGACACGACAGCACCTCGACCAACTCCGCGACTCCGTTATCAAGCCTCTCGACATCGCCCAGCAGACCGACGGCAGCGTGCGTGCCACCTCTTCCATTGCCCATCTCACAGCAGAGGGAAGCATCACCACGGAATACGACGTGCTGTTCTCACCCGACGGGAGCATCGATTTCCGCGCCACCTACACCCCTGAGGGAGCGTTGCCTCCCCTCCCCTGCCTCGGCACCACCTTTGTGCTGCCCAAGCAGTTGGACAGGCTATCCTATTTTGGCCGCGGACCCTGGGACAACTATCCCGACCGCCATGCCTCCACCACCATCGGGATGTGGAAATCGACTGTCGGCGAGCAATATGTACACTACCCCCGTCCGCAGGACAGCGGCAACCACGACGACACTGCTTTTCTGGAACTGACCGACAGCAAAGGCAAGGGCTGGCGCATCACCTGCACAGACGAGCCCTTCTCCTTCTCGGCTCTTCCCTACAGTGTGGAACATCTTTTTGCCACCGCCCACGACTGCGACCTGAAGGAGGATGCCGAGCATATCTACCTCAACCTGGATGCCGCCGTCATGGGACTGGGCAACAGTTCCTGCGGCCCCGGCGTGCTCACCCGCTATGCCATTCCCCAACGTCCCCACACCCTGCATGTGAGGTGGGAGAAGAGAAGATAAAAGCGGTCTTCACCACCCCCCAAAAGCGGCCATCCCCACAACCTCAGAATCGAGGAAGTGGGGATGGCCGCAATTGATGGCAGCCTATGTCGGACTTGTCGAACTATTCTTTATCAGACTCTTTTTTCCGGAGGTTCTGTTCGATAAAGAACGAGGCGAGCAATCCCAGACCTACACCAAAGGCGATGACGAGCCAGAAATAGAGGCCACTGATATCAAGCAGGTAGTCGGCAAGGGCACCGAGGCCAACTCCGATAAGGACGAGAGCACCGCGAAGGGAGGAATATTTGTCCGATTTCTTTTCCCGTTCCGCCAGAATGGCCTGGGTGGTTTCGAGGTCGGTATGATTCTCAATGAGTGTTCGGCGTAACTCGGCGTCGCTCTTCTTTTGGCGGATGGCTACCATGCATCCGAAAATGATACCACAGATGGGGATGAGCATCGACATGATGACTGCTGCTAAGGCTACTGAATTACCGTACATATTCATTTCTTTTATGTTTTAATTGTTAATGTTTTTGTTACTAACTCTCTTGAACCGGTTCTGGATGTTGTTCACTTATAAGACCGGCGAGGGTGGAGATTATTACACATCACTGAGAGAAAAATTTTCAATGGCCCGCCAACTGGCATACAACATCGCTCCAATGGGAAACAGCAGACAAACAAAGACGGGCACCTGGAAATGGAAGAGGGAGAACTGAGGAGCCTCCTGCTGACTGACGGATGTCCAAAGAAGCCAGCCGAACAAGAACAGCAACAAGGGAAGGCCGAAAGCAAAAACAACCATCCTTCCCCATTGCAGAAGCCTGCGGCGGCGTGTGGCCTGACGCAGTTGGCCCATCACGGCCACATTGATCTCATCAATGGTCTGTTGGCGAGCGAACGACTGCTGGATGAGGTCGTCGAGTTGCTCGTCGGTAAGCATGTTATTGATATCTTTTTCCATAATATTTCGTTTTATGATGTAAGCAATATTCTAAATCCTTTCCGATGACATCATCTTCCGCAACTTATCGCGGACGCGATGAAGACGCACAAGGACATTCGACTGCGAAAGTCCTGTCTGCCGGGCAATCTCTTCGGTTTTGACTTGCTGATAATAGTGCAGGCGGATGAGTTGGCGGTCTTGCTCGGGAAGGGTGTCGACTGCCTTCTCCATACGCTGCAGGAGGGCCTCATGATCAGCATCATACTCAGAAGCGGAGGAAGAGGGAATGCTGTTTCCCCGAGTTTTGCGCTCGCGCTCCAACTCATTGAGAGCCGTGTGTATGGCTATGGTCACGAGCCATGGGCCAAGCGAGTCGTTGCGCCAGTAGGCCAACCGCTCATAGGCACGGATGAAGGTCTGCTGGGTCACCTCTTTGGCGAGTTCCTCCCGCCGCACAATGGACAACGTCTTCGAGAAGACCATTCCCGAATAGCGTTTCACGATCTCAGCGAAACAACGCTGGTCGCCGTTGCCAAGCACCTTGTTTACAAGTTCCCTGTCTGTCATAACTACATAATAGACCGAGAAAGGTGGTAATTATTACATCAAATTCATACTTTTTTTGCACTAGTTTTTGGCAGGGCAGTGCTCCATCTGATTTCTTTTTACATATAATGACACGAATAAACCATGAATTTTTCAAGAATTGTATTCAACCACGAATCTTCACGAAAGGGCACGTTTTTTTTGTCCCGAATTAAAGAATTTGAGAATTCATTCTAATGATCATTTGTCTAAGGAATATAGGAATTTAGGAACCTCCCTCTCCTCTGGAGAGGGCCGGGGAGAGGTGTCGCGACGAAGTTTTTTGTCCCGAATTATAGAATTTGAGAATTCATTCTAATGAGTAACTACTCAGCACCCTCTAGTAAACATGTTCGACAAATTAGAAAAGTAGTCGCCTATGGCGAGAAATTTTAAGAAAATGTTTAAGAAAATTATAAGAAAATATTTTTTTACCATTTTTTATTCATTTTTTTATAATTTC
>JAEEJK010000012.1 GCA_016281815.1 Prevotella sp. | reverse complement strand
GGGTACCACCAACAGAGGACGATGCTCACCACCAAAGGCTTGAAGAGCTTCATCACATCCAACGGCTCGTGCCTGACCATCATCTTGTATGCCATGTGCGCACAGACGATGATGGCGAAGAGTCCGGCCAAAGCCATCGACATCTGGAGAATCCACCAGAACGGCCCCTGACCGCCAGTGAACGTAGCATCGGTCAGGAACTCATTCGTTCTGAATATCACATCGTCAATCTCCTCTTCAAGGAGGTTGATACCGAAATCTACTGCTGTGCTGTCGTTGTCCATCTGACTGTCTTTTTAATGATTGGGGTTTGATACGTGCCGTCCGCTGCCCTCATTGGCGGCATCGCGCCAACGGTTATAGCCTGCGGTGGCATTCTCGCCGACACGGTGCTGGAAGCGCGACATGGCTTGCACGAGGTGGTCGGCCTGGTTTTTGGTGGTCAGGAAGCGCACCCTCAGCAGGAGGTTGTCGTTGCTCCTGACAATCTCCTCGTAGATTGCGAGGTACTGCTTCTGACGCTCGCTGTTGGGCATGTATGCCTGTCGTATGGTCTTAATGGCGAAGTCGAACATCCGGCCCAACTCCGTCCATCCCGTTATCTCATCATTCTTGGCCTTGCCTTGGAGGGCATTGATGTTGTTCTTGAAGGCAAGGAGTTTTCCTTCTATCTTGCTGCCCTCGGTGACCCATGCCAAATCCACCTGTCGGTCGGCCATGTTGGCTGCCTCGACCTTGGCACGGCTCTCCAAGTCGGCCTGTATGCTGTCGGCATACTCCACCTGCGGGATGGAAGAGGTATTGGCTGCGATGCGCAAGGTGTTCTTAACGGAGGTAGCTGCCTTCGCCCCATCCTTGTACTTGCTGTGGGTGACTGTATAATACACCTCGGGAGTCAAAGCACCGGCACCCAGTTCCATGACCTGTATCTGATTCTGCTTGGAATCGTCGTGGTTGAAGGTCATGGTCTGGGCAGCGGTCTCAACAAATAATGAACTAATTATGAAAAACAAAAAACAGTATCTCATTGTCATTCCTCCTTATTGGTTAGTAATCCAGTATGTTTCCTGCCCTCATCCAACGGTCAAGGGCTTCGGTGGCCATCTGCCTGACGGTCTTGGAGCGGTAAACCTCGGACTTCCAGTAGCTCGTCCGCGCCTTGATGAACTTCCAGGTCTGGTAGTAGGCACTGTTCACGATGTCCTTGATGCGATCAAGTGACTTGTTGATGTTGTCGATCATCAGCATCAGGGACGCCGAGGTGCAGCAGACCTTGCCGCTAGCGTAGGCGGCGAGGACACAGACGGAGGAGTATAGGTTCTGGCACTCCCCGGCCAGGTTGACGATGGCTCTCCTGTTGACGGCAAGAAGCAGGGTGTCGGCACTCTCGATGCGTCCACGACTGAGTATCTTGTCGTTGTACTCTTCAAGCATCCCCCTGTACTTGCCTATTTTCTCCGACACGTTGTCGTAGGTGCGATAGACATTGAAGCCAGTGCTGACCGTGCTGTACACCAAGTCGATGATGTCGAAGGCACGGGTATATTTGTCCAACTCGATGTTGATGTCACGGTACTCACGGTTCGTGACTTTGCTGGCCTTGTGCAGGAGGGCGTTGCTCTCCTCCAACGTGGCTCGGGCAAGGAGGATACTGCGCTGGGTCTTGTGGTCGTTGATGTATGCCTCTATGGTGGGGATGTCTCTTGGGACAATCTGCGCCTCGGCCTGTCCCATAAAAAACACGCACATAAGCATCATCATAAACCCTATCATCATCCGGCCTTTGGTTGTATTACTTGTATTGTCCGTATTACTCATATTTCTGGTATTTTCATTATGGTTGTTCGTTGTCTTCGTCTGCATAGTAGCTGCTGCCTCCGTTGTGCATCCATCGTCGGCGGCTCTGCTCGGCGATGTTCATCTTGCGGTCTTTGTCAGCGTTGAGCTTGGGTATGAGGTCATGGATCCAGTCCTTGACGGTATGCTTGTAATGGAGGAACTTCTCTATCATGACAAGGTCGGTGTAGATTCTCGCCAGACGTGCCTCGATACCACGGGCAATCTCCAATCGGTCGCTGGCCAACAGAAGATGCCGTACACCCTCGGTGTCCTCGGTCTCGATGCCAGGCTGCTTGGCGTATTCCACGGTGACTGTGCAGGAAGGGTGTTCCTGTGCCAGCTCGCTCATCCTTCCATTGACGATGGCAGCGTTCTCCTCGTCGCTCTTCGACGGGTCGAGTTCCATGACCTCGGCAACGGAGGTGTCACTCCAGGTACTTATCAGTTCCCAGTCTATCTGGACTATGGCACGGTGAATCTTGATTCCCAGGAAATACTTCGGCTTTCGGGCAATGGAGACGGTGGCCTTGAAAGTGACAGTTCCCTTGACACTGCCGACAGTGCCGTTGCGGATGAAGGTGTAGCCCGTCCATGAGCCGTTGTCCGTCCAGTTGATGCCGTAGGCATCCTCCATGGACTTCATCAGTTGGGGAATGCGGTTGTAGTCATCGGTCTCCGCACTCTCTCCTTCCTCTGCCTCTGCGATGGCGTTCTTCGTCTCAGTGATTTTCTGGTTCACTGCATCCAACTGCACCTGGAGTTCCTTGATTTTCTCTTTGTTGGCATTGTAGGTGGCCTGAAGCTGGTAGTACTCCTCGGTGGTGGCTGCCTGTGACATCTGACGGAGAATGTCACTGTTCTCCTTGTTGAGCACGTCAATCTGTCCTTGAAGACTGGCGGTTTCCTGCTGCAACTGAGTGAGCTGGGACTGTAGGCCGCTGGTGTCGAAAGAAGAGCTTTGGCTCAATGTCGTATACATCGAGCATTGCTTGGTGTGGCTGCTGGGACTGCCACCACAGTCTCCACATTTGTAGGTGGTGCTTCCCTTGCCCAACAAACCGCCTTCATGGCAGGTGATGCT
>JAEEJK010000127.1 GCA_016281815.1 Prevotella sp. | reverse complement strand
GTGAGCCACGAGACCGGCCACCTTGGGACCGAAGATCTTTGCGCAGTTCCAGTTGGCAGCGTTCACACCAGGATAGGCACCACGGAAGATGGCCTCCGTAGAACCCGGCATCGTCCAGCTCTGACCCTCGGTATAGAAGATGTCAGAGTAGCAGGACTCTGCCTTTGCATCGGGTGTGTGGTTATAGATTTCAGCATAATTTAATTCTGCAAGCTTGTAACTGACTTCGTCATTGGCGACGAGATTCAGTGCCTTGCCGAGTGTCTCAGCAGCCTTCTTGCAGTAATCCACATCGTAGTCGTAGGTCTTGCCATTGGAGCTGGCACCTAAGAGCTGGGCCACGCCGCCGTTCTTGGTCTTCTCGAACTCCTTCATGAGCGGGGAGCCTGCCCAAAGATAGCACTTGCCCAAGTAGCAGAGTGCCGTGAACTTGTTGACACGCAGGTCGTTCTGGCCCGAAGTCTGCATACCGGGAATGGTGGCGTCCCAATCGAGCGGAAGGAGGTCGTATGCCTTCTCGAAGTCTTGAGCACAGCGGTCGGCACACTCCTGGAACGACAGACGGGGAAGCTCCGGGATACTGGTAGCCTCGAAGGTTTTGTCAATGTAGGGAAGACCGCCGAAGTAGCATATCAGCTCGAAATGCCACCAGGCTCGGAAAAAATACATCTGTCCGAGCAACAGGTCGCGCTCGTCGTCGGTGCCCACCATGGACTTGATGTTCTCAATACCCATGTTACACTTACGGATGCAGTACCACGAGTTATCCCAAAGAGACTGTCTTCTATCATTATAAACACCACCTTTCAGCCAGCACTGGTCGTTGTTCCACCAGTTACGATAGTTACCCAAATCGACCTGATGATCCATGTGGGCATAGCCTTCGGTGTTATGCACAGCGTCGTCACCCAGATTCCATGAAGTGCAATAGTTGCACTTTTCCTTATCGGGAATCAGGTTATAGATTTCCTCAATATATCCCTGGAAGTTGCGGTAGTTCTTGAAAGCCTCATCCTCAGCCACAATAGACTCCGGATCCTTATCGAGCCACTCAGTGCAAGAAGTCAAAGGAGCAACACCAGCCAAGAAGAGCAGTGAACCACCCAAAAGGTTTTTGATGTTATTATAATATTTCATAATAGATATACGCGATTAAAGGTAAAGCTTAAATCCGAAGTTATAACGTCTGACGGTAGGGTAAGCACCGCCGCCGCCGCTAAAGGTCATTGGATTACCATTTACAATAGTACCTGTCGTGTTACTCTCACGGTCATCAGGCATCTTAGTGATGAGGAAGAGGTTGTTGGCATTCAGATAAAGTTTCAGGCTTGTGAAACCGAGAGCCTTGATCCAGCCCTTTGTCCATGTGTAAGCGACTTCCACGTTCTTGAGTCGGAAATAGGAGCCGTCGAAGAGATACTGCGTACCATCGTTGTAGGCCACCTGTGTGGTGAATCGGGGAACGACTACCTCACCGGTTCCGTCAACTGGGTTCCACCAAGTACCATTGTCGTATACTGTAAGAAGTTTATTGTTGAAAGAAGGAAGGCCCACGTCACGAGTGACACCTGTCACACCATACATCTGAGCAAACATGCTAAAACCTTTCCACTCCCAACCAATAGTGGCATTGTAAGTATGCTCCGGGTTTCCGGTGTATCCGTAAGGAGCCTGGTCGTTGGTCTCGTCGACGACACCGTCACCATTGAAGTCAACGATGTAATGGTCACCGATGAGCACTGACTCGTCACTGGTCTGACGCTCGGGCACACTGTAAAGTTCATCATAGGTGCCGATATAGCCGTTGTCGATGAAGGAAGCATACTGTCCCTGGGAATAGCCCTGTGCCTTGCGGTAACTTGGAATCAATTCGGGGTCATCCTTCAGTTTGATCACATTGTGTGCATAGGTATAGTTGGCATTGGCCCAGAAACGCATGCCATTCTTCAACACCTTGTTGAAACGTACCTCAAACTCGAAACCTGTGTTCTTGATCTTACCCTTGTTGATATCAGGAGTAACCAAAGCACCATAATATGAAGGCACCGAGCGGTTGGCACCAGAGATAAAGATGTCATAACGGTCATCGCGGAACCAGTCGAAACTACCTGCGAACATACCGCCAAGGATAGCGTAGTCGAAACCGAGGTTCTTCTTGCGGACGGTTGCCCAACGAAGGTTAGGCATGGCAATACCCGACTCCTGATATCCTGTGAACGGGCTGTTGGAACCATCGAGTGCCATTGGGTAAGGACCGATGACTGACCACTCAGTCATATAGCCAAAGCGTTTACCTGCGCTGTCATCACCAATCTCACCGAGAGATCCACGGATCTTGAACATGTCGATGATTCTCTTGTCCTTCAACTTCTTCATAAATTTCTCTTCTGAGAGCATCCATCCAAGAGCACCTGAACAGAAGAATGCGAAGCGGTTGTCGGGAGAGAACCTCTGTGAACCGTTGTAGGCACCGTTGAACTCAGCAAAATACTTGCTCATCAAGTCGTATGTGGTACGGAACACCCAGTCCTCACGACGATTCTCAAGGTCGGCATTGCCAGCGTTGATACGACGCTTCCAGTTACCCATCAATGACACATTGTGCACACCGAAATCACGACTCCAGAAGAGTTGCAGCGACATTTCCGTCGCACGGCTGGTATAGCTGACATCTCCCGGTTCGGTTGTCCAATCGCGGCTCTCATAGAAATCGAAACCTGTTTTGGGATCAATTTCATCTGCCCAGAGCATCTGTCCCACCTCAGGGAGCATATATGCTTTCTTGGTGGTGTGAAGGTCAGAAATACCACGGCTGCCCTCATTGAACTGGTTGTCCCAAGAAATCGTACCGCGAGCGATAAGGCCCTTGGTGATAAAATCGAGATTCTGCTCGAGGGAGAAGTCGGTGAACACACGCGTGATGGTGCTCATCTCATAACCTGAGGTTGCCACACTTGCAGGAGAGTTCTCGATATTGGAAACCAGCGGATAGTAACCCCAGGATCCATCAGAGAACTGTACGGGGAAGAGGTTGGGCGCCATACCGTAGGCACCAGCCCACTTCTGCTGCTGGAAGAACTCGCCGTTGTTGCCATAATAGTAACGCGGAGTCTTCTGCTGAGCATTTGAACCAGCCAGGTTGACCCTGAACTGCGTGGTCTTCGTGATCTGGAAGTCAAGATTTGAACGTACATTCAAACGGTTGTAGGTATAACCGCCTTCATATCCCTGACGGTTGTCCCAAATCTTAGTCATATCACCTTCGTTCTGGAAGTCAAATGCCACAAAATACTTCACGAACTTGGTACCACCTGATAAGTTAAGGTTCGTATTATAAGATAAGGTGTAATCCTTGAACATCTCTTCCTGCCAGTCAGTATTGGCATAGCGCTCAGCCTGGCTGTAGTCACCAAGGTAGGTGCCGTCGGCAGCATAGTTGGGCTTCACGGTATGGTCCTGGTTGCGGAAATTGTTGATGAAGGTCTGCGGACGATAGTATGCCCAGGATGCTGCTCCACCGATGGCCAACTCATGCTCGATGGCCTGGTTGCGGAACATATAACTGTCGTATGAGTCATATTTGCGGGGAAGTTTTGAGACGGCTTTCAATGTAGCATTGAAACCGACATCAATTCTTGCCTTGCCCTCCTGGCCACGCTTGGTTGTGATAAGAATCACACCGTTGGCACCCTCGACACCGTAGACGGCGGTAGCAGATGCATCCTTCAACACAGAGATGGTTGCAACAGATGTGATGTCAACGGACTTGATCTCACGCTTGACACCATCGACGAGGATAAGAGGCTGGGCATCCTGATTCCAAGCAGCAGCACCACGGATGTAGATTCGCGGGTCCTCCTCGCCAGGCTGACCTGTTGAGGCGATGGTCGCGATACCGGGAAGGTTACCAGTGAGGGCTGCGCCGACACTGCCTATACCTGCCGCTCTTTCAAGTACTTCACCTGTAGTCTGCGTGATGGCTCCGACCACAGAGGCTTTTTTCTGCTGGCCGTAACCCACGACGACTACTTCTTCCAACTGGTTGTCATCAGAGAGCGTCACCTTGATGTTTCGCTGCTTGTCGACTTTGATTTCCTTCGTGGTCATACCCACATAGGAAATCACCAGCACCGACTGCTCCGAGGGCACCTTCAATTCGAAGTTACCGTCGATGTCAGTCACCGTTCCCAGAGAAGGCTGTCCTTTAACAACTACCGTGGCACCGATCAAAGGCTCCGTGGTATCGTCAGTGACTGTACCCCTAACTGTGATCCCGTTCTGTGCATACAGCGCCGTGCTGAATGCGAACAACATCAGAATTGCGGGAATGGTCTGTCGAATCAATTGCTTTAAATTGTTAGATTTTGACAGATTTTGACTCATAGTTCTTTTGTTATGTTAATAATAAGTTTTAATACTTCTGATTCTATAAGGTGCAAAATTAACATAAAAGCACCCATAATTCACATTGAATATGTTTCATAAAGTTTAGATTTTGTAACATGCCTTAATTAAATTAGTATAAAAGAAACATTTGACAACACTTATAGCCTGCTCTATTTCTATTATATATAAGGTGTAAGACATTTTCATTCGGCTCGTGATTTGAGGCATCTATAGGGAAAATCCTATACGGTATAGGAATTATCCTATTTCATAATAGAGAAAAACTCCTTATCTTTGCATGCAAAAACAAAAGACAGGCAACAAGTGTCAAATCATATGACTATGAAGATAAAAATCCTGATGTTGATGTCGGTGATGCTTTTCATCATGACCGGCGTGGCTGCTCAGCCATCCATGGACAAGCAACGTTATCGGATAGACTATGTGGAAGAATCGCACCTGCTCCGAAAAGGCAATATGGTGACGGTGCTGACTGTCAAGTTTGAGTGGCCTATCCGACTCAGTGACTACCCCACCACAGCGTTACAAACGACACTCAGCCGGTTGTTTTTCGGTAAAAGTGATCAACATGTGGAAGAGGGAATGGCTCATTTTCTCAAAGACCTAGGCAAGGAGATCCAACAAATGCCTGACGAGACAGGTCTGGAGAAGAGGTATATCAATCTGAAATTGTTCGCTATGGGTTGGGAGAAGGACAAATATATCTCTTTACTGACATCAAGGACCTACAGAAAAGGAGACAACACCACGCCCGACTCTATTTGCAATGAACTGCTCACCTACGACATTGTGGCTGACAATGTGCTGCGGATGGAAGATATCATCAAAAAGTATTGGCGCACCACGAGGGACCCTCGCAACTCCCTGGCACAGAGCATTATGCAAAACATCTCCCACGATAAAACATACAATTTGGGGGTGATGGACTATTATGATTATATGGATGCACTCCCTGATGAGGCCTGCCTCATGCCTGAAGGGGTATTATTCACCGTTCCTGGAAAAAAGGACACAGATGGATTGTTTGCCTTATCCCTTGTTCCTGATAAGATGATGATTCCTGTTCTGAAGCCATCGGCCCAAAAAACTCTCACGGGTGAGAACGAGAGACGGAAGGATCCTCCCCCCACGTCTATTCCCATGATCAACGACAGTATTCCGAAGGATTCCTTGTACATATACGATTATACATCCACCATGCCGGAATACAATGGTAAAACAAGAGATATGATGGCATTCCTCTACCGGCAGATCGATTATCCGCAGTATGAAAAGATGCAGGGCATTCAGGGCAAAGTGGTGGTGTCGTTTGTCGTGGAGCGTGATGGTTCTGTGACGTCCCCCTCGGTCATCTCCCCTGTCTCCCCAGGAATTGACCGTCAGGCTGTCAAGGCAATCATGGCCATGCCCAAATGGAAACCGGGAATAAACAATGGAGTACCTGTCAGGGTAAGGATGAGAATTCCTATCACGTTCAAATTACAGGAAGGAGAGATTACGGTCGAACTCTCAGAATAATCTTTCGCAAACTTAACTTCTTTAACCACATCACTTTTTAACCATTTTCTAGTTGCGGAAATAAAAAAATGAACAAGAAAACCCTCTTCCCTACCCTTCTCGTCATCTTTACGCTGGCATGGCCAACTCTACTTGCACAACCAATAGAAGAAACGGCATATATCAGTCACCATCATCAGAATGACTCAACCCCTACAAGGGAAGAGATGGTCAGGGATTCGGTGATACAAGCAGAAGCGGAGAAAAGGCGCGACTCGCTGATCATGCTACATTCCGATATGATCGACCAACAAGTGATTCCTGCAGACACGTCGGTGAGGACAGGGGTGCTGAAGAATGGGCTGACATATTATGTGCGCCATTGCACAGACCCTGAGAAAAAGGCCAATTTCAGTTTGTTGGTTAAAGGGGGTTCGTTCATAGAGAAGGAAAACGAGCGTGGCTTGGCCCACTTTGTCGAACACATGCAGTTCAAGGGGACGAAACACTTCCCCGGACATGAGGTGATAGGCTTCATGCAACGCAACGGTATCCCCTTCGGGCACGACAGCAATGCCTTTACGGGTTACGCTACAGTGAGGTATTTCCTCAACTCCATACCCACCGGCGATGAACTGCAGATGGATTCCTGTTTGCTCCTCTTGCGCGACTGGGCTGGCGATGCCACCATCAACGACCAAGACGTGGAAAGCGAGCGCAACGTCATTGTGGAGGAATGGAGAAGCAGAAACACGGTATCGATTGCACAACAATTCATCAACGATTTGCTCAACAACTCTTTCTACACGAAGCGATGGCCTATCGGTGACCTGGACATTGTAAAAAAATGCCCTCCCAAACTCATCCGCGACTTCTACAAACACTGGTATCAGCCACAAAATGAAGCCATTGTTGTAATAGGTGACTTCGATGCCGACGAAATGGTGGGAAAGATAAAGAAAATGTTTGGCACGATGAAACGTGGCAAGCATATCGTTCCCGAGCCACCTGCCATCCCCGATGTTGAGACTCCTCAGGTTCATGTGTATCAAGAGCCACAACTTCCATTTCATGCCAGTTCTGTCATTATCAGACTGCCAAAAGAAGAGAATGTGTTGAAGAATCAAGTGGGAGACCTGAGGGCGGAACACATTCTTGACAAAACAAGGATGTTGATGGATGATCAACTCAAAACCCTCAAGAGCAATGATATTTTGATGCCTAAAGCCTACAACCTCAATCCGACAGACATCAAGGATGCCAAGTTCATCGTCTATGAGATGAGTTCCTCACCCGACAAATGGGCCTCGACGCTGGAAACATTGCTGAAAAAGGTAGAAGTCATCCGCCGCAAGGGGTTTGCAGATTTCAAGAGAAATCCACATGACCAAGTCAGTCCAGACTACAACGAGGACTTCTCTGCCATCCTGTTTCCTGACACGGTATTCAGCCCATTCGTATCCAAAAGGAACAATGACTGGACAGATCGGTTGGTCAATTGTTTTTTCAACGGAAACGCCATCAATGACTATAGTTGTGAAAGTGCCTCAAAAAGTCATGTTGCCAACACCACGACAAAGGAACAACTCAACAAAGTGTTCAGGGATATGACCGATGGACGCAACATGCTGGTAGCCACCATGTTTCCCAAAGATGCAACCCTGCCTAAAGAGGAAGAGGTCATGGAAATCATCCATCGGGTGAGGAACATGAAAGATGAGGAACTCGCGGATGTGGCAGTGGAAGGAGGCAAGAAACTGGAAAAACTCAACGTCAAGGACCTCGACATCAATCCCACGCCAGGCACTGTCGTGAAAACAACCGTGCGCAATGACAGCATCAGCGAGTTGCTTTTGTCGAATGGCGTGAAAGTATTGCTGTGGAAAAAGAAAACCGAACGCAATTCCATCAATATGATGTTCGACCGCCCGATGGGGTACTCCGCGCTTCGTGATGATGAAATCGCATTTCAAAACATGCTCTCAACATGCAGAAGACATTTTGAATACATTGGTGGCAGTTCATGGCCTCAGGCAAAGCCTTTTGACGATGTGCTCGATGTTCCTTTATCTTTCCATGTCACTGACAGCGTGGAGCAATGGAAGAATATTGAGCAGCAACTGAAAATGATTTATGCCTCGTTGACAACGACAGAAGTGGACTCCGTTGAAGCAGCAGAACAAATCAACAACATCCAAACCACCATCAAGGCGGTCCAAAGTCCCATCATGCAGGCCCAACTCAAATTGCAAAACCTACCTGCAGCATCTGCTAAGCGCCTCATGCCTCCTTCTTTGGAGGAAGCCGATTCTTACACAGTAGAGCGTTTCAAGGAAGTGGTGAAGGATTATTATTCCAACTTCAACGGTTCGGTGTTTGTCGTTCAAGGCGAAGTGGATGCCGACACCCTCCAACCGCTATTGCTCAAATACATCGGTTCACTTCCCTCAAAACCAGAGCCGGTGAAGCGCAGAATTTGGGAAGCCGACCACTACAAGACCACCAACACCACAGTAGTGGAGAAAATGGAGAACGCGACTCCCTTCTGTGCCACCTTCCTGTTCTATACATGGGAGAAAGGCTTCCAATACACGCAGCAGACGCATGCCCACAACCAGGTGCTGATGAGCGTGCTTGGAAAAATCCTGCTCAACACATTGCGCATCCAGCACAGCGATGTATACACTCCGCAGTGTATCGTACAGGATGATTTGCTGCCCATTCAACGCATGAAATGCACCATTGCCTACACGTGCGACCCCAAGCAGCGCGAGCGGATAGCAAAAGACGTCACCCAACTCGTTCAGGAGATGGCTGAGGGCCCACTCATCACCCAGGACCTCATTGACAGTTATATCACGGAGCGTGAGAAACTCAAGGACAATTATAAGGATAATGACTTTAGCCTGCGTTCTGACCTCATTGCCCGCGAACTCAATGGAATTGTCATCAAAGAGGGCGATACCTCATACATCAAGCAGGTAACGCTATCATCTCTCAAAGCCCATTTGAGGCAATTGCTCAAAAAGGGAAATCTGCACATAGGCTACCTGACCACAGAATGACTTCATCGTTTGCACCCAAACAAGAGAAAATGTAAAAGAAGAAAGAAAAAATGGAGAAGAGGGAATCACTGAGTAGTGACTGACCTCTCCCCTAACCTGAACGTCACGGGCACGTTGTATTTTACCCTTAGAGGCTCGCCATTACTCATCCCGGGATTCCATTTTGGCATCAGTCCGACCACACGCACGGCCTCTTGGTCGAGCAATGGGTGAATGCCACGCACCACCTGAGGGTCGCTGATCGAACCGTCTCTTTCGATGATGAATGACACCACGACTCTCCCTTCAATACTGTCTTTCACAGCCTCTTCCGGATAGTGTATGTTGTCTTGAAGAAATGACAGCAAGCCACTTTGTCCTCCCGGGAAAGAGGGTTGATGCTCCATGGGTTCCCACATGATGTGATCAACCACATCTTTTGTGAAAGAATAGGGAGCGCTGTCGTCAGCGATTCCACGCTGGCGATTGGGCTCCGCCTGCATCTGATAGGTGATGGCACCACCCTTGAGGATGTCGGCATGCTCCAGATAGTTCTTGTCATAGGACTGTCCGTTGAAGGTCATTGTCCCAATGTATCGGTTGTCGCCACTATTGTCGTGCGCATGGATAACGAGCGTCTTACCTGTGGGAAGATGGAGGGTCATCTTGTCAAAATAGGGCGTTCCGAGCACATACTGTCCGCTCCCCGGGCATACGGGATAGAACCCCATGGCCGAGAACACATACCACGCAGAGGTCTGTCCGTTGTCCTCGTCGCCGCAATACCCATCCGGCTGTGGGGTGTAGAGGCGGTCCATCACTTCCCTCACCCAGTATTGCGCCTTCCACGGTTGGGCGGCGTAATTGTAAAGGTAGATCATGTGCTGTATGGGTTGGTTGCCATGGGCGTAGTTACCCATGTTCATGATCTGCATCTCCCGGATCTCGTGGATGACGCCCCCATAATAACTCTCATCGAAGAGGGGCGGCACGTTGAACACCGAGTCGAGCATCTGCACGAAAATGTCTTTTCCGCCCATGAGCCGTATCAACCCCTCCGGGTCGTGAAATACCGACCAGGTGTAGTGCCATGCGTTTCCCTCGGTGAAGGCATCACCCCACTTGAGCGGACTGAAAGGCGACTGGAACGACCCGTCGGCATTGCGTCCCCGCATCAGCCGGCTCTCGCTGTCGAACACTTTCTTGTAGTTCAACGCCCTGTCATAAAAGGCCAACCACTCACTCACATCCTTGCCCAACTGCTTGCCCAACCTATAGATGCACCAGTCGTCGTAGGCATACTCCAGGGTGCGCGCCACGCTCTCATTGATGCCGATGTCATAGGGCACATAGCCCAGTTTGTTGTATTGTTCGTAACCCAGACGTCCTGTGGATGAAACAGTAGGATGCACAGCATTGGCGCCATAGAGGACTGCCTCCCATAAAGTGTCAATGTCATACCCCCGCAAGCCTTTCAGCCAGGCATCGGCCACCACGGAGGCGGAGTTGTTGCCCACCATGCAGCCACGGTGGCCAGGACTTGCCCATTCGGGCAGGAAGCCACTTTCCTTATAGCAGTTCACCAGTCCCTCCTGCATTTTCTCGTTCATCTCGGGATAAAGCAAGTTGAGCAGCGGGAAGAGAGAGCGGAAGGTATCCCAGAAACCGGTATCGGTGAAATAATAACCTGGGCAGACCTCGCCGGTATGAGGGCTGTAGTGGATAGGTTTTCCCTGGGCATCATATTCGTAGAACATCCTCGGAAAAAGCACCGAGCGGTAGAGGCAGGAGTAGAAAGTCCGCAGATGGTCCACCTTTTCGTCTTCCACCTCAACACGTCCCAGCACCTCGTTCCACCGTTTTCGTCCGTCGGCCTTAACTTCATCAAAAGTGCGCTCGCCCAGTTCCTGGAGGTTGAGAAGGGCCTGTTCAGGACTGATGAACGACGATGCCACTCGCAGAATCACCTGCTCACCTCTTTTCATCGATGGGAAGCCGATGACAGCCCCGGTGTGGTTTCCCCAGACCTCCTTCTTGCCTGCCACCAGTCCATCGACTTCTGAATAGCAGGCTTCATAAGTGATTGGACGCGAACAGTCAATCACAAAGAAATTTTTGAAGTTTTCCGGCACTCCGCCGGAGTTCCTGGTCGTGATGCCGGTCACACGGCGTGCTTCGGAATCCACCGCCACGTGTGAGCCTGCATCGAAGGCGTCGATGATGACACGAGCCTCGGAGGTTTCTGGGAAGGTCAGTCGGATGATGGCCGCCCTCTCCGTGGGAGCGATTTCTGCCGTGACATCCCAGTCAGCGAGATAGACCTTATAATAATATGGCGTGGCCACCTCTGCCTTGTGCGAGAACCACGATGCCCGTTCATCCTCCTTGAACACAGTGCGTGTGGCAGGCATGATGGCAAACTGTCCGTAGTCGTTGATCCAAGGCGAGGGTTGGTGTGTCTGTTTCAGCCCGCGTATCTTGTCTGCCGTATAGACATATTGCCAGCCATCGCCCATCTTGCCCGTCTGCGGTGTCCAGAAATTCATCCCCCACGGCAAGGCAATGGCAGGATAGGTGTTTCCCGTGGAAAGCGAATGCTTCGACAGGGTGCCCACCAGCGTTGACACATGATCCACAGGTTCTGCATCCAGCATACCACACAAAAACGATGCTGCTATGATAAGAAGGATTCTTGTTTTTTTCATTTTACGGGTGGCAAGTATCAATAGTGATTTATACGGTGTCATTATCAGGATGAGGCGCTATAAAATTCCTCCGTTGAAAAATATCATGGCAAAGATACAATTTTGGAATGATATTTCTACTTTTTTTGCTATCTTTGCGCCACAAATTTCGAATTTTATTGAATATGAATCGAAGTCAGGAAATCATCCGCACCAGTTGGATAGGCATTGTCACCAATGTGCTGCTGGCCGGATTCAAGGCCGCTGTCGGCATTCTGGCCAGTTCGGTGGCTATCGTGATGGATGCCGTCAACAACCTGAGCGATGCGTTGTCGAGCGTCATCACCATCGTAGGCACCAAACTCTCACAGCGCCCTGCCGACCACAAGCATCCCTTCGGTTTCGGACGTATCGAGTATTTCAGCGCCATCATCATCGCCATCATCGTGCTGACGGCAGGCATCACCTCCCTCATCGAGTCGGTCAAGAAGATTTTCGACCCTACGAGGCCCGAATACACCACGACAACACTCATTGTCATCGTCGTAGCCATCGTGGTGAAACTGGTGCTGGGTCAGTATGTCAAGCGCAAGGGAAAGCAACTGAAGAGCGATGCGCTCATCGCCTCTGGTTCGGATGCCCTGTTCGACGCCATCATTACCTTGGCTACGCTCGTCTCGGCCGGTGTCATGTTGCTGTGGGATGTCTCGCTCGACGGCATCCTCGGCGCACTGATTTCCTTGGTCATCATCAAAGCAGGCATCGAAATGTTGGCCTCGCCCATCAATGAACTGTTGGGAACCAGCATTCCAGCAGAACTCTCCAAGCAAATTGTAAAAGAGGTTTCCGCCTTCGAGGGGGTGCACGGGGTGTATGACCTGATACTCCACAATTACGGTCCCGACGTGAAGATTGGCTCGCTCCACATCAATGTATATGATACGATGTCGGCTCACGATATACACGGTCTCACCCGCAGGATAACCATGCAGATGATTGAGCGTCACAACATCATCATGACTGTCGGGGTATATGCCGTTGCCACTGGCGAGAACCGCGTAGCCGCATTGCAGGCACAGGTGATGCAGACACTCGCTGCCCATAAGGACATCATACAGGTGCACGGATTCTATTATTCAGAGAAGGAAAAGATGCTTTCCGTCGATGTCGTCCCCGACATCACCGTCCATGATGATGCTGTCTTTATCAACCAACTGACGAGCGAGATTCAGCCCTTGGTTCCCGAAATGCAGGTGGTCATCGTGGTGGACCACAATTATTGCGAATAAAAAGTGTACGAGATATCAGTACCATTTATTTTTCGAATATAACAAACCTAATAAAATATTCTTATGAAGAAGTTTTGCTTATTGATGCTTGCAGCCTGTCTTTCGGTATCGGCCATGGCGCAGGAGAAATTCGAATTGGGGAAGCCCAATGACAACAACTACAGATATCTGGATGAATATCAGGCTCTCAAAGAGTATATCAACTACTCCAAGTACCCCAATTTCAAACTTGGTGCGGGTACGACCGTCAACGACTATCTCAACAAATCTTTGTTCAAGAACCTCATCAACAAGAATTTCACAGAGACTGTCGCAGGCAATGCCATGAAGATGGGAAGTTGCGTGGATGGCAACGGCAACATGAATTTCACGACAGTGAAGAACTATGTCACAGCAGCCACCAACGCAGGGCTCAACGTCTATGGCCACACCCTCGCATGGCATTCACAGCAGCCCAACGGTTGGCTGAGGAAACTCATTGCCGACAAGCCAGCACCGGAACTAACCGATGGTGATGTGGACATCTGGACACAGGTAGCATCCATAGATTTCCGTACCGTAAAAGAGATTGGTTGGAAAGCCTCCGAATCAGATTACGGATATTCCATCAAACTCAACGCGACAGATGGTCTTGTTGTTACCACCACCAAATCATATTCCTGGGAAGTGCAGTTCGTACCCATGTCCGACATCATTCTCCAGAAAGGCAAGACCTACAAGATGACCGTGACCGTCAAAGGTTCAAAGTCAGGCCGTTTGGACGGCCGTCTTGGCGACTGGGGCAGCGGTGCCAATTTCAACATTCCCTTTACCAATGAGTGGCAGGATGTTGAAGTCAACATCAAGCCGACGATGGAGAGCAGTTTCATACTGGTGCATGTTCCCAACTACGTAGGTGAGGTATGCATCAAGGGCATCAAGTTTGAGGAGCAGAAGAAAGGCAAGACCGTCAATGAGGAGCGTCGTTGTCTCAAGGCTCATGCCACAGCAAGGAAAAGTGAGACATGGGACAATCAGATGTGGCTGTGTCCAGGCTCTTTTGCCTCTGGAGCCAATTTTGTCTTCACTGCTGAGGTGCGTGCCGACAAACCTGCATTCGCTTCCACACAGATTCACAACGCTCCGGGTTCATACGTTCACTATGAGGCACTGGGCAATGTGAACTTCACCACAGAGTGGAAGAAAATCACTGTCAGCGGTAAGTTCAATGCAGCAGGTCAGAGCATCGCCTTCAACCTCAGCGAATTGGCCGATGAGAACAACTACTACTTCGACAACGTGAGCCTGAAAATTGGCGGAGTGGAGAAAATCAAGAACGGCGATTTTGAAGGAACCGATGTCAGTTCATTCAAGGTCAAGGAAAATGCCGGCAGCGTAGTCGCTCCTGAGATTTGTGAGAATCTCTCATATATCTACATACCCACCTCGGTTCCCCAGACACAACAGGAGCGCCACGACACACTTGTATATGCCATGGACAAGTGGATCAAGGGTATGATGGAGGCCTGCGGTGGCAAGGTCAAGGCATGGGACCTCGTCAATGAGGCCATCTCTGGCGGAGGCAATGACGGACAGGGCAACTATACCCTGCAGCACTCAGAGGGATACAATCCTGATGGCACATGGGATGTCGGTGGCAGCGCTTTCTACTGGCAGGATTTCATGGGCGACCTTGAATACGTGCGCCAAGCCTGTCGATTGGCCCGTAAGTACGGACCTGAGGATATTGTCCTCTTCATCAACGACTACAACCTTGAGTCAGACTGGGACAGCAACAAGAAACTGAAGTCACTCATCAACTGGATTAAGAAGTGGGAGGCTGATGGTGTTACCAAGATTGACGGTATCGGCACTCAGATGCACATCTCATACTACGAAAACAGTGGTACGCAGAACAGCAAGAAGAATGCCATCACCAACATGTTCAAACTCATGGCTGCCACAGGCAAGTATGTCCGTGTCAGCGAGATGGATATGGGCTACGTGGATGCCAGCGGAAAAGATGTTCCTACAGCCAACATGACCGAAACGCAGCATAAAAACATGGCAAACTTCTACGAGTGGATCATCAAGGAGTTCTTCCGCCTCGTGCCTCCTGAGCAGCAGTGGGGCATCTGCCAGTGGTGTCCCACCGATTCACCTTCCAACAGCGGATGGCGGGCCAACACACCAGTCGGCATCTGGGACCTCAACTATTACCGCAAGCATGTATATGCCGGTTTTGTGCGCGGACTCGGTGGTGTTGCCAACAGCATAGAAAAGGTGGAGACCGACAAGGCTATCGACACCTCAAAGGGCATCTACAACCTCAGTGGCATTCGCCTCAAGGCCACATCACTCGACGAACTCCCTTCGGGCCTCTATATCGTAGATGGAAAGAAGGTAATCAAATAACATTGAAACACCTGCACAACAACATCCTTGGTTCCCCACCCCTTCGAGGGTTGGGGGAACCACGGAATACTATGAGACTGACAGAACACGTGTCCGCAGTGGCGACAAACAGGCATTGCGCGGTCGTTGGTTTTATTGTCTAGGGAATATTGGAATAAAGGAATAGAATCTCTGTATCTCTGCACCTCTGTGTTGAGAAAAACGAATCAAAATCTCCGTCCCTCTGATTCATGATGAGAAAAGAAACATATATTCCTTGGACTGCATTGCTGTTTCAGGAAAAAGTTGTATCTTCGCAGTTGGAAAGAGGCCAAACCCTTTCACTGCTCCATCCACAACCCCAAAAGACGAACAGCACATGAACACCATCCGACTGCTGCCCTACGGCATCTCAGACTTCAAGCAAATCCAAAGAGAAGGAAACTACATCGTCGACAAGACAATGTATATATCCCGAATGGAGAAGACCGATCATTTCATCTTCCTCATCCGTCCGCGCCGCTTCGGCAAGAGCGTGTTCCTGAGCATGCTGCGCGCCTACTACGACATCAATGAGCGGGACAGGTTCCAGGAACTCTTCAAAGGGCTGTGGATAGCCGACCATCCCACGCCTGAGCAGGGGCAGTTCCAGGTGATGTACTTCGACTACTCCCGCATCGGGGGCAATACCGCCGTGCTGGAGAAAAACTTCGATGAGTACTGCAACATCGAACTGGATGCCTTTGCACAGCAATACGCCAGGTTTTATGCACCTGACTTCGTGGAAAGCGTCAAGAAGATCACTACGGCACGGATGAAACTCAACTACATCAACACCCAAGCCAAAATTCTCGGCCACAAACTCTACCTCATCATCGACGAGTACGACAACTTCACCAACACGGTGCTCAATGAGGAGGGCGAGGCCATCTACCACGCGCTGACACACGCCAACGGCTTCTACCGCGACATTTTCAAACTTTTCAAGGGCATGTTCGCCCGCATCCTGATGATGGGAGTCTCGCCCGTGACGATGGATGACGTGACCTCCGGCTTCAACATCGCCTCCAACATTTCCCTGCGCCCTGAGTTCAACATGATGCTGGGCTTCTCCGAGGAAGACGTGCGCGGCATGATCCGCTACTACCAGTCCGTGGGCATGCTCGACGGAAAGGACGAGGAGGCGCTCATCGAGGAGATGAAACCGTGGTACAACAACTACTGCTTCTCCCGCAAGTCAGTAGACACCGACCCGAAGATGTTCAACTGCGACATGGTGCTCTACTACCTCAACCGCGTGATGCAGACGGGTGAAAGCCCCAGTCCGATGATTGACCCGAACACGCGGACGGACTATGCCAAGATGCGCAAACTCATCCAGATCGACGCGCTCGACAACTACCGCCGCAACATCATCCACGAGGTGACGGAAAAGGGATTCATCGTTGCCGAACTGAAAGAATCGTTCGATGCCAGCCGCCTTATCGACCGCGAAAACTTCATCAGCCTGCTTTTCTATTACGGCATGCTCACCATCGGAGGTATCAGGGGAGCCCGGCTTCGCCTCATCATCCCCAACAACAACGTGCGGCTGCAATACTACGACTGGTTGCTCAGGGAATATGACAGGATAGCCCATGTCGATGTCAGCCAGTTACAGGAAGTTTTCGACCGTGCCGCCCTCGACGGAGAGTGGCGGCCGATGATGGAGCACCTCGGCAAGACCTATGAGGACTCATCGAGCGTGCGCCAGTTGATGGAGGGTGAGCGCAACCTGCAGGGATTCATGACTGCAATGCTCTCACTCAATCCGTACTACTTGGCCGCCCCAGAGATGGAGATGAACCACGGCTACTGCGACTTCTTCCTCATGCCCGACCTCAACCGCTACCCGATGGTGCGTCACAGTTATATCCTTGAATTGAAGTACCTAAAGGCCGATGCCACGGAAGCAGAGGTGGAGCGGCAGTGGACAGAGGCTGTGGAGCAGATACGGGGCTATGCCGAAGGACCCCGCGTGCGCCAACTCATCCGTGACACGCAACTCCACCTTATCATCATGCAGGTGAAAGGCTTCGAGATGCTCAGGGCGGAGAAAATCTGAGGAGAGATAATATGCTCTGACCCGTATGGATAATCCACTATGGTTTATCTGTACGTCCTGTATCTGCTAATTGAATGTTACAGAGATTTGCAAGATAACATCTTTGAATCAATAAGAGTATAATTTTTGTTATTATGAAAAAGACAATCAAACTTATCGTATGTGCATTCTGTATGCTGATGCCCCAGTTTGGAATGGCACAGTCGAATTGGGATGCGGCCACTTGCAAGGACATCTGCACCATTCTGACAGAACAGGGCAGCGTGACCGACAATGTGCTTGTGCGTGGATATGGCTACAAACTGGTCAACAATATTCCAATAGGCGGTGACTATTCAAACGGCTATCTCTCGCTCTACACACTCAATATGACGTGCGATGTCAATGGCAACGTCGTGCGTCTTGGACAAAAAGGTATAAGCAACTATCTGTTGATAGGCTACGGCCCTGATGGAGAGATGTCGATAGCCACGGCTTTCTTCTCTGCTGCCAACGCAGCGAAATTCCGACAACAGGCCATCGATGCAGGTTTTCAGAAAACCCGTACTGTAAAAGGCGAGACCTATTACAGTGCACCAGGTATGAAAATGTCGGAATCATCGAAAAGATTTGGACGTTTCACTGCCTATGACTTCACATTTAAACTGGATATGTAACTTGTTCAATGATTTGGAAGTCGATGGGGTATGAAAGCGTCCTGCCACATACGGCGGGGCGCATTCATATTCTATTGACGGCTATAATAGACCAAACCTTATACAATCACTTCAAAAATTCGTTTGCCGTTCCATTCAATCCACTGCGGATCTGCGTATTGCTTGTCTTTGGAGAAGTCGAATGTGACGAGATAACCTTCATTCAAACCACGGGTGGCAAGATAACCTGAGAGTTGGTCGCGTCCCTTCTCCTCGTATTTGTCACCATGCCATATTTTCAGTTCGATGATGAATTCCTGCCTGTCGTAGGTCACTACAAGGTCCATGCGGCGATTGTCACGAGTCTGTGGCTCCACATAATAGAAACCTGTGCCATTGATGATAGGCTTCAGAAAGGACAGAAAAACCAACCTGCCCTGATGCTCCAAAAACTCAGCATCGTTTTTCCGGTATTCCTGGTGCATCAAATCGGCGAAACGCGTGATGACATGCTCCATGTTGAGATGTCCGTTCCGCACATAGTTCAGTTGGAACGGTGATAGTTTTGAACTGTTCTTGATGGCATAATCCAGTGTGAAGTAGAGAAATAAGGCCTCCTCGAAGATCAAGTTGTGAATCACCACATACCCCTCTTTGTTCCGAATATAAGAGAACATATTGCCCATGTTCACCATCGGATTAAGGAGGGAGAACAAATAGGAGACACTGTTGACAGAGACTGAATACATAAATTCGCAGAATTCAGGATTGTTCTGCAGGTTCTTGGAGAGGTCGTCCATCAACGTGCTGCCACCTTGCACAAGCACCTTGACGGCCTTCACAATGCTTTCCGATGTCCATTCCTGGTCAAACTGTTCATCGATAGCCTTGCAAATATAACTAACCATGAACGGATACCCTGAAGTGTATTTGTATATCTCTTCACTGATGGCCTTGATGTCCATTCCTGTATGTAAATCGTTCTCGTACTCACCGAGCATTTGGGCAATCTCCTCAGGCTTGAATGACATGTCCACATTGAAGTCTGCAGCAATGTTCCATGGCGAGTTGTATTTCTTTTCCTCATCGGAGCGGAACTTCAACTTGAGATTCTTAATGTCGTAAACACTGGCGAGAACAATACTGTGAAAAGTATGGTTCATTCCCTCCCTGTCACGCTCCAGATATTTGTTGCGCAGCATTCCTAAAAAATTGAGAAACAACTGGTTGTCACTGCTTTTATCAACCTCGTCTATGGTCAATACGACAGGATTCGTGGATGCTTTGCAAAACTCTGTGATTGTCAGGGATAAATTATCCATGGTGGAGGCTTCATTATCTTGCCAAATCCTAATCAAGTCTTCCTTTTCCCTGAGCGAGTGAAGATGTCTGACCATTTGTCTTTTGAAAGTAGCGACGAATGCTGCTGGATTGGCAAATACTTCGTCTCCCCAGCCTTCAAAACTGAGAGGAACAACCAGATAGTCGCCAGACAACTTATGCCATATCTTATTCAGCATGGTCGTCTTTCCATATTGCCGTGCGCGGTTGATGGTGAAATACTCCCCGTAACTGATGAGTTTTTCAACCACTTCAAAACGGGTTTCCAAATCAACCATATAGTGCCTCTCAGGATTGCAACTTCCAGTAGTATTGAATCTTTTCCTCATTTATTATCGTAGCCTTTCACAATTTCGCAGCAAATATAAGAATAAATCTCCAAAACCACAATTTTTTCACTTCTTTATCTTCTTTCTGCTTGCGGAAGTCGAATCACGTTACCTATATTTTCCTCCAAAAAATTGGTTTTTCGCTTTTTTTCCGTAATTTTGCACAGCCAAAGAAGTATTTAAATGAATAAGATTGTCTCACTTATCCTTTTTTTATTGATTTCACTTAGTGTACATGCCGATGAATATACCGACAAACTGACTGTGACGGTCAACGGTGTGGGCATGGAACAGCAAGCCACCATCAACATCACACAGGACGATGAGGGTAAATACACCCTCGCCCTCAACAATTTCTGCCTCGAGTCAACGGAGGATGACGGCAGCGTGACACGAATGGGTGTCGGCAATATCGTGCTCTCCGGCATCGAGGGCGTCACCACCGACGGCATCACCTCCATCACCTACAATGATGGCATCTACATCACTGCCGGTGACGACCCGAATGTCGATGTATGGATGGGACCCGCTTTGGCAGAACTGGGTCCGGTGCCCATCGAGATGGAGGCTCGTTTCAACAGCACACAACTTTACTGCGTGATACACATCAATCTCGTGGTGCTCGACCAAGTGATTGAAGTGGTGTTTGGCACACCTGAATTCTCCAGCGGGATCCAAGACATCAGGTCTTCTGCCACCACCCAACCCAACAATCAGGTGTATGACCTTTTAGGGCGTAAGGCCAAGTTCCTCAACCGCCGTTCTATCTATATCATCAACGGCAAAAAAGTGATGACTTATTGACGTCCTGACAACAAATCAACTATCCTAATGAAAAAGACTATTCAGACCATTTTCGTCTCGCTGCTCTTCGTCTCACCTATGCAGATGGCAGCACAAAACACTGCTGTGGATTTCTCTCAATACACTGGCTCACAGGTCGTCAACTCCGATTTTGAGGACTGGAGCGGACCGGAGTATGATAACGTGCCCTTCGGGTGGCATAGTTTCGAGTCTGTGGATGGCGTTAAATTGTATGTAAGTTTCGCAAAATCTAAAGATCACACAAGCAAGCAGACCAAAGACCTGCATGAAGGTACAACTGGTGCAGCATGCCTGAAACTTGTTCCACGCAGCCTGATAATAGCGTTGGCCAATGGCACGATATCGACAGGCCAGATGATTGCTGGAGACGGGAGTGCCACCAGTCCGAAAAACCATGCAGAGATGGACATCTCCAAACAAGCCACCAGCAACGGCTCTCCCTTCTATGCCACACTGACCGAAAGGCCTGCCGCTATGTCAGTATGGGTGAAGTTCACACAGGGATCCACCAACAAACAGCATCCATACGCTACCGTGAGCGCTGCCATCACCAACGGCAACTATTATCAGGAGCCCACGGCCAACAACGACAGTTCGGTGGTGATCGGCTATGCCAAGAACAACCAGATTAGTTCCAACGACGGACAGTGGCAACACCTGCGCATCCCGTTCCGCTACAACTCTCCCAACTTCAACACGACCGATGATCCCAAGGCCATCATGGTGACGTTCTCCACCAATGCCGATCCGGGACAGGGAAACAAGGGCGATGTGCTCCTCATCGATGACATGGAACTCATCTATACCCACACCGTGACCATCCCGGCTTCTGGCTTCGCCACCTTCGCAAATGTGGTGATGAACAACCACAAAGTAAGCATCCCGGAGGGACTGACCGCCTATATTCTTGGCACCAATGCGCAAGGCACTCCCATCGTCAAGGGTGTCTACAATGCCGGCCAGGTGCTGCCTTATGGGGCGGCGGTGCTGCTCAAAGGCGAACCTGGAGAATATGAGTTCTCGACTACCCTCTACGCTACGGCCGAGACCATCGAAGAGGGAGGCGACATCTGTCTGGTCAAGGTAGGGGAGGGGAGCACCCCCGACAGCAATTATGCCTATTATCGCCTGATAGAAAAAAATGGTGCCCTGGGATTCAGCAAGATTTCCGATTTTTCGGGCATCAACGACAGCGAGGCTCTGCTGCGTGTGAAGGCCGACATGGCTTCCGACAGTTATGCCCACGTCATTTTAGACTCTGGCTCAAAAAATGATGTCAATGGTGACGGTATCGTTGATGTATCGGATGCCACGCAGATTGTCAACCGCATCCAGGAATACGACGAGGACACCTCTTTCTTAATCTCCAATGCTGACATCAACGGTGACGGCAGAATCAACGTGGCCGACGTCATGCGACTTGTCGTCTTCTTGCTTGAGAACCAGTAAAATCACCACACTGTAAACTCTCCCTTAAGATTATATTTCACCTCTCCCTCTAAGATAGGTAATCAGTTGAGGGTGTGTCAAAATAGGCATACCCTCCTATTTGTTAAAAAATGCTCAAAGGCCGAACTTTCCCAAGCTCGGCCTTTGTCATGTCGTAAAGAATTCGTACCTTTACGAAACCAAAATTAAGTTATGCAAAATTACCATT
>JAEEJK010000126.1 GCA_016281815.1 Prevotella sp. | reverse complement strand
TCTGTGGTGCACCCAACGTGGCAGCAGGACAAAAGGTCATCGTGGCCGACCTGGGGTGTGTGCTCTATGATGGCGACAAGGAATTTGTCATCAAGAAGTCTAAACTCCGCGGTGTGGAATCATGCGGCATGATCTGTGCCGAGGACGAGATAGGTGTCGGCAGCAGTCATGACGGCATCATCGTGCTCCCTGATGACGCAGTGGTGGGCACACCTGCGGCAGAATACTACCACTTGGAGAGCGACTGGCTCATCGAGGTGGACATCACCGCCAACCGTGCCGACGCCCTCTCTCACTGGGGAGTAGCCCGTGACCTCTATGCCTGGCTGTGCCAGAACGGATACAAGACATCGCTCCACCGCCCGTCGTGCGACGCATTCACTGTCGACAACAACGACCTGCCCGTGAAGGTGACGATTGCCAACACCGAGGCATGCCGCCGCTACGCCTGCGTGAGCATCACCGACTGTGAGGTGAAGGAGTCGCCTGAGTGGCTTAAGACCAAACTCACCACCATCGGTCTGCGTCCCATCAACAATATCGTGGACATCACCAACTATGTGATGATGGCCTACGGACAGCCTCTCCACACCTTTGATGCCGACATGGTGACTGGACATCACATCATCGTGAAGCCCCAGCCCGAGGGCACCCGTTTCGTCACCCTCGACGGTGAGGAGCATATCCTCGGCAGCCACGATCTCGCCATCTGCAACGAGGAAGAGCCGATGTGTATAGCCGGTGTCTTCGGAGGCAAGGGAAGCGGAACCTACGAGACCACCCGCAATGTGGTGCTCGAGAGCGCCTATTTCCATCCCACCTGGATCCGCAAGAGCGCACGCCGCCACGGACTGAGCACCGACTCCTCGTTCCGTTTCGAGCGCGGTGTCGATCCCAACGGCATCATCTACGCCCTCAAGCAGGCCGCCATCCTGTGCAAGGAACTGGCAGGCGGCAAGGTGTCGATGGAGATCTGCGACGAATATCCCAACCCCATCGCCGACAGCATCGTCGACCTGCGCTATGACTATGTTGATGGCCTGATAGGCAAGCACATCCCAGCAGAGACGGTGAAGAGCATCGTCACCAGCCTGGAGATGGTGATAGAGAAGGAAGACGAGCAAGGCATCGTGCTCAGAGTGCCAGCCTACCGTGTCGATGTGCAGCGCCCATGCGACGTGGTTGAGGACATCCTCCGTATCTATGGATACAACAATGTGGAAATCCCCACCCAACTCAAGAGTTCACTCGTCATCAAAGGCGATGAGGACAATAAGCACAAACTCCATAATCTCGTGGCAGAGCAACTGGTGGGCTGCGGTTTCTATGAGATCATGAACAACTCCCTCACCAAGTCCGCATATTATGACGGACTGGAGACATACCGTCCGGAGCATCTGGTGAAAATCATGAACCCGCTCAGCAGCGACCTCAACGTGATGCGCCAGACTCTGCTTTTCGGCGGACTGGAGAGCATCGCATACAATGCCAACAGACGCAATCCCGACCTCCGCTTCTTTGAGTTCGGCAACTGCTATGAGTTTGATCCTGAGAAGCAGAACGCCGACGACCCGATGAGGGCCTATCGCGAGGAATATCACCTCGGCATCTGGGTGACCGGCAAGCGGGTGACCGGCAGTTGGGCACACCCCGAAGAGGACAGTTCGTTCTATGAGTTGAAGGCATATGTAGAGAACGTGCTCGCCCGCATGGGTGTGCAACCAGGCATGCTGGTGGCCAAAACAGGTTCCAACGACATCTTCGCGAAGTCCATTGCCATGGAAAACCGTGGTGGAAGACTCGCCATGGAGATGGGTGTCGTGAGCAAGAAACAGGTGAAGGAGGCCGGCATCGACCAACCCGTGTATTACGCCGACCTCAACTGGACGGTTCTTATGAAACTGATCCGTAAGAATAAGGTGCAGTTCACGGAAATCGGCAAATATCCCGCCGTCAGCCGCGACCTCGCCCTGCTTGTGGACAAGAGCGTGGAGTTTGCACAGATCGAGCAGATTGCCAAGGCCACGGAGAAGAAACTGCTTCGCAGCGTGGAACTGTTCGACGTCTACGAGGGCAAGAATCTCCCCGCCGGCAAGAAGAGTTATGCCGTCAACTTCATCCTCCAGGATGATCAGCGCACCCTGCAGGACAAGCAGATCGAAGCCATCATGAACAAACTCATTCAGAGCCTGAAGAGCAAACTGGGCGCAGAACTGAGGTGATTTTAGTTTATAGTTCATAGTTCATAGTTCATAGTGCATAGTTTATAGTTAGGAAAGTATAATAATCATCAATAAAATATCACTCCAATGGGAAGAGCATTTGAATACCGCAAAGCAACAAAACTGAAGAGATGGGGCCATATGGCCAAGACATTCACCCGTATCGGCAAGCAGATCAGCATCGCTGTGAAGGCAGGCGGACCGGAACCAGAGAACAACCCGACCCTGCGCGCCATTATCGCCAATGCCAAACGCGAGAACATGCCCAAGGACAATATCGAGCGTGCTATCAAGAATGCGATGGGCAAGGACCAGAGCGAATACAAGGAAGTGAACTACGAGGGCTACGGACCTCATGGTGTCGCTATCTTTGTCGAGACGCTTACCGACAACACCACCCGCACTGTGGGTGACGTGCGCTCAGTCTTCAACAAGTTCAGCGGCAACCTGGGTACACAGGGTTCGCTGAGTTTCCTCTTCGACCACAAATGTGTGTTCACCTTTAAGAAAAAGGCAGAGGTAGACATGGACGAACTGATCCTCGACCTGATTGACTATGGTGTGGGGGATGAGTTCGACGAGGATGAGGAAGCCGGTGAGATCACCATCTATGGCGACCCGAAGAGTTTCGGCGACATCCAGAAGCATCTGGAAAGTGAGGGTTATGAGGTGACCGGAGCCGAGTTCACCCGCATCCCCAACGACCTGAAGGATGTCACTCCCGAGCAGCGTGAGGTCATCGACAAGATGGTGGAGAAACTCGAGGACTTCGATGATGTGCAGACAGTCTACACCAACATGAAGCCCGAGGAATAATGACCAAGCGCCACATCTACAAGACACAGGGCACGTGCAGCCAGTTCATCGAGGTGGAAATCGACGACAGCGGCACGCTGACCGATGTCATTTTCACAGGTGGTTGCAACGGCAACCTGCAAGGCATCACCTCGCTGGTGCGTGGCATGAAGACCGACGAGATTCTAAGTCGGCTCAACGGCATCCGTTGTGGGTACAAGAACACCAGTTGTCCCGACCAACTTTGCCGTGCCATCGAAGAGACCCTCAAGTCGGATGAAAAATAAGGGATGAAGGATTGACACTCCCTTCAACAACCAGAGTATGATGAAAAAGATCGCCATATCATGCCTGATGCTCGCCATGATGGTGGGATGTCAGGAGTCTTTGGAGGACCGTGCCGCCCGTGAGACGGAGGAGTACACCCAGAAATACTGTCCCGTCAAGGTCAGCGACAACACTTTCCTCGACAGCATGACGTTTGATAAGCAGACGCATACATTGGTCAATCATTTCTCCATCATGACCGACTCGACAAGTGTACAGCGAGCCGTTGAGAAGGCGGATATGATCAAGAGCCAACTGATAGAGGATGTCAGGAACGACACAAGAAACAAGCGTTTCAAAGAGGAGGGCTATTCGTTCCGCTTTGTGGCTCGGTCTTATGAGGATCAATCCGTGATCCTCTACGACAACACCATCAAACCAGAGGATTATCAATAACGGATATTTCTTGTAAGGATGAGGGATGAAGGTTGATTTGGCATGCCGAATCAACCTTCATCCTTTATCATTTATTCAAGTTTCTTTGTTCAATTTTTTGGAGTTTAGGAGTTTAGGAGATTTGGAGTTTAGACAATAGTTCAATTGAGCGAGAGGAAAGAAAACTGTTTTCTCTCCCGAGCGTGAGAACTATCGGCGAAGCCAATAGAACTGATAATCCGTCGTCAGTATAGCCTATGACTTGCAAGAGTAATGTCTAAACTCCTAAACTCCTACACTCCTATACTCCTAAACTTCTCAACTCCTCAACTTCTACACTCCTCAACTTCTCACCTCCCACACTTCTTTCAACTTGAGGTAATTGAATCATTTATTTCTTGCTTAGATTCTGACCAAAAAGTTGGTCATCTTCCGTAAAAGTGTTATCTTTGCCCTTGACAATGCTGCGCTATGAAGTCAGAGGCATTTTTGACCAGAATCATTTAAACAATCTGTCAATTTGATATGAGTGAGATAAGCAAGAAAAACATTAC
Organism: Prevotella sp.; assembly: GCA_016281815.1. Lineage (GTDB taxonomy): Bacteria > Bacteroidota > Bacteroidia > Bacteroidales > Bacteroidaceae > Prevotella. The sequence continues at coordinate 4,405 of JAEEJK010000126.1, read as the reverse complement.
TGAGTATATCAGAGCCCGTTATGCGGTACTTGTGATAGAGTCGTTCGAGGAAGAGCGCGTCTTGGCGGAGTTGCAAAATGTGGCAGCCGACATCCATCATGATATATATGTGTGGAACTCCACCGAGGGTGTCAGGTTCAACGGCAAACTGGCAGATGCCAAGACAGCGGACCTGCGTGCCGCCATCGACTTTTGCGAGAGCAAGGCAAAGGATGCCAGCAGCAAAAGCCTTTTCGTGTTCTGCGACGCGCATAGTTTCCTCACCGACAGGTCCAATGCGGTCTACCGCCGCAGGTTGAAGGATTTCGCCATCAGCATCCGTAACAGGGGATACAATTGCAACTGCATCATCATCGCTCCCAGTTTTGAGATCAGCAACGACCTGCAGAAGGAGGTCACCATTCTCGACTTTCCCCTTCCCACGAAGGATGAGGTGCGCGAGGTCATCCGCAACTTCATTAATCCTTACCGCAATGTCAATGGCGTGACGGTAGATGTCGACGACAAGTTGCTGGAGCGTTATGTGGATGCCTCGCTTGGACTGACAGAACTTGAGATAGAGAACTGTCTCTCGCGTTCGCTGGTGAACGACCGCAGGTTGGATGCGTCAGACCTGAAGACCATTGTCAACGAGAAGAAGCAGATCATCCGTAAGACAGGAATTCTGGAATTTGTCGACACCAACCTCAACCTCAATGATGTAGGCGGACTGCAGACACTGAAGAAATGGCTCGACCTGCGCAGTCACTGTTTTGACGACGAAGCGAAGGCTTTTGGCGTGCAGCCTCCAAAGGGTGTCCTCCTCACGGGTGTGCCCGGCTGCGGCAAGTCTCTCACAGCCAAATGTGTGGCATCGGCGTGGAACATGCCGCTGCTGCGTCTCGATATGGGCAAGATTTTCCAGGGACTGGTAGGCTCTTCTGAGCAGAACATCCGCCTGGCGCTCAAAACAGCCGAGGCGGTGGCACCCTCCATCCTTTGGATTGACGAGATAGAGAAAGGTCTGTCTGGTTCAAGTGGAAGCGGCGGAGACGGAGGCACCTCAACCCGTGTTTTCGGCACCCTGCTCACTTGGATGCAGGAGAAGAAGAGTCCGGTGTTTGTCTTCGCCACGGCCAACAACATCAACGGCCTGCCGCCGGAGTTGCTTCGTAAAGGACGTTTTGACGAGATCTTCTTCGTAGACTTCCCATCCTGGGAGGAGCGCAAGAAAATCCTCGAAATCCATATCTCCAAACTCAAGCGCGACGTGTCCAAATTTGACCTTGACAAACTCGCCACGCTCAGCGGTGAGAAGACCTTCGGCAAGGATGTGGTGCTGGCAGGCGCTGAGATAGAGGCATGGGTGGGAGACTCGCTGATAGAGGCTTTTTCCAGAAAGGTGAACGGCGACGAAAACGCAGACATGGAGATGGCAGACTTCGAGAGCACCATCAAGCGCATTGTTCCGATGGGGCAGATGCGCAAGGATGAGTTCACCCGACTGCGCAAGTGGGCCAATGAGAATGCGGTGAGTGCATCCGTCTCCGCTTCGGAGGAGGGCAGCAGCGGGATAAAACCCTCTGGAGACAATGATTCGAAGGAGCAGTTTATGGCAGGACGTAAGATAGATTTCTAAACAGTTATGGCAAAGCAGATACAAATCAGGATTTTCCCTGACGGACACATTGAGGCCGTCACGAAGAATATCAAGGGCAAGCAGTGTCTGAAATATCTCCAGCCCCTGGAGCAGATGTTGGATGCCCAGGTGACGGACTCAGAATTTACCAGTGAGTATTACGAGACAGAGGTGACGGAAAGTGCCTCGGAAACCATCAATGTCAACCAACAAAATACATAGAAATGGGTAGTTCTTCAAACAAAGGCTTCTTGTGGGGACTGTCCCACTCCCTATGGGTGCTGTGGACCTTCTTATTTATGCCATGTGTGGGTTTCTTCATCATCGGCAAGAGGGCCGGTCATCGTCCTTGGCTCATCTGGGGCGGCATCTATCTGGTCTGTATGCTGATTGTGTTCACCTTCATCGATTCAGAATACAAGGACTCCAAACTCTTTGAAGCCTTTTTGGTGTTATATTTTCTCGGCAGTTTTGTCCATACCTTTGTGGCACGGAGTGAGTATCTCAGAAAACTGCGAGCCATCGAGGATGGTGAGGACTTGTATGAGGAGCAGCGGCATCAAAGCGGAGTGGGGTATGCCAACCGTGCGGAGCAGTTCGCCTCACAGTATAATGCAAGGCACAACCGTCAGACTGTAGAAACTGGTAGGAGCGACACCCAGTCAGGTTCTACGGCAACAGAGCGCCCCGACCATACTGCCGTCAAATCTCAGGCAAGACAGGCAAGACAGGCGGCAGCCACGGCAGCCTCCACAGCAACAGCATCTGCTGCATCTGCTGCTGTGGTCGATGTCAATTCCTGCTCGCTTACCGAACTTTCTGCCCTTCCCGGTATCGGCATCGTGGAGGCCAAACAGGCGGTGAAATACCGTTTTGAGCATGGTGGCTTCGCCTCGTTCGATGAGTTTGCCACTGTGGTGAAACTGAAGCCCCACTTCCTCGTGCAGTTGCAAGACAGGGTGGTGTGCGGACCAGTGAAGTCCACGCCAGAGGCGGGTGCGCCATCCCAGCCAGAAGATACACCCACCACGGAGCACCATGGCAGAAGCCTCGACCTGTAGCCTCAACGTGCACCGCTTCCTCCCTCTGACGCATGCTGAGGGCCCGGGATGGAGAAGTTGTGTGTGGTTGCAGGGCTGCAGCCGGCATTGCGAAGGTTGCTTCTCCCCCAAGACTTGGAGCCACGAGCCCCGTCAGATGATGAGTCCGGAGGAAACCATCACGCAGTCGCTGAAGGACAAAAGGGTGGAGGGCATTACCATTCTCGGTGGCGAACCTTTCGAACAGCCAGAGCCATTGGCCGCTTTGCTCTCATTGGCATGGGAGAACCATCTGTCCACCGTGGTGTTCACTGGCTTCACCCATGAGCAACTGGTGGCGAAGGAGATCTCTGCCATCGATACCGCACTCCGCCACACCGATGTGCTCATCGACGGTCCTTACCTGCAGGCGCAGCGTGATTTCAGTCGTCCTCTCGTGGGATCTGCCAACCAGCGTTTCCTCTTCCTGACCGACCGCTACACCATGCGCGATTTCTCTTCCAACAGGATTGAGATCAGAATCGGAAAGGACGGTACCATCGCTCTCAACGGTATGGGAGAGATGTTTGGGAAGAATTAAGAATTAAGTATTAAGAATAAAGAATTATGATTACATTTGCAAAAATGGCGGTGAAATGGTAGGGACGCGATGTATCGCGTCCGCCAGCCAAAATTGCCACGATTCGTAGTGCATATGTTTAAACTCCTAAACTCCCACACTCCTAAACTCCTAAACTCCCACACTTTCAACAATAAATCTCAAATTTCAAAACTAAAAACTCAAAAATATGTCCGCATCAGCCATTCTCGTGCCTTTGGCCATCTCGATGATTGCCAGTGCTATTACACCCTCCAAAGCCAAAAAACAACTCGCTGCTGCCCAGCAACAGCAGACGGGGATTTGCCTTGAGACCGAATTCAACGATGCCGATTTGTTGCTCAAGACTTTGCAAGAACATGGAGTGCCAGTTATCCAAGAGGCGGAAGACCGGTTCGTCACACACCTGGATGATGCCACCATCGTTTACAGGCGGTTGTCTGCTGACGGGCCATTTGTGATGGACATCGGTGAACTGGGCGACATCGCATGCCTGATGGATGAACTCGAGAGCATTGAGAATGAGTACAATGGCAACGTGCAGACCTATACCTATGAGCGGGTGATGAACAACCTGCCCGAAGACATGGTGGTGGAGAGTGAGGAGGTGATGGAGGACAACTCCATCATGATCACGCTCACTGTTGGGTAGGGATATGTGAATTTTCTCAACACAGAGATACGGAGGTACAGAGAATTTTTGTGTGATTATCTCAACACAGAGATACGGAGGTACAGAGAATTTTTGTGTCATTTTCTCAACACAGAGATACGGAGGTACAGAGAATTTTTGTGTCATTTTCTCAACACACAGTTCGGTCGGATTTGCAATCCGACCGCATTGATTATAAGCATTTGCAATTCGATTATTATGGATTTAAAATCCTGATATTAAAGGCGGTCGGATTGCAATTGGCTTCCCCTTCGGCCGCCGACCGTTGGTTCCGCCCGAACGGAGAAATATTATCTTATAATTTTCTTAAACATTTTCTTAAGATTTCTCGCCGAAGGCGACTTCTTTTACTATTCGCTGAAAGGTTACAATCACAGTAACTACTCAGTCATATGCCATGACTTCTTAGGAGGTGGGAACAGCACCTCCTAAGAAGTTATTCTTTCGATGAAATCTTTATCAGGGTTATCCTCAAT
>JAEEJK010000125.1 GCA_016281815.1 Prevotella sp. | reverse complement strand
TTCCTCGAGCTGCACCCCACCAAGTATGCTGAGGAGCTCGTGAAGAAGATGGAGAAGAGCGGTGCCAAGGCTTACCTCGTCAACACTGGTTGGAATGGCACAGGCAAGCGTATCTCCATCCGCGACACACGCGGTATCATCGACGCCATCCTCGGCGGTGATATCCTGAACGCTCCTACCAAGAAGATTCCTTACTTCGACTTTGAGGTTCCCACACAACTCAACGGCGTGGCTTGGGGTATCCTTGATCCTCGCGACACCTATCAGAACCGCGATGAGTGGGAAGAGAAGGCTAAGGACCTGGCTGGTCGCTTCATCAAGAACTTCAAGAAGTATGAGGGCAATGAGGCCGGCAAGGCTCTCGTCGCCGCTGGTCCAAAACTGTAAGAGAGGTTTTAAGGTAGGGAGATGATCCACCTAAAAAACCATGACAGATAGCAGAGGGGGCTTGCGTAGAGTAAGCCCCCTCTGTTTTCACTTTAGAATAAAATTATTAGGAATGAATATGAAGAAATACCACTTGTTGCTTTTACTCGTGTTCCCTCTGTTCCTGACTTCTTGCTTCAAGGATGAGTTGCCGAACACAGAGTGTGATGTGCTTGACGTATGGATTGACGGCGACCAATATAAGGAGTGTTTTTATCAGCCCGAGACAGATATGCGCTTCAATAAGATCTCGTCAACCGAGAACCATATCGTGTTCACCGTGCGGTCCATGCTCTCCCTGCCGGAAATGCCAATCAGTTTCAACCTGACGCCTGGCGCCACCATCCAACCAGCCAACGGGTCATTGCAGAACTTCAAGGAGCATCCCGTTGTCTATACCGTCACCTCAGAAGATGGGGCGTGGCACAGAGAGTATATCGTGGAGTTCCGCGAACCCGACCTGCCAAAACTCCACTATGATTTCGAGGACGTCGAACTTAAGAAGGAGAAGGTTTCTTTCTTGCTCTTCGACGTGGATGTCAGTTATTACTCCTGGTTTGAGATGGATGACAACGGTGGACGTCAGGATATATGGTCGACCGGCAACCCGGGCTTCGGAATGGGCAACTCAAATGCCAATGAAAAGGATTATCCCACTATTCCCGATGAAAATGGGTATGAGGGAAAATGCGTGAAACTGGTGACCAGAGATGCCGGACCTTTCGGAAAACCCATGAACAAGCCCATCGCAGCAGGCAATCTGTTTTTGGGAAAATTCGATGTGGACAAGGTGATGACCAATGCGCTGGCCACGACCAGGATGGGTATCAGGGCACCTTTCACCGAGGAGCCTATCAAGGTGACAGGTTTCTACAAATACAAACCTGGTGCTGAATACATCAACGAGAAGTCGGAGGTCGTTCCGGGCAAAGTCGATGAAGGTCATATCTACTCGGTGGTTTACCGTAACAAGGATGAGAACGGCGACCCCGTGATGCTTGATGGTTCAGATGTCCTCTCCAGCAAGTATGTGGTAAAAAAGGCAGAGATGTCTAAGTTGCCTCCCACAGATGAGTGGACTCCTTTTGAGATGTTTTTCGAAGGGGAAGAACTGGATGAGCAATTGCTGGACAGCAGAGGATATAATTTCGCCCTTGTTTTCTCATCGAGCAAGGATGGTGCGAAATTCCTTGGAGCCATCGGGAGCACATTATATATAGATAAGGTAACGGTTGTTATGGAGAAAGACGATTAAAAATGAAGAGAATGAAAAAGACAACAAGTATACTTGCACTCATTATCGTAATGCTGCTTCCTGCTCATGCGATGGCAGGCGATTTTTTGAACAACCTCAATCTGAAGGCACGTGCTGGATACAGCATCGGTGGAACAGCACCGCTCGGAATACCAGCCACCATCAGAAGTCTGGATGCCTTCAGGCTGACACCCTCGTTCATGGCGGGAATGGATGCCATGTTGCCATTGAGCGGCAATTGGGGCATGATGGTGGGACTGCGCTTCGAAAACAAGGCCATGGACGGTGAAATCACCACCAAGAACTATTACATGGAGGTGGTGAAAGGCGACAGCCACCTGGCCGGAATGTATACCGGAGGTGTCAGGCAGAAGGTGACGGAATGGATGTTCACAGTTCCTGTGATGGCAACCCTACAGTTAGGTCGGAAAGTGCAACTCAAAGCGGGTCCGTATGTGTCGTTGTTGCTCAGCAAGGATTTCTCCGGATATGTGTTCGACGGATATCTGAGGCAGAACAATCCCACAGGAGCCAAAATCGTGATGGGCCATGAAGAGAACGAGCGTGCCACATACGACTTCTCTGAAAATATGCGCAATTTCCAGGCTGGTGTGGTGGTAGGAGCCGACTGGTTGGTTGGCAAGCGTGTAGGTGTCTCTGCCGACCTCAACTGGGGACTCACCGGTGTCCACAAAAGCGATTTCAAGACCATCGAGCAGACGCTCTATCCTATCTACGGCACCATCGGTGTTTTCTACAATTTAAAATAAGGAAAGAGGTTAATAAAGAATATAAAGAATGGCGAGTCAGAGAAGTTTGACTCGCCATTCTTTATTTGAAAGGAGTTTAGGAGTAAACTCCTAAACTCCAAAAAGTTGAACAAATGCGAAACTTGGACTGTCTTATCACATATATCCCAACCAGCGGAGGATATCATTGAGGTTGGCCACGATCATCAGCAGGATGAGGATACCGAAACCAATGTATTCGGAGATGACCAGGAAACGCTCACTGGGTTTGCGACCGGTTACCATCTCATAAAGCAGGAACAGCACGTGTCCGCCGTCAAGGGCAGGGATGGGCAGGATGTTCATGAAGGCGAGTATGATGCTCAGGAATGCTGTCATGCGCCAGAACATCATCCAGTCCCACATGGGTGGGAAGAGGCTGCCGATGGCACCGAATCCGCCTAAAGATTTCGCTCCGTCGGCGGAGAACACATATTTCAGGTCATCGACATAACCACGGAGCACATCCACACCATATCTGATGCCGGCAGGAAAACTCTCAAAGAATCCATATTTGATCTCAGTGGGCTTGTAGAAACTCCAGATGCTCTTTTGTACGACACCCAGTTTCATGTCGGTGTCGAGTATGGTGCGCACGGTGTCGGTAACACCGGTGGCCTGATGAGTGAAGGCAATGCTCACCGTGCGGCCCTTGATGCTGTCTTCCTTGGTGCCCTTGGCGGTCACGATGTCGTTGAGTTTGCTCACCTCCAGGGTGAATTCATTCCAAGAGTCCACGGCCTTGCCGTTGAGGGCAATGATCTTGTCGCCCGCCGCCATGCCTATTTTCTCTGCTGCGCTGCCAGGCAAGATGCTGTCGATTTCCGTCGGGACAAGAGGTGTCACAAAGGGTGGCTGACTCTTGATCATATCGAGCAGGTTGAGGTCGCCCGGCAAAGTCAGCGCCATGGCTTTTCCGTCACGGATGATGTCCACACGCTGGGCACCTGAGATATCGCGGTACAGGTCTGTGTTGAATGTGGTGAAGGCACCCTTGTCGGTTCCCACCAGCACATCGCCGTCCTGGAATCCCAGTTTCTTGGCTTCGGTGTTGAACTTCATGCCCATTGTCATGTCCTTGGTCTGGATGTAGGACTCACCCCAATAATAAAGCACCATCGAGTAGATGAAGAGGGCGAGGAGGAAATTGACCAGCACACCGCCGACCATGATGAGCAAGCGCTGCCATGCGGGTTTTGTGCGGAACTCATAGGGTTGGGGCTCGCTGCTGAGTTGCTGGTTGGTCTCGTCAATCATACCTGAAATGGCACAATAGCCGCCCAAGGGGAGCCATCCGATGCCATATTCTGTACCCACATACTCCTTCTCCTTGTGCTCATTGCCGTTCTCATCCTTCACCACTTTTTCGGGCACCACCACAGGGTTTTTCTTGAACAGGCGGCGGAACCAGGTGTCGTAGGTGCTGAAGAGATGGAACTTCGGGTTGAAGAAGACGTAGAACCGAGTCACCCTGACCTTGAAGAGTTTGGCAAAAAAGAAATGCCCCCCCTCATGCAACAGCACGAGGAGTGATATGGAAAGGATAAACTGTACCAGTCGGATTAAAAATACACTGTCCATTTTTTAATATATCACAAAAATTTAAATTTCAAAATATCAAATCTCCATCCCCAAAATATCTTTCGCTACACGGCGAGCCTCTGCGTCGGTCTCGACATAGGTGTCGTAGGAGGGATGGCTGTCAAAAGCCACACGCTGCATGGTTTGCTCAATGACCTGTCCCATCTGCAGGAAACCGCAGCGGTCCTCCAGGAAAGCGCGGTTCACCACCTCGTTGGCAGCATTCACGATGCAGGGCATGTTTCCTCCTTTGCGGATGGCCTCAAATGCCAGTGCGAGACACTGGAATTTTTGAAGGTCTGGCTCAAAGAACTCCAAGGGATGCTTGAAGAGGTCGAGGCGCTCGCCACTCAGCGGCAGACGCTGGGGGAAGGAGAAGGCATACTGGATGGGCAGGCGCATGTCGGGCACGCCCAACTGAGCCTTCACTGAACCGTCGCGGAACTGCACAGCGCTGTGCACGACCGACTGCGGGTGGACAAGCACCTGGATACGCTCTGCGGGAACACCGAAGAGCCATTTGGCCTCGATCACCTCAAAGCCTTTGTTCATCATCGTGGCACTGTCGATGGTAATCTTCGCGCCCATGTCCCAAGTGGGGTGGCGCAGGGCATCGGCTTTCGTGACGGTAGCCAGACGGTCAAGTGGCATGGTGCGGAAAGGACCTCCGCTGGCGGTGAGCAGGATTTTCTCTATTTCGTTGTCTCCCTCTCCCACGATGCTTTGGAAGATGGCGCTGTGCTCGCTGTCGACAGGGATGATGGGGGCATGGTATTCCCCGGCCAATTGGCAAATGAGTTCTCCTGCCACCACAAGGGTCTCCTTGTTGGCCAAGCAGATTTTCTTGTGTGCCTTGATGGCATGGATGGTGGGGGAGAGACCAGCGAAGCCCACCATGGCGGTGAGCACCATGTCGATGGGTTCGGCCTCCACGATCTCATCGATGGCACGGGCACCGGCATAGACTTTGATGTCGGGCTGGTTGTCGAGCAGACGGGTCAGTTCGTCATAGTGTGCCTCATTGGCAATCACCACTGCTGCCGGATGGAACTTGCGTGCCTGAGCAGCCAGTTCTGCCACGCGGTTGTTGGCTGTGAGGCAGTACACCTCATAGAGGTCGCTGTGTTCCTCTATGACTTCAAGGGCTTGGGTGCCGATGGATCCGGTGGAGCCCAGAATGCATATCTGTTGTCTTTTCTTCATTATTTATATCTCCATAAGTCCTTCTGGGATGCGCATGGTGATGCGGCGTTCCTGCCTGTCTATCTCATCGATGAGGTCATCGTTGGCAGGAATGAGGAGCGATTGCCCTTCAGGTGTGCGCACTTCAAAGAGCGTGTTGATGGTGCTCAGGTCGACAGCAGTGATTTCGCCCACTGTCTGTCCGCTGCCGCTGTCGGCGATGGTGAAACCCACAATCTCTGTCCAGGTGAGTTCTTCGTCGCCTGTGTCGGTAAGTTCGCGGGGGAAGTATACGTCACATCCAGTGAACTGAGCCGCCCGTGTGGCATCATCGATGCCTTCAAACTTCACGATGGCAGTATCCTCGTTGCGGAAACGGTATTCCTCAAAAAAGAAAGGAACCTGCAGACCCTCTGTCTCGATGAAGACGTAGTCGGCATCGACTCGGTCGAAAACATCATCAGTGAAATGGAAGGAAATCTCCCCCTTCACTCCGTGCGTCTTGCCGAGACGGCCTATCTTGAATGTTTCAGGCATGGACTATTCCTCTTTTCTCTCGATGTGCGCTCCAAGGTCACGCAGACGCTGCTCAATTCTCTCATATCCGCGGTCGATCTGCTCGATATTGGCAATCTGACTGACACCATCGGCACTCAGCGCGGCGATGAGCAAGGCGATGCCTGCGCGGATATCGGGACTGGACATCCGTCCGGCGCGCAGCCTGAGGCTGTGGTCGTGACCGACGACAACGGCGCGGTGGGGGTCGCATAGAATGATCTGGGCACCCATGTCAATGAGTTTGTCAACAAAGAACAGGCGGCTCTCGAACATTTTTTGGTGGATGAGCACGCTGCCCTTTGCCTGTGTGGCCACCACAATGAACACAGAGATGAGGTCGGGTGTGAGGCCTGGCCATGGCGCGTCGGCGATGGTCATGATGGTGCCGTCGATGAAGGAAGCCACCTCATAGCGGTCGTGCCGTGGGATAAAGATGCCATCTTCCACTTCCTGCACATGGATGCCCAACCGCTCGTAGATGTCGGGAATGATGCCCAGGCTGCCGAACCGCACGTCCTTGATGGTGATGCCGTCGCCCACCATGGCAGCCATGCCGATGAACGACCCCACTTCAATCATGTCGGGAAGGATGCGGTGCGTGGCGCCATGGAGTTTCTCCACACCGACGATGGTGATGAGGTTGGAGGCGATGCCGCTGATGTTGGCACCCATGTTGTTGAGCAGGTGGCAAAGTTGCTGAATATAGGGTTCGCATGCCGCATTGTATATCGTTGTGGTTCCCTCGGCAAGTACAGCCGCCATGATGATGTTGGCGGTGCCGGTCACGGAGGCCTCATCCAACAGCATATAAGTGCCCTTCAGCACGTCTGCTTTCAGTTCATATACGTCACGCCCCTTGATGGCGTCATAACGCGCACCCAGTTTGCTGAAGCCCAGGAAGTGGGTGTCAAGGCGCCGGCGGCCAATCTTGTCGCCACCAGGGCGGGCCACCACAGCGCGATGGAAACGAGCCAGCAGCGGACCGATGGTGAGCACGCTGCCGCGGAGGGATGAGCATCTTTTGACGAACTCATCGCTCTCCAGGTAACTGAGTTTGAGGTTGGCGGCCCGGAACGAATAGTCGCCGTCGCCATGGTGTGTCACCGTCACCCCCATGTCTTCCAGCAAGCCGATGAGGTTTTGTACGTCAAGGATATCGGGAATATTGGTGATGCGCACCTCATCTTCGGTGAGCAGGCAGGCACTGATCACCTGCAGAGCCTCGTTTTTGGCACCTTGGGGGATGATGGTGCCCTTGAGCGGATAGCCGCCTTCGATGACAAATGAACTACTCATGAATATGGGCTATTTCTTCTTTTTCCGTTGCTTCTCTGTAAATTCACGCTCGTTGATCTTCTCAAAGACGAATTTGTTCGGAGAGAGTTGGATGACACCGTCGGTGAAATGAGCCAGATCGGCGATCACTTTCTCGTCATCGGCTGATCCGTGACTCCACTGGTAGAGGTCGCGTTTCATGTGGTTGGCGGTCAGGCGGGCGAGTTCATCGCGCTCAGGACCCTCAGGCATGCTTTTGAGTTGCTCAAACAACTCAAACACCATATTGCCGTAATGGCGCACGGGGATGTCTTTCATCGGATAGCCCAATGGCTCGGGGCGCGAGGCAATCTTGGCGGCCTGACTCACGTCGCAAGGCCAGTCGATGTCGAGTTGGAAATTGCTCATCAGGGCGAGATGGTCCCAGAGTTTGTGACGGTAGTCTGCATTGCTGCCGCCGGGGAACATGCGCTCCATGATGGAGATGATGGTCTCTGCGCAGCGCTGACGCTCCTCACGTGACTCAAGAGTGACCGCATGGTCCACCATCTTCTGAATCTCACGGCCATATTCGGGCATCAGAAGACGCTCTCTTTGCGTGTTGTAGTCTAATCCTTCTATGTTCATTTCTTAAAAACTGTTCTGTCTCGTTACTTTTATTCAAGATCACCGGAAGTGATGTCTTCCCCCTCCTTGGGAGGGGCAGGGGGAGGTTTTTATATCAGTGGTTTGGAGGGTTTTGCCACAAAATCCTTCAGGTAGAACGGGGTGAAGTAAGCCACATCCTCAAATTGTGACATGAACATGCGCTTCTCTGCCAATGGCATCATGTACTTGGCGAGCGGGCGGATGCCCTCTATCAGATGGGCATTGGGGTGGTTGATGGTCTCCATGCACTTGGCAGCGCCATTGCCAAAGAAATACATGGGACGGTCTTCGAGCCACTCCCGATAGGTCTCACTGTCAACGATGTCTGCCTGTATGCCGCGTATAGGGCGCAGCGCACGGTCGTAGATGGCGGAATACACCTCCATGCGGCGGGCGTCGAGCATGGGGCAGAGCAGTGCGTCGTCCTCCAGTTCACGTCCCAGCAGGATGGGTACGCACAGCAACTCCAGGGTCGGGATGGCGAGAAGTTTGAGTTCGCGGCCATAACAGACACCTTTGGCCATGGAGACACCAATGCGCAAACCTGTATAGGAACCCGGTCCGCAACTGACCGCTACGGCATCGAAGGGTATGGCATGATTGTCGGTAAAGGAGAGCGCCTCGTCGACAAAAGACCCTAACCTCTCGGCATGGTTGGGACCCGTGAGGTCTTCATCGTGGTAGATGCAGGCACCATCCTGACTCACTGCCACCGAGCAGGCGTCAGTGCTGGTTTCAATATGCAAAATACATGACATCCCGGTATCAATCTCTTTTTATTCTATAATTAATCTGCAAAATTACGTTTTTTTCCTCAGAAATATGTATTTTTGCATAAATTTCTGATAAACAAAAGACTTTTTCAATACCAAAAGAGAAGGAAGAGCACTTTTTGCAAGACTAAAATTTTAAGAAATGATATTATCGATGACTGGCTACGGGAAGACCACCGTGGCCTACCAGGAGAAAAAAATTCATGTGGAGGTGAAGTCGCTCAACAGCAAGGCACTCGACCTCTCCACGCGTATCGCACCTCTCTACCGTGAGAAAGAGATGGAAATCCGCCAACTCATAGCCGCCGCCGTGGTGAGGGGCAAGGTGGATTTCGCCATCTGGATAGAGAAGGAGGCGGGTACGGACGCCACACCCATCAATATGGGACTTGTAGAGAATTATTACCATCAGATCAAGGAGATCGCAGCCAAGACGGGCATTCCGGAGCCAGCGGACTGGTTCTATACCCTTCTGAGGATGCCGGATGTCACCGCCCGCACGGAGATGGAGGAACTCTCCGATGAGGAATGGGCAGTGGCTCGCGGGGCTATCAGCGAGGCGCTCGACCTTCTGGTGGCTTTCCGCAAGCAGGAGGGTGTCGCCCTTGAGCAGAAATTTGAGAGTTGCATCGACACCATCGGACAATTGCTGGAGTCGATAGAGCCTTATGAGACGCTGCGTGTGGAGAAGATCCGGGCACGTATCGTGGAAAGTCTCTCTGCCATTCCCGAGGCTGACTATGACAAGAACCGTCTGGAGCAGGAACTCATCTATTACATCGAGAAACTGGACATCAATGAGGAGAAACAGCGGCTTGCCAACCATCTCAATTACTTCCGCACGACGATGCAGGAGGAGCAGAGCCAGGGCAAGAAACTGGGTTTCATCGCTCAGGAGATGGGCCGTGAGATCAATACTACGGGTTCAAAAAGCAACCTTGCCGAGATGCAGAACATCGTCGTTCAGATGAAAGACCAATTGGAGCAGATCAAGGAACAAGTGCTGAATGTGCTGTAAAAACCTCTCCCCAGCCCTCTCCAAAGGAGAGGGAGAACCAAATTGGCGGGGAATATGAGAAATGATACGTTATCCTTTAACTGAATAATGGTTGAATAGATGGAAGGAGGCGAAAATAAGTATGGATATATGACATCTGACGGATCCACCTACCATTTGTTGCTGGAGAAGGCACGGTATAATCGGAGTCATCCGACAGAAGCAGAGTCCATGCTTTGGAATTATCTGAGAAAAGGTCAGTTGGGATGCAAGTTCAGAAGACAACATCCTGTTTATGATTATATTCCTGATTTTGTCTGCATTCCACTAAAACTGATTATTGAAGTCGATGGAGGATATCATAATGATGATAGACAAAAATTTGATGATGAAGAAAGGACATCTTACTTGGAGAGTGAGGGATATCAAGTCATTAGGTTTTCAAACGAAGAAGTCCTCTATGATATAGTAAAAGTTGTCGAAACCATCAAGCAGTTCATAAAAGCACGTCATCTTTTTATGCAATCATTAATATAATGAATGATTATATACAAAAACCTTTATCTCAAATACAACAGAAATGAAGAATAATCAAACAAAAAAACAACAATCCCTTCAAGATAATCCTTCAGAGTGCACCTCCCCCTCTCCTTTGGAGAGGGCCGGGGAGAGGTCTTTGGAGAGGGCCGGGGAGAGGTCCTCAGAGGAGAACAGCCCCCTCTCCTTTGGAGAGGGTCGGGGAGAGGTTTCTCTTTTGATTTTCTCCGCTCCCAGTGGGAGCGGGAAAAGCACCATCATCAATTGGCTGATGAAGGAGCATCCCGAACTCAACCTGTATTTCTCCATCAGTTGCACGAGCCGTGCGCCGCGCGGGACAGAGCAGAATGGGGTGGAGTATTTCTTCCTCACACCTGAGGAGTTCCGCCAACGCATCGCCAACAATGAGTTCCTGGAATATGAGGAAGTGTATGAGGACCGTTTTTACGGAACCCTCAAGGCACAGGTGGAGCGCCAGATCGCAGCGGGACAGAATGTCGTGTTCGACGTGGATGTAAAGGGCGGCTGCAACATCAAGGAGTATTATGGCGACAGGGCACTGAGCATCTTTATCCAGCCCCCTTCGGTGGAGGAACTGCGCCGGCGCCTCGTCAACAGAGGAACCGATTCCATGGAGGTGATAGAAGACCGTCTGGCAAAGGCAGAATACGAACTCACTTTTGCCGACCGCTTCGACCATGTGGTTGTCAACGACGACTTGGCTGTCGCTGAGGAGGAGACCTACAGGATCGTGAGGGATTTCTTCAACGGTGAAAAGGAAGAACCTATTGAAACATGATAACAGGCGAGATCAAAAACCGAATCGACGGTATTTGGGACACTTTTTGGACCGGTGGCATCACCAATTCCTTGACCATCTTGGAACAGATGACCTATCTGTTCTTCATGAAGATGCTTGACGATGCGCAGCGCACGAAAGAGGCCAATGCCAACGCCTTTGGGGTGGCAGTGAAAGACCCCACCTTCAAGCAGGGTATGTGGCATAACCCCGACACCGACAGGGATGTGGCCTATAACGATTTGCGGTGGAGCGTCTTTAAGAACAAGGAACCCGAGACCATGTTCCGCACTGTCAGCAAGGATGCCTTTATCTTCATCAAGACACTCAACGAGGGTAAGGAGTCGGCATACAGCCGCTTTATGGAGAATGCCACGTTCTTGATTCAAAGTCCACGTACGCTGACCAAGATCGTGGAGGGTATCGACCACCTCGATATGAACAACCGAGACACGATGGGCGACACCTATGAGTATATCCTTGGCAAGATGGCTGCATCGGGCAACAATGGTCAGTTCCGCACCCCACGGCACATCATCCGTATGATGGTGGAAATCATGCAACCCACCTTGAAAGACACCATCTGCGACCCTGCGATGGGTAGTGCAGGTTTTATCGTGGAAAGTGCCAAATACATCAAAGAGCATTATCCGAAGGAACTGCTGAAGCGTGAGAATGCCGACCACTATAAAAACAGTATGTTCCACGGTTTCGACACCGATTTCACCATGCTGCGTATCGGTGCGATGAACCTCATGTTGCATGGTGCAGACAACCCCGATATCCAATACCGTGACAGTCTATCGACCGACAACACCGATACCGACCGCTATACGCTCTGTTTGGCCAACCCACCTTTTACAGGGAGTCTCGACTATGAGGCAGTGAGCAAGTCATTGCTTGCCATCACCAAGACGAAGAAAACTGAACTGCTGTTCGTCAGTCTGTTCATCCGTATGTTGCAGATGGGTGGTCGCTGTGCGAGCATCGTCCCCGATGGTGTGCTGTTTGGCAACAGCACGGCTCATAAAGCCTTACGTAAAGAACTCATCGACAACCAACGACTGCAAGCAGTCATCTCCATGCCATCGGGTGTGTTCCAACCTTATTCAGGTGTTTCCACCGCAGTCCTTGTCTTCACCAAGACCAATGCAGGTGGCACAGACAAGGTGTGGTTCTATGACATGAAAGCCGATGGCTATACCCTCGACCAAAAGCGGACAGAGTGCCAAGAAAACGACATCCCCGATGTCATTGCTCGCTTCAAGAATCTCGATGCTGAGAGCAACCGCACCCGCAAAGAACAGTCCTTCCTCGTCCCTGTGGATGAAATCCGCAACAACGACTACGACCTCTCCATCAATAAATACAAGGAGGTGGAGCGTGTCAAAGTGGAATACGATGCCCCCGATGTCATTTTCGACAGAATCACTTCTCTCCAAGAGGAAATCAACAAGGCAATGGATGAATTTAAGGAGAAGTATCTATGAGAGAGGGATGGGTGTATAAAACTTTTGGTGAAGTAGGCTCTTTCCTACGAGGTAAGAGTATACAAAAGGCCGATTTCACTGAGAATGGAATGCCTTGTATTCACTATGGGCAGATACATACTAAGTTTGGCGTTTCTGTTGATAAACACTTATCTGAAATACCTATTGAGGTTTATAATAAATCAATAATAGCATCTCATGGTGATGTAATAATTGCCCTTACAAGTGAAGATGTAGAAGGATCTTGCAAAAGTACGGCATGGATTGGAGATTATGATATTGCTGTAGGCTCAGATGCCGCTGTTTATAAGCATAATCTTAATTCCAAATTTGTTGTATACTATTTACACTCAAATAGTTTTTACGATGAAAAACAGAAATATGCTCGTGGTTTTAAAGTCACGCATATAAAGACAACAGACATTGCGAAAATTCCCATCCCCGTCCCACCCCTCTCAGAGCAGCAGCGTATCGTTTCTGAACTTGACCTTCTGTCGAGTATCATCGAGAAGAAAAAGGCACAATTGAAAGAATATGACCAACTCGCCCAATCCATCTTCTATGATATGTTCGGCGACCCTGTGACGAATGAAAAAGGATGGGAGGTGAAGAAATTAGGAGATTGTTGTAAGAATTGTGATTCACAAAGGAAACCAATAACAGCAAAAGACCGAATTAAAGGCACAATCCCATATTATGGGGCATCGGGAGTTGTTGATTTTGTGAAAGATTATATATTTGATGGTGAGTATCTATTGATATCCGAAGATGGTGCGAATCTTATAATTCGGAGTACTCCAATTGCATTTAGAATTAAGGGAAAGACATGGGTTAATAATCATGCCCATGTCCTTCAATTCGATGCTCTGTTTAAACAGATTTTTATGGAGTATTCTATTAATTTAAGAGACATCTCATCTATTGTTACAGGATGTGCTCAGCCCAAATTGACACAGGCTGCAATGAACAATATAAATATACCATACCCCCCTCTCCCCCTCCAGCAATCCTTTGCTTCAAAGATAGAAGCCATAGAGCGTCAAAAGTCCCTCATTCAGCAATCCATCACCGAGGCAGAGACCCTGTTCAACAGCCGGATGGATTATTGGTTTTCATAAAGGCGGTGGGGAAGGCACTACCAATGGTGAAGAGAAAAAAGCGTAACGACCGTGACAGAAGAGAAGCAAATAGAAAGACTGAAATTTGCCGGAGCGAAAAAGGCTTCGATGAAGCGCCGTGATGCCCATCATGACTACACGGAACGGCGTATGTATATGGTCACGCTAGAAGTGGAGGGGCGTCGCCCCGTCTTCGGTCACCTTGTTGGCGATGCCTTTGCTGAGCGAGGCAGCCTTCACGAACCGCGAATCGAACTGTCGGAACTGGGCAAAGCCGTGCAGAGCGAATGGCTGGGCATCCATCGCCATTACCCGCAAATAGAGGTGAAGGCGGTTCAAATGATGCCCGACCACATGCATGGCATTCTCTTTGTGAGGGAGAAACTGCCCATGCACCTGGGGCAAGTCATCGCGGGCTTTAAAGCCGGGTGCCGCAAAGCGCAGCGGGCCTTGGCGGCAGCGGCTGAGACCAAGAGGGCTGTGGCTGAGACCAAGAGGGCAGCGGCTGTGGGGGCTGCGGTTGTGGGGACTGCGGTTGTGGGGACTGCGGCGGAACCGCAGTTTACGGAGAAGGGCGCACCGCCTAAGGGTGCACCGCCTTCTCAGTACATGACGGCTTTGCCGTCGTCAGCACCAGCGCCCCTTTCATCGCCAGCGCCCCTTTCATCGCCTTCACCCCTTTCATCACCAGCGCCCCTTTCATCATCAGCGCCTCTTCCATCATCAGCGCCCCTTTCATCACCTTTACCAGCGGGCTCGCGAGCAGGTTTCCCCTCCATCCCCCCGCTCTTTGCAAAGGGCTATAACGACTTGATCCTTCGTTCTTATGATGAACTGCCTGTTTGGCAGAACTACCTTCGCGACAACCCTCGTCGCCTGATGATGAAACGCGCCCGCCCTGACTGGCTAAGGCCTTTCTTTGGCCTGCGCATAGGCTCACACAGTTATAGCGGCATAGGCAACCGTAGTCTGCTTGCGGCTCCCAAGCGGATCGCCGTGCGTGTGTCAAGGCGAAGGAACGACAGTGAGATCGCCGAAGAGACCGCCCGCTATCTCGATGATGCCAGACAAGGTGCCGTTCTTGTCTCGCCAGCCATTTCTCCCGGAGAGAAGAGGGTGATGCGCGCTGCCTTTGATGCAGGATTGCCCATCATCGTCATCATGGAAAACGGCTTCACTCCGATGTCTAAACCTCATGGAGAACAGTTTGATGCCTGTGCAAAAGGTCTGCTGCTGATGCTTTCTCCGTGGGAGCACCATAATGAGAGAAAGAAAATCACCGCAGAACAATGCCAGCAGATGAACCTGATGGCATTGGAAATATGTCGACAACAATAATATGATGAGAAACTTCGACTATCTACAAGATTTGGGCTTGACCGAACTGCATCAGTTCTGTGCGGCTGCTGAGGAATTGCAAGCAAGCAATCCCGACCTCAGTGCCATCAGCGCAAGGAAGGCATTGGAGTATATGGTGAGGTCACTCTATGTGATGAAAAACATAGAGATACCCGAAAGGGCATCATTGTTTGAATTGGTAGATGGCGAGGCTTTCCGTGGGTTTATCGGCGATGAACGAGTGATGATGGCAGTCCACTATGTGCGCAAGGTGGGCAACAACGGTGCTCATGGTACTCCTGTGACCAAGAGAGAGGCTTTCTTCTGTCTGCTCAACATCTACAATATCGTTGCGGCTATCCTGCACAAACTCACCCTCCTCAAAGAGGTCGTACCTTTCGATGATACGCTGCTCCCCAAGATACCACAGGCACCAAGTCTGACACCTGCCAAAGTGATAGTGACACCACAGTCGCCCATCGTGCAGACAGCC
The DNA here is from genome assembly GCA_016281815.1 of Prevotella sp. Classification (GTDB taxonomy): domain Bacteria; phylum Bacteroidota; class Bacteroidia; order Bacteroidales; family Bacteroidaceae; genus Prevotella. The sequence continues at coordinate 32,616 of JAEEJK010000125.1, read as the reverse complement.
GACAAAAAGGCAGTAGAAGACAAGGCACCTGTCGTTGAGATGCCGACCGACATCTCAGAGGCAGAGACCCGCAAACTGTATATCGACCTCATGCTGAAGGAGGCAGGGTGGGACGTGCTCGACACTGAGGGAGCCATCCAACCCTCCAAAGCCTGCATAGAGGTGGAAGTAGAGGGTATGCCATACACAGGGAGTACGGAAAGCCCACAGGAGTATGCAAAAGAGCGATTTGCTGCGGAAGAAATGGCCATTCCAAGAAAGGGTAAAGGCTATTGCGACTATGTGCTCTTTGGGAGCAACGGTCTGCCCCTGGCTGTGATTGAAGCCAAGCGGACAAGCAAATCTCCCCTCGTTGGCAAGCACCAAGCCGAACTGTATGCCGACTGCTTGGAGAAGCGGTATGGGACAAGGCCAGTCATCTATTACACCAATGGTTTTGAGACCAACATCATCGATGGTCTGGGCTACCCACCCCGCAGACTGTATGCCTTCCATACGGAGAGCGACTTGGAGTTGCTGATACAGAAACGTCAACGGCATGACATCAATGATTTCAGTGTGAAGGACTGCATCACCGACCGCCACTATCAAAAGATGGCCATCAAGTCGGTCTGTGAGCACTTTAATGGCAAGCACCGCAGAGGTTTGTTGGTCATGGCGACAGGTACGGGAAAAACTCGTGTTTCCATCTCATTGGTGGATGTGCTGACGCGCAACGGATGGGTGAAGAACGTGCTGTTCCTTGCCGACAGAATCCCATTGGTCAGCCAGGCGCACAAGAATTTCGTGAAGTTGCTGCCCCATATGACCACCTCGATACTGAGTGAGGACAAAGATCCCGACACTACGGCCCGTATCACGTTCTCCACCTATCAGACGATGATCAACTATATCGACACTGATGAGAAAGCCTTTTCCGTCGGTCGGTTCGACTTGATCATCATCGATGAGGCGCACCGCAGTATCTTTGGCAAATACTCTGCCATCTTCAACTACTTCGACAGTCTGTTGGTGGGACTGACTGCCACGCCGAGGGATGAGGTGGACCGCAGCACATACGAGACATTCCAAATGGAACAAGGTATTCCAAACTATGCCTATGAGTTGGAGGATGCGGTGGCAGACCATTACCTTGTCAACTACAAGGGCTTCAAGCGTGGTTCGTTGATTCTGAAAGAAGGCATCAAGTACGACAGTCTGAGCAAGGAAGAGAAAGAGCAATTGGAAAGCGTGTGGGAATATGAGAAGGCAAGGAAGGCGATAGATGAAGGTGAGGAATACCACCGCAACATCGAGAACAACGAGATTTTCAATTACATTTTTAACAAAAACACCATCGACCATGTGCTGCAGGACCTGATGGAGAATGGCCTGCAAGTGCAGAGCGGCGAGCGTATCGGAAAGACCATCATATTCGCCTATAACCATAGGCATGCAGAAATGATCGTGGAGCGTTTCTATGCCCTCTATCCAGAATATGCAGAAACAAGCAGCGAGTTCTGTGCCCTCATTGACAACTACGTTACCTACTCCAAAGACCTTATCGACAAGTTTGAGATCAGGGATGGCAACCCCCAGATAGCCGTGTCGGTGGATATGCTCGACACAGGCATAGATGTTCCCGATGTGCTGAATCTCGTGTTCTTCAAGACCGTGAAGAGCAAAATCAAGTTCATGCAGATGGTCGGACGTGGCACCCGTCTGTCAAAGGACATTTTTGGTCCAGGCAAGGATAAGGAGTTTTTCTACATTTTTGATTGGTGTCGGAACTTTGAGTATTTCGACAAGAACCCCGATGGTCAGAAAGCGGTGCTCGCTCCATCTCTGACGGAAAAGATTTTCTCTATCAGGGCAAGGATAGCCTTCCAATTGCAGCACCAGAAATATCAGGAAGATGAATATGCCAAAGGGCTTCACGATGAACTCAAGGCATTGCTGAGAGAACAAGTATCTGTTTTATCCGACAGCCATATCTCTGTCAGGGAGAAATGGGAAGCGGTCAGTCATTTCAAGGACAAGGACGCATGGACCTATATTTCCGAGGTGGATGTGAACACGCTGGGCACAGAGATTGCACCATTGTTGCCCAAGAACACCTTGGATGAGAATGCCAAGAAATTCGATTTGTTGGTCTTGCTGATAGAACTGTCGTTGCTTGATGGCGAGACCAATGCCAAGAAACCCATCCAATCCGTGCAGACCATTGCTGAGAAATTGCAGGAGAAAGCCACGTTGCCACAGGTGCAGGCGAAGATGGACACCATCAAGGAGGTGCTCTCTGAGGTGGCATGGCAGAATGTCTCATTGCAATGGCTTGAGAAGGTCAGAAACGACCTCAGGGATTTGCTGAAATTCCTCTTGGGGCAAAGCAACCAATCGTTCACAGTGGATATTGAGGATGAGATTACGGATGAGGGAATGACCGAGGGCATCACCCCAAGAATGTCGTATAAACAGAGCGTGTTGGACTTCCTCTCAAACAACAGAAACCTCCCTGTGCTCCAAAAGATATACAACATGGAGCAACTGACCGAGAAAGACATTGCCGAACTTGAGCGGATCCTGTGGAAGGAATTGGGCAGTAAGGATGATTACAACCGCTACACCAAGGGAATGACCTGTGGCAGCAATGTCGCCATCTTCATCCGTTCAATGGTGGGTGTGGACAGGAAGAATGCTGTCAGACGTTTCTCTGACTTCATTTCGGGGCACGAACTGAATGCAGAGCAAGAGGACTTCCTGCTGACGGTTATCGCCTATGTCTGCGAGAATGGGGACATCACCAAGGATATAGTGGTGAATGAAGCACCTTTTGATGAAAGGCTGTCTGTATTCATGCCGTATATGATACCCCTTGCGAAATATATAGATAGCATCCACGCTGTTATCACACCGCAGACCGCATGACCTCTAAAAAGAAGAAATATCCCCCTAAAGGAGTATATCTTTTAAATTATTCGTATCTTTGCAGAAATGGAGAAGAATAAGGGACAGAACATCATAAGAACCGGTCTTTACGGCGGGTCGTTCAATCCCGTCCACAATGGGCATGTGAAACTCGCCCGGCGGATGCTGAAGGCAGCGCATCTCGATGAGGTGTGGCTGTTGGTGACGCCGCAGAACCCGTGGAAGAGTCAGACAGACCTGCTCGACGACGACATCAGGTTCAGAATGGCAAGAGAGGCGGTGGCCGATATCCCCGGAGTGGTGGCGAGCAACTATGAGTTTCACCTGCCTAAACCGTCGTATACCTGGGACACGCTGCAGGCCCTTGCCAAAGATTACCCGGACCGGCAGTTCACCCTGCTCATTGGTGGTGACAACTGGGAGCGCTTCAACGGCTGGTATCAACATGACAAGATCCTTGCCAATTACGACATCGTCGTCTTTCCCCGACGGGGCACTGTCATCGACAAAGATACCCTTCCGCCACGAGTCCGTGTCTTGCGCGCCGCACTCATAGATATCAGCGGTACCGACATCCGCAGACGTATCCGCGAGGGACAGCCCTTCGACCACCTTGTACCTCCGCAAGTCGCAAGGATTATCCAGGAGGAGCATCTTTACACAGAGCAGGGATCAGAATAATTGTTTTCCTTTCCTTTTTTATCAAATGAAAGTTCTCACCATCATCATTTCCTATCAGTTCATGCGGTGGGCAGACAAATGCCTTTCGAGCATGCAGGCATCGGCGTTCCCGACGGATCTGCTGGTGATAGACAATGGATCGAAGGATGAGACCTTAGCCTATGTCAGGGAGCATTATCCTGATGTGCGGGTGATAGACAACGGCTGCAATCTGGGATTCGGCAAGGCCAACAACATCGGCATACACTATGCCATCGAGCACGGGTATGACATGGTGCTGTTGCTCAATCAGGATGCATGGTTGGATGCCGATGCGCTGGGCAAATTGGTGGCTGTGGCCGAGAAACATCCGGAATATGGCATCGTGTCGCCCGTTCACATGACGGGAAAAGGAGACAGGATAGAGAAAGGTTTTTCCGTCTATACAGGTTTGAACGAGTCAGGACCCTTGCCACAGGACACCATTGTGGAGGTGCCGTTTATCAATGCCGCCATCTGGTTGGTCAGCATCGCGACGCTCAGAAAGACGGGACTGTTCGCACCGCTTTTTTACCATTATGGGGAAGACAAGGATCTGGCGAACAGGATGGCCTATTACCGGTACAAGATAGGATATGTCCCAACAGCCGTGGGTTATCATGACAGGGCAAACCGGGTGGAGAACAAAGAGCGGATTCGATGGAGTGAGTATGTCTATCACTTGTCGGAATATGCCAACGTCAACCATTCTTTTGGTTTGGCTTTTGCCAAAGGAGTGCTGGCATTGGTGAAGAAAGCGCTCACTTCTGTTGTTGGCGGAAGGTGGGGCGATGCTGCCTGGTATGTCGGAAAGGCATGCTTGCTGACATGCCGGAGTGGTCGGGTCATCAGTGCCAGGAACTTGTCAAAACATGTGGATTTGAAAAAGTATTGAAAATGGGAAAGACAGATGACAGTCAGCAGACACGGTCACGGTGGGCACCTATCCTGCTGTTCGCCTACAACCGTCCGGAACACCTCAGGCGCTGCGTGGAGTCGCTGCTCGCCAACTCTTTGGCAGCGGAGAGCGATCTCTTTGTCTTCTCCGACGCACCCAGAAGTGAGGACGACAAACCCGGTGTGGAACAGGTGCGCGCGGTGGTGAGAGACATCAAGGGATTCCGAACGGTGAGCATCGTGGAACGTGACACCAACTGGGGACTTGCCCGCAGCATCATCGATGGCGTGACCCGCTTGGTGGAACAGCGGGGCAGGGTGATTGTGGTGGAAGACGACCTGGTGGTGGCTCCTTATTTCCTGAAATTCATGAATGATGCGCTCGATGTCTATGAGGATGAGCCACAGGTGGGGCATATTCAGGCCTGTGACTTCACACAGGATCCTTCCCTTCCCGAGACTTTTTTGATCAAGTGGACCGGCAGTTGGGGATGGGCGACATGGCAGCGCGCATGGCAGCATTTCAATCCTGATGGCAGACAACTGCTCCAGCAACTGGAGGAGCGTGGACTGACGCATACGTTCGATTTCAATGGGAAATATGGGTTCACGCGCATGCTCCGAAGACAGATAGAAGGGAAGAACAACTCATGGGCCATCCGGTGGAACGCATCCTTGTTCCTCAACGACATCCTCTCGCTCAATGTGGGACGGTCACTGGTGAGCAACGAGGGTTTCGACGGGTCGGGCACCAACTGCGGCGGTGGCGGACTGTATGCCTCCCATCTTTTTTTGCAACCTCTTGAAGTTCAAAAGATTTCACCGATTGAGGAAAATCTCGGAGCACGCAAGGCTTTTGAAAAATATTATGCCCGCACCAACTCTTTTTGGGCAAAAGCCAAGCGAAGAATCATCCGCACCCTCAAGGGTGATTTTGGCGCCTGAACTTATCCCTCAGCATCTCTATGCCCTCATGCAGAATGATGCTGCCCAACAGCCATAGGATGACCACATAGGGCACCCCCACCAACAAGACTTTGGCAGTGAAGCGCAGGTAGATGTTGCCGATGCCGTTGGCAATGAAATGCGCCATGACGCAAAGTGCGACGGACAGCAACAGGTAGGGTGATATGTCGCGGGCAAACTCCCAAAAATTGAGTCGTGTCTCTCTATGGGCGAGCCACAGCCATACACCCGTCCACAATACGCTGACCATCACATAGGCAGCCACCATCACATGGATGCCATAGTTGGCGAATATCAGTGCAAAGATGAGGCCAGCGAGACATTGTCCGATGGTGGCCCACATATGCCATGAGGAGTGCCCGCGGCTGATGACAAGGTTGGAGAAGAGATAGGAGATGGGGGCAAATGCTCCCGCCACACACAGCAGTTGCATCAGACGTGCGCTCTCCAACCAACGCTCTGTGATGAGGATGACGATGAACTCCTTGGCGACGAGTGCCAGACCAAGCATGAGCGGAAAGGCGACAAGGGCAGTGAAGCGGAGCATCTTGCGCAGGATGGCTTTTTGGCGGGCACGGTCGTCATCCACACGGATGAAGACAGGCTGCGCGATGCCGTACATCATATTTGAGATGAGCGACGATCCCATGGTGTTCCATTTGTTGGCCTGAGTATAGTTGCCCACATCGGGTGCTGTGTACAACTTGCCGAGGATGACGGAGAATACATGGGTGTTGATGATGGTGAAAATGTTGGTGATGAGCAGTCGGCTGCTGAAACCTATCATCTCCTTGATGGGGGTGAAGTTCACCCTCATGCTGGGGCGCCAGCGGGCGAAATGGTAACTCAGCGTGGCGATGATGATGATATAGACGATGTTCTGCGTGGCGATGCTCCAGTAGGACATGCCCATGAAAGCCATCGTGATGGCGACGATGCCTGAGACGGCAAGGGCGGTGATGGTCATGATGGAGGTCTCGCGCACCATGAGGTGAGTGAACAGATAGGCGCGGGGAGCGGTGCTGAGGCTGGAGATGACAAACGACAGCGCCACATAGCGGGTGAGGGAGGTCAGTTGTGGCTGCTTGTAAAAGTTGGCAATCAGTGGGGCGCACGCGAAAAGCAGCAGATAGAATACGACACCCACGCCCAGACTGGTCCAGAAGACGGCGTTGTAGTCGTTATAGGTGGCGTTCTTGCGCTTGTTGAGGGCGGCGATGAAACCACCCTCCTGAAGGGAGGCTCCCAATGCCACAAAGATGGTGATCATGCCGATCATGCCGTAGTCGGACTGCGACAGACGGCGTGCCAGGAAAATGCCGATGACAAGGTTGAGCAACTGCTGCAGACCGTTGCTCACGCTCCCCCAGAGGAGCCCTTTCGCCGCCTTTTCCTTCAGTGTGGACATTGGTTTATTATGGGAGTTTAGGAGTTTAGGAGTTTAGACAATAGTCCTTTTGTAGGGGTTGCGTCGAAAACGCAACATACGGAGAAACAATTCTTCACTCTTCATTTTTCACTCTCAGAAGCAATGGTAATCATAATCCTTAATCCTTAATTCCTAATTCTTAATTCTTCATGTTTATCTGATGAACAGCAGTTCGCGGTATTTGGGCAGTGTCCAGCACTCGTCGCTGACGATCAGTTCCAACTTGTCTATCTGATAGCGTATTTCCTCCATCTTCGGTTCCACGGTGTCGTGGTATGCGATGGCTTTCTCGCGGACATTCTCGATGACGTTGGCCACCTTGCGGGCATTGATCAGTTCCTCCACACCGGTCTCGATGGCCTGTGAGCGCTCGGCGATCTCGCGGATGATGCCTTTGTTGCGTGCTGTGAGTTTTTCTGCCTCCTCGTGGGGGAATATCTCATACATGTTGAGCACGTTCTTCGCCAACTGACTCTGGTATTGAGTGGCGATGGGGATGATGTGGTTCATGCTCAGGTCGCCCATCACACGCGCCTCAATCTGTATCTTCTTGGTGTAGGTCTCCCATTTCACCTCGTTGCGGGCTGCCAGTTCCTTGGCGTTCATCACTCCCATGCTCTCAAACATCCGGATGGTGTCGGCATCGAGGTAGCGGTCGAAAATCAGCGGACAACTCTTCTCCACATCGAGGCCGCGGGCTGTGGCTTCTTTCACCCATTCGTCGCTGTAGCCATTGCCGTCGAAGTGTATCGGTTTGCAGGTGCGGATGTCATCGCGTATCACATCGATGATGGCACTGGTCTTGTCCTCACCCTGGGCGATGAGGGCATCAACACGGGTCTTGAACAGTGTCAGCGCCTCAGCCACGGCAGTGTTGAGGGCTATCAGCGCCGAGGCGCAGTTGGCCTCCGACCCCACAGCACGGAACTCAAAGCGGTTGCCGGTGAAGGCAAACGGACTGGTGCGGTTGCGGTCGGTGTTGTCGATGAGCAGTTCGGGTATCTCGGGGATGTCGAGTTTCATGCCCTGCTTGCCCTCCATGGTGAAGAGGTCTTTCTTGTCGGCTTTCTCGATGTGCTCGAGTAGTTCGCTGAGTTGTTTGCCGAGGAAAGACGAGATGATGGCGGGAGGGGCCGCGTTGGCACCGAGGGGGTGGGCGTTGGTGGCGCTGATGATGGAGGCCTTGAGCAGTCCGTTGTGGCGGTAGACGCCCATGAGGGTCTCCACGATGAACACGACGAAGCGGAGTGTGTCCTCCGGCGTCTTGCCGGGGCCGTGCAGCAGGATGCCGGTGTCGGTGGAGAGGCTCCAGTTGTTGTGCTTGCCGCTGCCGTTGATGCCGGCGAAGGGTTTTTCGTGGAGCAGCACGCGGAAACCATGCTTGCGGGCCACGCGCTTCATGAGCGACATGAGCAGCATGTTGTGGTCGACAGCCAGGTTGGTCTCCTCATAGATGGGGGCTATCTCAAACTGGTTGGGAGCCACCTCATTGTGGCGGGTTTTCACGGGGATGGAGAGTTCCAGCGCCTGCACCTCCAGGTCTTTCATGAATGCCTGCACACGGTCGGGGATGATGCCGAAATAGTGGTCGTCCATCTGTTGGTTCTTGGCAGAGTCGTGTCCCATGAGCGTCCGACCGGTGAGCATCAGGTCGGGACGGGCACTGTACAGACCCTCATCCACTAGGAAGAACTCCTGTTCCCAACCGAGGTTGGAAGTGACCTTGCGCACCTCGGGATAGAAATAGTGGCACACCTCGGTGGCGGCGATATTGACGGCACGGAGAGCCCGCAGCAGCGGTGCCTTGTAGTCGAGTGCCTCGCCGGTGTAGGAGATGAAGATGGTGGGGATACACAGGGTGTCGTCGATGATGAACACGGGTGAGGTGGGGTCCCAGGCGGAGTAGCCACGGGCCTCGAAGGTGTTGCGGATGCCGCCGCTGGGGAAGGAGGATGCATCTGGCTCCTGCTGGGCGAGCAGTTTGCCGCTGAACTCCTCGATCATGCCTCCCTTGCCGTCGTGCTCGATGAAGGCATCGTGTTTCTCGGCGGTGCCTTCGGTGAGGGGCTGGAACCAGTGGGTATAGTGGGTCACGCCGTTTTCCTCTGCCCATTGTCTGATGCCTTTGGCCACCGCATCGGCGATGGAGCGGTCGAGGCGCACACCATTGTCGATGACGTCGACCAGTTTCTCATAGACATCACGGGGAAGGTATTTGTACATCTTGTCGCGGGTGAACACATATTTCCCAAAAAATTCTGACGGACGCTCTGAGGGAGCAACCACCTCAAGAGGCTTTTTCTTAAATGCTTCTTCTACTACCTGAAATCTGAGGTTTGCCATAATTGCTGTTGTGATAGATACAAAATGCGCTTTGGTGGTGCAAAATTACAACATTTTGATGGCTCAATCCGCTTTTTTGTTCAAAAAGATATTCTTTTCGCGGTACATTACGAATGAAATAACTAAATTTGTATTTCAAAACAAAGAGGAAAAGACATGAAACGATATCTTTTTTCTGCCATGGTGCTGATGTTTGCAGCCACTGTGATGGCACAGGACGAGGCGCAGGACAAGGTGGAGGCCAACCTCTCGGCCGACGTGGTGAATCAGTATATCTGGCGTGGTCAGGACCTGGGGCATGTGAGCATCCAGCCATCACTCGAACTGGGATACAAGGGACTGAGTCTGGCTGCCTGGGGCAATGTGGGATTGTCTGACCCGAACGACACCAAGGAGATAGACCTCACGGCATCCTATACCATCGGCGGATTCTCCATAGGAGTGACGGATTATTGGACTGACGAGGGGGAAGACCGCTATTTCCTCTACGATGCGCACCGCACCAATCACCTCTTTGAGGCATTCGCTGGCTATGATTTTGGTGTGGCATCGGTCAATTGGTACACCAATTTTGCGGGCTGTGACGGAGTGGGGAAGTCAGGCGACCGTGCCTATTCCTCTTATTTGGAGGTGGCGGCTCCGTTCCAGTTGGGCGGACTCGACTGGACAGCGAACGTGGGCGTTGTGCCCTATGCCACCACCACCTACGACACTGAAGGGTTCGCCGTGGTGGCTGCTGGGTTAAGGGCTTCCAAGGAAATCCCCATCACCGAGCATTTCAAATTGCCGCTTTTTGCAGAGATTGCCACCAATCCCCATGACCAAAAGGCCTACTTTGTCTTCGGAATGACGATCAAGGCGTTTTAGTGCAGAGTTCATAGTTCATAGTTCATAGTTCATAGTTCATAGTGCATAGTTTGCGGACGCGATACATCGCGTCCCTACCATCGCCCCGCCATTTTTGTAGGGGTAATCATAATTCTTAATTCTTAATTCTTAATTCTTAATTCCTAATTCTTAATTCCTAATCCTTAATTCTTAATTCCTAATCCTTAATTTTCAATTTTCAATTTTCAATATTATTGTCCCCCCATCCGGTCGAAGTAGGTGATGACTTCTTCCCAGGTCTTGAAGGAGTCGGAACCTAATTCTATGGTGGTGCCCATGAAGTTGTCGTCGGGCTGGCGGTCAATCAGATAGTCGCCGGCCAGCAGGTGTTTTTGGTTGGCGAAGATGATGTGGTTGTAGACAGGGGCATCGTAATACTCCTGCATCCATGCGATGGTTTCCGTCATCTGCTGACTCTCGTTGAAGTCGGCGGGAGCGACGATATATACGTTGTAGGTCTCAATCAACCGGCGGAAGGCCTTCTGCGAACTCGATAGCGGTTTGTTGTATTTGTCGGCCAACGCATCGGTGGCAATGAGGATGACGGGGCGTTCACGTCCTTCCTGCAGGTCGTCTATCCATCGGATGACGGGCATCACGGCATGCATGTAGGAGCGCTCGTCCATGCGGTGCTCACCATGGAAATGGATGGCGGTGGGGTAGTGCTCCCGGAAGAGGTCCCAGGTGTGCACCAGTGTGTCGTTGTCGCCAAAGAGTCCCCACACGCGGCGGCGCTCCTCATCGTTGACTCCGCTGAAACATTGTGCTGAGGCCTGCTTGTATTCCTTCACCAGGTTGTTGTCCACAAAGAATTTCTGCACGCCGTCTTTCCGGGGGTTGAAAAACTCTTGTGCTCCCGTCATGCCGTGCTCCACCATGGTGTCACCGATGCGGAAGGCAGGGTTGATGACGATGCGGTCGAAGCCATAGAGTTGTTCGGTGTACATGCCTCCCATTGACGTGCCGATGATGAGGTCGGGCTGCTCCTCCTCGCAGAGGCGATGGAGCAGGTCGAGGGCCTCCATGGGATGGAGGGGCATGTCTTCGGCGATGACGGTGGCATTGCACAACACTTTGCGCAGGCGGGTCACCGTACCCGTTTGGGCCGATGACCCGAAGCCATGCACATACATTATTTTCTTGCCCGCCATCAGGTCGGGGAACTGCTTGAGATATTTGTTTTCCATTATTTGTTGTGTTGGTAAAGTTATCTGACCACAATCTTGCGTCCGTTGTGGATGAACACGCCCTTGGCCTTGGGTTGGCCATTCAGTTGCTGCCCATGGATGGTGTTCCATCTGTCGTCCAGTGTCTGAACAGGTGACGTGGTGGGCACCGTGATGGCATCCTCTGCGTCGTAGAAACTGAAATGGAGGTTGCCAGACTGTGCTTGGTCGAGTGTGAGGTAGACCCTGTATGGAGGTACGGTCACCGTGCTGTTCTGGGTGGACACCTTTTTCCATTCATTGTTGGCCTGAAGCACATAATATGCCCCATTTGCCGCCGCTGTATTCCCAATCCGTTTGAGTGTGCCATGGATGGTGACACCATTGGCATTGTCCGTTGTCAGCCGAGCCTCAGCAGCCTCTGTTGTCAAGAGTTCCCGCTCGCTGTCGCAGTCGAGTGCCACATTCTCAGAGGCTACGATGAGATAGGGCTTGAAGGGTTCCATATTGCCGGTAATCTGACTGAAGCACACGTCGGTGTCATTCCTCTTTCTCAAGGAGTAGGCTTTGGCACCCTGTGGCACGGGCAATGAGTAGGGCACACATACAGAGTAAGCACCTTCGTCGGCCGCCAGTTTTTGGAAAACGGTGCATTTTGCGGCGGTGAATCCGTCAGGTACACAATAGTCCATGTTGCGTGAGTAGTGGAATTCCTGGCAGGAACGGTTGCCGCTGGCATCAGTGAGGATGACATTGGTGCCACCTATTACCCACCAAGAAGGCATGTAGAGCAAGGTGAATTTGAGATTCATCAGATAATCGGAGGGTCCGAAGAAACTGATGTAGTCATCATTCGACAGTTGGTTATTCCAAGCCGTATTCACTTGACGGCAGTCCACCCATCGCAGATTGTCACCACAGTGGAATGCACCTTCACCCACAAATTCGATGGTGGTTGGCAGCGTGATATGGGTGATGTTGACACACCTGTTGAAAGCATACTGACCGATTGTCTTGATGCCCTCAGAGATGACCACCCCATGAATATCCTCTGTATCAACATTATTGTATTGGTCATTGAAAGCCCAATTCACAATCTCAGTAATGGGAATAGGCACTTCATTGTCACCCACATTCTCCAATTCGCTGAGGATGGTGATCACACCGTCTGGGGGGAAAGAATCGTCGGTACTGTCATAGCCGGTGCACTTCCAAACTACTCCTTGGATTTCATACACCACTCCTCCTCTTACCACTCTCCTGACTTCATCTCTATCTTGCGCGGATGCCGCTCCTTGCACCAGGGCAAGGAGCAGCATCACGGGCAATAGTTGACGAAAAACCGCCGTTCTCATTCTGCTTTGTTGGTTTTGATGATACGTTTCACACATTTGTTGCCAGCCTGGTCAACCGCCTTCACGATATAGACACCGTCGGCGATGGTGAGCAGGTCGATGTCTGCCATGCCATCATTGATTGGGCAGGACTGCACCAGTGCTCCCACGGTGGAGAATATCTCCACGCTGTGCAGCGGTTGCTCGGAGCGCACATATACCATGCGCTGTGTCCTCGCGGGAGCAATGCTGATGCCTGCGTACTGAAGTTCGTTGATGCCCAGGGTATTGCTGATGGTGAGCGTCTTCGGTGTTTCGGGGTCGCCCTCGATGTTGTCGCTCAGGAAGTGGGTGGTTTCCACGATGCCTTTCACCTCACCATTGTAGAAGGTGCGGAACCTCACCTCTTTGCCCGACTCCTCGGCATTGGCAGCCACGTTGATATAGTAGATGCCGTTGATGGCGCGTGTCACACCGCGGCATTCTCCGTCGATGTAGGCGGCCACCCAAGCCGTGTCCACTGCCACGGTGCCGTCGGTGAGCGTGGCTATCACATTCATGTTGTCTGAGAACATGTGGTGGTCGAGGGGTGTGAACGGTTGCCAGTTGCTTTCGCTGACAGCGTCGATGTCATTTTCAGCGTCGAATCCCACACGGTTGGCCTGCAGGCTGCCTTCTATGGTTGGGAAGTGGAAGGTTTTCTCTTCCTTGGCTGCCGACTTATAAACATATCCCATTCCAGGTATGATGCTTTGCAGGGTGCCTTCCCATGAGAAGCCGTTGTAGTAGGCAATTCCAGTCTTGGCAATCACCCAGTCGCCCTTCACGGGTTGCAGTTCGGCGAATGCCTCATTGAGGCTGAGGTTGAAGATGGACAGAGAACCAATCCAGTTGTAGTCTGGATGGATGGTGATTGTCTTCTCCCTCGTGTCAATATAGGTGCCACGGATGGTCTTTCGCTGGATGGCGTTCGACATCTTCAGTTTGTACATCGCGCCTGGAACCATGGTGTTGAGTGTGCCCTGCCATCCTGTGGTCTTGCAGAAGGCAATCTTGCCTTCCTTGTTTTTCACGCTGTAGAAGGCCGGGCTGTTGCCAAACACATCGTCGGGTGATTCCTTGTTGGGGAGTGGCTGCACGTTGATCGACATCCAGTTCCATGAGTAAGCAAGGTCGATGACCTGCTCTATCAGGTTGGTGGCATTCCATTTCACCGGCACGTCGTAGTCTCCTTTCAGATTGTTGTTGATGAAGGTGATGTCGGTATCCTTCCCTGCGATGGAAGTGAGCACATCGCTGTAGACCACGCCTCGTTCACTGTCATAGATGCGGAAGGTGATGGGCTTCTTCTCATCGGCTGCATTGCCATAAATCACGAGGTTGGTGAAATAGGCGTCGCGCGAGGTCATGAGTTGTGGATATGATACGCCACGGCACTCATCGTCGATGAAGGCTGCAATCTGTGTCATTCCCTGCGTGGCGATCTTGTCATGGATGTAAACCTGTCCGATGATGCTCATGGAGTTCTCGTACAATAATTCGTCAACATGCCATTCTGGTGAGTTGCCATAGACGATGACGTAGAATGTCTGTGGTTCGAGAATGCCATCGTTGTTGGAGGCATAGATGACGAACACGTTGGTGCCCAAGGGCGCATTGGATCCTATGGTAAAATTGATGGTCTCCTTTTGTCCTACAGCGATGGTGCCTTCCATCTTGTCGGCAGTCAGCCATGAGGGCAACGAAGTAAGTTTGTAGTTGCAAGTCTCTGTACCGATGTTCGCAAGAGGCACATTGACACCTGTTTCGTAGTTGTAATCCTTGTTGATGTATATGATGTCCGACATGTATGGCTCCCACTTCAATGTGCTGAAGTTGGCTCTCGCTGTCCAGGTGATGGGCTCTGAGAGATTGCCTGAGACATCGGGCACGCCATGAACGGTGAAGGATACCAGGTTGCCGTGCATCCTTGAGGGCAGTGTCTTGAGTTTGATATAGATTTCATCCTCACTGGCGGTGAAGTCGAAGTCGAGGTTCTCGTGCGTGGTCATCGTCTTCAGCGAGGGTGCGTTGACGGCTTGCGTCACGTTGGGACCTTCGGCAGTGAGCAACTGCCCCGTGGTGGTCTTCTTGCCGCTGTCGAGGCTGAACTCAGCAAGTATAACGCCGTTGGCGTCTTTGTGCTTATGCTCCATGGGATAATACACCAACAGAGCCGTAGAGACAGAGTCGCTCTGGAAGTAGCGGCTTTCGCTGATGGAGGTGCCGTCGATGGTGGCCTTATATACGGCAAACTCATCGATGTCGCCCTTGAAGAACCGGTCGGGTTTCAACTCGTTGCCGACATTGCGCTCGCGGGCACCGAGGAAGACATGGGTGGCGGCAAATGCCGGCACTTCAGTCTCGTTGATGGTTTTCACCGGTTGACCGTCGATATATACGTTGGCAGAGGTGCCACGGCGCACGTTGAGGGCGAAGTGGTGCCATTGTCCGTCGTTGTAGTTCTTATCGGTGAGCACGGTGGCGCTGCCCTCAGAGTTGAGTGATGACTGTCCGCGATAGGTGTGGAGCAACAGCGCACGGTTGGTGTCGAAATCCACCGACATGCGGTCGGTAAGCGAGAAGAGCGAGGCACCGGCATTGGCGTCCTTGTCTCCCTTGAACCACAGTGAGAGCAGGTAGTTGTCATCGTCGGTGAGAGCCTCGGTGGAAACATTGGCCTTGATGTAGGCACTGCCGTCGAGATGGGCGGCCATATTCACATTGTTGAGGTTCCATGACTCTGTTTCGAGGTAAATGTTGCGACCGCGGGCGCAGTCGGTCAGGACAGTGCCGTGACCTTCGTTCATGCGCCAGTATCCGACCAGACCGTCCTTATAGATGGGCAACGTTTTATACATGTACTCACGCATCTGCTCAGGTGTGCGGGCGGTAGACCATACTGTCAGTTCATGCATGGCACCTTTCAGGCCTTCACCCAAGGTGAGTTGTGCGGTGTTGTTGTACTGTGGCACAGGCTGGTGGTTGAACAGCGTCAGCGTCTCTTTGTCGGTACTTACTTGTGCGTCATAGTAGTTCTCTGTGGCGGTGTGGACATAACTTGTGGCGAGGAACACCCACTGGTTGGCGGGTATCTGCACGGCATTGGCGGCAAACTGCTGTCCGTTGACAGTGAGGGTAGCATAGCCGTTGTCATCCACATCGAGAGCAATCTGGCTGTTGGTGGTACCATGCTCAAGGATGGTGCCTCCGCTCTGTCTGTAGAGCCACATCGATGATGAGAAACTGGTGTTGCTTACAGGGATGTAGCCATCGTAGGTCAATGGAGTCCCGTTGAGTTGCAGCGATACATAGTGGTCGATGGGCGACTCATTGAGGTCACCTATCAGGGTGAAGTTCTTCTCCTTCGTGAGGTAGTTGGCACGGATGGGCTCATTGAACTTGATATGGATGTCATCGGTGGGGGTGAGGATGCCGCTGTTGGGATATGCCTGACCGAGCAGCATCGGCCCGTGGGTATCCTTCACAATCTCGATTTCCTCGCTCTGCCATGTCACCTCACTATCCTTGTATTGGCTGGTGGTTTCAATGCACACCATGTAGTGGCCGTCAATCTGAGGCAGCGCGAAGGAGTAACTTACGCTTGACTTATCCTCATCCAGCAGCGACTGACCGTCTTGAAGTTTGCCGTCTTTCACCATATCCATACCGTTGAAGAACTCATGGGCGGTAATCCAACTGTTGTCGCCAATGAAGCGGTATTTCACACGGATGCTCTTGAATCCGTTGAACGTGCGGTCATAGTCCTTGGCGGTCACGGTGAGATAGCCGTCATGGTTCTTCTCCACGTCGTTGGCATTTATCACGGTCTTGTTGACGGCGATGGTGGCATTGGGGGCTGCTTGCGTAAAGCGGATGGAGAAATGTGCCCGGTCATAGACTTTGTTGAACTCACAGTTGGAAACAAGACCTAGTTCGACATTGTCGTACTTGAGAATGGAGGTATCCGACTGCCGGATGACCAATGTTTTTTTGGTGGGAATATTATATGGAAGAGGTATGGTGAGACCACCGGTGATGGGCTGGCCATCCACGAATATTTGCAGACCGTCGGGGTTGTCAAGGCACATCAGGTCGGGCACCAGAAGGGGTTCTTCTGTCTCACTCTCGTTCTTGAGCACGATTTCAAGGGTGGCCTCACGCCCGGAGGGCACGTCGAGAATCATGTTCTCGGGGATGGAGATTTTCGGATTGTCCACCTTCATCGTGGCGTAGTTGAGCACGGTGACGGGTTCGTAGTATTTGGTCTTTTCCTCTCCCTCATAGGGACAACTGGTCTGACCGCCGCGGGTGCGGAAGATGGGTCCCCAGCCCTTCGGAGACTTAAACACATCCACCGAGAGGGCTGCGCTGCGGTTGTTGTCGTTGAGCGTGTAACTGAATGTATTCTTGGTTTCGTCAGTTGTCGTGGTCTTTCTGGTGTAATGCCAGTGGAGGTCCAGATTGGTCAGTTGGTAGGTGAAGGTCTTCACGTCTAAGACTGTACCTTCAACGCCATATTTCAGTTTGGCAAATAACTTGATAGATTTGTTTAAACCTGAGTAATCCCATTCCTTGTCGCTGGTGGATGAGGTATAACTTTCGGTGGTTCCACGGTCCCATGAGAAGTTGCGTTCTAGCATTTTGGGATCATTGAAGGCTTTCACCTTGTCTTCTTCATTATCTTTCAGACAATTGATCCAGTTGTCGATGGCATTGTTGTAGAATGCGACGGAATCCACACCTTCGAAGTCATCAGGCACTCGCATCACATAACTTGGACCATCGTCGGAATGTGCATCATCCGAGGCTTGATTATTCCAGATTTTCTTGTCTGTGTTGCTGGATCCATAATGTGGGTCATCGGGTGAAAGGGTGGTGTAGAACGTGAGTTTGTCAACCTTGAGCGGAATCTCGGAAACGCTTTTCACCTGGGTGAGCAACTTGTTGCGCAGCATCTTGAGGTTGGGAATTTGAGTTTCCTCAATATATTTCTGCGTATAGCGGAAGAAAGTGTTGAACTTAGAACTTACGCTCATACCTTTATCCATACCGAGGGTGTAGGTGCCGTCGAGTTGTTTTTGCAAACCTACAATCATGGCACCGCCAAAGAGATAGTTCTTTGAATAGCCGATGAAGAGGTCGCCACCAGAACCCACGTATGAGTTCAATGTTGAGGTGGATATCTTCTCGGTGGTGGATATGGTGGTTTGGTCACCGCCGCCATAGATGCCTTCCAAAGTGGCCTCTGTGCCGATTTCGTTGTCGTACATGGCTTCAGCATCCAAGGATTTTTTCATGACGCCCACTCCCATATATATTGACTCTTCCATGCCGGTACCGAATTTCCACGATATGCCGTCGGTGGAACCAGCAAATTTGATGATGTCATTGGAGGTTACATGGATGGTGTCGTTTTGCCATGAGGCAGAGGAGTTGGCACCTGGCGGGTCGCGCAGCACCATTGCCACTTTCTCGGGACCGACTGTGACGAAGTTGTTGCCAGTGGGAATGGCTCCGAAGACGATGCCTTCGAAACTACCCTGTTTCCAGCCATATATAGTACCATTGACGGAGGTAAAGATGTTCATCGAATGCGTGTAGGGAGCAGTGAGGTTGGGGAAACCTGCCGACCATTTGTAGATGGCGGTGCCCAGAGAGTCGAGTTTCAGTTGGTTGGCCTCGAGATGTACGATGTCACCCATGTTCAGTGAGAGGGTGTCGTTTTTCACAGTTTCCTTGGCCACCATCACCTGTTCGCCCAACTCATTGTCGATGGTGATGACGGAGTCGGCAAGGGCTATCTCATAGCGTTTCCCCTCTTTGTCTTCGTCATAGTTGGTGTATGATTCAAAGACGCGCACCTTGAAGGAGTAATTGTCATTTTGCTCAAAAATGGGATAGTTGTAAAGATAGTTGGGCGTATCGTCTGCATTGATGGTGGCCACAGCCACTCGCTCTTCCTCTGTATTGGTTGTGGTGATGCTTACCGAGTCGGTGCCGAAGAATCCGTTGGAGGCACCTACCTGACTGACATCAAATTCCACCGGTGAGCGGTAGGTGAGCCGCAGCACCTTCTTGCACTTGAACAATGGCTCGTAACTGGTGTGGCTGTCGTCCCAAAGTGTGTCGGGGGTGACCTCCTCATATACCTTGGTGAGGTCGATGGAGTTGAGGTTCTGGAAGACATACGCATTGTCCATCTCTGGATTGTGCTCAAAACTCACGTTGCTCACGCGGTAGCGCAGCGGGGGAAGCATGGCACTGAACTCTCCCGTCTTGGGGTCGGTCTTGATGTAGATGTACTTCATGGCATTGTCATCGCCTCCGGCACGCCATGACTCGCTGTTTACCAATTCCGAGTTGCTCTCCACGGGCAGGTTCTCGCTGTTGTTGACAATCTGTGTCACCAGACCGTTGTTCTGCTCCACCACGTTGAGGCGGCACTGCGGGAAGTCGAGAGATTCGAGTTGCAGGGTGGCCTGACCGATGGTGTTCTTGCTCACGCCGTAGCCAAGGGGTTTCTTCCCCTCTGGGGCACTGCCGGTGAGGCGGCCTCCGAAGTGGACAAGCGTGTTGTCGGTGAAGTTGATGGTCTGGTCGGTGCGGAACTCAAATGTGGTGCCTTTTTCCTGTGGATAGCGGCCTTGTCCCACGAAAGTATGTCCTGAACGTGAGGCAGTGATGTAATGCGAACCGATGGGTACGCTGATGGTGTACTCGCCGTTGCTGTTGGTGTAGATAATCTCACCATCGGCCATGCATGTCGTGCCGTCGATAGCGAACTGCACGCTGTCCACGGGGATGTCGGTGCCGGCGTACATGATTTTGCCTGTGACGGTGAAACTGGAGACATCGGTGAAATCGTAGTTGTTGAGCGACATCGAACCCGTGCTGATGAAGCCGGTGCGTGTGCTGGGCGAGAATTCGTGGATGCCCAGTTCGGGCTGCACGGTATAGCCGGTACCGCTGCCGGTGAAGGGGATGCCTCGGATGATATACTCACCCTGCTGGTTGGTCACGCCATAAAGTCCGAGTTGGCTGGAACTGGGCGTAAGCGGACTGCTCGCTGTCGTTTTCAGATTGGGATGATGCCCGTTGGCCACGCCGCTGGTACGCGACTCGTCAAAAGCGTAATTGTCAAGACCCTCGTCGAAGGGCCAGTAGATTTTCAGACCTTCCTCGCGGCCACTGATGACGCGGCCGTAGTTGTTGCTCACCTCCTTGGCGGTGATGGCCCTGTTCCACATACGTACCTCATCGAGATATCCGGTGAACTGGCCGGTGCCGAAATTGAGGGCCAGAGGACCGGTGTAGTTGCTCAGCCTTTCGTCATAATTGCCGTTGTCGAGTGGATGGCTGGCCAACAACGTGCCATTGACGTAACCTAAGATGGAGTCTTTCTTGTGTACGATGGTGATATGACTGTACTCATTGACGGGGATGCCATCAGCAATTTTATTGGTTGAATAGGTCTCATTGTGGCAGTTGAGCCAATACAGTTGGTAATCTGTCGCGCTGGTGCTGCCCTTTTCCAGATAGACACTCAGGATGCGGTAGACGTCAAGCAGGTACAACCTTTCGGTGGTGGCGACATCGTCGGGACGCACCCACATCTGCACGGTCCAATCCTTCTGGGCACCCATCAGTTCTCTTATATCATCTGCGTTGCTTTCCCAGGCAATGCCGGTGCCAGACTCCATCACCTTGCGGGCAAAGGAGTAGGTCTTCCCATTCACCTCGTCATCGCTGCGCAGGAGATTGACTTTCACATTGTCCACTGCAGTTCCGGTGTCGAAGGTGACGCGGCCGGAGATGGTACCCGTGGCTTGTCCGAAACCAGGTTCCATGCGGCTGTCGGTGAGCAGCGGGGCATTGTCGTTCTCGCAGTTGGCACCGTATGCCTCAACATTGTATTCATAGTACCGGCCTGGTTCGGTATTGGTGTCGAGGAAGGTGTATTCCGATTCTGTTCCCTTGGTGGTGTGCACGGTAATCCAGTCGTTGGTGCCGATGAAGCGGCGCAGCACCTTGTACTGCGTGGGGTTGGTGCCCACTTGGTTGGCCTTCCATGTGACGCGCACTCCCTCATTGGTGCTGCCTTTGGTCACGGTCAGGTCTGTCAGGGTGGTGGCGGCAGTGATGCGTGCGGTGAGGGTGTCGCTGAAATAATGCAGTGAGTTGTCGAAAAGGTCGAGTTGCACATAATAGCGATAAGTCTCGCAGTTGCTTTCCGGCTTGTCGTCGGTGAACGTGGCTTTGCCGTCCTTGCGGCGTGCGCTCACGCTGCCGTAATCCTGCGTCAGGGTGCCGTCGCCCTCAATGCGGTGGATGCGGAAGTTGAGGTCGCTCTCCTTCTCGGGGATGTTCTGGAAGGTCCAGTTGATTTTGATTGTCTCGGTCTCATCCATGTCCTGGGTGAGATGGAAGTTGAGGGCGGGGGTGGTGTTCACCGTGCATTGCGAGAAGTTGACGTCAGTAAGGGGCTGTGGGTCGGTGGGAATCTTAACCCCGGCTTTGAGCCACTCATCGTCGAGGAGAACCACCTCATAACGGTACTTGCGTCCCCATGTCATGCCGCGGTCTATGTTGTCCTCAAACGTGTTGGAGGTGGTGCTGCCCAGTTCCTCACGGTTGCCGGCATAGGAGCCGTCATCGTAGAGTAGGGTGCGATAGACATGGAATTTGGTGTTGGCGAGGTATGATGTGTTCTTGTCCCATGAGATGAGCACCTTACCGGTCACTTGGTTGAAGTCTGCCTTGATGGCCGAAAGGGGAGCATTGGAGAATTCCTTGATTACTCGTACCCTGTCGGAAACCTGCTTGATATCAGCGTTTCCCTCAGTCCACTTTCCTCCACGGTAGTAAGCCGTCTTCATGGTGTGTGTGCTGGTGGTGGATCTGAAGTAGTAAAGACGGATGGGCTTGTCGGCAGGGATGGTCAGTTTCACCTCGTTTGGCTCATAACCTCCGGTGTTGATGTCCAAGGTGTCCAAGTCTTTCCAGTAACCATTGATTTTGGCCTGCACATACAGGTAGCAATTGGTGTTGACTTTGCTGCTCACGATGCCGCAGTTGCGCAGACCGAGGCGTGCGCTCTCGCTGGAGTTGATCATCTGGCTGCTGTTGATGCGCGAGAGGCTGTTGTTGCTGAATGTGACTGTCAGTTCCGTAGGGCTGGTGAACTTATACTCCGGCTCCGGAGCCAGTTCAAACTTTGGCTGACCCAGTTTGATGTAATAATCGTAGTGTACATACATCCACACTTTGGCGCGAAGTGTAGGGTTCTTGTAGTATTTGCTGTAGCCCTTCACTTGAAGGCGGGTGTAGCCCTCATCCCAGGCTTTCTTTGTCAGGGTTACATGGGCTCCGATCTGGTGCCCGTAACTCGTTTTTCCTGAGCCTGTGCGAAACAGTTGTGGATGGGTGATGTACACGTATGACGAGGCATAGTTGTCAAGCAGGTAGCATTGCGAGTCATCGCTGTTGATGTAACTGCCGGCCACTTTTTTTGTTTCGCCGTTGTCTTTCACCAAATACCAGTCGAAATCGGTATTCTGGTATTCCATGTCTTTGGAGTGCTTCACACCTACGCCCAACTTGACGTCAAAGCCTGGGTTGGCAGTGGTGCAGGTGGCGCCGTTGCCGACCTCCACCAT
The DNA here is from genome assembly GCA_016281815.1 of Prevotella sp. Classification (GTDB taxonomy): domain Bacteria; phylum Bacteroidota; class Bacteroidia; order Bacteroidales; family Bacteroidaceae; genus Prevotella. Next base: position 10,289 of record JAEEJK010000125.1, on the reverse strand, counting down.
GCAGAGGCGGTTCCACATGCTGCCTTCGCCGTCGCCTGTCCACCAACCGTAACTGTGGCTGGTGTTGTTCTCAAACTCAATTTGGAAATTGGCGTTCCAAGAGACGCCTCCACTGGTGCCCGACCTGCTGGCCTTGTCCGAGAAGGAGTTGGCCATGGCAGGCAGCGTGATGCTCATGAGGAGCAGAAAGGTCAGGACATTCCTGACGGTTTGTTTTGTATTGTTCTTCATAAGGCAATTGTTTATCTTGTTTTTGTCGTTTTTCAGTCATTCCAGAGCGACGGGGGAACGCTCAGTTCATCCTCGTCGAAATTCATTTCATTGCTGCGTCCGTCCTCAATGGCAGGGCCGTCCTTGATGGTTGTGTGCAGCATATCAGTGCCTGCCAACACCGTTTCCTGTAGGAAAGAAGGGCTTGTCCAGATGTTGGGTGCTGTATATGGCCGCCGTTTTACCGACGGATGCATGTTGGCGCAGTCGCCGATAGAGTGAAGGTATTTCTTTTTCATTTTAGTTGTTTAACATCATTATTAGAACGTATTTTCCCCTTGGAAGGTTATTAGGGCAAAGATAGGCTGTTTTTTGCTGAAATGAAAATTTTTTTGTTTTTTTCTCTGTTTTTTTGCGACAACTGCCGAAAAATGCGACATTTAAGCGGAAACGGCTAATATTTTGTCGTACTGCGCTGTAGAAAAAGAGCGGCGCATTTTTGGTGGGTTCATATAAAATGAGTATATTTGCTTCGCGAATTCGTTTGTCACTTTTTCCGATAAGTCCGACTGGTCTGACAGGTCTGACAAAAAACTGGCAATTATCTACAAAACAATGAGAAAACTACTGACCATTTCCCTGCTGTGCCTCTTGGCGACCACCGCCATGGCAGCCCATGGCGCGAAGGCTCGCAAGGTGCTCGCCATCATCGATCGCGTCAATACCTACTGGCAAGCCAACAACCCTGCAGAGGTGCGCTCTTTCTGGGACAATGCCGCCTATCATACCGGCAATATGGAGGCCTATCTCCTCACGGGAGAGCAGCGCTACCTTGACTATTCTCTGCGCTGGGCGGAGCACAACAAATGGATGGGGGCGACAGAGAGCGACCCCGCTAAGTGGGAATACAAGAACTATGGTGAGGGTCCGCGTCATGTGCTCTTCGGCGACTGGCAGATCTGTTTCCAGACCTACATCGACCTTTACTGGGTGGCTATGGGTACTTATGTGCCAGGTAGGAAACAGGCCTCTTCCGCAGTTTCTGTCGGTGATCCCTCATGGCGCATCGCAAGAGCCAAGGAAGTGATGCATTATGAGGCGTATTCCCCAGCCCACGACTATTGGTGGTGGGCGGATGCGCTCTATATGGTGATGCCGGTGATGACGAAGATGTATAGGCTTACCGGTGATGTGCGTTACCTCGACAAACTCTATGAGAACATTTGCTATACCGACAGCATCATGCTCGATGCAGAGACAGGACTCTATTTCCGCGACGGGAAATATGTCTATCCCAAGCACAAGACTGAAAGTGGAAAGAAAGATTTCTGGGCGAGGGGCGACGGATGGGTGCTCGCCGGACTGGCAAAGGTGTTGAAGGACATGCCGGAAAATTATGTCCACCGGCAGTTCTTTGTCGACAAATATGTCAGGTTGGCGCGTGCCGTCGCCGGGCTGCAGCAAAAAGAGGGCTACTGGACTCGCTCCATGATGGACCCGCAGCAGGCCCCGGGACCCGAGACCAGCGGGACGGCTTTCTTCACCTACGGGATGCTGTGGGGGGTCAACAATGGCTACCTGTCCAAGAAAGAGTTTGCCCCGGTCATCAAGAGAGCGTGGAAATATCTCACTAAGACGGCGATGCAGGCCGACGGCAAGGTGGGCTATGTGCAGCCCATCGGCGAGAAAGCCATCCCAGGACAGGTGGTCGACCAGAACAGTCAGGCCAACTTCGGGGTGGGAGCCTTCCTCCTCGCCGCCTGCGAATACTTGAGATACGTGAAATAGTTCATAGTTCATAGTTCATAGTTCATAGTTCATAGTGCATAGTTCATGGTTCATAGTGCATAGTTTAAAAAGAGTATTGTCTAAACTCCTAAACTCCCAAACTCCTAAACTCCCAAGTTCTAAACTCCAAAACATCTAAATCATCAGATATGAAAAAAGCATTGCTATTATTGCTGGCCACGGTGGCCATGACGGCTTATGCCGACAACGTGCCCACTTTCACGGAGTGGCACGACATGCAGGTGAATGAGATCAACCGGTTCACGCCACACACCTGGTTCTTCGCATATGAGAACCCTGAGGTGGCACGTGAAGGCAACATGAAGACATCTGCCAACTACCTCTCCCTGGAGGGCAAGTGGAACTTCCGCTGGGTGGAGCATGCCGACCAAAGGCCGACGGACTTCTTCATGGAGAACTACGATGACTCGGCGTGGGACAAGATGAATGTCCCTGGCCTGTGGGAACTCAATGGCTTCGGCGACCCCATCTATGTGAACATCGGATTCGGATGGCGCGGTCATTTCCAGAATAACCCGCCCGAAGTGCCCACGCGTGACAACCATGTGGGCAGTTACCGCAGAATCATCACCTTACCCGATTCCTGGCAGGGACGGCAGGTCATCGCTCACTTCGGGTCGGTGACATCGAACATGTACCTGTGGGTCAACGGGCAGTTTGTAGGCTATACCGAGGACAGCAAGATGGCAGCGGAGTTCGACCTCACGCCCTATCTCAAAAAAGGCGACAACCTGATTGCTTTCCAAACCTTCCGGTGGTGTGATGGCTCCTACTGTGAGGACCAGGACTTCTGGCGCCTCTCGGGTGTGGCACGCGACTGCTACCTCTTCGCCCGCGACAAAGCGGTGCATATCGATGACATCCGCATCACCCCCGACCTTGTCAATAACTACAAGGACGGTGTGCTCAATGTGAAAATCAACTTCACCGGAAAGTGCCATCTCGCCCTCGAACTGCTCGATGCTGAGGGCAAGAGTGTGGCCCTGCAAACCGTGCAGAATCCCAAGAATGGAGTGGCAGAGGTGAGGATGGAGGTGCCCAATCCCAAAAAATGGACGGCAGAGACGCCCTATCTCTATACGCTGCTCGTGTCGCCCACCACGCCCAACGCCCGTTTCACGGCATACGAGGCGATTCCTCAAAAAGTGGGATTCCGCAAGGTGGAGATACGTGATGCCCAACTGCTCGTCAATGGACAGGCCATCTATATCAAGGGTGCTGACCGCCACGAACTGGATCCCGACGGCGGGTATGTGGTGTCGCGGGAGCGCATGATACAGGATATCCAGATCATGAAGCAATTCAACATCAATGCTGTGCGCACCTGCCACTATCCTGATGACCCCGTGTGGTATGACCTCTGCGATGAATATGGTATCTACCTCTGTGCGGAGGCCAACCAGGAGTCGCATGGATTCGGCTACAGGGATGACTCGGAGGCAAAGAAACCACAGTTTGCCAAACAGATATTGGAGCGCAACCAGCATAATGTGGCGGTCAACTTCAACCATCCGAGCGTTATCATCTGGTCGATGGGCAATGAGACGGTCAACGGACCCAACTTCACGGCCGCCTATCAGTGGATCAAGAGTCAGGACCTGAGCCGACCCGTGCACTGGGAACAGGCAGGCAGTGGTCCCAATACCGACATCCGCTGTCCGATGTACGCCAGTCAGGACTGGTGCGAGCGCTATGCAAAGAGCGACCGTCCCGAGGACCAGAAGCCGCTCATCCAGTGTGAGTACAGCCATGCCATGGGCAACTCCTGCGGCGGGTTTAAGGAATACTGGGACCTGGTGCGCAAATATCCCAAATACCAGGGCGGTTTCATCTGGGACTTCGTCGACCAGGCGCTTCATGGCACCGACGACCAGGGACGTGCCATCTACAAGTATGGCGGCGACTACAACACTTATGATGCCAGCGACAACAATTTCAATTGCAACGGACTCATCAGTCCCGACCGTGTGCCCAACCCGCACATGTATGAGGTGGGATACTACTACCAGAATATATGGACGACGCTGGAGCATGGCAGCCGCCTCTCCCTGAAGGTGTTCAATGAGTACTTCTTCCGCAACCTCGACAATATCTGTCTGGAGTGGCAACTCGTCGACGAGGGTAATACGCTCCAAAAGGGGCGTATCGACCAACTCAGCGTGGCACCCCAGCAGTCTGTCTCCTATCAGTTGCCCATCGGCGACGAAGACCTCAAGGGGGCTTTCCTCAACGTGTTCTTCAAGTTGAAGAGCGCCGAACCGCTGATGGATGCTGGTCAGGTGGTGGCTTACCAGCAGTTTGGGGAGGCCAGTGTGGACCATCTGTCCGACCTCGCTGTCAATGGTGGCAAACGCATCAAGTGTAAAGACAATAAGAAGACGGGTATGATGACCGTTGCCAATGATGTGTTCACAGCGGTCTTCGACAAGCAGAGCGGCTTGCTGAAGGGGTGGACGGTCGATGGCAAGCAGATGTTGGGAGAGGGTGGCACCATCCTGCCCAACTTCTGGCGCGCACCTACTGACAACGATATGGGAGCCCGGATTCACCGCAGGTACTCGGTGTGGCGCAATCCTGCAATGAACCTGCAGTCCATCACCTGGGACAAGAAGAGCAATACCGTGAAAGCAGTCTTCAGCATGCCCGATGTGAAGGCCACGCTGGAAATGGTTTATCGCTTCTATACCGACGGGCAGATGGTGGTGACCGAAAATCTGAGCACGGAAGCGGATGCCAAGGTTCCCAATATGATGCGCTTCGGACTGGTGATGCAGTTGCCCTACAACATGGACCGCAGCACCTACTACGGACGCGGACCTATTGAGAACTACGCCGACCGCAAATACTCGCAACTCATCGATGTCTATCGCCAGACCGCCGACGAGCAGTTCTATCCTTACGTCCGTCCGCAGGAGACAGGCACCAAGAGCGACATGATGTGGTGGATGCAGACCGACAATGCCGGTGCCGGACTGGTGGTCAAGGGAATGGAAAAGCCTTTCTATGCCTCTGCCTTGCATTATAATATCGCAGACCTTGACGACGGTGATGACAAGGAGCAGCGCCACCCACAGCAAATACCGCACTCACAGTTCACCAACCTCTTCATCGACGGAGAGCACACCGGTGTGGGCGGTGTCGACTCATGGAGCGGCAATGCCGAGGCCCTGCCTCCCTACCGCGTGGTCTATGGTCAGAAGAGTTTCTCTTTCCTCTTCGCACCCGTCAAATAGATTAAGAATTAAGGATTAAGAATTAGGGATTTTGGAATTAAGAATTAAGGATTAGGGATTAAGGATTAGGGATTAAGAATTATGATTACCATTGCGAAGATGGCGGTGCGACTGGTAGGGACGCGATGTATCGCGTCCGCCACGACGAGCAAATCATATGTCTAAACTCCTACACTCCTATACTCCTACACTCCTACACTCCTAATCTCCTAAACTCCCAAACTCCTAAACTCCTAAACTCCAAAACAATTTATACTCCTAAAAACATAAAAAACCTATGACAAAGCAAATTCTAACATTGCTGGCTTTCACCATGGCATTCGCCATGCCGGCCAGCGCGCAACGGCAACTCACCGTGAAGGCCAAACCTGGCACCGCCATCCATTCCACCATGTATGGCATCTTCTTTGAGGACATCAACTTCGGCGCCGATGGCGGACTCTATGCCGAGATGGTGCAGAACCGCTCTTTTGAGTTCCCCGACAGACTGATGGGATGGAATATGTTTGGCAACGTGCAGGTGAGCGACGTGCGCCCTGCCTTCGACCGCAACCCACACTATGTGGTGCTCGGCGACTCCGGACATATCGAGAAACGCACTGGACTGGAGAACCGGGGCTTCTTCGGCATGGGACTGAAAAAAGGTCTTCGCTATGACTTCTCGGTCTATGCAAGGCTTCATGATGCAGGCAGCCAACCAGCCCGCATCCGTGTCGAACTGGTGAATGCAGCCAACAACATCATCACACGGCAGCGCATCACCATCGACAGCCGCGACTGGAAGAAATACACCTGCTCGCTCACACCCAATGTCACCGAACAGAAGGGACTCATGCGCATCTTCCTCGAGACAAAGGAGGGTGTGGACCTCGATCATGTGTCACTCTTCCCGTCTGACAACTGGAACGGACTGCGGGCCGACCTGGTCAAGGACTTGGAGGACCTGCATCCCGGCATCTTCCGCTTCCCCGGTGGTTGTATCGTCGAGGGCACTGACCTCGAGACACGCTACCAGTGGAAAAACTCGGTTGGACAGGTGGAGAACCGTCCGCTCAACGAGAACAGGTGGAACTACACTTTCGCTCACCGCATGTATCCCAACTACTTCCAGACCTATGGCATGGGATTCTATGAGTTCTTCATCCTCTCCGAGAAAATCGGGGCAGAACCCCTGCCCGTGGTGAGTTGCGGACTGGCTTGTCAGTTCCAGAACCATACCGAAGATGCCCATGTGGCGGTGGATGACCTCCAACCGTATATTGACGACGCGCTCGACCTCATCGAGTTCGCCAATGGCGGCACGGATACCAAATGGGGCAAGTTGCGTGCCGACATGGGGCACCCGGCTCCCTTCAACCTCAAGCAGATTGGTGTGGGCAATGAGCAGTGGGGCGAACTCTATCCCGTGAGACTGGAGAAATTCATCAAGGCCATCCGGGCAAAGTATCCCAACATCCTGGTTTGCGGAACCAGCGGACCCTCTGCCGACGGTAAGGACTTCGATTACGGATGGCAGGAGATGCGCCGGCTCAAGGTCGACCTCGTCGATGAGCATTACTACAAACCGCCGCAGTGGTTCTTCGACAATGCCGGACGTTACGACAACTACGACCGCAAGGGTCCGAAGGTGTTCGCCGGCGAGTATGCCGCTCATGGTCGCGGCGACCTCAACAACTGGGAGGCAGCCCTCTCCGAGGCAGCGTTCATGACCGGACTGGAGCGCAACGCCGATATCGTGTGGCAGGCCACTTATGCCCCGCTGTTCGCCCATGTCGAGGGCTGGCAGTGGAAACCCGACCTCATCTGGTTTGACAACCTCACCACCGCTCGTTCTGCCAACTGGTATGTGCAGATGCTCTATGGCACCAACCGCGGCACCAATATGGTGAACCTCACGGAGAACGGACAAGCCGTGAAGGGCAAGGACGGTCTCTATGCCAGCGCTGTCTACGACAAGGACACCAAGCAGTACATCATCAAGTTGGCCAACAATGCCGACCGCAGTCAGGACGTGGTCATCACCATGAAAGGACTCAAGACGGTGGGCCAAGTGAAGACGACAACGCTTAAAGGCAGCCTGTCCATGGAGAACCTTGTGGGACGGCCTGAGAGCATCCACCCGGTAGAGGGTTCTCTTGAGGGCAACGGCAACACCATCTCCGTGGCAGTGCCTTCCAAGGGATTCATGGTCTTGAGGTTCTGATGATGAAGATAAACAGACATCTTGTGCTTTTGCTGCTGGTCGCTGCGTCCCAAACCCTTTGGGCGCAGACCAGCGGCAAAAGTTATGACACCTACCGCGGGTTGGTGATGGCAGGCTATCAGGGGTGGTTCAGCACGCCTGATGACGGCGGCGGACGTGGGTGGTATCATTATCAGGGCAGGAGCGGGGAGTTCAAACCGGGTACCACTGGCGTTGAGATGTGGCCCGATGTGAGCGAGTACGAGAAGACCTATGAGAGTCCCTTCTCCCTTGAGGACGGAAAGAAGGCCCGCCTGTTCTCGCCCCGTGACTACTCGACCGTCGACACGCATTTCAGGTGGATGAAGGAATACGGCGTCGATGGTGTGTTCATGCAGCGCTTTGTTGTAGACCAGAAATGGCCGAAGGGAAAGGCGCACCATGACACTGTCCTCGACAATGCCATGCGGGCTGCAAAGAAATACGAGCGTGCCGTCTGCATCATGTACGATCTGACGGGCATGAAAGAGGGTGATGAGAAAGTTGTGCTCAACGATATCCAGCAATTGGCGCGGAAATACAGCCTTTTCGACCATTCCCGATGCCCTTCCTATCTCTATCACCGCGGAAAACCGCTGGTGGCAGTTTATGGAGTGGGCTTCAACGATGGCCGCAAATATGGGTTCCCACAGACTGAGGCCATCATCAGGGGACTCAAACAGATGGGGTACAGCATCATGGTCAGTGTGCCGGGCTACTGGAGGACGCTGAACAAGGATACGGAAAACGATGTGCGACTGCATCAGCAGATCAAGATGTGCGACATCCTGCTGCCATGGTATGTGGGGAGATACAATGAAATGACATTCCCGGCTTTCCAGCAGCGTATCATCGACGATATGAAGTGGGCGAAGGCCAATGGTATAGATTTCGCGCCGCTGTGCTTCCCAGGCTTCTCATGGCACAATTTGCATTATCCCCAAAAGGCACCAGGTGAGACCATCCCGCGCAACAAAGGTTCTTTCTATAAGAAACAACTCGACTTCAATGTCAAAAATGGGGCGCAGATGCTCTATATCGCCATGTTCGATGAAATCGACGAGGGAACAGCCATCTTCAAAATCGCAGGCAAGGTTCCGCCAAAGGTGCAGGGAAGTCAGTTCGTGCCACTCGAAAAGGGCGTCAAGAGCGACCATTACCTAAAACTGACTGGCAAGGCGGCAAAGAAACTTAGAAAAAATCTCAAAAAAATGCAATAACTCCCACAACCCCGATTCTACCTACAATTAACAACTATTAACATAAAATTTTACTTAAAATCGGAGTCTGTTCAAAATTAAATTTGTAACTTTGTGGCCTAAAGTATAAAGATCAGCATTTCTTAAAAGATTAGCACTGTTTTCATTGACAAGTATGGCTTATAAGTCGGGATTATCCCTGAACCCTGTCAATTTTGTGTCTTCACCTATTGTATTGGTTACGGCCAATCTTTACCATAAGACTCTGATGAACAATGCGGCATGGCTGGCAGTAGGAACTGTGGCCGATGCTTAAAGATAAGACAGAGATGCTGAAAGCGTTTCTGCCCGATGGTTGTACGATAGAGATCGGAGCACCTGGTGGTTCTGCATTACAGACAAATTTCAATGATAAAGAAGGCAGTTCGGCGGGACTGTTAAGATTAGACTAAAAAGGGAAGAAGTTAATAGTGAAATAAGTGACCTTTTTTTTAAGTTTTGAATGAATGGGGGCTATGGCGATTGGTTCGTCGTAGTCCTTTTTGTATATTCCAACCTCCCATCTCCGATCTCAAAACCTCCGATCTCACATCCCCCTCTCCTTTGGAGAGGGTTGGGGAGAGGTTTAAATCCGATCTTACATCCCCGATTTTAAACCTCCAATCTCACATCCCCCTCTCCTTTGGAGAGGGCAGGGGAGAGGTTTAAAACCTCCAGCAATTGCTCAAACCGCTTGATGCGTTGCAGATGCTCATGGTCGTACTCGTCGGTCACCTCATGTGCCCATGTGACCTCAAAGGGGATATGCACGGCCTGTCCGCCCAGGCGCAGCACGGGTTCGATGTCCGACTTGAAACTGTTGCCTACCATGAGCAGTTCGCTGATGCCGATGCCGAACGTCATGCACAATTCGCGATATTGGCGTGTCGTCTTGTCTGATACCACTTCCACACGGTCAAACAAGTCCCATAGCCCCGATCGGAGCAACTTGTTTTCCTGGTCGAGGATCTCACCCTTGGTGAAGAGCACCATCTTCCATTTGCCTTTGCTGCGGATGGTTTCAAGGGTTTCTCTGACACCTTCCAGCGGAGTGGCGGGGATGTTGAGCAGGCTGCGCCCCAGCATCTCCACACGCAGCAGGTCGTCGGCACTGATGCGTCCGCCGCTCACCTTGACGGCGTTTTCCACCAGCGACAACGTGAAGGCCTTGCTGCCATATCCCAGTTCGGGCATGTTGGCGGTCTCTGTCTTGAACAACTCCGACGAGATATGTGCCTCGTCGCCGTAAGGTGAAAGGATTTGGCAATATGCCTTCTCCACGGCTTCAAAATGTGACTGGCAGTCCCACAAGGTGTCATCGGCGTCAAAAGCGATTACTCGGATATTTTTCATACGGTTGTCGTGCTGAAAGGTTGAAAACAGGTGCGAAGTTACAAAAAAAAACTTATTTTCTACTCAGATTGTAGCATTTGTGGTTTTTTATTCCTATCTTTCCTCTATAAATAGTAAACAAATTGCCCCGCAGAAGTAACTAAATACTCATAATCTGTTGATATAGAGGCATACCCATCCCAAGCACGGCATCACATATGACACCATGTTGATATTGTTGGTACT
>JAEEJK010000124.1 GCA_016281815.1 Prevotella sp. | reverse complement strand
TTCTCACGAATTTTCGAATTATCGAATTATTTTGTGATCACCAATTCTCAAATTCGCTAATTCGGGACTTATATTTTTATTTCTCACGAATTTTCGAATTATCGAATTATTTTGTGATCACCAATTCTCAAATTCGCTAATTCGGGACTTTTATTTCTTCTCACGAATTGTCGAATTATCGAATTATTTGGTGCTCCCCAATTCTTTAATTCGCTAATTCGGGACTTTTATTTCTTCTCACGAATTATTGAATTAGAGAATTTGTGAGCACTAAAATACTTCATTACAAATCATACGTCAGTTAATTACCTCCGCATACTATTTGCAAGCGGCCCGGTTTCAAATGGTCGGCAGAACATGACAACACATTGGATGAAGGCACGAGACTGCTCTGAATGAGAACCTGAGCCAAACCGTTGAAGGCAGGTATCTGGAATTCCTTACAGTTGAGGTCCTGCGGATGGTCGGCGCCGAGATAGGCCGGATCGCCATTGCCTACACCGATGATGCGGGCATCGCCTTCCAGACTGAATGTCAGCAAGGGACAGGCATCAGGGACGATGCGACCTTTGGCATCCTGTATCTCTACGGTGACCACAGCCACATCGCGGTTGTCTGCGGCAATGGTCTGGCGGTCCGTCCTCAGCACCACCCTTGCAGCAGGTTTTGTCGTCTCGATGGTCTCAGTCAGGATGCGCCGGCCGTTCTTATAACCCGTAGCCACCACCTTGCCCGGCTGGTAGACAGCCTTCCACTTCAAGTGGCCGTTCTTGGGCATCGTCTGCCTGCCCAGCCGTTTGCCGTTTACCGTCAACTCCACCTCATCGCAGTTACTGTAGGCCCAGAGTTCTATTTCCTCGCCCTCATGTCCCTGCAGGTTCCAATGGGGGAAGATATGCAGTGTCGGCTCATCGGTCCACCACGAACGGAGATACCAAGCCTCATCCTTCCAGAAACCGCAGTAGTCGAGGATACCAAACTCAGAGTCCGTGGCAGGATAAGACAGCGGATTGGGTTCTCCGCGATAGTCAAAACCGGTCCAGAAAAACACGCCTGCTCCCCAGGGACGCTCGGCATAGAACTGCCAGCCACGCTCTATCACATTCTCTACGTGATGATGCGTCGTGTCGCGGTTCATGGAAACCATGTGTCCAGGTTGTTCCGGAGAGTTGAAATAGACACCACGAGTGCCGCAGCCAGTGGTCTCCTCTGTGCCGACAATCTTCCACGACGGATTGGCCTTCTTGCGCTCGTCCACACTGTTCTGGATGATGTAGTTGAAGCCCACCACGTCAAGTCCCTTGATCATCTCGCCGCCACCAGCATTGGCGATGGTGGAATGACGGGTCGGGTCAAGCAGACGGGTGTACTCACGCATCGCCTCTGCCACCCGGCGTCCCTGCACCGTGTTCTCCATGCCCCATTCCTCATTGCCGTCGCTCCAGAGGATGACAGAGGGATGGTTGCGGTCGCGCTTGATCATCCGCTCCAAGAGCCGCAGATGTTCCTGATTGATGCCTGTAAGGCGGTTCTCGTCAATGACCAGAATACCCTCACGGTCGCAGATGTCGAGCAGGGCCGGTGTCATCGGATTGTGTGAGGCACGATAGGCATTGCAGCCTAACTCTTTCAGTTTTTTGATGCGCCATGCCTGCAAGGCATCGGGAATGGCAGCCCCCACCCCGGCATGGTCCTGGTGCATGTTGACACCTTTCAACTTCAGCACCTCACCATTGAGCAGGAAACCTCGGTCGGCATCAAACTCAACCTGGCGAATGCCCGTCGTGGTCTCATAGATGTCCATCACCTTGCCATCCACTGTTATGGTTGTTTTCACCTGATACAAATAAGGGTCGGTCGTGCTCCAGAGATGGGGATTGCTGATGTCGAACTGCTGTTTGCAGTTGAGGGTCTCTTTCGGTTTCAAAGTCAGTGATTCCTGATGGCTCACCGCCACCTCACGTCCCTCGGCATCGAGAAGACTCTGACTTACCTGACAGGTCTGAACCGACAAGGAACTGTTGTTGACCTCTGTCTCGACGTGGAGAGTCGCCTTCGTATAAGGGTGCTTCAGGTCGGCATAGACAAAAGTTCCGAATGGAGCCACACTGACGGCGCCGGTCTTCATGAGCCATGCATCTCGGTAGATGCCAGCGCCCTCATAGAACCAGCCTTCCTCGAGGGTGGCATCGGCACGGACACAGATCAGATTGTCGCCTCCGTAGTTGACATATTCTGTCACATCATACACCTGAGTGGCATAGCCACTGGGTTCAGTTCCCATATAAAAGCCATTGAACCATACTTGCGCGTTGCGGAAAATGCCGTCGAATCTGAGCGAGATATGTTTTCCCAGATCTTCTTCGGGAATGCTGATGATCTTGCGATACCACCCCACACTGGTTTCAGGAAACTTATAACCGACCGTCTTGTAACCATGTGAGTGGCTGGCTGACGGGGCGTAAGGCAGAGCAGCCACCCAGTCGTGGGGCACCCGCACCTCTTTCCAGTCTGAGTCATTGAATTTCATGGAGTAAGGTCCCTCATTATGGATGGAGTTCGCTTTTGTCAGATAGTTAAAATACTCTGTACCACATCCGAAGTCTTTTTTCGGGTCGGCGGCATGTCCGAAAGCAAACTTCCACCCCTCATCGAGACGCGTACACTCCCTCATACTTTGGGCGTTCACAACGAAAACGGCCATGAGCGTCAGCAGCAGGCCAATCATTCTTTTCTTCATCGGTTCAATCTGTTTTAGTAGGTATGCTATAAACTGTTTGCAAAGATAAAGAAAAAGTAACCTATCCGCAAAAGATGAGATGATCAAAAACCGCTTCGCTACGAAAAAAAATATAAAAAAGATTTAGTTGACATTCTTCAAACGCTGATGCTTGCGAAAAAAAATGCCGTAACTCTATTCAGCGAATAGCAAAGGTTGCCCTGTACTGATTTTGGTTGACAGTTTTGTCTGTTAAAACTAAGTTGGTTTACACTTCATTTTCTCTATTCCTAATGCAGGTTGTCAGTCTGTCACCTTCGGTGAGAAATTTTAAGAAAATGTTTAAGAAAATTATAAGAAAATATTTTTTTACCATTTTTTATTCATTTTTTTATAATTTCTGCCCGTCAGGGCACTCCTAAGTACATTTTTTCTGAGGGTGCTGAGTAGTTACGGAAATATGTGTCAACTGTAAGTTTTGTTAAATTTTTCCATTTTGACATTGGCAATGGAATTATTTATTATCTTTGCAGAAACACTATCCATTATGACACTTCATCTACCCGTTTCCGAAGCCACATCCCTGATCAAGGAGAACAGTGGACAAGACATCAGCCTGCGTGTGGTGAATGAGAACACCATCAACGTTGGCTATCCCATTCAAGTCAATGTACCTATACTTGGACGCGTGTCCAAAAGCGTCAACCTTGACCTCATCGTCGACAAGGTGGCGGACAAGGATATCTTCCTGCATTATGCCACTGGCGTTTTTGGTGGGGACACCCTTTTGGACATGATATTAAAAGCCATCCCCATCCTGAACAAGACTCCGGCCCTCGAGAGACAGGAAAACGGAGGACTGGTCGTGCACCTCAACGAGATCAAATGGGTGAAGGAGTCACTCAAGAAGATTATAATCAAGACCATGAGGTTTGCCAACGACACCATTGCCATCGGCTTCTCTGCCAAACCATGAGCATGGTTTTTAGCCATTCCATCTGAATATCACCCCAAAGGATTTATCTTTGCATGTTGAAATCAAATCAATCGGAAAATATGAAAAAAAGTATAGTCATCTCAACTGCATTTTTGCTCTTGCTGGTTTGCTCTTGCAGTAAAAGCAAAACGGATCAGGAACCTGTCCCCAACGTGCAGACGGAAAGACAAGACAGTTCCATGACGAAGCAAGTTGCGGATAAAAAAGGCAAGGTAACGTCGGATATGGCCTATAAAGGAGTAAACAACTATTGCCATAGCACGTATGACTGGAGTATAGCAAAGGAGAATCCTTCCATCATGTATGTTGCAATGGGAGAAGAGACGGAATCAGAGTATCAGGTGATATTCCGCAGTTATACAGGTGCATTTGTGTATTTCTATGTCGGGAAAGCAGATGGCACTACGAGAATGGTCGAATATGTCCCGTCTCTTGATGTAGAAAATGAGACGGGAACCATTGACATATTCGATTACATAGATTAGTAGTTAAAGAAGTTAAGTAGTTAAAGAAGTTAAGCCACTTCTCAGCGAAGCGATCACTTCTTAACTTCTTAACTACTTATTGTCCTATTGACTGCTTGTATTCCAGTATCTTGAGTTGCAGATCGGCGTAGGCCTCAGTGTGGCGGTCGAGAGTCTGCTGATAGAGAAGTTGGGCTTCCAGCAAATCACTCATCTTTGAGGTACCTGCCCGATAGTAGTTTCGGTTCAGACGAAGATTTTCCTCGGCCTGTTCTATACTCCGCTGGGCTATCTGCAGTTGCTGCCTGGCCTCGCCGACAGCATTATAGGCATTCTGCATGCGGATGCAGAGCAGTTGGGCATTGTCAGACAGTTGTTCCTCGGCACGCAACCGCTCTATTTTGCGACGCTTGACAGCATGGGAACCACCCCACCAATCACTGATAGGAACGCTGACAGTAGCGAAAACCATGCCGAAGGTGCGGTCATTGCCAAGCAGGTTATGATAGTTATATCCGACTCCCAGGGCTAACGAGGGCAGGTTTTTGCCAATTTCCATTTTGTGTTGGAGTTTGGAGGCTTCCACCTGCTTCTGAAGCAGTTGGTATTCCGGAAGAGATGAGAGTTGAGAAGTGAGGAACGGGGGTTGGGAAGCAGCAAGGTCCTCACCATCCACATTCATTTTTACACTCTCAATGGTCCACTCTCCATTCAGTCCGCAATACTGCGACAGCAGCAGTTGAACGATGCTGATGCCATTCTGGAGTTTTACCCGCTGACTCTCAATGTCGTTCTGCCGGAGTTGTACCTGCAGCAAGTCGTTGCGCATGGCCAGACCGGCGCGCACGGCCAAATCCACATCCTTATGGATACCTGCCAGAAGAGTGTCTACCGCAGCGATGGTTTTCATCTTTTCCTGCAGCGACACCAGTTGCCAATAGTATTTCTCGGTCTGCAGGTCCACCTCGTTCTCTGAGAGTTGAAGTTGCAGGTGGCTCACCTCTTCACCCACCTTGGCCAGTTTGTTGCCGTTGATAATCTGTCCTCCGGCAAAGACGGGCTGCAGGGCTGTGACGCCAGCCAGCACCCCTTTTTTCATCATCGACACCGCAAAGGGAGACTGCATGGCAAGCAGTGCTTCCGGTGGGAAAGATGCGGCCAGAACTGCCCCCAGTTCAGGCGTTATCATACCCGACGGATCTATATCCATCTTCGCCATGCTCTTGTTGGCATTGAACCACAACCCTGTTCCGCTGACATTGGGGAAAAATTTAGTAAAGGCCTCCTTGCGCTGATGCTGTGCAGACTCAATGCCCAAACGTGCCGTGTGGACAGCGATGTTGTTGTGGCGGGCAGAATCCTTCAACTGCTGCAGGGTATATGCTGGCTGAGCAAAGACACCGACACCGCAGCAAATAGCACAAGCAATGATGACTATGATTTTTTTCATAATGACTTTACTTAAGATTTACTTTCCAATAAACGACAGGCAGCAAGGTGACAACGAGGATGAGAGAACCAATGCCGCCAGCAAAGATGGTCACACCGACGGGCATCCAGAAGGAGGACTGCGCGATGATCATCGGCACCACACCGACGGCGGTGGTGGCTGTCGTGAGGAAGATAGGCACCATGCGCCGCTTTCCGGCGTCATAGGCAGCCTGTTTTACGGCATTGTTGTACCCCTCGCGGTCTACAGTCCAATCCCCGTGTTCTGCCACATATTTTTTAATTAGGTCGATCGCATGCTCGAAAATCAATATCTCGTTGCGCATGATCATTCCCATCAACGTGATGAGACCAAAGATGGAGGTGAGTCCCAAGGAGCGGTTCATCAGTCCTAATCCGATCAGTGAACCGGGTATCATCAAGGCAAGGGCCACCATGCATATCGTCGTGATGCCAAACTTCTTGAAGTTGAACAGCAGGAAGAAGAACACGATGATCATGGCGATGGTGATGCCTCCGAATATCTGCGGCAGGGCCTCGTCGCCGTACTCTATCTCGCCGCCCACCTCTGACCGCACACCCTGAGGCATCTCTATCTCCTTCTGCATGATGCGGGCTATCTCCTTCTCGATGGGAGCCGTGTAAACGCCCTGCACGAAATGGCCGGTCACCGTGATGCAACGCTCTCCTCCACGGTGTATGATGCGGCTCTCGCTCCACAGGGGCGACACCTTTGCTATCTGCCGCAAAGGTACGGTGCTGTTGGTTTGGTTGACTCCCGACGATACGATGGACATCGGTGATGAGATACCCAGGTTGGCGACATCCGAGAATGTCATGTCTGCATCGTCTTTCACGACGATGGGCAACTCATAATTGCCTTCCCATACCTGTCCCACACGGAGGTCGCACGACGTCGCGCTCAATGCCAGTTGTGCCGTGGAACGTGTCACGCCCAACTGTGCCGAAGCGACGGGGTCCAACTCAACGTTGATGATGGGGTGAGGCTGGAAATGATCAGTATGCACCCATTCCAACTCCGGCATCTGGCGCATGCGCTCCATCAGCCGCTCAGCCACCACATGGAGGGAATCAAGATTGTCGCCATAAAAACGATACTCCAATTCTGTGACTTCCAGATAGTCCAGTCGTTTGAACTTCACGTAAGCATTGGGAAAGGCTTCTCCCAACTGTGGCTGATATTGCGCCAAGAGGTCGAGCGTGGCCTTGTCTGACTGTGTGTTCACTATCAGTTGGGCATAGTTCTTCCCTGCCATCTGTGGCGCATAGGCATCCATGAAGCGGGGCGAGGAACAGCCGATGAAACTGGTGATGCCCGTGATGCGGTCGTCCTTTTCCAGCACATGACGGACCGAATCCGCCAACTCTGTGGTCTCAGCCAGTCCCTTGCCATCGGGCAAGAAGATTTCCACGGCAAACTGGTCGCGGTCGGCATAGGGGAAGAGGCGTATCTTCAGCGTCGGAATAATGACGGTGGACAACAAGATGACAGCAATGCAGCCAAAGATAGTCGTCCACGGATTTCGGAATGTGAAGTCGAGCACCTTGTCATAGGTCTTCTGCACCCATTTGGTGATGGCATTTCCGTCAGTTTTCACATTTTCGGGCTTGATCAGCCTGACTTCCAGGAAAGGTATCACTGTCACAGCCAGGAAGAGCGACACCATCAGGTTGATGGTGATGGTAACGGGGAAATCCTTCAGACAGTCATGGAACATGCCCTTCATGGTGATCAGGAAAGGATAGAAGATGGCGCAGATGCAAATGGTGGCCAACATCATGGGCATGAAATATTGCTTGGCCGACTCTATGGCCGCGTCCTTGGGTTCATGCCCCTTTCCGAGATATTCCAAATAGCCGTCTATCACCACGATAGAGTTGTCGACCACCATTCCCAGCACCACAATCAGCGCAGCCAGCGTCACTATGTTCAGTTCGATGCCCAACATATACATGAAAGACACCGACACGAAGGTACTCAGCGGGATGGTGATGGATGCCACGATGGCCGAGCGCAACGGGAAGAGCACCATCATCACCAGGATGATGATGAGCATCGCCACCAGCAGGTCGCGCAGGAAGTTGGTGATACTGAGATTCACCACCTTGGGCTTGTCGGCGATGCGTGTGACCTTCACGTCCTCGGGCAGTTCGTTCTCACGGAAATCGTCGAGCACCTTGTCGACCTCACCGCCATACTGCACCACATTGTTGCCGGGAGTCATCTCCATCGACAGCAGCACACAGGGGTGTCCGTCCTGCTCTATGCGACTCGACATCGGTTCGTATTCACTGACCACACGTGCCACATCCCTCACACGGGCCACCTTGCCCGTGACAGGGTCGGAGAAGATAATCTGGTTGGCAATTTCCTGCTCACCATTCTCCTGAGCCTCCACATGGATGGGTATCTGCTGGTCGTCATCGTCGATGTTTCCGCTCATCGTGGTGATGCCCTGGGCTTGCAGACGTGAGAAGAGCATCTGCTGCCCGATTCCATAGGCTTGCAGCCGCTGGCGGTCGACATAGAGCGATATCTGCTCCTTCTGTTCACCAAACAATTTTACGTTGGCCACAGACGGAATCCTGCGCAGACGGTCGCTCAGGTCATCACTGTATTCCTTCAACTCTCGGTAACTGCGCTGGTCGCTCTCGATGGCGATGAGCAGCGCCGAGGTGTTGCCGAAGTCGTCGTTCACCACAATGGCCAATACGCCAGAAGGCAACTGTGACTTGAATCCGTTCAGACCATGCTTGATTTTGCTCCACACCTCATCCTTGTTGTTCACGTCATCGTTGAGTTTCACCATCACGATGCACATGCCGTTCTGAGATGTCGTGGTGGTCTTCACACGATTGATCTCTCCATAGGTAAAGAGATACCGCTCCAGCGGACGTGCCACCTGCAGTTCCACCTCCTCTGTCGTCGCACCAGGATAGACAGCCACCACCACTCCCTGACGGATCGTGGCATGCGGAAACTCATCCTTGGGCATGTCAAACATGCCGAAAATGCCCAACAAAAAGAAGATGCTGATGATGAGCAGCGATATCGGGTAATGTTCCAATGGCCATTTTAGCCATTCCATCTTGCTTCCCATACTAATACACGACTTTTGTTCCTTCACTCAGTTTATGGTATCCCTCTGTCACGATGCGCTGGCCAATGTTCAGTCCATCCACCACCGTCACGTGGTTGCCATGTGTCTCACCGATCTTCACATTGGTGCGGTGGGCGGCATTGTTGTTGTCCACGGTCCAGACAAACAGCGTACCGTCGGATTTCTTCTGCACCGATGTCACAGGAATCGACTTGCTGCTGATGCCCTGGGACCCCTCTGAGACGAAGCGGACGCTGGCCACCATGCCCGGCAACAATTTGAGGTCGCCATTCACGACATTGATCCGGATGTCATAGGTATGTGTGAGGGCGTCTGCCTGCACGCCTTTCTCTATCCTGCCTCCCATATAACTGCGGTCGATGGCATCCACCTTGATGCTGGCAGACGTGTTGGCATTGATGCTGCCAATCTCTGATTCGGGCACAGCCACCTTCACTTTCACGGTTGAGATGTCGAGAATGTTCACCACTGCCTCTGAAGGCAGCGCTGTCTCTCCTGCCACCAACTGTTTCTTGCCGATGACGCCGCTGACAGGGGCATACAGACGGGTGTCTGCAAGTCCCTTGCGGGCAATCTTCTCCGTTGCGGTGGCAGAGGCCACGCCGGAATGTGCTGTATGGAGGGCTGATGTGGCCTGAGCGAGACGGGTCTCCGCCTCTATCCATTTCACCTCAGGCAGCGAACCATTGTCATGCAACAGTTTCAGGCGGTCGTAGGCATCCTTGGCTTGGTTGTAGGTGGCTTCGGCCTGTTTCACCATGTCTTTGGCCTGGTTGACCGATGCGTGCGCCACCTCCACGGTGTTGCTCGAGGTGGTCGGGTCGATTTCCGCCAGCAACTGCCCGCGGCCAACCATCTGACCCTCCTTGACAAAGATCCGCTTCACCACGCCCATGCTGGTGAAACTCACCGCTGTGGCCTCACGCTCCTCCACAATGCCCACATAGGTCTGCGCATTGTCGATCATACCAGGCGACACCACCAGTGTCTCCACTCTTGTAGGAGCCTTGCTTGACTGCTCCTTCTGCTTTCCACAACTGCTGACCAAAACGACCACCAGCAGCATCAAAAATAGCCTTCTCATGTTATGTGTCTTTGTTTTTGTGTACAAAAGTAAGGGTTTTATGCCAAATAGCAATGATTTGCCTGATGATTTAACTAATCAGCCTGCTTCTTGGTGATTGTCAGCACGCCGGCGGACAAGGCGGGAACAGAGAGCAAGACATCGTTTCCGTCGGTCGTTGCGGTCGCTTTCTTGAGCGCGACGGCAGTCTTGTTCTCCATGCTGTTGGCCACTGTAAGCGAACCAGGAGCAAAATACTCGAACTCGGTACCCGACACCCCGGGCCAGTCTCCTTTGACACGCAGCATGGCAGGCTCTTCTGTGGGATTCACCACCTTCACGATGACGTCGGTGCCATTCTCTGACAATGTGGTGCTCACGTTGATATTGCCAGTATCACCACTGAATGCCAAACGGTACTTGGAGAAATGGTCATACCATAGTTCGGTGACCTGACAGTTGGGCGCCTTGAACAGGTCTTTGTAGTCAAAATTGATGAAAGCATTGTTCCAGTCAGGTGCATCGGTACGGCGGATGAACAGGGCAGCCGCACCCATGGCCACCACGTCGCGGGATTCGCACATGTTGAGGAATCCGCCTGCAAAAAGACCTGTGCGCCAGTCGATGCTGTTCAGGTTCCACTCCGAGATGAACAGTTTGATGTTCGGATTGGGACCATCTGCTATCATCTTGGCATAGCGGTCATACTGCTGTCCCAGTCGCGTCGGTCCGGTGGCATAACCACCCTGCTGCTCATAGTGGTGAAGGCTCAGGTAGTCAAAGAAACTGCCGCTGCGCTTGATGAACTGCTCATCCTCCCGGAATCCGCCGCAGGCGATGATTTTGATAGAAGGGTCAATCTTTCGCATCGCGGTACTGAAGTCGCGGACGCACTTCTCATAGCGGTCGATGCCCATCTCCCACATCTCATTGTCAATCTCCCAATATTTCACATTGTAGGGCTCGGGATGTCCATTGGCGGCACGCTTTGCGCCCCATTCGTCAGTGGCGGGTGCATTGCAATAGCGAAGCCAATTCACCGCATCCTGAAGAATACGGTCATACTCCTCAGCGGGGCGCTCAAACTTGACGCTCACCACGATAATCGGCTCCGAATTGACCTCCCGGCAGAAACGTATGAATTCATCGGTTCCAAAGCAGTTCTGGTCGTAGTCCATCCACATCCAGTGTGCCCACCGCTCCCGTTTCTCCTGCGGACCGATGCCCCATTTCCAGTCATATTGTGCCACGTATCCTCCACCTGGCCAGCGCAGGCATGTGGGATGCAGTTCCTTGACCGCTTGCAGGATATCCGGACGGAAACCGCCCAAGTTGATGCCCGTCTGGGTGGTCATGGTCACCATGTCGACCTGTACTGTTCCATTCTTGACCATAATGACGAAATCGGCATCACAGCCAATCTTAGAAATCTGATTTGATGTCTGGCTGAAATCTATGGTGAGTCGAAGATCACCTTCAATTTTCTGCGGTTCAAGCGTGAATTCATATTTCTTCCAGTCCTTGCTCACCTTGCCCAACGACTGGCGGGCAATGATATTGCCTTTCGAACTGCGCAATCCGACGATGAGTTCGCCCTTACCTTTCGCATAGATGGAGCCTACATACTTTTCGCTGAAAATGATATTTTGAGGTCCCTGGGAAATGCCTGTCTCCGCCTTCTTTCCTGCCGTTATCTCCTGCGAATAACGCATATTCACGGCATCGTCCTTCACGAGACGGTACTTGCCGCCCTCGCCGAAAGCGGTCCACTGCTGGGCGACGGCAGGAATCTGCACATCTCCGGGAGTGCCTTCAAAGAGCACCTTGCCGTTAGTGGCTGTCAACTTGATGTGGCGATAGGTGGCCTCGGTATAGTTGACCCAGAAGGTGAGGAAATTGCGGTCGGCACGCTCCAGACCGTCGTAACTGAGCACCTCTTTGCCATCCCAATAGACGGTTGCCTTGCTGCCACGACTCTCGATGCGAAGTTTGTGCCATTGCTGCTCCTCATTCACCTGCTCCTTCGTGGCAGGAGCCGATGCCATTGGCACCAGCATGTTCATGCGTCGTCCGGGCCGTCCCCCAAAGCCCGGCGACTCCCGTTCTTCCATGGTGCAGATAGAGAAATCGGCCGTGGAACTCTGCTTCTGAAGCGCAGCACGTGCTGATGCCTCATTGGCCGCGTCGATCTGCGACTGGGTCTGCGCTGGCGTGAAAGTACGGCTCTCATAATATGGGTCGTGTATACGTACGAAATATGGGGTTCCGTCGCTCTTGTTGCGGAATGCGAAGCGGATGTCCATCAGGCCCCCGCTCCAAGCGCGCCGGGCCAACTTGTATGAACGCCAGTTGACATCCATGGTCAGGTCGAAGTCGCAGGTCTCTATGCTGTCTATCTTGAGCGGTTGCTCGTAGCGGGTAGGTGAATGCAGCACCATGTCATCATCCATGAACCATCCGTCAAAATAACCGTCCCGTGGATGGATGCCCGGAAACTGCTCCGGTTCGAACGAACGTTCCTGTATGAGTTCCTGCCAGACACCGTTGTTGGCACTGAAATAGATGTGCTCGAACAACTGTCCGTAAAGCATCTCGTCAATGATTCCAGAGGGCTTTTTGCTCTCTACTGTGATCACATACTCATTTTGGGCCTTGGCAATAGTTGCAATCACCAGAAATGCCAACCATAGCAACAGTTTCATCCTCATATTATTCCTAATTACATTATTCTCCCAAATCTATGGTGCAAATATAATAAAAAAATGAAGTTTCTCTCCCATTCAAATGCACTAATCTTTTATTTATTGCGTGTTTCTTTTTTCACATATAATTACCACAAATAGACCATGAATTTTTCATGAATTGTTTTCAACCACGAATCTTCACAAAATTCCGCGAATAATAATTCAACACAGAGGTACAAAGACACAGAGTTTTTATCTTTTTTTTGAGAAACGCTTGCGTTTTTTATTATTTCAACAACC
>JAEEJK010000123.1 GCA_016281815.1 Prevotella sp. | reverse complement strand
TCTTCACTCTTCACTCAAACGTTAGTGCATTGTTGGCGGTATAATGGTAGGGACGCGATGTATCGCGTCCGCCATCCTTGCAGGAGTAATCATAATTCTTAATCCTTAATCCTTCATCCTTAATTCTCAAAATTCTTCACTCTTCACTCTTCACTCAAACGTTAGTGCATTGTTGGCGGTATAATGGTAGGGACGCGATGTATCGCGTCCGCCATCCTTGCAGGAGTAATCATAATTCTTAATCCTTAATCCTTCATCCTTAATTCTCAAAATTCTTCATTCTTCACTCTTCACTCAAACGTTAGTGCATTGTTGGCGGTGTAAGGGTAGGGACGCGATGTATCGCGTCCGCCATCCTTGCAGGAGTAATCATAATTCTTAATTCTTAATCCTTAATCCTTAATTCTCAAACGGTGCCACGTCTGCCGAACGGGCGTTTGCCATGATCACATGGTTCATGTTATGGGTGATGGTCACAGTCTTTGCCTCGTCATCGACTGAGAAATCGTCGAGTCCGTAGTTGAGTGGCACAAACTGGGGTATGAAAGCCTCCGTATAGGGCGCTGCGTTGCGGGCGCTGGCAGCCTCCACCTCACAGACCGGCAGGCGGATGCCCAGATCGGCCGGTCTGCGCCCTTCTGCGAAGAAAATCTCCTGGCGCATGAGATAGACCAGTTCCAGCGCACTGTCGTGGTTATCGAGGCCGTCGATCATAGCCTGTGTCACCGAGGTGCCCGAGATATAGGGTATTGCAATGAGGCACGGCGGCCGGCGGTCAATGATCAGTCCGGAGCGGAGCGAGTCTGACGGCGATGCCTGCACCCGGTAGTCGGGATCGTTGGGAAATGCCTTCAGCCCTCCGTTGTAGCGTCCCTCAAGTTGGTCATTGATGCCAGTCTGCACAGGGCGCTCGGCGACCAGTCCGAGGAGTGCCGTGAGTTGCGCTTTTGCCTCAGTCAGGTCGTTGGCAGCCAATGCCGCCTCGGCGAGGATGAGATAGTTCTCCTCGGCTTTGGCGATGGTGATGGGACATTGGTCGGTGCTGCTGAACTGAAAGTATTTGGGGTCGAGGAAATCGAGCCGCGGAAGCGGTTGAAACCAGTCGCTCCAGATGGCCTCCTGTGCCCTGCTGAGCACGCCATTCTTGGAGTCGAACTGCACTTGGTGGCAGAAATTGTTGGAACAGGCCAGTGCCTGACGGGCATGTGCCACGGCTTGTTCACGGTCGCCCAACCGATAGGCGGCGCGGGCATGGAGGGTATGTATGAAAGCACGGTCGGCATCGGTCGACGCCAACGGGAGCGCCTCGGCAAGCACCTCCTCCGCCTTTTTCATCTGAAGGTCCCATTCCACCACGTCGCCTCCGTTCTCCACGGGCAACGCGCGGAAGAAGTCTCCTGCCAGCACGAAGGAGTATGCCTTGACCCAGAGCAGGTGGAAGCGGTCGGCATTGGTGGTGTGGGGATCGGCATCCGCCACCGTTGTCAGACCATAGTCGGTCATCTCACGCAACGCGCCGATATGGCGCTGCAGGTTGGTGACATCGCCGTCGGTGTAGAGCAACTGCGGTATGTCGAACACCTTGCTCGAACGGGTATAGTTGTTGAAATAATTGTCCGAGAGAATCTCCATCAGTTCCACAAAATCCGACATGTGGAGTGCCAGTTCCTTCTCTGTACCGTTCACCCATGTCTCCATCGGATTGTCGGAATGGAGGAATGCCGACTCGTCGACATTGGGATTGACGATCTCATCGGGGGAGACCAGGTCGCAGCCTGCCAGCAGCAGTGCCGCCATCATCATGGGAAAATATCTCAGTTTCATTTTCTTTGGCAATGTTTGGTGAACTAAAAACTCATCTTCGCTGTCAGCACGTATTGCCGCGGCAGGCTGTAACTGCTGTAACTCAGTCCGCCCGTGGCCACGGCACCTTGCGTGCGGGCGCCGCTCAGCACTGCCTCGGGATCGACGCTGCTGCTCGTCCACGCGAACGGGTTATAGATGTTGAATGCCAGGTCGAGGTCATGGATGACGAATTTCGGGAACTGGAAGGAGTAGTCGAGTCCGATGTTGCGGATTTTTATGAAATCGGCTTTCTCCACGAAGAAGTTGGTGAAGTTGAGCCATGACTTGGCTTGTGTGGTGCCTTCGAGGGCGGCAGCGGGGATGGCCTCGTCGGGGATGCCTTTGGCGAAACGGAACTGCCGGTCGAAGGAGTGGACATACGCCCCTGTCTGATAGTCGCCCATGACGGTCAGTTGGAGTTTTTTCCAACGGGCAGAGAGGGAGAAGTTGCCAAACAGCGTGGGAATGGTTCGCCCCAGGTCCTGGTTGTTCAGCGTCTTGGCGATGGTGTTGTCGGCATTCAGCGTGGTGGCGGTTCCCCGGAGGAAGCCCACCGACTTGCCTTCCTCGACGACGGTGACGATGGTGCGCGAAGAGAAGCCGCCGATGGCGAAGGGGACCACGCCGCCTGTGGAGAGCACCTTGTTGTCATTGGTGTTGAGCGAGGCGCGCACGCCCAGTCCCCAGTCATTGGTGTCGATGATGTTCACCCCCACCAGCGCCTCGATGCCCCGGTTGCGTATCTTGCCGATGTTGGCCAGGTAGTAACTGCTCTGCCCCGATGACGGCAGCGTGGGTACGTTGAAGAGGGCATCATAGGTCACGGCATGGTAATAGTTGAATCCGAGTTGGAGCACATTGTGGAAGAATGCTCCCTGAAGTCCCATCTCAAACGAATGTTTCTTCTCCGGTCCCAAGTTGGGGTTGCCGTTTTTTCCGAAAGTGTTGGCTTGCTTGTCGAGATACGAACTCACCTCGATGGTGCGCTGGTACTCGAAAGCCGGCGGATAACTGCCTGCCACACCGTAGTTGGCCATCAGTTTCAAGGTGTTGACCCAACCCTCGAACACCAGGGGCCGCATCCACGGCTCGTCGGAGACGATATAGGAGAGTCCCACCTTGGGATAGGCCTGCCATGCCACCTTGTCGCCGAAAGCAGTGTTGTAGTCGACACGCATGCCCAGGTCAAGGAAATAGCGGTTGCGCCAACCGAAGTTGTCCTGCAGGTAGAATCCATAACTGTGCAGGTAACTCAGCCACTCATCGGCTTGGATGGTTCCGGCACCTGACATGATGCGGGCACCGTCACGCACGTTCTGACCTTTGTAAAGGCTCTGGTGGTCATGAGTGCTGAAGTATTGGAATCCTCCGGTGAGGATATTGCTCAACAGGTCGTCATGGTAGTATTTCCACTGGCCGTTGATCTCGCCCGTGATGCCATAGTAGTTGCGGTCATAGTTGGCCACGCTGCCGGCATCGGTGGTTCCCGCCGGCTTCATCTGCGTATGGATGATATAGCGGTTGGTCTCCACCAATTTGTCGGTGTTGTAACGGTAGTCAAGACCGAGTGTGCCATGGAAGGAGAGATTCCTTATCGGGGTGAACTCCAACTGATGGGATGTCTGGAAGCGCTTCACCTCCTCCTTATGGTCCTGCAGGGCCTCTGCCTCGGAGACGAACTCCTTCATCTTCTCATAGACATAGGGCGAGGCGGAATCGATGTCGGCGGGGAAGTTGTGCTGCGTGCCGTCCTCTGCCGTATAGGTGAAGTTGGCTGCCGCACTGCCCTCGGCGAACCACAGTCCGGTGTAGTAGCCTTGGTTGCCGTTGCGGTTGCGCCTGTACTCTTCCGACACCAGACCGAAAGAGTTGGTGTATTTCAGCATGGAGTTCATGCGGATGGAAGAGCCGAAGCGCAGGTCGTACTTCTTCTGCTCATTTCCATCGTGGATGATGGTGCCTGTGTTCTGACTCATGCTCGCACCGAAAGAATAGCCCAGGCGATCGGTGCCGCCAGAGAACGACAAGCCATAGCGCTGCTGAAATCCTGTCTGGTGGAGCAGTTCCTTGGTTCGGTTGAAATGGTAGAACTGCGAGTTGGCCACATCAACTCCCATCTGCGCGGTGACGGAGGCATTGAAGCGCCCTGTGCCGTGATTTTTCGTAAAAATCTGTATCACACCGTTGGCGGCATCAGAACCATAGAGCGTGGTGGCAGCGCCTCCCGGAACATACTCGATATGGTCGATGTTCTCCATCGGGATGTCGCCGATGGCACTCGAGGCGGCCGTCTGACCGTTGATGTCGCCATAGGCATTGTTCATCACGTTGAAGAGGGACGATCCGGTGTTGAGGTTGTCAACACGCACACCATCCACATAAATCACGGGAGTGGAGTTGGTGAAAGCCGATGAGAGGCCGCGCGACTTGATCATGGAGGTAGTGCCGGGCTGCCCATTGGTCAATGTGATCTGCATGTTGGGAACGGCATTCTGCAACATCTGGTCGATGCGGCCCGTGGGCAATTTGGCGAGGTCGGCAGCCGAGAGTTTCGTCACATTGGAGGACAGACGGCGCTTGGAAACGGCTCCACCCTGACCTGTAACGACAAATTCATTCAAATCCTTGCTCCATACATACTGCGTGTCGACAGGGTTGTCGGGCAAAGGTACAATCTCGTCGTCCGCTCTTACCACGAAAGGAAAGAGGAGGAAGAGCGAACTCAAGAACAGCAGTTTTTGCATCCTTCTTTTTATTAATTTAATCAATCTTTTACCTTTGAAAAAACCAATTTTCTTTTCAGGGTGCAAATGTCGGCATTATTTTTTGAACTATGCAAGTTTTATTCCCTATTCCTTCTCATATTTTATGTTAAATAATACATAAATGTGTATAAATATGCCAAATCGGCGTATTTACGCATATTTATGCGAATTTTTTCTTTAAAGTTGAAAGGAGTGTAGGAGTGTGGTAGTTTAGGAGTGTAGACATTACTCTTGCAAGGCCCAGTTCAGGCGGATTTGCCCAGTTCAGCCAGTTTAGGCGGATTTGTAATCCGCCTGCATTGATTATAGGCATTTATAATGCCGACAACTATACATATTATATTCAATATCAGAATCTTAGCGGATTAAAAATCCTGATATTAAACGCGGTCGGATTACAAATCCCCCAGTTCAGGCGGATTTGTAATCCGCCTGCATTGATTATAGGCATTTATAATGCCGACAATCATACATATTATATTCAATATCAGAATCTTAGCGGATTAAAAATCCTGATATTAAACGCGGTCGGATTACAAATCCGCCCGAACGCCGGAACGTCGAGTTGCCCACCCCATTCAAATGCACTAATCTTTCATTTATCCCGAATTAGAGAATTAGAGAACCAGTTCAGGCGGATTTGTAATCCGCCTGCATTGATTATAGGCATTTATAATGCCGACAACTATATATATTATATTCAATATCAGAATCTTATCGGATTAAAAATCCTGATATTAAACGCGGTCGGATTACAAATCATGGGTGGTCGAAAGTTGTTTTTTCTCACGCTGTTACATCTTTGATTTTTAGGGGATTCTGATTCTGTTAGACAACATTGCTTTTCTGTGGTCAGTTTCGCCCGTTTTGATAGCCACAT
>JAEEJK010000122.1 GCA_016281815.1 Prevotella sp. | reverse complement strand
TTGGCCTCGCCGCTGGCCACGGCAGTGAGGGTGATGGTTGAACCGTTGAGCGTAGCCTTGACCACATTGGTATTGGAAGATGTGACCTCGTATTCATTGTAGCCGCCCTCGATATCAATCGTAGCGGTGCCGTCAGCGGGTATGGAGACGGCTGTAGGACTGACAGAGAAAGGGGTGTAGCCATTCATGATGATGTTCACCACCATCATCGCATCGGCAACAGTGACCCTCCCGTCCCTGTTGACATCACCCAACAAATAGTTCTGGGTGCTCTGTGCATAGATTGTGGTGGCCATGAGCATCACCATAAAAATGGATAATAACTTTCTCATATCTGTTACAATTATTGTTATCGTTTTGGTTTCAGCGAAGTTATCAGGCATCATTGAGATCCTACAATTGTGCAAATATAGCATTTTTCCATGATAGTTCCAATAGAGATTCATAATAATGGATAATAATATGGATCATTACATGATAATTATACGTCAAAAATATCTTTCACACGAATAACCACAAATGTCCACAAATTTTCATAAATTATTTTCCAACACAGAGTTACAAAGGTACAGAGATTATTAAAGCATCACTCCTGATCACTTTTCTGAAACAAGAGTAATCAGCCATCTGAAACAAGAGTAATCAGCCATCTGAAGCAGGAGTAATCAGGCTCCCCCTCTAAGATTAGAGGGGGTTGGGGGGCGTTGACCCCACATAGAGGGCTCTTTTTTCCCCCTTTTTGCGAACGCCATGGCGTTTTTTACTTCGTTGATTTTTTGTCGTGACTCGGCATGGTTGATACAAAGCATCGCTCTGCTCTCGCTACTTACAAAATTCTCAAGCATCAGCGTTTGCCGAATGTCATCCAAAAATGTTTTTCTTCTTTTTTTCGAAGCGAAGCGGTTTTTGATCTTCTCTCCTTTTCTGACAAGTTTCAACTTGCTGAAGTAGAATCAACATATAATTGCCATATAATATCCCATTAATTCCTAATCTCCGTAACTATGTTGACAATCACATAAAAATCTCTGTACCTCTGTATCTCTGTGTTGAAAAATCTTGAAAAATTTTGAAAAATCTTGAAAGCAAAGGGAATCAAAAACCTGTCACCTTGATTCCTCTGGTTCTCCTAAGGCCAAACACCCAAAAGATGACGGCGACAGCCGCAATGAAGACATAGATCATCCACAACTGAATGCGGCTGATGTCGATGCCTTCGATATGCGACCCCGGAAGGTCGGACACCCACTTCACCATGGTTGTCTGCCACCCCACCACCTTGGCAAGCAATTTGGCCACCCATGGCAGTGCCGGTGGCAGGAGGGCGGCCATCAGCATCGCGGCTGTAAGATAGAGCACCGCCGTCGCCAACGGGATGACAATGAAATTGGTGAGCAGGAAATAGACCGAAAAACGTCCGAAATAATAGGCTGTCAGCGGTGCCGTACCTAATTGTGCGCAGCACGACACCACAGCCGTCGCCCATATCCACTTCACCACAGGGTGTGAGAGGAGAAACTCCTGTGATATCAAACCATATACGGGCCGAGAGCACACGAGGATGGCCAGCACCGCCATGACCGACATCTCAAAACCTACGTCATAGAGCGATAACGGATTGGCCATGAGCATGATGATGACCGTAAGGGCCAATGCGTTGAGCGACATCCGACGGCGATGAATCAGACCCGCCAACGAGAAGATGGTGATCATCACCGAGGCTCGTAACACTGACGGTGAAAGTCCTGTGAACAAGGCGTAGGCCCAAATGCCGCCGATGATGAATACCTCGCGTAGCACACCGAGACGACGCCATCCCACCAGCACAGAGAAGAGCATATAGATGATGCTCAGGTGAAGACCCGAGAGTGCCAGCACATGCGAGGCTCCCGAGATGGAGTAGATGTCGCGGAGGTCGTTGGTGAGCCGGGAACGGTCGCCCAACGCCATCGCCACTGCCACTGCCATCTCCTCGTCGTCAAGGCCAAGACCAAGGTACTTTTGGAGTGTGGATTCCCTGAACTGCTTGGCAACCAAGATGGTACGGTCAAGGTAGGAGAGCGGTTTCAGACTGACACGGTTTTTCCTCCAGTTGCCTGGAAGGATGAGCGTGGTGGCGGTGAAGCCCTGGCACCGAAGATAGAGCGGATAATTGAAATGTGAGGGGGTGTACTGTGTGGGCTGCTGCCACTCGGAGGTGACCACCAGACCGTCGCCCATATTGATGCTCTTGTAATACCCAGTCAGCGTGTCCCTGAGCAGGGAGGCCTTTATTTTTCGCCCCTGTTGCGGACCATCCACCACCCACAGGTCCATCCTCACCACCTTGCCGCGCTCCTGAGGCTGACTTGCCACCACCGCCCGATAGGTCACATCACCCATTGGCAGAGGGCGGTCTAACCTTTCCAACTGATGGGTGATGAGTGTCGCTCCCATAAAAAAGGCTGCCACGCAGAGCATCACTCCCTGCCATAGATCATGACGGCGCAGAAGCAAGGCTCCCACCACCGCAACCGCCATCATAAAAAGCCATATCCACTGCCCCAACAGTCCACATGTCTCATTACCGACAAACACTCCCAGCACCATGCACACCGCTATGCGCAACAAAGGGAAAAGTTGTATGGCACCATTGGTTCTCATTTCGTGATGGGCTTTGGGAAAAGATGGGGAATGTGCATAAGCCCATCCCCCATCTTTTATCAAATCAGTTTCTTATGTGTCAGAACTTATCTGCGGCTGCGTAGATCCATTGGTAGATGCAACTCGCGATGCCGAAGATGGCGACACCGGCAGTGCAGAGTGCCAACGCCAGTTTGGTGTTGATGTCGCTCTTGAACGTAGGAAGCGGGGTCTCCGTCTTCTTGATATACATGGCCTTGACGATGAGCAGATAGTAGTAGAGACTCACCACAGTGTTGACCAAGGCGACGAAAACTACCACGTATGCCAACTTGCCCACGGTGGTGCCGAAGGTATGACCGCTCACACCTGCCATGAACACGAAGAACTTGCTGAACATACCTGCGAACGGCGGAATGCCTGCCAACGAGAAGAGAGCCAACGTCATGAGGAACGACAGACGCGGGTTGGTGGTATAGAACCCGTTGTAGGAGTCCATGTTGGTCGTGCCTCCGTTGTTCTGCTCCACCACATTGATGACACTGAACACTGCCAGGTTGGCAACCACATACACCAGCACATAGTAGGACAGGGCTGTGACGCCCATCGTCTGCTCACCCGTGACGGCCAGCATGATATAACCGGCCTGGGAGATGGAACTGAACGCCATGAATCGCTTGAGATCCTTCTGCCGCATGGCAAAGAGGTTGGCGATGGTGATACTCAGTACGATGACTATGTAGAGGAAATAGTGCCACTCAGTATAGAGCGCCGGGAACACCTTGAACAGCAGAGCCATGAAGGTGAAGGCGGCAGCACCCTTGGATGCCACGCTGAGATATCCTGTCACCACGGTGGGAGCACCCTCATAGGTGTCGGCTGTCCAGAAGTGGAACGGCACGAGAGAGATCTTGAAGCCCAGACCGCTGAAGAAGAACACCATGCCCATGACGGTGAGCGCGTTGGCATGCAGGTTGGCTGCCACGTCACCGAAATAGAGCGTTCCGCAAGCACCATAAAGGAACGAGAGTCCGAAGAGCATCACACCGCTGGAGAAAGCGGCAGTGAGGATATACTTGGCGGCACCCTCTGCCGAATTGTTGCGGTGCTTGTCGAGTGCGACAAGGCAGGCCATGGGGATGGAAGCCATCTCCAAACCGAGGTAGAACATCAGGAAATGCCCTGCCGACATCATCATGAACATACCCAACAGGGTGGATACCACAAGCATGTAGAACTCACCCTCGCGGGCGCTGCTCTCCTCTGCAGTGATCCATGGGCGGCTCATGATGACCACAATGAGCGATGCCAGCGACAGGATCGCCTTCATCACATTGACGGCACTTGAGGTGACATACATGCCACCAAAAGCCGATGTTGGCTCCAATGGCAGAATGCACACCAGTGTGAGCACCGCCATATAGACACAGGTCAGCGGATTGAACCACTTGCGCCGCTCATCCTTCGCAGAGGCGAAATCTGCAATGAATATCGCTATCAGGATGGCCACGAGAAGGCCTTCCGGAATCATATTGAGAAATTGACTGTAATTCATATCACTTCTTCATTTAAGGATTGACGACACTGAGGATGGGAGCCACGGCATCGGAGATGACATTGCTCACCCAGAGCGGGAAGATACCAAGTCCGGCAACACAGAAGATAAGGCAGCACACGGCGACGCGCTCATCCCAGGTGGCATCGGTGAGTTCCTCATAATGAGGATCGGCCACCTTCTGGTAGAGAATCTTGCCCACCACACGGAGGATATAGACTGCCGTCACCACGATCGAGCCGCAGGCTATGATGGTGGCTGTGCGGTGGAACACGTCGTTGTTCTCAAACGAACCTACGAAAATGGTCATCTCTGCCACGAAACCGGAGAATCCCGGCAAACCGAGGTTGGCGAGACCTGCGAGCACATAACCCACGGAGAGGAAAGGCATGATTTTCATCAGACCGCCCAGTTTGCGCACGTCACGGGTGTGGGTGCGTCCGTAGA
This sequence comes from Prevotella sp., assembly GCA_016281815.1. Lineage (GTDB taxonomy): Bacteria > Bacteroidota > Bacteroidia > Bacteroidales > Bacteroidaceae > Prevotella. Next base: position 58,395 of record JAEEJK010000122.1, on the reverse strand, counting down.
TCATACCGATGAGGGCAAAGAAGAGGGCCGTCATCAGACCGTGTGAGAGCATCTGGATAATGGCACCCGTGCAGGAGGTGCGGGTCATCATCAGAATGGCGAAAAGCACCAGTCCGCAGTGCGACACCGACGAGTAGGCATTGATATACTTCAGGTCGGTCTGCACACAGGCTGAGAGGGCGCCATACACCACCGAGATGGTGGTGAGGATGATGAAGATCCAAGACAACTGCTGAGCGGCATGGGGCAACAGGTACATGGCGATGCGGAAACAGCCATAACCACCAAGTTTCATCAGCACACCGGCGTGAAGCATCGACACCGCTGTGGGCGCCGAGGCATGACCGTCGGGGCTCCATGTGTGGAACGGGAAAAGAGCACCAAGCACACCGAAACCGATGAAAACAAAGGGGAACAGCACGTTCTGCACCTTGTCGGGAATGGCCATGCCTGGCAGACTGTTGTTCTTGGCAATCTCAACGACATCCATGGTCGAGGCACCACTGAAGAAGTAGATGCCCAGAATGCCGATGATGAGCAGGGCCGAACCACCCATCAGCATGAGGGTCAGTTTCATGGCGGAGTACTCCTTCGCTCCGGAGCCCCATACGCCGATGAGCAGATACATCGGGATAAGCGCCACCTCATAGAACATGAACATGGTGAACATGTCGGTGCTGATGAAGAAACCGAAGACGCCCGAACTCAGCAGCGTGAACCACAGGAAATACTCCTTGGTGAGCGGCTTGAGTTGCCATGAGGCGAATGTGCCTGTGAAGACGATGATGCTCGAGAGGAGCAGCATGACCACCGAGATGCCGTCGACACCCACCGAATAGCAGATATGGAGCGGCGCGAACCACTCGTGGCTGGCCGTGTAGAGCATCGGATAGGTCTCAGCCGGCATCGACTGACGCAGTTGAATGAAGTCAATGGTCAGATAGATGGAAAGCAGGAGCAACGCCGTGGAGCCTGCCACCATCACGCCCCGCACCTGGTTGAGACTGCGTGCGAGCCAAAGGCCCAGCAGCATCAGGACGGGAATTACAACGAAAATTGTCAGTATACTCATGTCTTCAGTCTTTTACAGTGCACATAACAGGATTAAGGTTAAAGCCACAGTACCGGTGAGGAACCAGACAGCATAGTGGCGGACATCGCCACTCTGCCATCCGCGGATGCTCTCACCACCCTCACTGGCTCCCCATGCCATGAAATTGAACGTCCCGTCAATGACGTGGCGGTCGAACCATGCGATGGGTTTGGAAACGAGGTTGAAAATCAACTTGTGGGTAATGAAGAGCCACACCTGATCCATATAGAAGCGGCGGTAGGCAGCCTGATGCAACCGCGGCATGGCGGTATACAGTTTGTCGGCAATGGGCTGCTTCTCACCTTTATAAATATAGGTGGCCAAGGCAATGCTCAGCAGGGCTATCACGGTGGAGGTGATGGCAATCTGTGTGTCGAAGTGGATGGTGTAGTCCTGTCCGCTGGCCGACACAAAACTGCCGAAGTTGCCTCCCATTCCAGTGAAACCGGCAATGGTGGAGTAGATGCCCACACCCATGGTTATGACGCAGAGCACGATGAGCGGAATGGTCATCGTCAGCGGTGCCTCATGCGGGGTATGGTGCTCATGGGCTTCCTTGTTCTCAGTGCCCCAGAAGATGCCGTAGTAGAGACGGAACATATAGAAGGCCGTCATGGCGGCAATGCCTGTCATGATCCAACCCACCACAGGACTGTAGGCGAAGCAAGCCGTGATGATCTCGTCCTTGGAGCAGAAGCCCGAGAAGAACGGGATGCCGGCAATGGCCAGACAACTGATGAGGAAGGTGATATGCGTGACGGGCATGTACTTGCGCAAGCCGCCCATCAGTGCCATCTCATTGGAATGGACGGCATGGATGATGCAACCGGCTCCGAGGAAGAGGCAGGCCTTGAACATGGCGTGGGTGAACAGGTGGAACATCGAGGCCATGTAGCCCAACTGCGTGTGGTTGTCGAGCAAGGCCTCATGACCCGGCAGGCAAACGCCGAGTGCCACCATCATGAACGCAATCTGCGAGATGGTGGAGAAGGCCAGCACACGCTTGATGTCGGTCTGAGCACAAGCCACGGCGGCTGCGTAGAAAGCAGTGAACACACCCACCCAGACGACAATGCTCAGCGACTGGGGTGCATACTGGATCCAAAGCGGGAAGAGACGTGCCAACTGGAACACACCGGCCACCACCATCGTGGCGGCGTGGATGAGTGCCGAGACTGGCGTGGGACCCTCCATGGCATCGGGCAGCCAGATATGCAATGGGAACATCGCACTCTTACCGGCACCACCGATGAACATCAGCACAAGGGCGGTGGGCAGGATGAAACCACCTGCTGCCAAAGCCTTGGCGGTGTTGCCAACGATGAACGGTGTGCTGCCGGCACCCATCTGCAAGGCTGGTACGAACGAGAAACTGAACGACTCGGTGTAGTAGCCATAGATGAGGATACCGATGAGGAAGAACATATCAGCGAAACGGGTCACGATGAAGGCCTTCTTGGAGGCTGCCACGGCCGTGTGCAACTGATAGTAGAAACCGATGAGGAGGTAGGAACTGACACCCACCAACTCCCAGAAGAGATACATCTGGAAGATGTTGGTGGCAACCACCAGACCCAGCATCGACATGGTGAACAGCGAGAGGAAAGCGTAGTAGCGCTGGAAGCCCTTCTCACCGTGCATGTAGCCAAACGAGTAGATATGCACCATCAGACTCACCGTGGAGATGACGATGAGCATCATCACCGAGATGGGGTCGAGCATGAAGCCGATGTCAAAATGCAGGTTGCCCAGAGGCAGCCAAGTGAAGTTGAACGGCACGATGGTGGGATAAATGCCCTCCGGCAGACGTCCAGCACCGAAATACTTGAAAGCGGTGTAATAAGACAGCACCGCAATGACACCCAGTACGGTGGTGCCGATGATTCCCGCTGTGCGGTGCGACAACTTGTCCTCAAACAGTCCGATGAAGACGAACGAGAGGGCAGGCAGAAGCAGTATCAGAAAAGCATAACTGTAATCCATGTTGCTTGTAAAGTTTTAAATTATAGTCTCATGTTTTCAATACTGTTCACCTGGTCGCTATGGAACCTTCGGAAGACATTGATGATGATAGCCACTGCAACTGCTGTCTCGGCGGCGGCGACGCCAATGGAGAACAGCGTGAAGAAGAAGCCCTCGAGTTGGTCGGGGAAGAGCAAACGGTTGAACACGGTGAAATTGATGTCAACTGCATTGAGGACAAGTTCCACCGAGATGAGCATGGCGATCAGGTTGCGCCGTGTCACAAATCCAAACACACCGATGAAGAACAACAGGGTGCTGAGGATGAGAAAATATTCTACTGGTATCATATTACTTGTCCTTTCTTGAAATGACGATTCCGCCGATGATACATGCGAGGAGGAAAACAGAGATGAACTCGAAGGCGAGCACATACTGATATTTCTCCGAACCCATGAGGGTGTCGCCGATGAGGTCCATCGGCACCTCCTTGTTGGGGATAGCCAGACTGACGAAGTGCTGCTTGAGAAGGATGACCATCACCATGGCAAAGCCCACAAGGGCTGCCAGGCAGCCTGCCACCACCTTGCTTCCGCGCATGCGCTCGGTAAGACCCTGAAGCCCATGCTTGTTGACGAGTTGGATGGCGAAGATGTAGATCATCGTGATGCCTCCCGCGTAGACGCTGATCTGTGCAGCACCGAGGAAGGTGTAGTCGAGCAGGAAATAGATTCCCGCCACGCCAAAGAGGACAAAGAGCAGGAAAGTGGCTGCCCGCATGATACTCTTGGTAGTGACGCAATAGATGGCCGAACCCAGAATGACGACGGCCAGGATGCAAAACATTACGATATTAGCCATATTCCTTACTTTGTTTTTGTGTTGAATTGACCGATGGTGAGCGGTGCCCCTCCGTCGATGAGTTGAGGCAGTGAACCTCCCTCATAAACCTCCTTGTCGAGGTGGAGGACCAGCGAGCCACGGTCGAACACGCTGTTCTCAAAATCGTTGGTAAACTCAATGGCGTCGAAGTTGCAGGCATTGGTGCAGAGTTGGCAGAACATGCAGTCGCCCAGGTCATACTGATAGTCGAGCAGCACGCGCTTCTTCTTGCCGGTGGCCTCATCGGTGCGCATCTCTGAAAGAATCTTGATGGTACCGTTGGGACATGCCTTCTCGCACATCGTGCATGCCACGCAGCGGTGTGCACCGTCTTCTCCGCGCTTGAAGACCAACCGGCCACGGTGGCGTTTGGCCACATGGAGCGTGGTCTTGCGGTTCTCGGGATATTGCTCCGTTGACTTCGGTGTGAAATACTCCACCAATGTGGTTTTCAGTCCCACGACCAAAGTCTTCATTCCAGCAGCAATTTCGCCAAAATATGATTTATTTTCCATTATTCTGATAGATAAGTATAAATGGTCTGAACGGATGACTTAGAAATGGAGTTTGAAAGCCACGATGATGGTCATCAGCACCAGGTTGAGCAGTGAGAGCGGCATGATGTACTTCCACTCCAACTTCAGGATCTGGTCGATACGGAGACGGGGATATGTCCATCTCACCCACATGAGCAGCCAGACGATGAAGAAGGTCTTGCCCATGAACCAGACGATGCCGGGGATGTAGTTCATCACGGTGTCGAAGCCCTCGATGCCGATATTGACGGGTGCCCATCCTCCGAGGAACACGGTGGCTGCCACGCCCGAGATGATAAAGAGGTTGAGATACTCTGCGAGGTAGAAGAATCCGAATCCCATACCCGAATACTCGGTATGGTGTCCGGCTGTCAACTCGCTCTCTGCCTCTGCCATGTCAAACGGTCCGCGGTTGGCCTCTGCGTTGCCTGCGACGAGGAAGGTGAGGAAGGCGATGATGGCGGGAATATGCCCCTTGAAGATGAGCCAGTTCCATGGTCCGGTCTGTGCCTCAACAATACCGCTTACCTGCAGCGTGCCGGTGAGGATGACTGCCGAGATGAGGCAGAGACAAAGAGATATCTCATAAGAAATCATCTGCACGGCCCCACGCATGGCGGACACCACGGAATACTTGTTGTTGGAAGCCCATCCTGCAAGGAAGATGCCCACGATGCCGATGGATGAGATGGCGGTGAGCAGGAAGATACCCACATTGAAGTCGAGCACGCCGGCTCCCTTGTTCCACGGCAGGAATCCGAAGGCACCCACCGACCCGATGATGACGAGAAGCGGTGCGACACCGTAGAGCAACTTGTCGGCACGGTCGACGAAGAAGATTTCCTTGATGAGCATCTTGAGCACGTCGGCGAACACCTGCAGGGTGCCCCACGGACCGACACGCATCGGGCCGAGACGGCACTGGAAGTAGGCGCACACCTTGCGCTCCATGAATATCAGAGCGATGGCGATGAGGGCGTATGCCACGAGAATCAGCAAGCCCACGATCACACACTCTATCAGAATCGACCAGAAGTCCCCGAGGCCGAGTGTCTCGCGGAGCAGGGAGTCGAACCATTGTGATACGATAGAAAAATCAAACATAAGAAGTATTTCTTGAATGTGAAAACGTGGTTATCTGTCAATATCGGGGATGACGAAGTCGATGGCGGCTCCCGTAGTCACGAGGTCGGCAATCTTCTGTCCTCTCAGCATCGGGTCGAGTGCGCCCACGAGGGTGAGGCCCATCGGGCGCATCTTCATGCGGTAGGGACTCTTGTCGCCTCTTGAGTCGAGATATACGCCGAACTCACCGCTGGCACCCTCAACGGAGAAGTACCACTGTCCCTCAGGAACCTTGATGATGGGTTTCTGCTTGACGTAGAAGTCGCCAGCCGGGATGTTGTCGATGAGTTGCTCGATGATGTCGAGGCTCTGATAGAGTTCCTGAATATGCACCAGATAGCGGTCCATGGAGTCGCATCCTGTGAGGGTAATCTGCTTCCACTCCACCTTGTCGTAAAGGTCGTAGGGGTGGTTTTTCCTCACGTCGTTGGCCCATCCGGCAGCGCGTCCGGCAGGACCAGTCACACCATAGTTGATGCAGTCCTCACGACCCATCACGCCAACCTGCTCGAAGCGGTTGTGGGTGATGACATTGTCGCCGAACACGTCCATATACTCCTGTATCATCGGTCGGAGATACTTGCAGAGTGTCTTGGTGTTCTCCACGAAATTGGGGTCGATGTCGTCCTGCAAACCACCGATTCTGTAATAGTTCTGAATCAGTCGTCCGCCGGTGGTCTCCTCCATGACGTTGAGCACATGCTCACGGTCGCGCATACAATAGAGGAAGGCGGTGAGGGCACCGAGGTCCTGTGCGCAGCATCCGCAGTAGAGCAGGTGGGAGTCGATACGCTGCAACTCATCCATGATGGTGCGGACGTATTTGATGCGGTCGGTGATTTCAATGCCCATGCCCTCCTCGATGACGCCTACCAGTGCGTGGCGGTGCATCATGGCGGAGAGGTAGTTGAGGCGGTCGGTGAGCGCGAGTGTCTGCGGATAGGTATAGCCTTCCCACATCTTCTCTATGCCACGGTGGATATAGCCCAGGTGGGGATAGATGCGCTTCACGGTCTCACCGTCGACGACAGTCTGCAGACGGAGCACGCCGTGCGTAGAGGGGTGCTGCGGTCCGATGTTGATCACATAGTCGTTCTCATCAAACAGACGGTGTTTCTTGGTGACGAGCCTGCCGTCATCGTCGAGGCTGTACTCTGTGGCATAGTCCGACTCGATGTCATCCTCCAGGGAGTAGGAGTCATCAAACTTCCAGTCCTTGCGGAAGGGGTGTCCCTTGAAGTCGTTGCGCAGGAACAGCCTGTCCATGTGGGGATGACCGAGGAACTTGATGCCGTAGAAGTCGTACACCTCACGCTCCAGCAGGTCGGCGGCCTTCCAGATGTCGATGACGGAATAGATGACGTGGTCGTCGCCCGTCTGCCTTGCGATGGTCTTCACGCTGGTGCGCTCATGTGTCTCCGTGTTCTCGAGGATATAGATGCAGCCCAGTCCCTCCTTGCCGAAGTCCTCTCCGACGATGGTCACGAGGTAGTCATAATGCTGCTTTTCCTTCAGTTCGCGCATCTCGCGGCAGAGGCTGTCGAATGCGATGGTCTTGCTGTCGAGTTTCATTTGGCGCCCTCCTGTTCTTTTTTGAGTTGCTCAGTAAATTCCTCAGGCACGTCGGTCACGACTATCGGCTGCTTCCAACCTGAAGCCAAGGCCTCGTTGGACAAGCCCAGTTCACGCTCCTCTGCGGTCTGCTTGTGGTTGGCTCCCCCGAGGAATTTCTCGATCTTCACCTTCCGCTGCAGTTGCATCATGCCATAGAGGATTGCCTCGGGACGGGGAGGACAGCCTGGGATATAAACATCCACGGGAACAATCTCCTCGATGCCCTTCACCACATGGTAACTCGACTTGAACGGACCACCCGAGATGGTGCATCCACCGACGGCCACCACATATTTGGGTTCGGCCATCTCGTCGTAGAGACGTTTGAAGGCCGGTGCCATCTTATGGGTGATGGTTCCGGCTGTCATGATCAGGTCGGCTTGGCGGGGTGAGTTGCGCGTCACCTCGAAACCGAAACGTGAGAAGTCGTAACGAGCACAGCCTACGGCCATGAACTCGATGCCGCAGCAGGACGTACCGAAAGTGAGCGACCACAGCGAGTTGGACCTTCCCCAGTTGATGAGTTGGTCGAGACTGCCGGTCACCACATTGACGCCGCCTTCATGGAGTTCCTCCACGATGCGCTCCAGGGACTCATTGTCCTTGAATTCCTCGTAGGGGATGCTTTTGATGTGTGGTTTTCTTACTTCCATTCCAACGCTCCTTTCCGCCAGGCATAAGCCAAGCCAAATACGAGCACGAGCAGGAAGAAACCGATGCTGACAACTGCCATGGCACCATATTTCTGCACCACTACCGCCCATGGGTATAAGAAAACGGTCTCAATGTCGAACATGAGGAAGAGGATGGCGAAGAGGTAATAGCCTATCGACACGGGAATCCATGAGGATCCGTGTGTAGGAATACCACACTCAAACGGCTCACCTTTTACCTTGTTGTACGACCGAGGCCCAATCAACTTGGCGATGACGTATGCACCCACCACCAAGACAACTGCCGTCAAGATAACGGTAATTAACAAAGTGAAATACATATATATGTTTTTAATAATGATTGTATGCTCATCAAGAGTGACAACTCATCTTTTCGGGTACAAAGGTAATATAAAAAATGCATATATTAACTATATTTTGCACATTTTTTAGGGAAGCAGGCGTTTTCTGCGCTCAGACTAGTATGACTAGTAAGGCTAGGTAGACTAGTAAGACTAGGTAGGCTAGTAAGATTAGTTAGGCTAGTTAGGCTAGTTAGGCTAGCAGCACCAGTCAGAGGGAGACATATTCCAATAATCCTTCCATGGGACTTTGCATCACTTTGTCGACATGGAAGCCGTCCATCTGGGCTGCCTCCCTAAAAAGGTCCTGGTAATACCATGCCACACTTCCTATCGCACTGACTGGCAGGTCGTTTCTGCCATATTGCAGGATATTCCGTTGGAAGAAGGAACGGAAATTATCAATCACCAACTGCCTGACCTCACCAACATGTAGGTGACTGTGGATGAAACGGGAGGTCTTTGCGAGATAGCGGTTGGGCAAAGGCTGCCGATAGACCGCCTGAATGATGTCTGCCACTTCCTGCCGGGTCTCTGCCAAATATTCTTCGAGCAACCCCTTGGGCATCAGACCTTTGCACAAGGATCCCACAAACAGTTTCCCCAAGACGGCTCCGCTGCCCTCATCACCAAGAATGAAGCCTAATGGTGGAGTGTTGGCCACGATAGACCACCCGTCGTAAAGCCCTGAGTTGGAGCCTGTGCCAAGAATACAGGCAATCCCCTCCTCATGGCCGAAGAGCGCACGGGCTGCCCCCAACAGATCACTCTCCACCTCCACGGTGGCGGAAGGGAACATGGGGGTAAGCAGTGTTTGCATCCGCTGCCGCATTTCGGGCCGTATGCCAGCGCCATAAAATTGCACCTGAGTGATGGTTTCGGAAGATAAAGGAGGGAACTGAGCCATCAGTTCATCGCGCAGGATGCTGCGAATTTCCTCATCGGTCTGATAAAAAGGGTTGATGCCCTGTGTGGACATCCTGAGAGGAATGGCTCCCGGAGCAGTCAGGCACCAGTCTGTCTTGGTGCTGCCGCTGTCTGCTATGAGTATCTGTGGCATCGGTGGTAAAACTTGAAGTCCTTTCGCGCCGCTAAATTACGCAAAAAAAACGGATGAGCAAAACTTTTCTGACTTAGTGACGATTTTTAATTTCGTTTTTTTGTTTGCTATTCGCCCGTTTAATCGTATCTTTGCAAACGGAAATGTAAAATGTAAAATAGATTATCAACCCCTTTTGATGTGACTCGCGATATGTTCAAGAAATTGTTTATGCTGCTGACCGTACTATCGGTGACAGTGCTCCCATCGCATGCCGTGCTCAAGGAAAAGGACCTGGAGCAGACCCTCGTTATCCTGCGCCAGGACATCACCAACTATTACCAGAACCTACTGCATGAAGCGGAAGGGCACAAGCAAGAGCGTGAGCAAATCATCAAAAGCCTCATCAACATTTCAAAACGGAGCAATCAAAATGCACTGATGCTCTACTCACAGCGCGAGGAGTTTGTCTTTGACCTCACATACGCCTGCAACGAGGCGACCAAACTCTACCGCGAATACAACCGCAGCATCCAGCCGTTCCGCAACAGCATCGAAAACATCAACACCGAGATCGCACGTTATGACAGTCTGAAGAACAGCCTTGACAAGATGACCTACCGAAGTCTGTCGGAAAAGGCACGTACCGACCGCAACGTATGCCTCACCCTTGCCGTCTGCATCAGCCGCATGCTTCGCGAGAACAAGGAGAGCATGGGTGATTACATCAAAATCTATGAGGCTACCGAGAGCCGACTACAGAGTCTGCACGACTATGCCAATCTGAGATACAACGAGATACGAAACAACATCTTCGTCAACGGAGGGGAAAACTACGTCAGCATCCTGTCCAATTTCAAGGGGCATTTGTCAAAAACCAAAGACACGGTAATTGACAAATACGAACCCTACAAGGAAGTCAACTCACAATGGGACAGCAGGATGATCATCGGCCTTTTCATCACGATGGGCGTCTTCGCCCTGGCTGCCATGCTGATCAGCATGCTCGGAGCCAAGGCCTTGCCAGATAAGTTGCAAACGAAGACTTTCCTCGACAAGCGCACCGTCATCATCATGACTGCCACGGTCATCATCTTCGCCCTGGCCCTGCAACTCATCCGCATCACATGGGAACAGAACTTTTTCATCATGGCGAGCAGTCTGCTCACCCAGTACGCATGGCTGCTTGGCGTCATCCTCGTCTCACTGCTGCTGCGCGTGGATGCCAGCCAACTGATGAGCGCACTGCGCATCTATGCGCCGCTGATTGTCATCGGCTTCATCATCATCGCCTTCCGCATCATCCTCATCCCCAACGAACTGGTCAACCTTATCCTGCCGCCCATCCTGTTGGTATGTGCCTTGTGGCAATGGTGGGTCATCAGCCACAACAACCACAACATCCCTAAGTCCGACATGTTCTACACCTACATCTCCATGCTGGTGTTCGTCATCTCGGTGGGAAGTTCCTGGATGGGTTATACCTTGCTCAGCGTGCAGTTGCTCATCTGGTGGATCATGCAACTTACCTGCATCCTCACCATCACCTGCCTCCGCTCCTGGATCAAGGCCTACCGCAAACGCAAGGAAGAAGAGTTGAGGGCGAACTATGTGAGCCAAAATCTTCCCTACGAGGAAGCATCCGTCACCGACACATGGTTGGGCGACCTGCTCTACAGCGTGGTTCTCCCCTCCCTCGGTGTGATGTCGGTGCTGCTCGCCATCTACTGGGCGGCTTCGATATTCAATCTCACCGAACTGACTTGGCGCATCTTCACCTATAAGTTCATCGACTCCCCCAACATCACCATCAGTGTGCTCAATATCGCCCTGGTAATTATCCTGTGGATGGTGTTCTCCTACCTCAACCGCACTTTTAAGGCCCTGTATCTGCATCACCTCCGCCAAAAAGACAAGAGCACGGCAGAGAGCCACTTCGTGATGGGCAAAAACATCATACAACTCTTCATCTGGGGTGCTTGGCTTATCATCAGCCTCGCCATCTGCCATGTCGACAACACCTGGCTGGTGGTGGTGTCAGGAGGTCTCTCCACTGGTGTGGGTTTTGCCTCCAAAGACATTCTGGAAAACATCTACTACGGCATCTCGCTCATGGCCGGGCGCATCAAGGTAGGCGACTGGATCATCTGCGACGGCATCCGCGGAAAGGTGAAATCCATCAGTTACACCAGCACCATGGTGGAATCGGTCGACGGTTCGGTCATCGCTTTCCAAAACAGCCAACTGTTTACCAAGAACTACAAAAACATGACCAAGAACCATGGTTACGAGATGCACACCCTCGATGTGGGCGTAGCCTATGGCACCGACATCGAGCAATGCCGCAAACTTTTGGTGGAGGCCGTCTCCAAACTCAAATTCATCAAGCGCGACCCCAACCACCACAAGGTGAGCGTGCTGCTCCGTGAGTTCGGCGAAAGCAGCGTCAATCTCCAAGTAGTGGCATGGGTGCCTGTGGTTACGCAATACAGCGACGACTGCGAGATACTGGAATGTGTCTACACCACGCTCAACAAGGCGGGCATCACCATCCCGTTCCCGCAGCGCGACCTACACATTGTAAAAGTGAAAGAGGATATTATCTGAAGTGCATTCTCTTCCATCTTCTCTCTTGGGCAGCCCGCTCAAGTTCCTCTCTTTCCTCGGCGTATTCTTCGAATGCCTCCTTGGCTTTCCAATGGCCTTGATCGGCTGCTCTTTTCAGCCACATCATCACCTCGGGGTATCCGTCCTGACGGTCAGGGCCAAATCTGCATAAGCAAAAAGCCAGGTTGTTCATCGCACGGACATGACCTTGCTCTGCTGCCTTTTTGAACAACTCCGCTGCTTTCTCAAATTTCGCCATGTCATCGACCTCGTTCACATAAAGGAGCCCCAAATTGTACTGTGCGTCGGCATTGCCTTGTTCCGCCGCCTCTTGATACCAAGCCATAGCCTCCTCGATGTCCTTTTCCACCCCCACGCCATTGGCATAGCAGTAGCCGAGACTGTATTCTGCCTTCACATGACCTTTCTTGGCTGCCTTTTTCCACATCTTCACAGCCTTGGAAAAGTCCTGTCCGACACCATAGCCCTGAAAATAGCACACACCCTTCTCATACTCTGACTGGCCGGGAATGCCAGCAGCGAGGACCAACAACGGAACCGCTGCCATCATCATCATGACAGCCACCTTTTTCAACAAATGAGCCTTCATCATAGTCATAAACAGTTAACTGATGTGCAAAAATAATCTTTTTTCCTGAATGAATCAGCAAAACCTCGTTTTTTGTTTTGCTTTTCGCTTGCTTATTCGTAACTTCGCGTTCAAATTGCAACAGATGAACCCAACAAAGACACTGATCATCAGAATCGGGCACGACGCCTTGACATTTCTCTCTTCTGACATCGAGGGACAACCGATATACAAAACCTATGAGATGAAAGGCGGTATGTCGGTTGCCGCCAACCTGCGTGAGGCATTCAAGACCTTGCCCATGCTGGGAGGAACATGGGAGAAGGCCATCGTAATGGCTGATGTCCCCGTCATGCTGGTGCCAGAGGAAGAGTTTGATGCCGCCGACGCCGACCTGCTGTTTTCCCATGCTTTCTCGGGCCATGAACGCGATGTGAAGATCCACCATCAAATGGAGTCGCTGCGAGCCGTGGCCCTCTATGCCGTGGAGCGTGACGTGCAGACAGCAGTGAGCGACCACTGCAAGGATGCAGACTACCTGCCTGTCGCCCTGCCCATTTGGGAGCATGTGGGAAAGCAGACCGAAGGTACGCGCCAGCGGTTGTATGGGTATTTCCATGACGGCAAGGCGGACGTGTTCTCCTTTTCCAAGCAACGCTTCAGATTCTGCAACACCTTCAGTGCCGTGCATGCCCACGACGCGCTGTTTTATCTCTTGTCCACCTTCACCCAACTGGGTATGAAGGGCGACCGCGACGAAGTGATGGTGATGGGCAGCACCCCGCATCTGAAATGGGTGGCCGACAATCTGCGGGCATACGTGAGCCGTGTATCCATCTGCGATGCGGAGACGATGCAGATCAGCAGTCCCGTCTCCCGCGACATTCCCCTCGACATCTGCGCTTATCTTCAGCATGCACAGTCATGAGAATCATTACAGGCATTTATAAAGGTCGTCATTTCGACATTCCACGCACTTTTAAGGCAAGGCCCACGACCGACTTTGCCAAAGAGAATATCTTCAATGTGCTCAACGGCTATATCGACTTTGAGGAATCGACCGCCCTTGACCTTTTTTCCGGCACGGGCAGCATCTCACTGGAACTGCTCTCACGCGGTTGCCGACAGGTGGTAAGCGTGGAGTCCGACCGCGACCACTTTGCCTTCATCCGCAAGTGCATGGCCTCGTTGGGCACAGACAAATCCGTCGTTATACGGGGTGACGTGTTCAAATTCGTCAAGACCTGCCACCAGCAGTTTGACTTCATCTTCGCTGACCCACCTTATGCACTGGAGCGTCTGACAGAGATTCCCTCGCTGATCTTCGACCGTGGCTTGCTGGCGGAAAATGGTGTCTTTGTCTTCGAGCATGGCAAAGGCAATGATTTTTCCGACATGCCCCAATTCATCGAGCGCCGCACCTATGGAAGCGTCAATTTCAGCATTTTCAGGATGAAGAATTAAGGATTAAGAATTATGATTACTCCTACTATGGAATAGGCGGACGCGATACATCGCGTCCCTACCCTTGTGCCACAAAAATATTCAATCTTCAATTTTCAATCGGCTTGCCGAAATCAATTTTCAATTTTCAATCTTCAATTTTCAATCGGCTTGCCGAAATCAATCTTCAATCTTCAATTTTCAATCTTTAATCTTCAATTTTCAATCTCTTTCCTTCATCTTTTTCTGCAGGTATGCCAGTTCGTTGAGGGCGAAATCGGCATTCTCGGGGTCGTTGAGCATTTTCTTTAGCATTCGCTGCGCTTTGTTGTAAGCCTGTTTCTCAATCAGGACATACACCTTCCTGCGCTGGAGGAAGGCGAGGAAGGCGGCGATATGCTCCTGAGGTTGCTCGTCTTCCTCTATATTCATCTTCACCCCTGCGATAAGATGGTCGATGGCCTGCTGCGCACGATAGTCACCACTGTTGACCAGGCAGTTGACATACTCCATGGTATAGGTGATGCGGTGAAGTCCTGAGAGCATCTCGAGATAGAACAAGGCCTTGTCGTAAACCTTGAGTTCACTGTAGCAAAAGCCGATATCGAAAACGAGGTCGTAGAATGACTGCAGTTCATTGTCATTCATGCGGTCATAGAAGTCTGTCATCTCTATGAAAGCGTTCTCAAAGTGCAGCAACGCCTCATAGTAACGCCCGGCGAGATAGAGTTTTCTGCCCCTGTAGAGCAGATGGGCCAATCCTGCGTCGGAACAATCCGACAACAACTTCTGCTCGTCGGTGAGTTGGTCGGCCTGACCGTTTTTCTTTTTCTGCACCGCCTCCTTCCACATGTAGTTGCTCTCGTCTCTCTGCTGCTGTCTGGAGACATGGTCATAGGCCATCAGAGCAGAATTGCTCAGTTGGATATGGTGTTTCTGATTGAACGGATGTGACGCGCTGACAGACACCGGCACCATGTAAGCGGACACACGGAAATAGTCGGTGAGACCGTCGGAGCCCTCCTCGTTGAAGGTCAGTGTGATCAACCGCTCCTCCAGCGGCATATCGGGCATGATGACACGCAGCATCGCCACGGTCTGTGTCGCCACTCTCTTGCCATCAGCAAACAATGCCTGCGAGAGGTCATAGTCCAAAATCTCATCACTGTCTTCCAGTGTCTCACATTCCGAATTGGCAAATTCCAGTCTGGTGGCGGAAAGACTTGTCAGTCCCATCGTTTTCTCCAGGAACTGTCCGAGAGTGACACGCTCCACCTCATTTTTCCGCAGGCTGTCATCGCCCTGCATGCGCATCTCATGCTCATGCAGCAAGAACAATTCGCGCCCCCGTTCGGCATTGCTCAGTTCGACATCCGCTTTCGCCGGTCCTTCTTTCCTCTCAGTGAGATGCCGTGCCAGTGTGTTCTGCCATGCGAAAGCCCCTGTCATACATTCAGCCAATGTCTCCCGGGCATTGCCCTGCGAGAGTCTGATGCCAGCGAGGATGTGCAGGTCCACTTCGTTTTTCTCCTCATTGATGGTATAGATAATCCTATGGTTCTCTGAGTTGATGTTGCACTTGTTGACCACCATCCTGACATTATTGAGTTGGTCCAACTTCACATTGAAGCAGAACAGGTAGGCGAGGCTGGCGTATGCCGTCGATGGGTCGATGCGCAATTGGAAATGCCCATTCTGGAAATCATATTGTCCGATACGCACCGTCTTGTCTGTTTCCCATGACACCTCACAATGCAAGTCCTGAAGTGCCTGGCTGGCCAAGCGCTCCATTTCCTCTGCCCGATGAGCATCAGGCCCATTACCCTTCCTCCTGCGCCTGATTCTCAGCAGTTTGCCAACAGGTTTCCCCTTCCACTGCGCATAGAGCAGCAGGAGGAGGACACCCAAAATCAATAATTCTATAGCGTATGTCATATATTTGTCCTATTTATATAATGATGCTCTTGCCCACCATACGGGCAATTTCCTTTCTCATGGCCAAGAGATTGCTCATCTCTGCCAAGATTTCCCTCTTCTCCTCGCTGCTGTTGGCGAGTGCGAGTTGCTGTCGAAGCACTTCCTCCCTGCTCTTCACAATGGCCATTCTGTAGTCAAGCAGCACATGTTCCACCTGGGAGCGCAGGGTTTCATCATTCATCCTCACCTGATTGCTTTCCGACAACTGATAGGTGACACTCAACCGTGTGGCCTCAGAACTTACCCTCACATCGGGATGCCGCTCAAAATGCCCCAGCAAGTCAGTCTCTCCTTGCTGCACAAGCGCCACAGCCTCCTCCAGCATGCCTTGGTATAGGCTGTTCTCCAGGCGCAAGCCATCCTCCTCGAGATTGTAAAAGATGAACTCTGCAACAGAAAGGTCAAAGGCAGAGCCATCCTCCGCCACCAGTTCCCGGAACACCTTCTCCGCCCCATGTCTGACGACTAGTTGAATGAGCAATGTCTCCACATCCGCCGTCATCTGTGTGGCAGTCAGTGGTCCCTGTGACACTTTTTGGGGTGAGGCTATACGTTGCCGTTCCGCCTCACGCTCCTTCTGCCGCATCTGCTCCTCCCTGTCGCGACGTATGTATTTGTTCATCTCATAGATGAGTGCTCGCTCCGACATGCCTATCCGCTGCGCACATTCCTTAATATAAGTGGAGCGCACGATCTGGTCGGTGATGACCGAGATGCTCTTCACGATGCTGGCGATGCCCTCGGAGCGCTTGCTGGGATCGGTGACTCCTTTTAGGAGATACCTCGTTTTAAATACAAGGAAATCCTCCTGATGGTCGGCTACATATTGCCGGAAGTCCGCTGCCGTGTGCTTGCGGGCGAAACTATCGGGGTCATCACCATCGGGGAGCAGGAGCATCTTGATGTTCATCCCCTCAGCGAGGAACATGTCCGCCCCCCTGAGTGCAGCATGGATGCCTGCCTCATCGCCGTCATAAAGCAGCACGATATGGGAAGTGAAGCGCCGGAGCAACTTAATCTGAAAGATGCTGAGAGCCGTGCCTGAGTTGGCAACCACATTCTCGATGCCGCACTGGTGCATCGACAGCACATCGGTATATCCCTCCACCATATAGACGCAGTCCTCCTTGGCAATGGCTTTCTTCGCCTGGTAGAGCCCATAGAGTTCATGATCCTTGTGATAGACCACGGAATCGGGAGAATTGACGTATTTCTGCGCCACCCCTTTGGTGCGCGAGTCGAGCACACGGCCTCCGAAAGCAGTCACCTTGCCGCTCACTCCTATCCAGGGGAAAATCACCCTGCCAGCGAAGCGGTCGTAGAGGCTGCCATCGTCACGCTGCACGCACAGGCCGCTTTTGACCAAGAACTCATCCTTATAGCCTTTGGCATGGGCGGTGGTGGAGAGTGCATTCCGCTTTTGTGGAGCATAGCCAAGCCGGAAACGGGCGATGATATCATCACGGAATCCCCTTGACCTGAAATATGCCATGCCCACCGCCTGACCGTCGGGATCGTCGTGCAAAACCTGACTGAAATAGTCTGCAGCCCATTCATTGACGATAAACAGGCTCTCACGCTCACTTTCCTGCTCGCGCTCCTCATCGGTCAACTCGCGTTCCTTGATTTCTATATGGTATTTGCGAGCCAACCATCTCAGCGCATCAGGATATGACATCTGCTCATGCTCCATGATGAAATTGGCCGCGTTGCCCGCCTTTCCACAGGAGAAGCATTTGTAGATGCCGCGTGCAGGCGACACGGAGAACGACGGGGTGCGGTCATCGTGGAAGGGGCACAGACCCTTGTAATTTGCCCCGCTCTTTCGGAGCGAGACAAACTCAGAGACGACGTCAACGATGTTGGCAGCGTCCATGATACGGTCGATGGTCGGACGGTCTATCATTGCAAAATACAAAGTTACGACAAACTTCCCATCCTACCAAGGGGAATGACACTTAAGAATTGTTAAAGGTGGGGAACTCTCCTGTTCTGGAAAGAGACAAAAAGTTGACAACTCAGAAAGCGCCAAGTTGCAAAATCATCGCAAAAAGTAAGGGGAAAAAGCAAATTTCAAGCAATTTGTTATTGTTTTATAATTTTATGCTGTAAATTTGCAAGCGAAAATGAATCTAAAAGTATTTTAATCGACAAAATCATTCATTTCAAAATTTCACTTGCATGAGGAAACAATCCATCAAGACATCCTCTCTGGCCGTCGCTATGGCTGTGTTCAGTTCGGTGGCGGCCATGGGGCAACAGAGTGCGTCCAAGTCGATAGACTGGACCAAGGAATTCACAGACCGCGTTGAACTTCATGGTTATGCCCAGGGGGGCTATTCCTATGACGATGCCGGCGGCAAAACTACCAGCACTTACAACCTGAAACGGACTCTTTTTTGGGCAAAGGCCCGCATCACCGACCGTTTCTCATTCATGTTCATGCACGATTTCTCCAGTGTTGTGCAAGAGTATTATCTCGACTACCGTTTCTCCAAAGACAAAGCCTTCAGCATGCGGCTTGGCCAGTTCAAACACAGTTACAGTTTGGAGAACCCCCTCTCTCCTACCATGCTCGAACTCATCGATGTCTACTCACAGGCTGTACTTTTCCTCGCCGGTGAGGGACCTGATCCGCTCAACGGTGTGAACTACGGACGCGACCTCGGTATGATGGTCTATGGCGACCTGTTTGACAACCACATCCATTATGAGTTGGCGCTGATGAACGGACAGGGCATCAACCGCAAGGACGGTAACTCCGACAAAGATGTCATCGCCCGGTTGGAATACAAGCCCATCGACGGCCTGCGCCTGGTGGCTACTGCCCAAAAGGGACGTGGACATGCCGTGGGCACCGCCGCATGGAACCCAGGTGTGCAGGTTGGCGACGACTACCGCCGCGACCGCTACAGCATCGGCGCAGAATGGAAGAGCGACGCCTGCAACGTGCGTGCCGAATGGTTGGGTGGCAAAGATGGCGACGTGGGCAGCATGGGCGGTTATGTGACAGCCAGCGTCCCTGTGGCCAAGGATCTCGACATTGTGGCATCAGCCGATTACTACGACCGCAATACGGACATGGACTATTACCAGACCAACCTGACAGGCGGCATCCAGTACTGGTTTTACAAGAAATGCCGTCTTCAGTTGCAGTACACCCGTTGCATGAGCCATTTCACGGATGACTACAATTGGCTGCAGGCTCAGGTACAGGTAGCATTCTAAGAGTCGAAGACACAAGAGAGAACAAGCAAACGAGAACAACAATTATTTAAGGAATAAAGACAAATGATCATCAAGATATTGCTCACCCTCCTTTTCTTGGCCGTCATGGTGGGAGTGGGTATCTATTCGCGTAAACAGGCCAAAACTGTAGAGGGATTTGTGTTGGGCGGCCGTGCAGTAGGCCCATGGCTCACCGCCTTCGCTTTCGGCACCAGTTATTTCTCCGCCGTGGTCTTCGTGGGCTATGCCGGACAGTTTGGATGGAAATATGGCATGTCTGCCTCCTGGATCGGCATCGGCAATGCCGTTATCGGTTCGCTGCTGGCATGGATACTGCTGGGACGGCGCACCAAACTGATGACGCAGCACATCGAGAGCCGCACCATGCCTGATTTCTTCGGTACCCGCTATCAGAGCGAGTGGCTCCGCGTCGTGGCTTCCGTCATCGTGTTTGTCTTCCTCATCCCTTATACCGCCGGTGTGTACAAAGGCATCTCCACCCTCTTTGAGATGGGTTTCGGCATCCCTTATGAGTACTGCGTAGTCATCATGGCGCTGCTCACTGCACTCTACGTCATCCTCGGCGGTTACAAGGCCACTGCGATGAACGATTTTGTCCAGGGTGTCATCATGCTTTTCGGCATTGTGGTGGTCATCGCTTCCGTGCTCAGTTCTCAGGGAGGTCTTTCTGCCGCTGTCGACAAACTGGCCGCCATCCCCAGTGACACCGACCCCAACGCCAATGGCATGTTGGCCGACATCTGGGGTCCCGACCCATGGAACCTGCTCGGCGTGGTGGTTCTCACCTCGCTCGGCACCTGGGGACTGCCACAGATGGTGGGTAAGTTCTACTCCATCACTGATGAGCGTGCAATCCACCGTGGCACCGTCATCTCCACCATCTTCGCCTTCATCGTGGCAGGCGGCTGCTATTTCCTCGGAGGTTTCGGACGTCTCTTCGGCACGCCCCCTACCCTTCCCAACGGCCGTCTCGACTTCGACTCCATCGTACCGTCGATGCTCGTCACGCTGCCCGATGTCATCATCGCCCTTGTCGTACTTCTGGTGCTCTCCGCATCCATGTCGACCCTTGCATCGTTGGTGCTCACCTCCTCATCAACCATGACACTTGACCTCATCTACCGTGACAAGAAATCTGCCCCGGGTGAGGTGGAAGAAGGAAGCATCGATGACATGGTGTCGGAGAAAATCGAGCGTCGCAAGGTGGTCGTCATGCGCGTGCTGATTGTGTTCTTCATCGTCATCTCACTGATGATTGCGCTCAACCCGCCCACCTTCATTGCTCAGATGATGGGCATCTCATGGGGTGCGTTGGCAGGTGCCTTCCTCGCCCCGTTCATGCTCGGCCTCTACTGGCGCGGTGTGACCAAAGCCTCCGTCTGGGCCTGCTTTGCCTGGGGCGTGGGCCTGACGGTGATCAACATGCTGATCGGCAATCCCATCAACCCCATCAACTGCGGAGCCATCGCCATGCTCGGCGGCTTTGCCGTCGTGGCCATCGTGAGCCTGCTCACGCCGAAACTGCCCCGCAAGGATGTGGACAAGATTTTTGAGTGCTATCAATAAGCATTAGGATATCATTATCAACACTGTTACAGAGTTTACGTTAATCATTTTCAACACAGAGTTACAGAGATACAGAGTTTTGAAAATTGATCAATCCCCACAACTTATTGGGTTGTGGGGATTGGCTTTTTTATCAAGTATCGGAGGTCGGGGCCCTTTGATTATATCAATTACCCTGTCTCTTGAACGTCAGGGTGTCATAGCCGTCAGTCCATGTGAATTCGTTTTCTGAGACTACGTTGATGTCGAAAACCAAGGGGTCATCTTTCTCACCCTCCAAATAGATGGTGAGTCTGGTGCCACTGAAATCATAGGTCATTTTGTCAACACCTTCCGATTCTCCATGATAAAATTCCTCTATGGTGCCGGTGCCGTCGGCATTGAATGTCCAGATGCCGTCAAGACCCTGCACGTCTGCCTCATAGACATTCCATGTGCCGACAATGTTGAGGGCAGTCGGCTGAGGGTTATCGCCCCCTGTCCTTTCACGGAAATAGGTGCGGACGATGTCCTCGGTGTTGACGACGATGTTCGTGCCGTCGGTCTTCTCGATGACCATCTCGTATTTCTTCTGGCCATGGCAGACTGCAGCGAACAGTCCTACGAGTGTTGTGAGTAAAAATAATCTTTTCATGATGAGTTGGATTTTATTGTTGTTTTACTTATTGGCTATCTTGAATCTGGTGCTTGCGGCACTGATGATGTAGGTGCCCTTTGGCAGGTCACGCAGGCTGAAGGATACGATGCCCATGCCGTCCGACTCCATTTCGCGGATGACCTTGCCGTCTATGGAATGGACGTAAGCCTTGGTTCCGTTGGGGAGGTCATTGATGGTGACCTGTCCGTTGGAGATACGTGGCAGAGTGCGCATTTCCTTGATATCGGTCGGGTTGGAAACGCTGTACTGGTCGATGTCAGCGATAGGGAAAGAGAAAGTCATATAGTCGTTTCTCACGTTCAGGTACTCCCCCTCAAATGTGAGGACGGGGTTGGAGTCGAGCGACAGGATGGTTTCATTTCCTGCCTTCTGCCTGATAACCAAGTTGGTCGTGTTGTCAGCATTTGCCATGGATGCCATGAGCATAAATGCGAAGGTGAAGAAGAGTTGTTTCATTGTTGTAGTGTATTAATTTTGTTTGCAAAGTTAGTCGATTTTATATTTATTTGCAACCCCATTTTTGGCGATTTGTGATGATTCATGCCATATCCGTGATTAAACGCATGAAAACTGTGATTATTCGGAAAATAAAAGAGGAGCAATGAGGGGAACACCTTGATTAGAAGCCATCGGATAACATATCTGTCGGAACGTGGCGAACCAGTAACAATGATCATTGAGAACCGTCCCCAATGATCATGCTACCAACACAAAATTACAGAGATACAGAGTTTTAAACAATAATCAATCCCCACAACTTATTGGGTTGTGGGGACTGGCTTTTCATTCTTCATCCAAAATCAGGTATTCGGTCATGGCGCGTTTCTCAATGGAGAAACCCATACCGACCTTGACGATGCGGCGACCGTCGGTGGCATAGCGGAGGGCATAGCCCTTGCTATTGATCTGATCGAGAGCGTCCTGGGCAGTGCCATTGATCTTGAGTTCCATCACGTAGATCGTATCGGGCATGTAGACCACCATGTCGGCACGTCCGCGGGCGCACTTTACCTGCGTCTGCACATATACGTTGAGCATCGAGAAGATCAGGTAGAACGACCATTCATAGAATCCCTCGGCGGTGGAGACCTCCTCCAGTTTTTTCTTGAACCCCTCCACGTAGGGCAGGCTCTCAAGATAGGCCTGCAGTTCACGCAGCGCCAAATCAGTATCATCGGCAAGGAGTGCACGCCAGAAGCGCAAAGCAAACCCTGTCTGCACATCGCTGCCGCGCATGCCCGTGACTGAGGGTAGCAGTCCTTCGGTGAAGCCCACACGTACCTCCTTGTTAGGGATGCCCAGCGAATAGATCTGACTCATAAAGTCGTAATCCTTGATGGTGAGGTAACCACTCTGATAGAGCAGCGGGAGTGCGTCCATCATATTCTCCGTCGGCTGGTCAAAAGCAGATAACGGCACCTGTAGGTCATCAAGTTTCGTAATGTCGGTGCGGAAATGCCTCATCTGTTGTATGAGATAAGAAGGTGTGCCACTCTCAAACCAGAAGTTGCTCAGTTGACGCTGGTTGAAAGCCTTCATCAGGCTGAACGGGTTGTAGATGTCGGGGGACTCCTCAGAAAAATGATAGCCGTCGTAGGTAGAACGCAGTTTCTCGCGCATCACTTCCGGAGTACATTTATAACGCTCTGCCAACCGCTCCACGTCGGGTCGCATCTGCGCGTCGATTTCCTCGCCGGTAATGCCGCAGATAGCGGCAAACTCTGGATCCAGCGAAATATTGGTGATATTGTTGAGCGTAGAGAAGATGCTCAACTGTGAGAACTTGGTGATGCCAGTAATAAAACAGAATCGGATCATCGCCTCATTGGCCTTGAGACACTGGTAAAACTCCTGCATCACACGGCGGTAACCAGGCAACTGCTCCTCCTCATGGAGCACCTCAAGCAGGGGAGCATCATACTCGTCGATCAGCACCACCACTTGATGTCCCGTCAGTTCATAGGCACGGCGGATAAGGCCGGAGAAGACTTCTCCGGGGGTACTCTCCGCGGATTTTTGGCCATATTTTTCTGTATACGGATCCAATTGCAAAAGCAATGCCCGTTGCAGACCTTCCACATCGTTCTTTCCTTTGGCCATGCTCACATCGATGTGGAGAACGGGATACCGCGTCCACTCCTTCTCAAGTTCCATCACCTTGAGTCCCTCGAAGAGATCGCGACGGCCCTCGAAGAACGAGCACAGTGTAGTGGTGAGCAATGACTTGCCAAACCGCCGTGGACGGCTCAGAAAAATGTACGGGCTCACATGCGCCATCCGCCACATCAGGTCGGTCTTATCGATGTAGACATAGCCCTCGTTCCGCAAACGAGAGAAGGTCTGTATTCCTACAGGATATTTTCGGCCAAAATCTGTATAACTCGTCATCGCTCTATTTTTCAGCAAATATACGACAAAAGATTCTATTTGCCAAAAAAGTGGGGTTTTATTTTGCAGTATAGTCGATTTGGAGTAATTTTGCATCGATTTTCCAGAATCCCCATCGCATGATTTTATTGAGTTTTGACACAGAGGAATTTGACGTACCCCGCGAACATGGAGTAGATTTCACCCTTGAGGAAGGGATGAAGGTATCTGTGGAAGGTACCAACAGAATTCTTGATGTGCTGAAGAAGAACGAGGTGAAAGCCACCTTCTTCTGCACGGGTAATTTCGTGCGCCATGCCCCTGAGACCATCCGCCGCATCATGGACGAGGGTCATGAACTCGCCTGCCACGGTGTCGACCACTGGCAACCGAAAGAAAGTGATGTGCGGGAGTCGAAGCAGATACTCGAAAATGCCACCGGCCAGAAAGCCTTTGGCTATCGCCAACCGAGGATGTTTCCCGTGAGTGATGAGGAAATTGCCAAGGCAGGCTATCTCTACAATTCCTCGCTCAACCCCGCCTTTATCCCCGGGCGCTACATGCACCTCACTGCCTCCCGCACCTGCTTCATGAAAGGCGATGTCGTACAGATACCTGCCTCAGTGACCCCCTGGCTGCGTTTTCCCCTCTTCTGGCTCTCGCTGCACAACCTACCCCAATGGCTCTATCATCTTTTTGTGAGGAGAGTGCTCGCCAAAGACGGGTATTTCGTCACCTATTTCCATCCATGGGAGTTCTATGACCTGCGCGAGCACCCCGAGTTCAAGATGCCCTTTATCATCCGCAACCACAGCGGACGCCAGATGTGCGACCGGCTCAGCAGCCTCATCCAGATGCTCAAAAGACGGGGACACGAATTCGGCACCTACACCCCATTCGCCATCCAACAGGCACAACGCCTCAACGCCCAACCATCCCAAGCCACCCATTCATGATCCAACTTGCCATCATATCGCCCTGCTACAACGAAGAAGAGGTGCTCGACAACTCTGCCCACCGTCTTGACACCCTTTTTGACAGCCTCATCGCCAAGAACAAAATCTCGGCCAACAGTTTTGTGCTTTTCGTCAACGACGGCAGCAAGGACCGAACTTGGGAAAAAATCGTCGCCCTGCATGAGCGCAGCCCGAGATTCAAGGGGCTCAACCTCGCCCACAACGTAGGGCATCAGAACGCCATCATGGCCGGCATGATGCAGGCCAAGGACATGGCAGACGCCATCGTCACCATCGATGCCGACCTTCAGGATGACATCAACTGCATCGAAAAGATGGTTGACTCTTACGAGGAAGGCTACGACGTGGTATATGGAGTGAAAGTGGAGCGCGATGCCGACCCATTGATGAAGCGCCTCACAGCCATTGCTTTTTACAAGTTGCAGAAGATGATGGACGTGGAGAGCGTGTTCAACCATGCCGATTTCAGGCTCTTGAGCCGCCGTGTGCTGCACGCCCTTTCGCAATACAGCGAGCGCAACCTCTACCTGCGTGGTCTCATTCCCCTCATCGGATTTGACTCCACCACTGTGGAGGAGACCATCACCGAGCGCAAGGCTGGGAAATCGAAATACACCCTGGGCAAGATGTTCGGCCTTGCCATTGACGGCATCACCTCCTTCTCGGTAAAGCCCATCTACTATGTCATGTATGTGGGCATCGCCTTCGTCTTCTTCAGCATCCTCATCGGTTTCTACGTGCTCTACTCCCTCATTTCAGGTACGGCAGAGCACGGATGGGCATCCATCATCCTGAGTATCTGGCTCGTAGGAGGAGTGACCATCCTATGCATCGGCGGCGTAGGCATCTACATTGGCAAGATGTATCTTGAAATCAAGCGGAGGCCGCTCTACAACGTCAAGGATTTCCTGGACTGACTTTTTCGAACCGCAGCAACTGCAGTTGCTGCTTCAGCACCAGTTTCTCACCCGAGTTCCACACCGGTGTGAAACGGTATCCCTCTTTTTCAAATTTCGGCTGCCACCCCTGCAGGTCATCCGCACCGATCATGAGGATACCCTCCTTCGGTTTCGCACGATAGAAATCACCCACACGGTCGTGCATATAGAAATTGAGTTCGAAATAGTGCACAGGGTCTCCTGCTGACAGCACTCCATCCTCGATGAACTCATACAAGTGACCTTCACTGGGCGGGAACTTCTCATCAATCAAGGCAGCGACCCCTTTCACCGATTTTGCATTGAGCACAGGAGGCTTGTAGACAGCATCCGCATGTAGGTAGATGGCCAAGATGAGTGCCAGCAGCGGCATCACCCCCTTGCGGCTCCGCCACCACCATGCCATCACCACAACACCCAGCAGCCAAACAATCCACAGCCACCAACTGCCAGCCTGTTGCAGTCCCTGTGCCATCGAGAGATTCTCAAAGGCATGCCGGCCATGAAACCAGTCGGCGCTGATGGGCACGAACTTGAGCACCACAAAAACCACAGCCAGCAACAGGCCGACGACCGAGAGGAAACCGCCAAAGGCACTCAGCACACGGCGATGGTGCTGTTCCGCCCACAGGAGCATCCTTGCGATGAAATATCCCAGGAAAGGATAAATTGGCATGATATAGACACCACGCTTGCTCTGAGGGAAGCAGTAGAACACAAACACGACTATCACCGCCAACCAAGAGAACAGTTCAAGCGAGTCGCAAGACGCAAGCGACAGCCGATGCCAGGTCTCCCTGACACCTTGCCACTGACCGCGCAGGGCCTTCCAGTCGACGACAAAGAGCATCATCACCGCCAAAGCCGTCCACGGCAGGTAGCCTCCAGGCAGTGTCTTGAAATAATAGTACCATGGATGCACGCACGACTCATAACTCATTGTCTGCGTCATGCGCCCCACGTTTTCCTCCAGCATCAGGTCAAGAAACTCCTGTCCGCCCTGTTGCCATGCAGCGTAATACCACAGAGCCGGAAGGACGAGGGAGAGCAAACCAAATGCAAAAAGCGTCAGGAAAGCACGGAAGAAATTCACACGTCGGCAAAGCAGGAACACGCCTACGACCAGACAGGGTATGAGTGTTCCCACTGGTCCTTTGGTCAGCGTGCCCAGACTCATCATGAGAATAGCCACCCAAGGGATACCCTTCATGCCCCTCTCCCACCAACGGTAGAGAAGGAGCATCGCCATGACGATGAACAAGGTGAGCACCATGTCGACCCGGCAATTTCCCCCCTGCCGATGGAGTTCCCACGATGTGAAAGCCACCAAGGCAGCGACAAACCCTATCCGGGTATCACGCCGCCGCTGATAAAACAGGAAAACAGCAATGGTAAGAAATATATACGCTATTGCAGAAGGCACACGGGAGGTGAACTCTGTCACGCCGCCGCACACCACACTCACGGCCGCCACACACCAATAGAAGAACGGGGGCTTATAGGCCATCTCCCCCACGCTGTTTCGGGGCAGGATCCAATTGCCCGATTCAATCATCGTATAACTCACAATGCTCTCGCGGGGCTCACCCTTGGTGTTGTACTCACTGAGACCCAGAAAAGGAATCACCGTGAGGACACAGATGGCCAGCAGCAACCAAAACGCTTTTTTGGAAGTCATGGGAACAGTCTTCAGAACAATCAAAGTTACTTATCTTCCAGGAAGAGCGGATCATCCGGCATCACGAGGATCGGTTGCTGTTTCTCTGCCTCCAGGATTTTCTCGGGTACATATTTCTTGTCAACCACAAGACGGTAGGTATATTCCCGGAACCAGCGGTCGGTCATGATGAGATAGCCGTTCTTTCCCGATGTGGCTCCCCAACTGTTCTCCACCTTCCACTTGATGGCCTTCCCCTCGGCGTCGAGGTCGACCGCCGTGAGGGTCATGGCGTGGGTGGAACCACTCTCATAAGTCATGATGCGCTGCGCCTTGTCCATGGGGAAAGTCGTGCCGAACAATGTGCCATAGTCATAGTTCTCCGTATCGAGGATGCCGTTCTTACGGTCAAGTTGTTTGCCCACATCATAAGACGAGTAGAGTTTGTGTCCATCCTTGATGGAAGCAATCGCCATTTCCTCAATATCATCCATAGGCAAGTTGATATATTTCCAGTTGTGGCCATCGTAGGTATGACGGTCCATCTCCACTTCATAGGTTTTGTAATAAGGCCTGCGCGGATCGTTCATCGCCATGATGAACGTGCCGTTGATGGGACCGCCCACCGTAGCCTCATAGAATTCCTTTGGTGTATATTTGCGCTCCTCAGTGACCTTTTTTCCGCTCTTGTTGGTGAACGCATAGGTAAACTCCTTGACAGGTTCACCGAGGGTGATGCGCAGGATGTGGTAAATAGTGGCAAGCATCTCCGTCTTGCGGTCGTTGATAGCCTTCGGCTTTTTGCCATCAGCCACCATTTTTCTCAGTTCCAGTCCATACTCACGCAACTTGGAGTCGATGGTTCGCGACATGCGCGAGGTGTTCTCAGCCGAGTAAGTCTCAGGCTGTGCACTCATGGGCACCAATCCGTATTTCTCAGCCAGGTCAGCCACGCCGCAGAAGGTGCCGCCATCGCCGATGGGGTTTTTAAAAAGCATGGTAACATACTGATCCTCAATGGGCTTCTTAGCCAAGTCGACAACAGCCTGAAGCATCAGATTGGCCTTCTCCAACTGATCGTAGAAGAAAAGATAGTCGTGTGAGAACTCCACCACCATGGTGTCTTTGTGAGCCTTGGCGAAATTGGCCCTCAGCACGTTGAGTCCGCTGAACATCCAGCATCTTCCACTGCTCTTCTGGTTGTGGATGGATTGGCTTGGTGTCTCATGGCTGAACTTGGTATCCACCACATTCTGGTTGCTGAAGTTTTTCACCAGGTCATCGATGGAATTCGATGCGATGGCATTGAAAAGAGCCTTGTCCGAGGGGCTCTTCACCTGTGCCTGCTCTATTTTCTGGAGCATGTCCGCCGAGATGCCTCCGGCAGTTTTTTGCGCGAATGCCCCTGCCGTCAAGGCCACGGAAACGAGGATAAAAAGGAACTTTTTCATTATCTTAAGACTTGATTTGTATAACTATTGAAATTAGTTGCATGCGCAAAGTTAGCGTTTTTTCCTGAAATTATGATGAGAAATGAAGATTTATTATTACCTTTGTGCAATTATTTGCCAAGAATCGGGTCAAGCATCCCGTCTGGCAACAATTCCCCTAAGGGATCGGCAGAGAGATGAAATAATGGAAAACAGCAAATACAAGATACTTAACACCATACAAAGTCCCGCCGACCTGCGCAGGCTGAAGGTGGAAGATCTTCCTCTGCTATGTGCGGAGTTGCGCGATGACATCATCCATGAACTGTCGGTGAATCCCGGACATCTGGCATCAAGTCTTGGTGTTGTGGAAATCACCGTCGCGCTGCATTATGTCTATAACACCCCCGAGGACCGCATCATTTGGGATGTGGGTCACCAGGCCTATGGCCACAAGATTCTCACAGGCCGCCGTGACACCTTCTGCACCAACCGCAAGTTCCACGGTCTGCGCCCCTTCCCCTCCCCAGCAGAGAGTCCCTACGACACGTTCACCTGCGGTCACGCCTCCAACTCCATCTCGGCAGCCCTTGGCATGGCTGTCGCCGCCAAGTTGTCGGGCAAGAAGCGCAAGGTAGTGGCAGTCATCGGCGACGGCGCTATGAGCGGCGGTCTGGCCTTCGAGGGTCTCAACAACGTTTCCTCCACCCCCAACGACATGCTCATCATCCTTAACGACAACAACATGAGCATAGACCGTTCCGTAGGAGGCATGAAACAATTATTGATCAAACTCAACACCGGTGAGACCTACAACAATGTGCGTTTCCGCATTGCAGAGTGGATGCGCCGCAAGGGTTTCCTCTCCGACCAGCGCCGTCACGGTCTGATCCGTTTCACCAATGCCCTGAAGTCAGCCATCAGTCAGCAGCAGAACATGTTTGAGGGTATGAACATCCGCTATTTCGGTCCGTTGGACGGTCATGATGTGGTGGAACTCGTCCGTGTGCTCAGACGGCTGAAGAAATATAAGGGGCCCAAAATGCTCCACCTGCACACCATCAAGGGCAAGGGCTACGAACCAGCCGAGAAGAACGCTCAGGCATGGCACGCCCCTGGCAAGTTCGATGTCGACACCGGAGAGCGCATTGTCAGCGACAACGCTGGTCAGCCGCCCAAGTTTCAGGATGTCTTCGGCAATACCCTCCTGGAATTGGCCAAAGCCAACAAGCGCATAGTGGGTGTCACCCCCGCGATGCCTTCCGGCTGTTCACTCAACATCATGATGAAGGCCATGCCCGACCGCACCTTCGATGTCGGCATAGCAGAGGGGCATGCCGTCACTTTCTCCGCCGGCATGGCCAAGGACGGTCTGATGCCCTTCTGCAACATCTACAGTGCCTTTGCCCAGCGAGCCTACGACAACATCATCCACGATGCCGCTATCCTCAACCTGCCTCTCGTCATCTGTCTTGACAGAGCCGGACTGGTGGGAGAAGACGGTCCCACCCACCACGGAGCGTTCGACATCGCTTCCCTGCGAGCCAT
Source organism: Prevotella sp. (assembly GCA_016281815.1). Classification (GTDB taxonomy): domain Bacteria; phylum Bacteroidota; class Bacteroidia; order Bacteroidales; family Bacteroidaceae; genus Prevotella. The sequence goes on along the minus strand of JAEEJK010000122.1, from coordinate 28,123 downwards.
TCCCAACATCACCATTGCCTCGCCGATGGATGAGCATGAACTGCGTCATCTGATGTACACCGCCCAGTTGGACGGCAAGGGCACTTTCGTCATCCGCTATCCCCGCGGCCGCGGTGTATGTCCCGACTGGCAATGTCCCATGCAGGAAATCACAGTGGGCACTGGAAGGAAACTGCTCGAAGGCAGCGATGTGGCGGTGCTCAGTCTCGGTCCTATCGGCAACAACGTGGTCAAGGCCATCGAGTCCATCAACGAAGAGAGACAGGATGTCTCCGTGGCCCACTATGACATGCGCTTTGCCAAGCCCCTCGACGAACAGTTGCTCGAGGAGATTGCCACCCGTTTCACCCACATCATCACCATTGAGGACGGTTGTGTGACAGGAGGCTTTGGCTCCGCGGTGACCGAATGGATGACCGACCATGGTTATCATCCCGTCATCCGCCGTCTCGGACTTCCCGACCATTTTATTGAGCATGGCACCGTGTCCGAGTTGCAGCAACTCACCGGACTCGATCCTGAAACCATCAAACAAACCATCCTCAGCCTATGAAAATCATCATTGCAGGTGCCTCCGCCATAGGCTCACATCTTGCCAGTCTGCTCTCCCGCAGCAACCAGGACATCGTCCTTATCGACCCCAGCGCCGACAAACTTGATGTCATCAGCAGCGAATATGACCTGATGACACTCACCGGATCGCCCACCAGCGTGAAGACACTCAGGAATGCCGACGCCGACAAGGCCGACATCTTCATCGCGGTCACCCCTGATGAGAACGAGAACATGACAAGTTGCATCATGGCCCATGCCATGGGCGCCCACAAGACCGTCTCCCAAGTCGACAGCCAAGAGTACATACTCGAAGACAATATCCCCATCATCCGGAACATGGGTGTCGACACCCTCATCTATCCAGAGAAGTTGGCAGCCGACAACATCATCAAGGGACTCAAACTCAGTTGGGTGCGCCAGCGTTGGGACGTGCATGGCGGTTCCCTCGTCATGCTCGGCATCAAGTTGCGTGAGTCGTGTCAGATTCTCAACCAGCCACTCCGCCTGCTCTGCGGTCCCCAGGACCCCTACCATGTGGTAGCCATCAAGCGCGGACGGGACACCATCATACCGGGTGGTGACGACGAACTCCATCTCTACGACATCGTCTACTTCATGACCACGGTGAACACCATCTCCTACATTCGCAAGATAGTGGGCAAGGAGCACTATGCCGATGTGAAAAACGTCATCATCATGGGCGGCGGCAAGACAGCCATCCGTGCTGCCAACGAGATGCCCTCTTTCATCAACACCAAGATCATCGAAATCGACGAGCACCGCTGCGAGGAACTCCACGAAGAGTTGGAGGGTGAGGCGATGGTCATCCATGGTGACGGACGCGACATCAACCTGCTGAAAGAGGAAAACATCAAGAACACCCAGGGATTTGTGGCCCTCACCGGCAATGACGAGGTGAATATCCTCGCCTGTCTGACAGCCAAGAAACTGGGTGTGAGAAAGACCATCGCGATGATTGAGAACCCCAACTACCTGAGCATGGCAGAGAGCCTCGACATCGGCACCATCATCAACAAGAAGACACTTGTCGCGAGTTGCATCTACCAAATGATGCTTGCCGCCGACGTGCGCAACATCGGTTATCTGGCATCCATCAATGCCGATGTGGCAGAATTTGTGGCACAGCGTGGTTCAAAGGTCACCCGCAAGAAAGTATTTGAGTTGGGCCTTCCCCGAGGGTGCACCATCGGCGGCCTTGTAAGAGGCGACGAAAGCATGTTGGTATCGGGCGGCACTCAGATTGAGGCCGGCGATTGCGTGGTGGTCATCTGCCATGAGATGGATTTGAAGAAGATAGAAAAGTTTTTTACTAACTGATGCTCAACAAGCAACTCATATCCAAAGTCATTGGGTCACTTTTGCTGCTTGAGGCGGCATTCATGGTCCTGTGCGTGATAGTGGCACTCTGCTATCACAACAAGGAGTTTCTGCCCTTTTTCTTCTCATTGATCATCACGGCGGTGGCAGGCATGGGCCTTCTGCGCGTTGGCAGGGGTGCCCCAACCACGATGAGCCGCCGAGATGCTTATGTGGTGGTGACGCTCACCTGGATCACTTTCAGCATTTTCGGTTCGCTCCCTTATCTCTTCGGTGGTTTTTTCGGGACGACCAAATTTTACGATATAGCAGGTCTGAGTACCATCACCACCAACGCATTTTTTGAGACGATGTCGGGGTTCACCACCACAGGAGCCTCAATGATCAACGATGTGGAGTCCGAACTCGATGCCCACCATGCCATGCTTTTCTGGCGTTCGCTGTCACAGTGGATTGGTGGTCTGGGTATTGTGTTCTTCACCATCGCCATCCTGCCCTCCATGGTAGGCAACACCATGAAGGTGTTTTCCGCAGAGGCCACAGGTCCCATCCGTTCCAAGATGCATCCCCGTCTGAGCGCCACGGCGATGCGCATCTGGTGGGTGTATATCATCCTCACCATCGGCTGTGGCATCGCTTTTTGGTTGGCCGGCATGGATGGGTTCAGTGCCATCAATTATGCCATGACCACTACGGCGACAGGTGGTTTTTCAATCCACAACGACAGTATTGCCCACTTCCATTCCGCCTCCATTGAATATATCTCTCTTTTATTCCAGTACCTCTCTGGTATCAACTTCTCCATGCTCTTCATGATTATCGCGATGAGGAAACTGACCAGTTGGCGTGAGTTCAAGCGCAGTGAGAGGAGCAAATGGAGCGAATTTATCCACAATGAGGAATGGCGATTCTACACTCTGACTGTCTTGGCCTCCACACTGTTCATCACTGCCATCCTGATGCTGAGCCGGGGCTATGGTCTGGAAGAGGGATTCCGTAAGTCAGCATTCCATGTGGTCTCTATGATGACCACCACCGGCATTTTCTGCGACCATGTGGGAGGGTGGCCACATATCACGTGGATACTGCTCTGTATTCTGATGTTCGTCGGTGCCTGCTCAGGGTCCACCACAGGCGGTTTCAAGAGTTCGCGCGCCCTCATGATCATCAAGGTGATCCGCAACGAGTTTATCAGGATGATGCATCCCCGCGCCGTCCTTCCCGTGAGCATCAACGGCAAGGCGATGCCCACCTCGATGGTGCATAGTTTGCTGGCCTTTTTCGCCATCTACATCCTTGCCTGCATGGGCACGACAGCCCTTATGATGGCCATCGGAGTCGACATCACCAATTCGGTCACCATCTCGCTGAGTTGCATCACCAATGCCGGTCTGCCGCTCAACGAACTGGGTCCAGATATGACCTGGAGCGTCATGCCACTATACATCAAGTGGATATGCACAGGACTCATGCTCCTTGGCCGTCTTGAGATATTCAACGTACTGATTTTGTTCACCAGATCTTTCTGGGAAGACAATTAAAGAAAATTGAAGATTGAAGATTGAAAATTGAAAATTGAAAATTGGAGATTGAAAATTGGAGAATTGAAAACAAGAATATGTTTCTAAAATTCAAACCACTGCTGAAGTCCACCCTGTGGGGAGGAGAGAAGATTACCGCCTTCAAAGGTCTTGACAGCGACCTCACCCAAGTAGGTGAGAGTTGGGAGATATCCGGTGTTCCCGGCCATGAGACCATTGTCAGTGAAGGGGAATTCGCCGGCAAGAGCATCAACGAGGTAGTATCGCTGATGGGCGCCCACCTGCTCGGAGACTCCAACTACCGCCGTTTCGGCAATGAGTTTCCGCTTCTCGTCAAATTTATCGACGCCCATCATGACCTCTCCATTCAGGTGCATCCTGATGATGATACCGCCCACAGACTGGGCAAGGAGCGAGGCAAGACCGAGATGTGGTATGTGCTGCACTCCGATGAGGGAGCACAACTCTACAACGGACTGAAAAAGGAAATCACGGTCGAGGATTACAAGACGATGGTGAAAGACGATACCATCTGTGATGTCCTTGCCCAATATACTGTGTCAGAGGGCGACGTGTTCTTCATCCCTGCGGGACGCATCCATTCCATCGGGCAAGGCTGTTTCGTGGCAGAGATTCAGGAGACGAGCGATGTTACCTACCGCATTTACGATTTCAAGCGAAGGGACAAGGACGGGCACTACCGTGAACTCCACACGAAAGAGGCAGCGGAAAGCATCAACTACGAGGTGAAAGACGATTACCGTATCCACTATGAGGCAAAAAAGAACGAGGGTGTGCAAGTGATGTCATGCCCTCAATTCACCACAGCAGTTTACGACATCGACGAACCGATGACCATCGACTACAGCGACCTCGACAGTTTTGTCATCCTCATCGGCGTGGACGGCGAGGGCACCGTTACCGATGATGAGGGAAACGCCACCTCGCTCCGTGCCGGAGAGACCCTTTTGCTGCCCGCCACCACTCAGGAAATCACGGTCAACGGCACTGTTAAGTTCCTGGAATCCTTTGTGTAAGCACTCTATTGATACATCATATTTTATGAACCTCAGGCATATATTCCTCTTGACGTGCATGCTATCTGCCCGGCTTGCACTCGGACAAATATATGTCAACGGATCAATAGCCGGCTATGACCGCCTCACCAACACGTATTTAGCCACTATCCCTCAGGAGCAATGGGGAAAACCATGTCTGTTGCATGTCACAGTGTCGGACAGCGTCCAATGGGAGAACACAGAGGTGGACGGACAGTCCATCGAAAATCCCTTTGTGATTGAGAGCATGCAGCCCGACAAGTCTTATCCGATCAGCGCCAACATCGGCGACAGCACGGTCAGCGCCCTTCTGGAATTCACCTACCTGCCCATCCTTTTCTTGCACGGAGAGTTCGGCTATGAGGACGCCCCCGGAACCGTTGTCCTGCAGCAGCCCGATACCGAGCCAGAGGAAATGCTTGCCCAGATCAGATGGCGCGGTGCCACCACCAACCAACCATTCAAGCACAAGCGCAACTACAAGTTAAGTTTTGTCAACAAAAAGGGTGAGAAGGTGAAAAGACGCTTTTTCTCTCTGCGAAAGGACGATGACTGGATTCTCGATGCCGGACAGGCCGACATGTTCAGACTGAGAAACCACATTGCCGCATGGCTGTGGGACGATTTCGCCACAAAACCCTACTATGCCCGTTTTGACACAGACATACATACCTCATCCCGCGGGCAAGTGGTCGAGGTATTCCTCAACAACGAGTACAGCGGTATTTACAACCTCTGTGAGCCCATCGACCAAAAACAGTTCAAGGTAAGAGAATTCGACCCCGTGACAGGCGAGATCCATGGTGGAGTGTGGAAAGCCGTTGGATGGGAAGGAGCCACCTTCGAGGCCCTCCCCCCACTCTATGACAACACACTGCCGGAATGGGGAGACTTCGAACTTAAATACCCGAAAACCGAAGATCTGTGCCCCAGTGACTACAGCACGTTGTACAATGCCATCGACTTCGTCGTCAATGCCAGCAAGGAAGAGTTCAAGGAGCAAATCGCCGACTACATAGATTTGCCGGTATTCTACGATTATATCCTATTCATGAACGTGCTCGATGCATACGACCTGGCAGGCAAGAACCTCTACTGGGCCGTCTATGACAAGCAGGAAAGCAAGATGCTCACACTCGGCATATGGGATCTTGATGCCACCATGGGACAGAGTTTCAGCCACGAGCCACCACCCCATCCGCCCTATGTCAGTTTTGACTCCTGGCCCATGCTTCCCACAAGAATTTCGTTGCAACTGTTCTTGCTCAATTACCAACAGTTCAGAGGAAAAATAGCCGAACGGTATTTCACTCTGCGAAAGGACGTGTTCTCCTTCGCCTATCTCTTTGGCAGATACCAAGCGTGCTACGACCTCATCAGCAGATGCGGAGCCACCACTCGGGAGGAACGCAGGTGGAGCGGCGACAGCGACATCGAAGGGCTCCCACTCAATATCAAGGATGAATTAGCATTCATCTATGAGTGGCTGGACCTGCGCTTGCAACATCTCGACCGTTTTTTCAGCGACCCTGTATCGGTGGGAAATATTTCCTCTGCCCCTGTTCAAGACAAGATGTTCACTCCCTTTGGCACCTCGGTGGGACCATCCTATCACGGCATTGTCATCACAAAAGGAAAGAAATATATGTCCAATCTCCGGCAAAAATGAAAAAAAAGAGCAAATAAGTAGGAATATTGTCTTTTTTTGCTTATTTTTGCCCTGTTAGAACCCCATATTATGCAAAAATACGCAGACTACATCGAGCAGATAGAGATAGACTCCCTTTGGAGCGGCAGGCGCCATATCAAATGGGACCTTGATGAACACGTGAACATCCTCAGCGGCACCAACGGTCAGGGAAAGAGCACCATCATCAACAAAGTGGTGAAAGGTCTCGCCGCCGGCGGTGAATACCCCAGCCACATGCTCAAGGGCGTGCGCCTGAAGGTATATCCCTCTGAGGCCAAATGGATACGCTATGACGTCATCCGTTCGTTCGACCGTCCGCTGATGAACCTCGACACACTGGCGAAGATGGACATGAGCCTTGCCACCGAACTCGACTGGCAGTTGTTTCAGTTGCAGCGCAAATACCTCGACTATCAGGTGAACATCGGCAACCGTATTATCGAGGCCCTGCAGAGCGGTGACCCAGACGCAGCCATCAAGGCACAGCAGATATCAGCCCCCAAGAAGCGTTTCCAGGACCTCATCGACGAACTGTTTGCCGACACGGGCAAGACCATCGTGCGCACCGCCAACGAGATTTTCTTCTCACAGATTGGCGAGACGCTGGTGCCCTACCAGTTGTCGAGCGGAGAGAAACAGATGCTTGCCATCCTGCTCACCGTGCTTATCCAGGACAACAAGCACAGCGTGCTCTTCATGGACGAGCCTGAGGTGAGCCTCCACGTCGAATGGCAGAAGCGGCTCATCGACATCGTCCTGGAAATGAACCCCAATGTGCAGATCATCCTCACCACCCATTCCCCTGCTGTCGTAATGAACGGATGGATTGACCATGTCACCGAGGTTTCCGACATCACCGACAGTTATTGATTCCCCATTCTATCCCATAGCCAGATGGCGAAGCGCCTGAGAGAATACATCAACTCCGACTATTTCAATGCCGCCAACAAGATGAGAGCGAAGGCGGCACGAAAGCGCATTGTAGCATACGTGGAAAGTTACGATGACGTGTATTTTTGGCGCATGGTGCTCAGTGAGTTCGAGAACGACAAGCGCTATTTTGAGGTGATGCTTCCCTCGAAGATCAATCTCTCCAAGGGCAAGAAACAGGTGCTCATGAACCTCATCAGCAACCAGGTGGGTGAGGCGATGATAGCCTGTGTGGACGCCGACTACGACTACCTGATGCAGGGCGTCACCGAGACCTCCAAGAAGGTGATCTCCAATCCATACGTCTTCCACACCTACGTCTATGCAATAGAGAACTACCAATGCTATGCGCCCTCACTGCACGACGTATGTGTGATGGCGACCCTTAACGACCATCTGATTTTTGATTTTGAGGAATATCTCCGTCTCTACTCCCAGGCCATTTTTCCACTTTTTGTTTGGAGCATCTGGTATTACCGCAGACCGAACTATGGTGAGTTCTGCATCTCCGACTTTTGCAAGGTGATAGAGACGGGGCATTTCACCATAGCCAATGCTTACAACGGCATTGCCAACGTGCGCCACAAGGTGGGGCGCAAAATCTTGCAACTCCAGAAAAACAATCCCGATGCCAAAGAGACTTATCTCGCCCTGAAGGATGAGTTGAAAAAACTCGGAGTCACTCCCGACACTACCTATTTATATATACAGGGGCACCACCTCAACGACAATGTGGTGATGCCGATGCTCAACAAAGTGTGTGAGCGCCTGCGCCGCGAGCGCGAGATGGAAATCCACTCCAAGGCGGTGCACAACACGCAGATGCGCAACGAACTGTCGAGTTATCAGCACAGCGTGGAGAATCTGGCATCGATGCTGAAGAAAAACAACGGCTATTCCCGTTCCCCTCAATATCAGAAACTCAAGGGGGACATCCGCCGTTTTCTCAAGCGCTTCGACAAGAAGAACCAGCCCAAGGACCACCCTATCCCAGAAACAGAAGTACAACCCACAACTACCCCCATTCCCCATGGCCACCATGAAGATAGTGTCGATTGAGACAGCCCGACTGTTACGCAAACACAGGTTCAACGAGCCCATACCCGCCCACTACGACCCCCAGGGAGCGCTGATTGAGCATCCCGAGGATGGTAAGGACAAATGTTGGAACAGTCCGGCTCACGACAAGGACCCTCGCCACAAGTCATTCGCTGCCCCTACCCTGGCACTTGCCCAGCAGTGGCTTCGTGAGAAGAAACGTTTCGATGTCCTCGTCGACCGTGAATATTTCCTCGGAAAGGTAGGCAAGTACTACGCCCGCATCTACCGGCTTCGAGATGGAGCCATGGGTGAGACCCCGAAATTCCGTTCCTATGAGAAAGCCCTTGAGGCAGGCATCATCCGCGCACTGAGGGCGATATGACACTACCACCAGGCGTTGCTCTACACCTTGCTCACCGTCTTCGGGGCTGACATCCGGGCTGAGGAGCCAAGTGCCAAGGAGCGCAACATCACGGAATGGCGGTGCGACAAGTAGGGACGCGATGTATCGCGTCCGAAAGCAAAAAATGAGGAAAATGTTGGGACATACCTGATGTATGTCCGGCCATAACCATCATGAGGAAACTATTATACATCATTGTCGCAACCATCGTGCTCGCTGCCTGCGTGGGCAACGGGAAGGAGCGTGCTGTCCTTGATGCGGCGCAGGCCGTCATCAACAATCGCCCCGACTCCGCCCTTGCCATCCTCGACTCTTTGGAGCCGTCTTCCCATGACTTCTCTAAATCCGCCCTCCGCCGGTGGCAACTCCTCCGCCTCATGGCGCAGAACAAGTGCGACACTGTCTTCCGCTCCGACAGCCTCCAACTCATCCTCACCGACTACTACGACCACCATGGCACACCCAATGAGAAGATGTGGGCGCACTACCTCCTCGGCAGGGCCTACTTCGACTTGGGGGAGGCTCCCATGGCTCAAAGAGCGTTTTTGGATGCAGCAGAGAAAGCCGATACCTCCGCTGCAGACTGTGACTATTGGAATCTATGTAGGGTATACATCCAACTTTCAAACCTACACTACCAAAGCATGTTGCCCAAGGAGATGCTCAAAACACTGAATCTCTCACAAGTATATGCTGAAAAAGCGGGTGACACGCTTTCTTTCTTCTCTGCAATTGGGAAAAAAACAATGGTTTATGAATTAACGGACAACCCTGACTCCGTCATTCTTTGTGCTGAGGATGCATTCAGACGATTTCTTCTCATCAGACAGAAGGAGATGGCCTGCCAATATCTTTCAGCCGCAATTCTACCTTTGGTGAAGAAGGGAGATTTGAAGAGAGCATCTGATTGCATTTCTCTTTATGAACAATATTCTGGTTATTTTGATGACAATAACAACATTCAGGAAGGAAGAGAAATTTATTATTTCACTAAAGGGCTATTCTTCTTGGAATCTGAGAAACTGGACTCAGCAGAGTGGATGTTCAGGAAACTGCATCATCTTGCAAGAAACATCAACGATACACATGCTTCATATTTAGGATTGAGTAAAAGGTTTAATAAAACAGGACCAGTAGACTCATTGGCAAAATATGCCATGCTGAGCGAGCAATTCGATGACTCCCTATATTTTACTAATTACAGGTCTGACCTACAGAAGAATGAGCAGTTATATAATTATACAAGGTATCTGGAGGCCTCGCACAAGTACAAGATGATGTCTGACAAAAGAATGCATGGAATCATAATACTCTCACTCCTTCTATTGCTCTTCGTTCTGACAACAGTTGTTTTTTATTCTCATAAAAAAATGCAGCATAAAACACAACTGCTGGATTACAAAAACAAGATCAACCAACTCTCACAACTGAAAGCAAGCAGAGAATCAGATATTGTTGGGAAAGATAAGAAAATTGCAGACTTGACACATCAAATAGAACATCTTCAGTCTTCCATTGACAAAGAAATAAAAGATGACCTTGACCATATCCTAATGGAATCAGACATTGTAAAGAGAATAATAAAGACTGTTTATCATCCAAAAAAACAACTGAACGATAACGACTGGAATGAATTGAACTTGTTATTTGAGCGTGAATACCCTAATTTCCATTCCACTCTTTACGTCAGGCATAGGCTAACAGACTTGGAATACCGAGTGTGTCAACTTGCACGTATTCAAATCTCACCAAGTGTCATTTCATTATTAATGGGTTTCGACCATTCTTATGCCACAACTGTCAGAAAGCGTCTTCATTTGAAAATCCTTGGTAAAGCAGGAAAACCTAAGCAATTCGATGATTTCCTTAATTCCATTCCTCGGATGTGAGGCCACGTCAATCCTTTTGTCGATTTTTGTCAATTTTAAAAATATATTCTTTTTGCATGTCATAAGTTGTTGATTATAAAAGACTTTACTCCTTGTCGATTTTCTGTCGATTTTTTGTGCCTCGCATATTTTTTCATCAAAACACTTTTTTATAATTTTGGAGCACGTTTAACCAAAAAGTAAAATTATGACAAAACAAGTTATGACAACCATTCTTCTGAGTTTCGTATTCGTTACAATGGCAGCACAGACCCCAGGAGACGGGACATCCATCAGTTTCACAACAGAATATGTAGGTACAGGCTCCCAATTACCCTCTGGCCCCAAAACACCCATCACCCCTCCTGAAGTGAGTATTTACGGCCACACATTGTATTTCACAGGTTCCCATGCAGAGTTCCTCCTCACGCTGACCGATGAGGACGACAATGTGGTTTTCACAACCATTGTCTATGATACGGACACCCAGGTTGTGCTCCCGTCCTCTCTCTCCGGCACCTTTGAACTACGGCTATATATAGGCATCTACTGCTTCGTGGGTGAAATCACATTATAATAATATATCAGGAATCACAAGAAATCATAAAACTTCACCGGCATGAAAAGACTATTATTCTTCTTCGCGGCGGCACTGCTGTGCTGCATCCATTCCCATGCCCAGCTGTGCGTCTATTCCAACGGTAACGTGGGCGTGAAGAGCACCCAGACGACATCCGCCATACCGCTCAGCGTGGGCAACAAGACCTACGGTAGTCTCGTATCATGAAATAAATAATTATCCTCATTGTTTTAATTTAACCAAATCAAACATAAGTATTATGAGAAAATTAATTAAAGGTTTCTTTACCATTTTTATTTGTGGTTGCTTAGCTGAATTATTACTTTATTCTTGCTCTGACACAAATCAAACTATTAGTGGCTCAAAACAAGCTAAAGATTTTTTATCTTTCTGCCATTCAAACTATGATGAAATTATATCAACAGACATTTCCCCTGTAAAAAATGCAGGTCATAATAATAGTAGTATTCTAAATGTTCAGATTTCGAAAGACGATGATGTTGCCATTTATATAACAGCACCGAGAAATACAGACATAATTGTTCAAAATCTTAAAACGCAGTTGGATGATGTCAATAATGTCAAAGATATACTCTCATTAGTTGCCTCAACTGGCATAGAAATCAGTACAGAGTTCTCAGGTAATAGTGACTATACTATTATGTTTTCCGAGTCAAAAGCAAGACAAGCTCTCAATCCATTAATAGCAAAAAGCAAAGAATATCTATATTCCAAAGGATTCTCAGATACAGAAATTAAGGAAATGCTTGAAGAGAACAACATGGATGAATCAGAATTGGTACGCCTTGTTATTGGGGTCTCCTCATTCGAAGAAACAACCCAAGAACTGACTTATCTTCAAGATAAAGGCCATGTTTTCTATCATTTTTTATGCATACCTACATTTGCTCAAAGTTCTGTAGATTGGGGGCATGTGGGAGAATGTGCTCTTAAAGCACTTGGAGCCGACTTTGGCTTTAGTTCTGCGAATAGCACTATTAAAACATGGGGAAAAACTGCTATAAAAAAAGCTTTTAAGACAATAGCCAAAAAAATGATGGGGCCGGTTGGTGTGACTATTGCGTTAGGTGAGTTTGCATGGTGTATGTGGGGCTAATAATTTGGAATTTATGAGTGCTTTTTTGTTTATCATCCATCTCATTATTATTGTGGTATTGCTTGTCTCGATAATCCGAGAAATAAAAACCATTTACCATGCCGTCAAGGAAAAGAATTCGGCAGGAATCGTTTATGGATTGATTATCTTGATGGTAAGCATCGCCATCTTCATATTTGTCTTAGATTATGAGAAGATGTATCAGGTGATGATGGAATACATAAAAATGTAAAAGATGGATTTACCATCCTTTCGGTGCCAATATGGAAGTCACAAACGGAATCATACAATACTGAAAATGAAAAGAACTCTCCTCCTTATTCTTCTGTCCGCAAGTGTTGCCTTGCATGCCAACTGTCAGGAAATGAATTTCTTGGCAGACGGCTCGACGTGGAACCTCTATCATAATGATTATTCTGGATATATGTTTATTGACGGTGACACTGTTGTAGGTGGGAAGGCATGCAAGGTGTTGAGATATCACTACAAGACCAATAAAACATCGAATGGAGTCACGACTTCTTTTGCCTGTCTTTATCAGGAGGGCAAACGCATCCTTTTGTATGACAGTCAGAATGATGGTTTCTATCTCTATTATGACTTCGGAGCCAATGTAGGCGACACCATCAGGTGGGGACGCGAGCCATGCGACACCTTGGTGGTGACAGCGGTGGACACGCTATGCCTGAGAGAAAGGAAGCTGCGCCGCGTGACTTTCTTGAATATCACACAAGAATATGTCCATTATCCACAAGTTCAGCACGACGGGTATGTAGGCCAATGGATAGAGGGCATCGGCGGAGAGAAAGGATTCTATAGTTTTCCTTATGAGTCTTATCTTCCATTCACGCGCCTGTTGGATTTCCGGGAAGGTGAGGATGTCATCTGCGACTCAAGGCTGTTCTCTGAGGAGGCAGAACGGTATAATCTTCGGATGCTTTCCTTCAGTCCCATGTGGTCATATCCCATTCTGAGCAGTAAAGAATCTTCCTCTCCGCTCAGTGAGACCATCACGCGAAAGGAGGTTAAGGTGATGATCGCTGGGGGGTATCTTCCCCATGTCCTCCTAAATATCAAGACTGTTACAGGCAATAACATGGAGGGTTCCAACCATGAACTTGCCCTGTATGAGAAAGGAGGCAGGGTATATATCGCAGAAGACTACTTTGATCGTTACTTGAATGACATCCATCCGGAAATCAGCAGTCCTTACAAGACAAGGGAAGGAAGAGTCGCATATTACCACCTCCTTCTCTATGACTTTACCCTCGGTGTGGGAGACAGATATCCCTGCAAGGGCGAGGTGTATGTCAAGGATACGGGCACCCTGACCACCCGCGACGGCATCAGCCGCAAGACGCTGTTGCTGACCAACGGCCTCGTCATCGTGGAGGGAATCGGCTGCATCAACTCCCCACTCGGACTATTTGCCTACCAGAACACGGAGGAAGGACAAGCCCTCGACACTAAAGGCACGCTTGCTTCCTTCTGCTATGTCAACAAGGAAGGCGGCATTGATTCTGTCTATGAAAATGGCGACATGGTTTTGGACAATATCCTTCCACACCCAAAAGGAGACATCCTCACCAAAGCCATTCACGACCTCCAAGGCCGCCGACTGAACGGCATCCCGCAGAAAGGAGTTTACATCCAAAACGGCAGGAAAAGGATGAGGTAATTCATAGTTCATAATTCATAGTTGGCGGACGCGATGCATCGCGTCTCTACCCTGAGCATCGGCATTCTTGGCTGTAGGGTCTGTTGCTCGTCCGCTCGGCCCCGCCATTTTTACCCGCAGGGTCTAAAGAAAGACCGCACAGGCGCAAGCCTGTTTCCTCTCATACAGTGGTTATCACAAACCTCAAATCTCAAATCTCAAATCTCAAACCTCAACAGATAACCACATGAAAATTTGGCAAGGTAATCTTTTCTTTTTAATTTTGCAATATGTCAGAATCAACTGGAAACTGAAAAAGAAATAACGATGAAACGGTATTTATTGATATTGTTACTATCATAGATACATGTATTAGATTGAAATAAATCAATAGATAATCATCATACACAGGCTTATTTGTATTATTCACATAAATTTCAAACTATGAAAAGAATTCTTTTTCCCATTTTAATAGTGGCATTGGCTATCAACGCCCATGCACAATTGCTTGTCAATCCCGACGGCAATGTGGCTATTGCTACGCCTAATTCTAATTTTGTTCCAAATCTGTCAATTGGGTACAATCCATATTTTCATACAGGCTATAGCATCCCTAATATTGGTGTTGCTGCTAAGCCAGATGCAAAAGCGAATTGTTATAATATTGCGGTTGAAGGTTATGCCTGTTCCAGTCAAAATTCTAATTCAGATATTAATTTCGGAGTTCTTGGTATAACAGAAATTAACATTAACCATGGCCGAAACTATGGTGTTAGCGGAATGGTATCATTCGGCAGTCCAAACTCAAATTCAGGTGGTGCTGGTATATATGGAACCAACTATTCGTATGTTTACTCTAATCCGGACAATATTCAAGGCATATATGCAGGTTATTTCCACGGCCCCGTAAATATTTATGGAGCTATGACAACCAATGCGATTTACACACCTTCAGATGATAGGCTAAATGAAAATGTAGAGTCAATGGCCCGCAATGACGAGGACGGAACACTGACGCTTGACAACCTGCTCAGGATGAATGTGCTGGAATACAATCACAAAAGCCGACTTGACGAAAAGTCTCCGGAAAACCTTGGTGAAATGTCAGATGATGTGAGGGCTTCTTATGAAATGATGAAAAAAGACGAGGAAGAGATGGCCTCCCGCCTCCACTTCGGCCTCTCAGCCCAGGAACTGAAGGAAATCTATCCCAACCTGGTAACGGAAGGGCAGGATGGTTATCTTTCGGTGAACTATATCGAACTGGTTCCCCTGCTCGTCCGTTCCATACAGGTGTTGAAGCAAGAGATAGACGAGCTGAAATCCGAGGGCGGAAACACGAAAAGGATGCCGCAAACTGCCGCTGCACCGGCTTTCAGTTCAGCAGACAGAAACATACTGTACCAGAACTCGCCCAATCCTTTCCGGGAGAAAACAATCATCCGCTTCAAGTTGTCAGATGAAGCCAAGGATGCTTCTATCTGTATCTTTGACATGACGGGAAAGCAACTCAAGAAAGTACCCGTCTCAAAAGGCATGGAAAGCGTTTCTGTAAACTGCTATGAACTGGGTGAGGGCATATTCCTGTATTCACTCATTGTCAATGGACAGGAAATTGACACCAAAAGGATGATTCTATCGAAATAGTCTTTTATTAGCCATGAAAAGAATCATTGTATTTATATGGGCTGTTTCCCTTTTTTCGTCAGCCAATTGTGAGTCATATCACAATGGCTGGGTGCCTGTAGGCGGCAATTTGCTGCAGAAGGATGCCTTGACCTACGATATATTGGAGTCTTCTGTCACTTGCTATAAAGTGAGAATCACCGTCAACGGTCTTTATGACCAAGTGGAGAGCAATGGAAACATTGCCTATCATCATCTGTTTTTAGAGGGCAACCAACGCCTGACTTATGCAGGGACACCAGCATTGCCTGTTATTACACAATCCGTTGCCATTCCTTCCGGTGCTACGCATGTAGTCTCAATAGAAGAGGAATCATGGGAAGATTTAAGTATGGGTTTGGTTTATCCAGCACAGGAGCCTCGCTTAGAGAGCGAGACTGCAAAAGAGTTCAAATATGATGAGGATATTTACGCAAAACCTTTCCTTCCTGACTTGTTGCATGTGGGAGAAGAAATGAAATGGAGGGGTATTAGCTATGTCAATATAGCGGTATGCCCCTTTAAATACTATGCTTTCACACAAAAGCTGTCGGTGTTGAAAACATTTGTCATCAGGGTGGATTTCTCCCACAGCCAAATCCCTGACAATCCCGATTCTCCTCTTATCGTTGACAACAGCTACCGCATATTCAACAACGTGGACATGGGAAACAGCACGGAGAGAATTGAAATGCTCAGGAATGCCAACACCGACGAATATGATTACCTGATAATCGTGGGAGCGGGATTGACCGGCATCCTCAACAGTGAAGCTATGAGACAATTCAGATGGTGGAAATCACTTAAAGGCTTGAAGACGAAAGTGGTGACTACCTCGGTAACAGGCAATACTGACACTTCCATCAAGTATTATATCGCACAGGAAAGGCAAAAGGGAATAAAATATGTGTTGTTCGTAGGCGATGCTGACCAGGTACCCCTTCACTTACACAGCTCATTTGCTTATCCTACGGGCAGCGTTGCCAGTGATTATTGGTATGGGTGTTTAGGCGGATATGATAATGTGATTGCTGATGTCGCCATTGGCCGTTTTTCCACCAATTCTGTCAATGAGTTCAACAATATGGTGAACAAGACCATATCTTATGAAAAATACTATAATGCGACAAATCAGGTGCTGATGGTGGCACATTTGGAAGATGCTCCCAATGGTTATCAGCTGTGCTGCGATGGTATAATAAATGGAAACTATACTGAACCTGTCACATTCAAGAAGGCTTATGGCGCAGACTCTTCACATGGAGGTACAAATGCGACTAATGATTCCGTTATACAAGCCATCAACAACGGGGTAAATATTGTCAATTACAGAGGGCATGGAGGAAACGATTTTTGGGCAAAGACAATGAGAATCGGTGAGAACCTATTTGCCACTATGTGGAATTATAACGGACAGGTTTTCTACAGCACGGAGATAGATAGCATGAGCCAGAGCAGCAATGCCGTTTTCTTTAGCGTGGCTTGCAATAATGGGAATATCAATAGCACTTGTATGCTTGAGACGTTTACGCGTTCTTCTCATGGTGCAGCGGCTTTCATTGGCGCCACAATAGAAACAAATACAGATGCCAATGACACATACAACACCAATCTTTTTGCCAAGCTGCTGAATAGCAATGTCTATCATATAGGTGAGTTAAACAATGCCGCCCATATTCAAAGCATTAATTATGGCTTTAATTATGCTCCTTCGAAGGACTGTGCCTACTCTTATATTTGCGGAGGAGACCCGTCCTTGGAAATATGGACATCCACTCCCGCTGGATTGGGTGAAGTGAGTATAGAGTCCCAAAACGATTCCATCATCATCAATGTCGGCAACCCTGGTACATATTCCGTATCCATTGCTGATGATGACGGAGAGTTTGTTCAGACATTCAATGCGTCAGGCAACCGATTATCTGTTCCCAAATTGCTCGACAAGTTCTATCTGTCTATCTACAGGCACAACGTTTCCCCATACGTAGCTTATTATGACTCTGAGTCTGAATCCATTCAGGACAAGACTTTCACAATTGACTCCTATTATGAACATTCCCCATTGGTCATAGGAGAGTATGTAGATCCCCAAGGGGAAATAGGCCCCGTGGTGGTAAAAAGCGGAACGAAGCTCAGCATTAGGATTGGTGCCGGAGGAACGGCCATCACGGATTGTTTTGAATGCGAGAAAGGAGCTGTGCTAATCATCAAATAAACATCAGGCTAATATGAAGCATCTATTATTTAGAAACATTTTTCTCTTCTTGTTACTATTTGTGGCTGCCATTGATACTAAAGCACAGGGATCAGATTATCTCCATGAAGGGAGAGTGTGGATTTATGATATTTCCTCCATGGATTTCCTTGCCCGTGGTTGTAGAAAACGCTTTAGTTATGAGGACTATTCTGTAATGGGAAGCAAAGAAATAAACGGCAGGACGTATTGGAATGTGAAATTCTATCGTACAAAGGATGATGGCAACTGTGGAGAAATGCCTGATTCCTGCTATTACTTGGTAGCGCATCCCAATCCCCATACACACCCTTCCTATATAGGCATCCGTGAAGACAACGGTCGTTGGCTTGTTGACAAGGATGAATATCTTGGCTTGATTTCCGATACCTGCTGGTGGAGATATGTGGGAGATGCCTGTTTCGTCCCATACGAAGATACGGGAGATGGCGAGCTGGTGCTCTATGACTTCAACAAGCAAGTTGGCGACGTTTATGGCTATGCTGAGGGGCATGCCCTTGTCATCGTTGATGCCGTGGATTATTTAGAGACAGGAGACGGCATCAGGAGGCGTCTGCTGACGCTAAGTAATGGTTATCGGATTGTGGAGGGGATAGGATGCATCAACTCCCCGGGACTTCTTCTGTTCTATCTGAATCCCCGACATTCGCTGCTCGATTTCGCAATACTCAAGGAATTTGACAATAATAACAAGTGGCTGTACTACCAAAGTTTTGAAGAAATGGCAGAAACTGCTGTGACGGAATATGAGAAGAAAAGCGTGCAACTCGATTGCCCCGACGACAATCATCCCCATGCCATCGATTTGGGGCTTCCAAGCGGGTTGAGATGGGCCTGCTGCAACATCGGTGCAGTTTCGCCAACGGAAGAAGGCAACCTTTTCGCTTGGGGAGAGACGGAGGAGAAAGAATCGTATGAATATAAAAACTATTGGTTTCATTATCAAATGGGGGACAGCAAGTATGATTTCAGTGAGACCGGC
This sequence comes from Prevotella sp., assembly GCA_016281815.1. Lineage (GTDB taxonomy): Bacteria > Bacteroidota > Bacteroidia > Bacteroidales > Bacteroidaceae > Prevotella. The sequence continues at coordinate 9,444 of JAEEJK010000122.1, read as the reverse complement.
TTATGCATCAGCGGAACACAGTATGACGCAGCCCACGTCATCTGGGGTGGAGGATGGCATACACCCACAGTGGAAGAGTCTGAAGAGTTGATACATTGTTGCTCACATGAGTTAGTAATAAACCGCCTGGCAAAGGGACTGAAAGTAACAGGACCCAGCGGAAAGAGTATATTCTTCTCCTTTACGTTCGACCATGCAGGAAGATTATGGACAGGGAACAGATATCCATTCGACCAGAATTTTGCCAATACGTTGTTCTACACAGATACCCCAGCCAAATACGTCTACATCATGAACCCCTATGTGGGTATGCCTATAAGACCTGTTTATGAGGATCTTTCAGGTACTCATGTCAGCTCCAAAATGAGGGTGAATGGTGGCGACTCCTCATCGGCAATCTACAATATCATTGGCATCAAGGTGGCTGACTCAATAGATAATCTGTCAGGTTTGCCTACTGGCATCTACATCCAACACGGAAAGAAATATTTGAAGTAGTGCATAGTTCATAGTGCATAGTTGGCGGACGCGATGCATCGCGTCCCTACCCTGCGCCTTGACATTCTTGGCTGTAGGGTCTGTAGCTCGTCCGCTCGGCTCCGCCGCTTTTACCCGCAGGGTCTAAAGAAAGACCGCACAGGCGGAAGCCTGTTTCTCCCAATAGAATGCATTCCTATACGATGCTAATCACAAACCTCAAATCCCAAACCTCAAACCTAAAAATATAAGTATATCAGGTGATGGTGAAGAACGTGTAAAACGTTAAAAATGGATTTTCCATGCAAGAAATGACAGGCTGATGCGTTATACCAATCAAAGGGAAAAGAATCTGACTGAAAAACAGCAAAGGCTTGATAACTAAAAAATTATTCGACATGAAACGGATATTACAGACATTTATCTTCTTTTCTTTGACTCTAAACATTGTGGTGGCAGGAGAAAAAGTCAGCCAGCCGCTGCTTCAGACTGGAAAGGTATGGAACTACGACTACACCTACGTAGACATCGATTTCCAAAGAAAACATGGCAATGCCACTTATTGGACGGAGAGTGACACCATCATCGATGGACGGCGGCTGTTCTGGATGTGTTTCAGCAAATCTGAAGAGGAAGGGCAGGTTTTCAGGCAGCTTTGGTACGAGGAGGACGGCAAGGTATATACCTGCAATGACAGGGGCAGGATAGCAAACCTTGTCTATGACTTCACTCTTTCGGCAGGAGACGATGCGCCCGTTCATACAGCCAGTGTTTATTTCCTGGATGGTCTCAAGGTCGTGTCCGCAGACAGCATCCTTGTCCGTGGCATCCTGCGCAAGCGGCTCGTACTTGCCATCCCGGAGTGGGAAACCGGGAGTAAGAAAAATATAGTCTGGGTGGAAGGTATCGGCGGTGCCAAAGCACTTGATGAACCTGTTGAGCGTTTGGTGGGAGACGGAAGGGAGTACACCCAGCTCTCCTGCTATCTGGATGATCAATGCATCTTTGAGAAGGAGGATTTCGAGATGCCATCTTATTATCCAATGCTTGTCGATGGTCGGGCCTGGAATGTGGTGAGTATCCATCCGGCAGAGCCACCAGAGTCTGATTCCACCCCCGGCTACTACAAAGACATCAAGGGACGATGGGGTGTAGGCTGGCCTTCCACCTTGTTGCTAAAGGGCGACACCATCATGGGTGGGAAAACTTACAAAAAACTGTTTCGTGACGGTAGTTTTATCTGTGGCCTTCGTGAAGAGGGTGGGTGTATATACGAATGCTATCTGGATTATGTTCCTGAGACACTGACGTTTGACATCAACTTCCTGACTGGTGACGTTTTCAAGGATGAGGTCAATGACCATTCCCAGATGGAGGTGAGGCAGGTGAGGACGTTCAGCTTCAGTGGAATCAACCGTCGCTGTTTGGATATGTGGGTTTATAAAGAAGATCTTGAGATCATAGACGGCTTGGTGGACTATTGGATAGAAGGGATTGGATGCATGTTCGGCCCTCCAAGCTTCCCCTTCTGGTGGGAAGCATCCAGTGGGAGTCTGTTGCTTTCGTGCTATGACGGTGACAAATGTATCTTTTCAGTTGAGGACCTCAACCTAATCACAAACATCCAATCTGCCACCACAAAATGTTTATCTAACAACCATCAAGGGATACATGACTTGCAGGGGCGACAACTGAACGGCATCCCGCAGAAAGGTGTTTACATCCAAAACGGCAGGAAAATGGTGAAGTAGTGAGTAGTTCATAGTTCATAGTTCATAATGCATAGTGCATAGTTGGCGGACGCGATACATCACGTCCCTACCTTAAGCACGGTGTTTTTCCTTGATTTTTCACCTGCATTATTTCACAGATTTGTGCTTTTGTAACATATTTAATATATAAAGGATGCAAATCGCACAAAAGTTTGGGTAAAAGCGGCAAATTGCTTACATTTGTTGCCGATAACCCGAATGGGGTTGTCCCAACTATTCATCACTTCACACACATCGCATTTATCATGAAAAGGATTTTTACCCTTGTTTTGTGCGCTTTAGCCATGACCGTCTCGGTCTCGGCACAGCAGAAAAAAGCCGTCAGTTTTGACACTTACGAGTGGGACTTCGGCAGCATCCAGGCCGCCGACGGAGCCGTATGCCACACCTTCACCCTGAAGAACGGCACCAAATCACCCGTCAAGATAGGGCGTGCAATTCCCAGTTGCGTATGCCTCAAGGCATTCTATCCCGAAGAGACCATCCAACCAGGTGGTGAAGTCAAGGTGATGCTTGCCCTCTACCCCTCCACCTCACAGGGCAAGACCTTCCGCAGCGTGGAATTCCTCGATGGAGACGGCCGTCCCCTCGGTGCCCTCTCGGTGAAGGCCAACGTGAGCAATGATGGAGCCAAATTTGCCCCCGACCACGCCTATCCCTTCCGCAACGCCTGTCTGTCGTATACCGAGCGTGTGGAGAACCTCCTCTCACTGCTCACCCCAGAAGAAAAGGTGGGACTGATGATGAACAAGTCGGTGTCTGTCGACCGCCTCGGCATCCCCTCCTACAACTGGTGGAGCGAGGCCTGCCACGGTGTGCGCCAGAGCGACTACACCGTATTCCCACAACCTATCGGTATGGCCGCCGCCTTCAACCCCCAGCAGGTATATGACGTGTTCAGCGCCGTCTCCGACGAGGCCCGCGCCAACTGGAACCGTTCCGACCACAACGTGTTCAACGTGCCGATGGGCGTCACCTATTACCCAGGCAATCCCGAACTCACCTTCTGGTGCCCCAATGTCAACATCTTCCGTGACCCTCGATGGGGACGCGGTCAGGAGACCTGCGGCGAAGACCCCTATCTGAACGCCGTATTGGGCGTGCAGACCGTGTTGGGCATGCAAGGCAATGACGACCACTACTTCAAGACCCATGCCTGCGCCAAGCACTATGCCGTGCACAGTGGCCCGGAGCCTCTGCGCCACAGTTACAACGCCTCCGTCTCGATGCGCGACCTGTGGGAGACCTACCTCCCCGCCTTCAAGGCTCTGGTGAAGAAAGGCAACGTGCGCGAGGTGATGTGCGCCTACAACCGTTATGAGGGCAAGCCCTGCTGCACCAGCGACCGTCTGCTCGTGGACATCCTGCGCCGCAAATGGGGCTACGACGCCATTGTGCTCACCGACTGCGACGCCATCAACAATTTTTACAACAAGGGGCAGCACGAGACCCATCCCGACCCGCTGTCGGCATCTGTCGACGCAGTTCTCAACGGCACCGACCTGGAGTGCGGCAAGGTGTTCATGGTGCTCACCGAGGCACTGGATAAAGGGCTCATCAAGGAGAGCGTGCTCGACTACCACCTCCGTAAGACCCTTCTGGGCCGCTTCGAACTGGGCATGTTCGACCCCGCAGACCAACTTCCCTGGGCCAACCTTGGTCCTGAGGTAATCAGCAGCGAGAAAAACGACGCCCTCGCCACACAGGCGGCACGCGAGTCGATGGTGCTGCTGACCAACAACAAGAATGCCAGCGGTCAACCCACCCTGCCGCTGTCCAAGACCGTGAAGACCATCGCAGTGGTGGGACCCAATGCCGACAATGCTTCTCTCCTCAACGGCAACTACGGCGGAACACCCACCAAGGAGCACACCCACACCCTCCTGGATGGCATCAAGGCTGCCGTGCCCAATGCCAACGTCATCTACCGCAAGGCCTGCGAACTCGCTGATGAATACACCACCGTGCACCACCTACAGGACTTCAACGACGGGAAGGGCGTAAAAATAGACTTCTACAACAACAAGCAACTCGAGGGCGAACCCGCCAAAACCGCATATTATACCAACGAACTCAACTTCTCCACTTTTGGAGCGTGGGGCTTTGCCGAGGGCGTCAGCAAGGACGAACTCTCCATGCGCATCACCGGCCAGTACAAGGCCACATTCACCGGCGACATGAAATACACCTTCGCCACCGACAACGGTTATGTGCTCCGTGTCAATGGTGAGGTAGTGGAAGAGGCAAAACCCGGCGGCCGCAGAGGCGGGTTCGGTTTCCGCCGCAACGTAGAATACAAGTCATTCCCTGTCAAGAAAGGCGAGACCTACGACGTGGAGATCGAATACAAGCACGGCAACGGCAACTTCGCCATGTTCCGCGGTGACATCTGCGAGCGTGTCCTCGTCGACTTCTCCGACCTTGCCAAGGAGGTGAGCCAAGCCGATGCCATCATCGTCATCGGCGGCATCTCCGCCCAGATGGAGGGTGAGGGCGGCGACAAGGCCGACATCGAACTGCCCAAGGTGCAGCAGCGCCTCATCAAGGCCATGCACACCACCGGCCGTCCCGTGATTGTCGTCAACTGCTCCGGTTCCGCCATCGCCTTCGGCAGTGTGGAAGGCCAGTATGACGCCCTTCTCCAGGCATGGTATGCCGGTCAGGGAGGATGGAAAGCCCTCGCCGACGTTCTCTTCGGTGACTACAACCCCAGCGGCAAACTCCCCGTTACCTTCTACCGTTCCAACGACGACCTGCCCGACTTCCTCGACTACAGCATGGACAACCGCACCTACCGTTACTTCCGGGGCACGCCGCAGTATGCCTTCGGTTACGGAATGTCTTACACCACCTTCGCCTATGGCAAGGGCAAACTCTCTGCCAAATCGATGAAAAAAGACGGCAAGGTGACCCTCACCGTTCCTGTCACCAATACAGGTTCACGCGAGGGCGCAGAGACCGTGCAGGTGTATGTGAAGGCGCTCGACTATCCTGAGGCACCCATCAAGTCGCTCCGCGGCTTCCAAAAGTTGGAACTCGCTGCTGGTCAGACTGCCAAGGCCACCATCACTCTCGACGGAGAGGCGTTTGAATACTACGACCCGACCATCGACGAACTGTCTACCCGTGCCGGCCGCTACCAGATTCTCTATGGTTGCTCATCCATGGACAAGGATCTTCAGGCGCTGGACTTCACCGTGAAATAGGTTTTAAAGTGCTTCGGAAAAGTGTCTTCAAGATTTCCAACACAGAGATACAGAGGTACAGAGATTAAAGAATTAATGGGATATTATATGGCAATTATATGTTCTTCCACAAATTCAAACTCACCTGAAAAGAAGAGATAATCAAAAAACGCTTCGCTTCGGAAAAAAGAAGAAAAACAGATTTGGTTAACATTCTAAAACAGAATTGGATGGCATCCGGCAAACGCTGATGCTAGCGAAAAAACGCCAGTTACTTTATTTAGTATTCTGGGAGAATAGGAGTAAGTTTGCCAAAATCCAAAAAAAACGTTACAAATAACAAAGCCATATTATACAAATTATAATACATTTGCACAGATTTTGACCGAAACCGAACTTTTACCTAATTATTTATCAACTAAAATAACAATCATTTATGAAAAAATTCTTTACTCTTTTCACTTTCGTATTTATCTGCGCCAGCATGTTCGGCCAGAACAAATACGTTGACATGGTAGAAAATGGCCACATGGAGGAGCCCCAGTCTGAGGACTGGTCTTGCTTCTGGGTACATGAGTGGCGTACTATGGATGAGCAGACCCAAGGATTTGCCAACATTGTGGAAGATCCTCTGGATCCGAAGAACCACTGCGCAAAGGTTGTCGTACGTACTGAGGCTGAGGCTGATGAGGCCGGCAACAAGATCAAACCCGACGGACAGGAAAGTTTGGCCAGTTGGGACTCCCAATTCTTCATCTATGTCAGGCAGAATATTGAGAGCGGCAAGAAACTGAAACTCACCATGCGTGTAAGAGCCGACAAAGCCTGCTCCATCGAGACCCAGGCACACTGGGAGCCAGGAAACTACAACCACTACCAACTCTTCGGCAACATCAAAGTCTCCGAAGAGTGGACAAAGATTGAGGTAGAAACCAACACCAACACCTCTCAGACACAGGAAGAGAACGGCAAGGAGATGCACACCGTGGCCTTCAACCTTGCTACTATGACCGACGGCAACGTGTTCTACTTCGACGACATCAAACTGGAGGTGAAGGATATTGCCGACAACGCATTCGCAGGATGGTTGAACATGCTCCGCAACACCGACCTGACCAGTGAGACCATCAATGACAAAGTGGTTAATGGCTACAGTTACTTCACGGGCCGTGACGCAGCGATCGGCCAAGACCTGCCCGCACGTATCGTGATTGATCCCGTGGACGGACAGCCTGCCTTGAACGTCACCTCTCTTGAGCCAAGCCGTCAAGGCACACGTCCTGTGATAGACGAGGAAACCGGCGACACCATAGATTATGAGCCCAACGGCACCTATTATCAAAGAGTAGAGAGACTCAATGAAAGTACCGGTGAGATGGAATGGCAAGAACAGGAAATTACCGACTGGTCAACACAGTTCTTCGTATCCCAGCCTCACAAGTTCTCACTCAACCAAAAAGTACGCTTCGTGATGTGGGCACGTGCTGACAAACCAGCACAGATTGACTCCCAGATCCACCGTGCTCCTGGTGATTACATCCACTATGTGTTCCTCGGCAGTTTCGACCTGACGGAAGAGTGGCAGAAATTTGAGGTAGAGACCACCATTACTGACGGTGCGCAAGAAGGTGGATGGACCGTCGCCTTCAACAGCAACAAACTCCGTGAAGCCAACAACTACTACTTCCGCATCGAAGAGTTCAGCATCAACGCGGCTGACGCCACCGATGCCGACCGCACCATTGGTGAGGAGAGCATCACCCTCCCCGTACCTTCCGGTGAAGAGCCAACAACCGTCATGGTTGACATGACAGAGGCCATGAATGTACTGGGTATCAACGACCTCAAGACACTGATTACGAGTGACAAGATCATGAAGGCTCTCAATGAGGAAGAGGTACTCATGGAAGATGGCATCAATCCTGTCTATGACGGACTCATTCTCAACACCAAAGGCATCTATGATGAGAATGGCACTATCAACATTGAGGTGGACGACAGTCAGTCAGCAGACAACAAGGCCGCCTTCGTCATCACCAACCTTGGTGAGGCTCTGGCAGAACCTTTCGACACAAAATTCAGTTTCGAAAAGGACGGTTGGTACTATGTGTTCAATGTCCACTTTGTAAGTTCCGACGGCATTGTTGAGTTAACCGCTCCTGCCAAGAACGACGGCGCCATCTACGACCTGTCGGGCCGCAGGGTGAAGAATGTGACCAAAGGCATTTATATCCAGAATGGAAGAACGTTTGTGAAATAGCACTCTGACAAAGAGAGAACCGAAACCTGCCAGGCCATGTCTGGCAGGTTTTTTATGGGGTATGCAATCGTTTTCGTGAAAAACCATGTGCCAACCCTACATGAACATGCAAATAAACACTACCTTTGCAACAAATTTCAATCTATTATGACATCACTGACACTGGCCATTGTAATCGCCTTTATCCTGGGCTATCTCTGCATAGCCTTTGAAAGCGGCCTCAAGATCAACAAGGCTGCCATCGCCATCCTCATGTGCGTCGCCACCTGGACGCTGTTCATGCTCGACCCGGGCAGTTACATCTCAGGTGTGGCCGACGCCCAACTTCCCCAACGGGTGAGTGAGATACTGAAGCATCACTTGGGTGAGACAGGTGAGACGCTGTTTTTCCTGATGGGAGCCATGACGATTGTCGAGATTGTGGACAAGAACGGAGGTTTCAACTTTGTCCGCGACATGATGGCGACCACAAGCAAGCGGAAACTATTGTGGCGCCTCGCCTTCATGACGTTCATCCTTTCAGCCATCCTCGACAACCTCACCACGAGTATTGTGATGATCATGGTGCTGCGCAAACTGGTCAGCGACCGCAACGACCGTCTGATCTATGCCTCGCTCATCATCATCTCAGCCAACAGCGGCGGTGCTTTCTCCCCCATCGGTGACGTCACCACCATCATGCTGTGGATCAAAGGTATGATCACCACACAGGGTGTCATCAAGGAAATATTCATCCCCTCGCTCGTCTCGATGGTCATCCCGGCACTCATCCTGCAGTACTATCTCAAGGGAGAGTTGGCCGTTGTCAAGGAAAAAGGCAAACAAGAGACCACGGACGTGTTCTCCAAGCGCCAGCGCAACCTGATATTCATCTTCGGTGTCGGCGGTCTGATGTTCGTTCCCGTGTTCCGTTACCTCACCGACCTGCCTCCGTTCATGGGCATCCTGCTCGTGCTCGGTGTCCTTTGGACAGTGACAGAGATTTTCCACCGCAAGGTGAAGACGAAGGACGGTCTGTCCAAACGAGTCACCAATCTGCTGCGCAACATCGACATGGCCACCATCCTGTTCTTCTTAGGCATCCTGATGGCAGTATCCTGTCTGGAGGAAGTGGGTGTGCTCACCGCCCTTGGCGAGGGACTCGACCATGTCTCTGGCGGCAACCACTATCTGGTGACCGGTGTGATCGGTGTGTTGTCGAGCATTGTCGACAACGTGCCTTTGGTAGCCGGCTGTATGGGCATGTATCCCATTGCTGAGGTCGGCGACCTCGCCGTCGACGGTATCTTTTGGCAGTTGCTGGCCTACTGTGCCGGTGTAGGCGGTTCGATGCTCATCATCGGCAGTGCCGCTGGTGTGGTGGTAATGGGACTGGAGAAGATCACTTTCGGATGGTATATGCGCCGCATCACCTGGATCGTGTTCGTGGGTTATCTCGCAGGCATGTTCTCCTATTGGCTGATACGAACCTTCCTGTTCTGATCGCAGGTCAAGATTTAACATTTCATATAGGTGAAGGAGGGAGGCAACTGAGCCACCCTCCTTCATCCGTTTTTCCGCATGCGGCTCTCCATGGCGACGAAGGATGCAAAAATGGAAGGAATCACACTAATTAGTGTTTACTGATTAAATAGTAACTTATTGAATATTAAGTATTTATAACATTTATTCTTCTTTTATTTAACAAATAATGAGTACCTTTGGGTGTTAAAACTGGCAAGCAGATGAAATTCAAACCAAGTTACAAGCA
>JAEEJK010000011.1 GCA_016281815.1 Prevotella sp. | reverse complement strand
TTGAACAGATGGTAGCGTCAGGATTCGTGAATGATGAAATAACGCGAGTGAAACCATGTCGATTTTTTCATTATGATTATTTAACGATTTGCTTGACTTGCAAATTTTTCGACCACCCATGATTACAAATCCGCCCGAACGCCGTAATCAGTTCTATTGTCTAAACTCCTAAACTCCCAAACTCCTAAACTCCTAAACTCCCAAAAGTTGAACAAATGCAAAACTTGAATCAATAGTATTTTATCTCCCTCTCTTCTATGGTATAGATCTCCTCCTTGGTGGGTACGGGAGCAGAAGAGTCGCCAGTCTCCTCCGTGGTGACGACGGTGACATGCACCTCGCGCTTGAGCCAGTTGCCCTGCTCGTCGAAATCCAGGTATCTGTATTGTGTCGTCATCTTAGTATCCTCACCCTGCTCCGAACCATTGTTGATGATCTTATCCGGATAGACATTGTCGCCCTGATAGACGAGTTCATCGGTGTAGGACCCCTCCCAGAGCGAGAGATTCATCTTGCTGACCCTGCCTTTCGAGTCATAGGTGAACTCCATCGTGAAGCAAGTGTCATCCTCATCATCACGTCTGCTCTCGTAGAGCACGATACGCCCCTGGCCATCGCGCTTCATCTTCTGGTAGTCCTCCTCACCCTTGATGAAGTTGCCCGCCTCATCATACACATAGACATTGCCATAAAGGTCACGCAGCACCCTACCCTGCCAGTCGAAAGCCATCTCCGACTCGCTGCCGTCCATCTTCTCGCCTTGCACGAGGCCGTCTTCGCCTGGTGTGGCGAAATAAGGTGTGGTGATGACTTTCCCCACATTGCCCTTGAGACCGAATGTGCGGGCATCGGTGCCCCCCCCATTGCTTTTAACGATGTCAGCCATTGCCACCATGCCCATCACCAGCAACATGCCTATAGTGTTAAAAATTCGTTTCATTTTCCTTTTTTTTGTGTTTATCTGCGCGAAGATACAAATTATTTCGATTTTTCCCATATTTTATTCCAAAAAGGTTATATTTGCAAACAAAAAATGAAAGAGCATAGTTTTGTCTAAACTCCTAAACTCCTAAAATTTTACAATATGCGACTAAAATTCTTATTTTTCCTGCCATTACTGATGTTAGCGATGGCAGTACATGCCGACCCCATCAACCAAGCAACGGCAGCAAGCAAGGCGAAGGCATTTTTTGCCAACCGCAAGGCACAGCACATCGCAGAGCCACGCATGGCCCTGCAAGGACGCCAGAGGATGCTCGGCAAGGGCGCCAAAGCCACCAATTCCTATTACTATGTGTTCAACAACGGCGACAACGACGGTTTTGTCATCATCAGCGGCGACGACAGCACCGCTCCAATTCTTGGTTACGCCGACAGCGGCAGTTTCGATGCCTCCAACATGCCTGAAAACATGCGGAATTGGCTCAACGGCTATGCCGAGGAGATAGAATGGGTACGCACTCAGGCAAAAGTGGCCGGCAACGGAGCCCCCACACTGGCACGACAGGTCGTCGCACCTCTCATCTCCACCAAATGGATGCAGGAAAATCCTTTGAATCAGAAATGCTTCACCGCCAATGGAGACCAAGCAGTAACTGGCTGTGTTGCCACCGCCCTCGCCCAAATCATGTACTACCACAAATGGCCGAGGAGCAGCACCACCGCCATCCCCAACTATACGATAGAATTTAATGACGGAACAAGCGACTCTTACGACGGACTCCCCGCCACCACCTTCGACTGGGACAACATGCTGCTGACTTATAGTGGCAATGAGACCGCCGATGACCCCCACGCCATCGCCATCGCCAACCTGCTCTTCTATTGCGGACATGCCGTGCAGATGGACTACGGTGTTGATGCTTCAAGTGCCAATGACGCGCTGTGCAGCACAGCCCTCGTCAACTATTTCGGCTACGGCAACACCCCGAAGCGCCTCAGCAGAGGATCGTACAACTACACGGAATGGGAGGAACTGCTCTACAATGAACTGCGACACGGAAGACCTGTCATCTATTCCGGAAGAAGCGCCAACGACGAAGGGCACGCCTTCATCTGCGATGGCTACGACGGAGCAGGTTTCTATCACATCAACTGGGGGTGGGCAGGACTCTCCGACGGTTATTTCCTGCTTCAGGCTCTCACACCCGCGCAGCAGAGCACAGGAGGCGGAACTTCCAACCTTGGATTCACCAACAAGCAGGCGATGACCATTGGCATCAGTCCCACAGCACTGGACGACAACCCACAGGGAGGTGAAGAACCGACAAGTGAAGGACAGGTGGTTGTTAAAAGTTTCGGTATTGCCAGTGGCACCAGCACCACTTTCGACTACTCCGGAAGTGCTTTCAACAATATTTCCGTCAACTATTCTTTTGCCGTTACCGTTCCGGGCACCTATAGTTTTGGATTCGGCCTCTACCAAGACGACCAACGGTTTCAGGAACGTAGTTTCTATACTTCAAATATTACCTCAACCTATGATTTGACCTTCAACAGCCTCTCACTTAGGGGTATCGGCAACGGATTGAGCGACGGCACCTACACCATCAAGTGCATCAACAAACCCGATGGCGCCACCGAGTGGCAGAAGAACATCGATGCCGACTACAGATACATCAAAGTGACCATCGCCGACGGAAAAGCCACGCTCGAGAACATCGCGGAATCACCACAGATTGAGGTGACCTCCATAGAGCAACGCTTTAATGCGGCAGGCAGGACACAGATCAGGGCATACCTACGCAACAACGCACCCAACAACTACTCTGGGCTCCTCGACCTACTGGTCAACGACAATACCTCTATTTCTGAATATGTCTATATCGACGGCTTGTCGGATAGTTTCGTTGACTTCTTCTTCAGTTATTCCAGCAATGATCCTGTAAACGTGAAAGTGAGATTCAACAATACAAAGGAAACGATTTACGAGAATGAATCATTCACGCTTACCACCCAACCCGCATCTGTCACCCAACCCGAGGTGCTTGCTTATGAGGTGAGGAATCTCGACAACACGAACAAGAAAATGTATGGATTCGATGCCGTGGCAACCGTCAAGCTGAAAAACACCTCGGAAGCCAGATATACTGGAGACGTGGGACTGAGGGTTTACCGTATCAAGGAACACAGAGCCGATGGAAAAGTCTCATACAACTGGATAGACAACAGCACCAACGTCATACTGTTTCCAGGTGAGACCAAGGAAGTGACCGTACAGATTCCAGGCTACTCTGCGGGGCAGGAGATTTGGTTTGACATCACCTGCGCCGGCCAGTCATACACCATAGGCGGGGCGTTCAACAACTACGTCGTCACCGCCGGATACACGGAGTGGGACGGCAACGGAAAAGCCACGGCAAAAGCATTGGGCAACAGCGTCACCATCTCAAAAGATGCTGCCGCAGTAAGTTTCCAAGGCCTCAGCCTCTCGGGTGTCTCCATCACCCCCAGCAGCAACCCCAACACCCTCTATTACCTCGACGGCAACATCTCCACACCTGGCTCGCTGAGCGGCAAGAATGTCGTCAAGGGCAGCATGGCGGCTGGCAACGTCACCTGGCAGGAAGGATATCCCTACTATGTGCCCGCCGACTTCGATGTGTCAGGCACCATCTCATACGTCCGCACAGCATCGGCAGCATGCGACGGCAACAAGGGTTGGCAGACCGCCACCCTGCCTTTCGCCGTGCAGCAGGTAACAGCCGACGGTACCGCCATTGACTGGAACCGTGCCAAAACTGACGAGGGAAAGGATTTCTGGGTGAGGAGATACGTCAGTGTCACAGGCGACGAGGCCTATTTTGCCAACACTGACGAATGGGTGCCCAACGAACCTTACCTCATCGGCTTCCCCGCCAAACTCACTGGAAAGAAGATAAAATGGAGTGCCACAGCCACAAAGGTGCTCAAGTCGGGCACATCGGCCATGCAGGGAAGCGGCTATCAGTTGGTGGGAACAGGCGCTGACCGTGAAGTGGAGAATGCCTATGTGCTCAACGACAGCGGCGATGCCTTCGTTCGTAGCACAACTGCCACCGTGAAGGCTGGCACCGCTTATTTCATTGCTATCGAAGCCACCGATAACGACATCCTGCGGCTGGGATCAGCCGGACTGCTGGGCGATGTCAACGATGACGGCAAATTAAGCGTAACAGACGTGATGCTCCTTGTCAAGTATGTCATCGGCAGCGACCCCGGCCAAATCAACCTGAACAATGCCGATGTCAACAGCGACAACAACATCACCGTGACCGATGTCATGCTCCTGATAAATATGATCATCAATAAAAACTAAAATATCTAGAGCATCTAGAATTTTCTATAGTTCACAGTCTGATCAGCGTCGATCCCGTCGTCGCACTGTCAGGACCGTTCACCTGAACGGCATAGACCCCATGCGGCCAGGCACCGGCAGGCAGGACAAGTTCCCTGCCTGCCGGTGTTGTCTTATAAGTAGTGACAAGGGCGCCGGCGGTGGAATAGACCCGCACGGTCACGGACTGACTGACCTCCCGGTCGAATGTCAGCCTCAGCAGTCCTTCCCTGTCAACCTGGACATGCACACCAGCGGGTTGGCGGTTACTGATACCTTCCACCTTGGAGAAACCGAGGACATACAGCAAACCAGCGTAGGCATCTATCTCACCATAGCCATTGAGGATGTTGGGATAGTCATAAGCAGGGTCTGTCTGGCGTGAGGTGGCGCGTATCACCTCCATCACATCTTCGGGTGTCAGTGTGGGATTGGCCTGCAGCCAGAGGGCGATGGCTCCCGCCACGACGGGGGTGGACATCGACGTGCCGCTGTTGGCATTCCAGGCATAGGTGCGGCCACCATACTCAAAGTGCTGCACATCGGAATCGATGTCGCTGGCATCGGGTTTCGCCTCGAGATAATAACTGCTGTATGAGGAGATGATGTTGGTGCCTGGCGCCATCACATCGGGCTTGATACGACCGTCAAAGGTGGGGCCCACCGAGGAATATTCGCCGCGATGTCCTTTTTTTCCCATGTTGTAGACATGCTTCTCACCCAGGTAATTGACATACTCCGTGCGGTAACCTGTCGCTCCGACACTGATGACGGAGGGAGCGCTGCCGGGAGAGTGCACGGAATAACCGTTGTCGGCGAACATGCGTTCGGCGGGCATCAGATAACCAATGCCCCGAAAGAGTTCCACCTCACAACCGCTGCCGATCAGTTCCACCGAGGTGGAGTAGTCGAGGCCGAGCCGCTCGTCGGTCTCCAAAATCACCTCAATGACATTCTCACTCTTGTCAAAGCAGGAGGGATAGCAGTTGGCGGAGATGTAATAGGGCTTCCCGTCTACTGCGAGGCTATCGGTGAGGACAGAGTCAGGAAGCGCGCAGATGCCTGCCACGGTCAGGTCACGCTTCTCCACGTTTCCGTCGGGACCCGGCAGGTTCAGCCGCAGGATGTAGTCATCGGCTGCTCCTTTTACTGAGAAATAGGCGGCCGCCCCCCCGGAAAGGATGGAGACGGTGGTATGCTCCTTGTCGGCTGGTTTTTTCACATGATTGTACTGCAGCCCTTCATTCCCGGCGGATGCGACCATGATATGCCCCGGACCGGTGAGCCTGCTGAGCACCTCGTAATAGAGTTCATCGTCTCCCCTGAAATCCATCGGCGAACCTTCGCTGAATGAGACGACACAGGGCTTTCCCACCGAGTCAGCATAATCAAATAGATACTTGAACCCCAGCGCATCAGTGGCATAAGTGAACTTGTAGACATCGGCGGAATCCACCAGGACAGCATTGTCACTCACGGCATTCGCCACAAGGCAGATATCGCTCGCCGGGGCCATGCCTCGGTAAGGGGAGTCGTAGCCGCTCCCTGCTGCCGAACCTAATGTATGGGTGCCATGGGAGGTGATGAGACCGTCGCGGGAGTGGGCATACGCCTTGAGAGCCTCCTCTGAAATATAGTCCGCTCCCACATACAGAGGCGAACCGATGGTATCGACGGAGAGGAAATCCCACATTCGCCTGATGCGGTATTCGGAAAGAGAAGTGTCAAAAAAATTGGGATGGGTGAGATCGAACCCAACATCCATCACTCCCACGACGACGCCCTCTCCGCGGAATGCCTGTGGCAACCCGTCGCCCAAGTGGGCACGGGCACCGCCCATCAGCACGGTGGTGGTGTCCATGCTGATCGAATTGCCTTGCCTTGCCTCAATGCGCGTGATGGAGGGATGAAGCGAGAGGGATGCCAACCGATGCAGGGGAATGTCGGCGATGAAGATATCACCCAACTGCGCAAGTGGCTTGCAACCAAGACTTTTCAACATCTCTGAAGCATCTGCCTCATTGCCACTGGCACCACTTTCGCTGACGCGAACAAAAGCACATAGACTGCGTCGGTCGACGCCAGGCATTTTGCGCATCTTGCTGCGTTGGGTGAGGGTGAGTTGTCTCACCATTGATGACATCTTGCTGAAGTCTGCCTGTTGTGCCCGAACGACACCGGCAAAAGCAAGAAGGAAAATGATTGTTAGGAATTTTCTCATTTTTACTATCAAATATCTCAGGGATCAGAGTCCGGTGACACGCCGCAACTGTTCGAGATTTTGGTCCCAGATGTCATAAAGGCTGTCCACGTCATCGGGCATGGCATAGTCGGTGATATGCAGGACATACCCCCCAGTGATCTCGGCACGCATCATGCGCAACTCAAGATAGGCGTCAGGGTCGGTCTCATCCTCCCATTGCAGACGGATATGGCTGTGGCGGACACGCTCCTTCAATACGGCACGGCGCTTCTCATGATGACCGTTCACATCGCCCCAGGTAAAGGAGAATATGCCCTTGCTTTCCTTCACGCTGTCGGCTATCCACCGGCTCAGCCCTCCCTCTGTACTGATAATATTCCAGATGATATTGGGCGAAGTCGAAAGAAGGCTGTGCTCAATCTGAATCTGTTGTTTTTCCATATACATGAAGTATTAAGAAGTATTAAGATGTGCCATATCGTGGCAAATTTAATGAATTTACATGATATTCCAACAAAAAAAGCGCATTTTTTTTGCAAGTATGAAAAAAATGATTACCTTTGCACCCGCAAAACGCAAATGATGGCGGGATAGCTCAGCTGGTTAGAGCGCATGATTCATAATCATGAGGTCCCCGGTTCAATCCCGGGTCCCGCTACACTGAAAATCAGAGAGTTACGAGTTCCGCGACTCTCTGATTTCTTTTAGGGTGAAACGAAAGTGAAACGAAAATTTTAGGATAGAGAACCGTTGAAAGCCTGCGCAACCTATACATCTTGTTCATGTGTTGCACAAGATTTCATCTGTTTTTGTATCAGATTTGTATTGTAACATCATTTTTCCCACCATATCGTTTCCATCTTGCAAGAAAAACATGTATCTTTGCACAGTAGTTTTTCAGATGCCTATGAGAAACAGGGCAGAGATGCGCCACAAGGCATTGCTTTCCCGACATATTTTGACGAAGGAAAACAATGTTAAAATCACCGATTTCTTTGGTGGTTCCAATATTTTTGCTACTCTCTCTCTCATAGGCGCTCGCCAATACACACATTTATAGAAACACGGCTTTGCTTGCTTTCGAGCAAGGGAAGCCACTGTGTTTTTTTACCCAACGAGACAAATAAAGTTAAACCATTAAACATAAACAAATAAAAAAAGAAATAGGAATTATGATTTGGACTAAACGAACATTCAACCTCATCCTCACCCTTGCCGCGATGCTAACGATGGCGCAAGGGGCGTGGGCAGTGACGGAAGAAGTCACCGAGACGTGGACTATGAACGGCTCCGCATGCTCTATCTCGGGCAGCACGCTATCCAATGGCTCCGGCAATAGAATAGTGCTGAGCAACGGTGGCGGATGGCTTAATAATGGCACGCAGACCATTTTAGATGTAAATCAGGCATTGATTCTGACCAATCAATATAGTATGGAGGCCAGCTTCCCCGACATCGAGGGTACGGTGACGAAGGTGGAATTCCATAACATCTGTCTCTTCTGTCCCACGAGCTATAGCATGTATGTTGGCAAGGACATGAGCAATCTGCTCAGCATTAGCCCTGGAGTTACGGCTTTCTCGTCGTGGGATAATGCTGGCCAGTTTAAGGACGTCACTTACACGGGAACATTGGATGTCTCGTCCTCGGCACCGCTGAAACTACTGTTTGGGGCTTCGTCAGTACCTCCATCAGAAATATTATTGTTTGATTCGGGCTACATCAAGGTGACCTATCAGAGGGAGGTGGCTGCCGACCCGCAGCACACGTTTACATTCAACGTCAGCGGTAACACGCTGACCGCTACATGCGTTAACAACAGTGCAGGACACGAGTGCACGCTCACCAACCATCAGGCCACGTTGACACTCACGGCCCACGATAACACCATCGAGTCGTTCCCATTGGACTATCCGTCACTCAACTTGCTTGAGTTCAACACCCAGACTGGCCTCGGTGCCACCGCAGGGACCATCACCTACACGAACAAGACCACGGGCAACAGTCAAACGGGCATGATTTTCGAGACTGGCGAATTTACGGCCAGCGTCACTGTCACCGTCGGAGGCAACAACTACACGCTGACCAAGGACTTCAATATCTTGGCCGGATACAGGGTCAACAACAGCTACCAGCAGTTCAGTGTTAGCAAGACCTCGGCATTGGTGGGCGACGAGATAACCATCACCTACACAAAGCTGATGAACGAGAGCCTCGATGAGCTGACCTTGACGGGCGCGACATCGGGCAACAGCATCGCCTACACCCAAAGCGGCAACACCTACACGTTCACGATGCCCGCTGAGGACGTGAACCTCAACGCCACGATTACGTATACGCTCAATGAAAACGACATCACGAAGAACGAGAACGGCGACACCTACACCATCAAAACCGCCGAAGGCTGGGACTACTTCTGTCAGCGCATCCTGTTCGACACGACAATAGACGGTTTCAAAGGCAAGACCATCGAACTTGCAAACGACATCACCGTGACGGCGACAATGGCAGGCAACTATGAACATCGGTTCAAGGGCACCTTCAACGGCAAAGGCTATACGCTGACGTTCAACCCTACTTCCGTCGGACAATACACCGCACCGTTCTATTGTACCGACGGTGCCACCATCCGCAACCTCCACGCAACGGGCTGCATTCAGGCTGG
>JAEEJK010000121.1 GCA_016281815.1 Prevotella sp. | reverse complement strand
CTGCTTGTGGAGATTGTCACCTTATACGTTGCTATATTGATTATGCATTATGCATTATTGATTATGCATTCGAAGACATATCAGGTGGTTATTGCGGCGGGGTCCCACCTCTTCCCATCCCGAACAGAGAAGTTAAGCCCGCCAGCGCCGATGGTACTGCAATGCAATGCGGGAGAGTAGGTCGCCGCCTCCTTTCGAAGTCCGGGCCCCTCAGGTCAATGACCTGAGGGGCCCGGCAATTTTTTTGCACCCCCTCCAAAAACCTTACACTCCTCCCCGGCCCTCCCCGAGGGGGAGGGAGAGAACTAGATGGTCTAGATGGTCTAGATATTCTAGATTTTCTAGATCCTCTAGATTCTCTAGAAATCTTCAATTTTCAATCTTCAATTTTCAATAATTTAAAAAAAATGCTTATTTTTGCATCTCCATAATTGTGGGTGCAGAAAACCCACCTTAACGAAGAGAAAATGATAAAATGTCAACATTGTGGGAGGCAGATTCCTTATGACGCCAATCTCTGCCCCTATTGCGGCAGGTCAATCAAGCAATTTGAGCAAAAGGAAGTGCTCGAAGGAGAGCAACTTCCTGAAGAATCCGAATATAGTGATGTCAGCGTCAGCAATGACAGACCCCCTCGGCCGGAAAACGACCGTAAGTTGCTTTTTTTCATCATCGCTGTTCTCGCATTGCTCCTTATCATAGGTGGTATCTACCATTATACGTCCCTTCAGTCGGAAGAAATCGAAGTGGAACCAAAAGCAAAAACAGACTCCATCCGGGTGGATTCCATCGATTTGGATCAGCCTGCTGTCAAAAAAGTGGGGTATGATGCGAAAAAAACACAACGCGTGGTGGTCAACGGTGAAGGGGTGCGCATGCGTTTTGGTCCCAGTCTGAATTCGGGTTACCTGAAGGATGAGAAGGGCGCAACACGATCTGTAAAAAAAGGTACCCAACTGGAATGTGTGGGCGAGCAGGGAGACTGGTATCAGGTGGTCTATATGGGCAAACGATACTTTATGTCCAAGCAGTATACATACCTTGTGGAATAATTCATAGTTAATCTTTTTATCACCCTAACCAATATCATCATGATGACAGGAATCAAAACTTTGCTGGTGTTGATGACCAGTCTCGTCATACAGACAAGTGACAAACCCTTTCCTTATTCAAATCCTGAGATACGTGAGCATGTCGTGCTCGACTTTGGCAACCGAACGATCCGCCTGACACCAGACGAGTCTATCAGCAAGCCAGGGCTGATGCGTGACCGTCAGCGTTGCTTCATTGTCATGTCTAAAAAGGACTATTATCTCTATGTCTATGAGGCACAAGGCAAGGACACAGTCATGCTTGCACGCTATGACTGCGCCTTTGGATTGAAAAAGGGAAACAAGGAGCGCAGGGGTGACATGCGCACTCCCAACAGCACGATGAAAAAGCCCTTCACGATCTCACAGATTGCGGATGCCTCCACATGGCGGCATGACTTTGGAGACGGACGTGGCAACATCAAGTCGTATGGCGATTACTTCCTCCGTCTGGTCACTCCGGGGCATAGCGGTATAGGCATACATGGCAGTACGAACAATGCGGAAAGTGTGCCGGGACGCGCCAGCGAGGGATGTATCCGACTGAAGGATGCCGACATCATCGACCTCCGCAAGAATTATGCTTTCATGGGCATGAAGGTGATCATCAAGAGCGAGATGGAGGATGACCTGCCGTTTGAGATCCGTGCCATGCACAAGCAGCATGTGGAGCGCCTTCGTCACCTCGACCCAGCCATTGTGCTCACCAATGAGATGATACAGGCAGCGTCTGCCGAGCAGGGTAGGGTGAAAAAAGCCGCTCAAGCCAAACCACAACCCAAAAAACGTTAGGAAATGGCTCTCAACTATATTTGGATCGCCCTCTTTGCTGTGGGGTTTGTCGTTGGCGTCATCAAACTCATCATGGGAGACTTCGAGACGTTGCCAGCGATGATGGACTCCACCTTTGAGATGTCCAAGAATGCTTTTGAGATGTGTCTGGGACTGACCGGAACATTGGCCCTGTGGATGGGAATCCTGAAAATTGGTGAGGACAGCGGACTCATCAAGCGCCTGGCCTCCTTCCTCAGTCCTGTGCTGACACGCTTGTTTCCCGACGTTCCCAAGGGGCATCCCGCATTAGGCTCCATTTTTATGAATATCTCCGCCAACATGCTGGGACTGGACAATGCCGCGACGCCAATAGGACTGAAGGCCATGAATGAGTTGCAGAGCATCAACAAGGAGAAAGATACGGCCAGCAATGCCATGATCATGTTCCTTACGCTCAACACGTCGGGCATCACCATCATTCCCATATCCATTATGGCATACAGAGCGCAAAGCGGGGCGGCAGACCCCACGGATGTCTTCATCCCGCTGCTGCTCACCTCGCTGTGCTCCACTGTCTTCGGACTCATCGTATGCTCTATCTACCAGCGCATCAATCTCTTCAACCGCTATATCCTTCTCATGTTCGCTGTCATCGCCGCTTTCGTGGGTGCTTTGTTCTATGCCATCCACGGTATGAACCAGGAGGAAATGCAGCATTTCTGCCGTATCCTCACCAGCGTCATGATCCTGGGAGCCATCATGATTTTCATCTTCTCGGGATTGTTCAAGAAAATCAATGTCTACAACTCGTTTATCGAGGGTGCAAAAGGTGGCTTTGGCGTAGCGGTGACCATCATACCCTATGTGGTGGCCATCCTCGTGGCGGTAGGCATCTTCAGGGCATCGGGAGGTATGCAGATGCTTCAGGAACTGGTGGAGGCAGGCGTTGAGAAACTGGGATTCAACTCAGACTTTGTGGGAGCACTCCCCGTGGCGCTGATGAAACCGCTCAGCGGACCTGCGGCGCGTGGTATGATGCTTGAGAACTTCACCCATTTCGGCGTTGACTCATTCATCGGACACCTCTCGAGCATCATCCAGGGATGTACGGATACGACTTTCTACATCCTTGCCGTGTATTTCGGTAGTGTGGGCATCCGCAAGTATCGCTATTCTGTCGCCTGTGGACTCTCCGCAGACTTTGCTGGCGTCATAGCAGCCGTGTTTATCGGCTACTTCTTCTTCGGATAGCCATCGCCTGCCCTGATAAGGAAAACTCTAATCTCATCGCCTATATGCAGTGGACGGATAGGATACGCCAGGTGAAGATCATCCTCGTGGTGGCGGCAGTCCTTATTGCCATGGCTTCCCTGTTCATCTCTCACTATCTGGTTCGTGACCTCTCTGTTGAGGAGCACAACAAGATGGAGGTGTGGGCGGAGGCCATGCGCGCACTCAACCAGGCGGATGAGGAGACCGATCTCAACCTGGTGCTGAAGGTCATCAACGAGAACAATACCATACCTGTCATCGTGCTCGACCGGAATGGAGAGGCCACCACCTTCCGGAATATCAATCCCAAGGGTTCTGACTTCGCAGACAGTTTGCAGAAGGCATCTGTCATGGGGCAGGATATGCTGAGGGCAGGTCAGGCCATCAAGATTTATCTCAACGACGAGGGAAAAGGAGACTTCATCAATGTCTGTTATGATGACTCGGTGATGATCAAGCGACTCTCCATGTGGCCATATGTGCAGTTGGGCATCGTCATGGTGTTTGTCGTCATTGCCATCTTCGCACTCCTTACCTCCAAACGAGCCGAACAGAACAAAGTGTGGGTGGGACTTTCCAAGGAGACGGCGCACCAACTGGGAACACCCATCTCCAGTCTGATGGCATGGACGGAAATTCTCAAGGAGTCTTATCCCGATGATGAGTTGCTGCCAGAGATGGACAAGGATGTGAAACGCCTGCAACTCATTGCCGACCGTTTCTCAAAAATCGGTTCTCTGCCTGAACTTGTTCCCACCAGCCTCAAGGAGGTGATGACACATGTGGTGGACTATATGAACCGCCGCACCTCTGCCAAGGTGGAGATGCTCACCGATTTCCCCGCCGAGGACATCTTCGTCGACATCAATCCACAACTCTTCGAGTGGGTCATTGAAAATCTCTGCAAAAACGCTGTGGATGCCATGGAGGGGGAGGGAAGAATCACTCTCCGTGTGCGTGAGGAAAACGGCCGTACTGCCATTGAGGTGGAGGATACAGGAAAAGGTATACGCAAGAAAGATATCCGAAATGTGTTCACACCTGGATTCACTACAAAGAAACGAGGATGGGGACTTGGCCTCTCTCTTGCCAAGCGTATTGTGGAGGAATACCACAAGGGAAAGATCTTCGTCAAGTCTTCAGAAATAGGGAAGGGCACCACTTTCAGAATCGAACTTAGATGCCAGGGTATGGCGTAAAATAGGACATTTGACACGTTGTCGGACACCTTTTGGTTTGAATGAGCGACTTATGTGACGAATTTCCTGCTTTTTTTTCATCCAATTCAAAAAAAAGTAGTAACTTTGCAGCCCAAATGGGTAGTTTAGAAAGATTTAAGATAGACTTGAAGGGCCAGACAGAGGAAAATGCCTCTTATGAGTTCGGGCTTGAGAAGGACTATTTTGATGCCATCGAAGCCACTGAGGTAAAAGGTGGAAAACTCCAAGCCACTCTTGATGTACAAAAGAGGGCTGGGGTTTATGAACTTAATTTCCACATTGAAGGAGATGCCACAGTGGTGTGTGACTTGTGTCTCGACGACCTGCAGCAGCCTGTCAGCACAGACAGCAGATTGGTTGTCCGGTTGGGTGACCGTTATTCAGATGATGACGATGTGATCACCATACCGGCAGAAGAAGGAACACTGGATGTATCTTGGCTGATGTATGAGATGATAGCCCTTGCCATCCCGACAAGGCATGTCCATCCCGAAGGGGAGTGCAATCCGGCCATGTTGGAACGCATCGGAGAGATGAGCATCCATGAGGAAGATCATGCTGAGAGCGACCCGCGTTGGAAAGATTTGGAGAAATTAAAATCAACAATAAAAGAATAATACAAAATGGCACATCCAAAAAGAAGACAGTCTAAGACTCGTACACTGAAGAGAAGAACCCACGACAAGGCAATTGCTCCCACTTTGGCACTTTGCCCTAACTGCGGCGCTTACTATGTTTACCACACCGTATGCTCTACCTGTGGTTACTACAGAGGCAAGGTCGCTATCGTGAAGGAAACTGTGGAGTAAAATGAGCAAGACCAGAGCGATCATCACTGGCGTAGGCGGATACGTCCCTGACTATGTCCTCAACAATGAGGAACTCTCAAGGATGGTGGAGACCAACGACGAGTGGATAATGACGCGCGTGGGCATCAAGGAGCGCCGCATCCTCTCTGAGGAAGGTCTCGGAACGTCATACATGGCCCGCAAGGCTGCCAAAATGGTGGTCAAGAAGACGGGAGTTGACCCCGATACCATTGATGCTCTCATTCTGGCCACTTCGACAGCAGACTACCAATTCCCCTCCACTGCCTCAATAGTGTTGGGAAAACTTGGTCTGAAAAATGCTTTTGCCTTCGACTTATGGGGCGCCTGCTGCGGTTTTCTTTACGCGTTGGACAATGCCGCCTCTCTGATAGAGTGCGGCCGCTACAAGAAAATCCTTGTTGTGGGTGCTGACAAAATGTCGTCGATGGTGGATTATACCGACCGTGCTACCTGCCCGCTCTTTGGCGATGGTGCAGGAGCAGTTCTCGTAGAGGCTGCCGATGATGAGGAAATGGGATACAAGGACTCGTTTTTCCGCACTGACGGAAAGGGTCTGCCTTTCCTTCACATGAAGGCCGGAGGCTCTGTTTGCCCACCTTCACATTTCACAGTCGACCACCGCTTGCACTACCTCTATCAGGAGGGGCGCACGGTTTTCCGCTAT
This sequence comes from Prevotella sp., assembly GCA_016281815.1. Taxonomy (GTDB): domain Bacteria; phylum Bacteroidota; class Bacteroidia; order Bacteroidales; family Bacteroidaceae; genus Prevotella. The sequence goes on along the minus strand of JAEEJK010000121.1, from coordinate 15,283 downwards.
GCTGTGACCAATATGAGTGATGACTGTGCGCTCATTGCTGAGCGAAACGGTCTCAACAAGGACAACATCACGTGGATCGTGCCACATCAGGCCAATATGCGTATCATAGAGGCTGTGGCACGTCGGCTGGAACTGCCCATGGAGCAGGTGATGGTGAATATCGAGCATTTCGGCAACACCAGCGCTGCCACCATTCCATTGGCGTTGTGGGAATATGAGAACCGTCTCAAGCGTGGTGACAATCTTATCCTCACTGCCTTCGGAGCAGGCTTCGTTCACGGCGCTTCTTATCTCAGATGGGCATACGACGGTTTTGCCGCCTCCGCCCCTGTGAAATAAACAAGAACTCCAATAACCTCAGAACGCATCCTTCGACAATGAAAAGATGCGTTTTTTGTCTTTTAAGAACAATGAAACATAAGGCAGGATTCGTCAATATCGTAGGCAACCCAAACGTCGGCAAGAGCACGCTGATGAATCAACTCGTGGGGGAACGCATCTCCATCGCCACGTTCAAGGCTCAGACCACCCGGCACCGCATCATGGGCATCGTCAATACGGATGACATGCAGATCGTCTTTTCAGACACTCCGGGCGTGCTGAAGCCCAACTATAAACTGCAGGAGTCGATGCTGGCCTTCTCGGAGTCGGCACTGGCAGATGCCGATGTCTTGCTCTATGTCACTGATGTGGTGGAGAATCCCGAGAAAAACCTGGATTTCCTGGAAAAAGTGCGCACCCTCACCATTCCCGTGTTGTTGCTCATCAACAAAATCGACCTGACCGACCAAAAAGGATTGGTCAAGGTGGTGGAGCACTGGCATCAATTGCTGCCGGAGGCAGAGATCCTTCCCATTTCTGCCGCCAATAAGTTTGGCACCGATGTCTTGCTCAAGCGCATCAGCGAACTGCTGCCCGACAGCCCGCCCTTTTTCGAAAAGGATCAACTGACCGACAAACCAGCCCGTTTCTTCGTTTCTGAGATTATCCGTGAGAAAATCTTGCTCTATTATGACAAGGAGATTCCTTATTCCGTTGAGGTGGGCGTGGAGCAGTTCAAGGAAGAAGAGAAACTCATCCGCATCAGTGCGGTCATCTATGTCGAACGCGACTCTCAGAAAGGAATCATCATCGGTCATCAGGGCGTCGCCCTGAAAAAGGTGAGCACAGAGGCCCGAAAGGCACTGGAGAAATTTTTCGACAAGCATATATTCCTGGAGACATTCGTCAAGGTCGACAAGGATTGGAGGAGTTCCAAGCGTGAACTCGATCATTTTGGATATAATCCCGAATAAAGAAAAAAACAATGGGGAATTTAGTAGCAATAGTCGGACGGCCCAACGTGGGGAAGTCGACACTTTTCAATAGACTGACCAAGTCGCGTAAGGCCATTGTCAGCGATGAGGCCGGAACCACACGCGACCGCCAATATGGCAAGTGTGAGTGGAACGGGCGTGAGTTTTCTGTGGTGGATACCGGCGGATGGGTCGTGAAGTCGGATGATATTTTTGAGGAAGAAATCCGCAAGCAGGTGGTAATAGCCACTGAGGAAGCCGATTTGGTGCTCTTTCTTGTCGATATCAGTACCGGCCTGACCGACTGGGACGAAGATGTGGCGCTTATCTTGCGTAGGGCGAAGTTGCCTGTGCTGCTTGTCGTGAACAAAGCAGACAATTTCGACCAATATTTCGAGGCATCTGAGTTTTATAAACTGGGACTGGGCGATCCTATATGCATCAGTGCCGCCACAGGAAGCGGAACAGGCGATCTGCTTGATATGGTGCTTGACAACCTGAAGGATTCCGGCAAGGATGATATTGAGGATGGCATACCGCGCTTTGCAGTGGTTGGCAGACCCAACGCAGGCAAGAGCAGTCTGATCAATGCCTTTATCGGCGAGGACAGGCATATCGTCACCGATATCGCAGGCACTACCCGCGACAGCATCTATACCCGTTACGACAAGTTCGGATTCGACTTCTATCTCGTAGATACTGCGGGTATACGTCGCAAGAACAAGGTGACGGAAGACTTGGAGTTCTATTCTGTCATGCGCAGCATACGTGCCATTGAGAACTCTGATGTCTGTATCCTGATGATTGATGCCACCCGTGGCATCGAGGCCCAGGACATGAATATCTTCCAACTCATTCAGCGCAACAACAAATCGCTTGTCGTGGTGGTCAACAAGTGGGATTTGGTGGAGAACAAGGACCAGGTGGTCATCAAGACCTTTGAGAATGCCATCCGTGAGCGTATGGCACCTTTCACCGACTTCCCCATCATCTTTGCCTCGGCCCTCACCAAGCAGCGCATCTTTAAGGTGCTGGAAACCGCCAAGCAGGTGTATATTAACCGTACGGCCAAGGTGGGAACCTCAAAACTCAATGAGGTGATGCTGCCCCTCATCGAGGCATACCCACCGCCATCAGTCAAGGGCAAATACATCAAGATCAAGTATTGCATGCAGGTGCCCAACACACAGATTCCCACATTCGTGTTCTATGCCAACCTGCCTCAGTATGTCAAGGAGCCTTATCGCCGGTTCCTGGAAAACAAGATACGGGAACATTGGCAGATGACGGGATGTCCCATCAATGTGTTTATCCGTCAGAAATAGGGTATGGGGCGTGGTCTGACGCTTTTGCTGGCAGTGGCAGCAATCATGTTTTCGGGGTGCGGCAAGGATGCTGACACCGAAAAGATGGTGGCTGACACTGCCAAATCATATTATGACTATTTGTTGGAAGGCCGCTACGACGACTATGTGGCGGGCATTGACGGGGCTGACTCCATACCGGGTAGTTACAGGGAACAACTGCGCGACAATGTGAAGATGTTTCTGGCGCAGCAGCGTCAGTCGCACAAGGGCATCATTTCGTTTGTCGTTTCTGATGCGGAGGTGGATGCAGACGGTCACACGGCCAATGCGTTCCTCATCGTCAACTATGCCGATAGTGTTTCTGAGCAGATAGTCGTGCCTTTGGTAGAGCGGGGTGGAGTCTGGAAAATGAGGTGATCTCTAGAATCTCTAGATTTTCTAGAATATCTAGATCCTCTAGAATATCTAGAATATCTAGATCCTCTAGATCCTATGATTGAGTAGTTTTCAGATGCTCCTGATTGACCTTGGAGCGCATTTCCTTCAGCAGGTCACTGGCAAAGATAAAGTCGGTGAGATTTTTGTTGGTGGATTCCATGATCTGGCTGCTGCACCCCTGCCAATCCTTGCGCCCCTCATGGATGAAGATAATATTTTCCCCAATGCCCATCACCGAGTTCATGTCATGAGTGTTGATGATGGTGGTCGTGTTGTATTCCTTGGTGATGCTGCTTAGCAGATCGTCGATCACCAGCGATGTCTTGGGGTCCAAGCCAGAGTTGGGCTCGTCACAGAAGAGGTATCTGGGATTGAGGGCTATAGCCCTTGCTATAGCCACACGTTTCTGCATGCCGCCTGATATCTCTCCGGGGTATTTGGATTGCGCCTCAATCAGGTTGACACGGTCGAGACATTCCCGGGCGCGCTTCTTGCGGTCGCGGAGGTTCATCGTCGAGAACATGTCGAGCGGAAACATCACATTCTCAAGCACGGAAAGGGAGTCAAAGAGTGCAGCACTCTGGAATATCATTCCCATTTCCCGCCGGAGCATGATCTTCTCTCGCTTGCTCATGGCCACAAAGTCGCGGCCGTCATAAAGCACCTGTCCTTTTGTCGGGTCAAGCAGACCTACGAGGTTCTTCATCAACACAGTCTTTCCCGAACCGCTCTGACCGATGATCAGATTGGTCTTGCCATTCTCAAAGACTGCGCTGATGTCGTGCAGCACCTCTTTGTCTTCGAACGATTTGTATAGGTTCTTTATCTCAATCATTTGCCTGAGGATATGTCGCTGGCGCTCACGACAGCAGTTGGGTGAGGAACACGTCGGAGAACAGTATCAGCACGCTGCTCGACACCACAGCGTCTGTGCTCGACTTGCCTACTTCCACCGAACCGCCCTTCACGGTGTAGCCGTAGAAGGAAGACACGCTGGATATGATGAATGCGAAGAAAAGACTCTTGATGATGCTCATCCAGACAAACCATGAGTTGAAGTCATGCTGAAAACCCACAGTGAGGTCTTCGGGCGATATCATGTGCCCGATATATGCGGTGGCATAAGCACCCAGGATGCCGTTGGTGGCGCTGAAGATGACCAGGAAAGGCATGATGGTGACCATCCCCAAAATCTTGGGCAGGATGAGGTAGCAGGCGGAGTTCACACCCATGATGTCAAGTGCGTCAATCTGTTGGGTCACACGCATGGTGCCCAGTTCGGAGGCGATGTTCGATCCCACCTTTCCTGCGAGGATGAGACACATGATGGATGAGGAGAATTCTAGAAGCAGGATTTCCCTTGTGGTGTATCCGGTTGTGAAACGTGGCATCCAGGGGCTTTGGATATTGATCTTCATCTGGATGCAGATCACGGCACCGATGAAGAAAGAGATGAGAAGCACGATGCCGATGGAGTCAATGCCCAAATCGGACATCTCCTTCACGTATTTCTTGAAGAACATCCTCATCCTTTCAGGACGGGAGAATGTCTTGCCCATGAGTATCAGATACTCACCAAACGTTTGCAGTGCTTTTACAATGAGCATGGATAAATGAATTGTGATGCAAAAGTAAATAAAAACCATGAGAAAGTCGAATACAAAAACAAACAATTCCACCAATTGCTTTTTATTTTGTTTCATTCTGACGATTTGAATGGTATTTTTTTTAAAGTCTTTCAAAAAACAAGTATTTTTGCAAAAGACTCTACTTTAAATTTACGATTAAACTATGCGTACACTCTTTTTCTTACTGATGGGATTCCTGTTGCCCTTGGGGCTTCAGGCCGCTGAACCGTTTGTCAATTTCAATGGTGAGGGATGGCTTCTCAATGAAGCAGGCAAAGTGAACGTCTATGTGGCTTCTTCAGACAAGGGCGTGCTGCGTGCGGCGAATGATCTGTGCAATGACCTCAACAAGGTCTGCGGTGCTGCATGCGGCATCGTCACTGAGGCAGATAATGCCAGTATCAGCATCGCTGTCGACCCCAAGATGAAAGCAAGGGAGAAGTACATCATTCAGATCGACGGTCAGAAGATGCGCATCACGGGAAGCGACAAGAGAGGCGCTATCTATGGCATCTATGAGTTGTCGCGTCAGGCTGGTGTCTCACCTTGGTATTGGTGGGCAGACGTTCCTGTCGTACAGCACAGCAAGATATGGCTCAAACCGGGTACCTATACCGATGGAGAGCCTGCCGTACGCTATCGTGGCATTTTCCTCAACGACGAGGCTCCCTGCCTCACCACATGGGTCAAAAATACTTTCGGCACCGGGTTCGGAGGGCATGAGTTCTATGCAAAGGTGTTCGAACTGCTCCTGCGCCTGAAGGGAAATTATATGTGGCCCGCCATGTGGGATTGGGCATTCTATGCCGACGACCCGCTCAACTCTGCCACTGCCGACGAGATGGGCATCATCATCGGCACTTCACACCATGAGCCCATGGCGCGCAACCATCAGGAGTGGGCACGCCACCGCAAGGAATATGGCCAGTGGAATTACCGCACCAACAAAGCCGTGCTCGACAAGTTCTTCCGTGAGGGCATCGAGCGCATGAAGGGAACCGAAGACGTGGTGACCATCGGCATGCGGGGTGATGGCGATGAGGCCATGAGCAAGGATGCCGACACCAAATTGCTGCTTGACATTGTCAAACAGCAACGCAAAATCATCAGCGATGTCACCAAGCGCCCTGCCAAGGAGACCCCGCAGGTGTGGGCCTTATATAAAGAGGTGCTCGACTATTACGACCAGGGAATGCGTGTGCCTGATGACGTGATCATGATGCTCTGTGATGACAACTGGGGCAATGTGCGCCGCGTGCCCAATGCCCGTGAGCGCCGCCATCCCGGTGGATGGGGACTCTATTATCATGTGGATTATGTGGGGGCACCGCGCAATTCCAAGTGGCTGAACGTCACACCGATCCAGCATATGTGGGAACAACTCACACTCGCTTATGAGAACGGTATCGACCGTATGTGGATACTCAATGTAGGCGATCTCAAACCCATGGAGTACCCCATCCAGTTCTTCCTTGACATGGCATGGAAAGGCGGTGAGTCCATCCCTGAGCACACCCTCAACTTCTGCCAGCAGCAGTTTGGCGAAAGTCAGGCTCCGGAGGCAGCAAGATTGCTCGACCTGTGCTGCAAGTATAACGGCCGCATCACTGCTGAGATGCTCGACAGCCGCACTTACAACCTCTCCACAGGAGAGTGGGAGAGGGTGGTGGCCGACTACAACAGGTTGGAGAAAGAGGCGCTGCGGCAGTATGTCACCCTCGATGGGGCCTACCGTGATGCCTATCAGCAAATTATCCTGTTCCCCATCCAGGCCATGGCGAATATATATGAGATGTATTATGCACAGGCGATGAACCTCCAGTTGAGCAAGGAGGGCAACCCTGATGCCAATTGCTGGGCAGAAAAGGTGGCGGAGGCTTTTCGCCGTGACTCCATCCTGTGTGCCGCATACAACCATGACCTCGCAGGAGGAAAGTGGAATGGCATGATGATACAGAAGCATATCGGATACAGAAGTTGGAACGACAATTTCGGTCCCGGAAATATCTTGCCGAGGACGGAAAGAGTGAATACCGAAGGGAAAAACAGTGTGTTTGCAGAGCGGGATGGTGTGGTGACCATGGAGGCTGAGCACACCTTTGACCGCAAGGATGCCGCTGAGGCCAAATGGACCGTGATACCTGGTCTGGGACGAACACTCAGCGGCATCACCCTGCGCCCCACCACCGCTGGGGTAGACGGAGCGGCATTGGTTTACCGGTTTGAGACCCAATCGCCCGTCAAGCAACTCCATGTCGTGGTGAAATCGACACTTGATTATCTCAACAAGGGCGGACTGTGCTATCGGGTGACTCTTGATGACGGCGCTCCGCAGACCATCAATTTCAACTCCAAACTCAATGAGGCACCAGCCAACATATACAGCATCTATTATCCCACCGTGGCCAAGCGCGTGGTGGAGAGCACGGTGGACCTGCCGGCGGGTGCAGGGAAGCACACGCTGCGGATAGAACCGTTGGATCCCGGCATCGTGTTCGAGAAAATCATCCTCGACTGCGGTGGGTGGAAACCATCTTATCTGTTTGGCACGGAGTCGCCTCGGCGCATGGAATAGTCTGTCCTTAGAATTGTAGCATATGAGAAGAAAAGTCCTTGTTCTCATCCTGTTGTGTCTGATGACCGTCCTGTCTGTCAGGGCTGTCAGCGGATGGTTGTACACAGCCGAAAAGTTGTCGAGCAGCACCACCAACTTTATCTGTCAGGATCAGTATGGATATATATGGGTGGGTACTCAGTTTGGTCTCAACAAGTTTGATGGCTATCGCTTCACACATTATTATACGGATGAAGATGATTCTACCACCATTCAGGGAAACGAGGTCACATGCCTGTTTGCCGACAGCAAGAACCGTCTGTGGGTGGGAGGAGCCAGAGGGCTGAGCAGATACGACCATGCCACCAATCAGTTTGTGAGATACCGTTTTCCCACTGGCATTTTGCCACGTATCGAATGTATCTATGAGGACAGGGATGGGAACATCCTTGTGTGCACCTCAGGATACGGACTTTACTCCATCCGTTCGGGCCGCAATGTCGTCACACAGGAAAGACAGTTTTCGCGCAACGAGATCAACAACTTCCCTTCCGCCTTGTTTGAGGACGACCAGCATTGTTTTTGGTGGGGCTGCCAGACAGACACCATCACCCGCGCGAAAGCAAGTGGACTTCAACCCACGGCTATCAAGGACTTTGTGTCACCTTATGGGCCTGTCATGACATTCCTCCGCACCGATGCCAGAGGGTTCCTCTGTGTGTGTGCTTATGGCATATTGCGGTATGACTATGTCTCAGCACAACTCACGGATGCGGGTTTCGACCTTTCTGCTATTGGGGCCAACGTGTCGGTGAGGGCAGCCATGATCGACCATGCCGGAAATGTTTACATCGGTACTTCTGGGCGTGGATTGTTTGTCATTCCGAAGGGCAGCAAGACGCTGCAGAGAGTGGAAAGCGGCGGTGGGAAATATGACCTCTCTACTGCCAATGTCAACAATATCTTTGAGGACAAGGACCAGAACCTGTGGGTGAGTTGCTCCAGGAAAGGCCTGCTTCAACTCAATCAGAGAAAGGAGGTATTCCGCACGTGGAAGTTCTCCGCACAAAATATCCAGTTAGGAAGTAGCCTTTCCAGTTTGATACAGGGTGATGATGGCGCGTTGTGGTGTACCGTACAGAAAAGCGGTATCTACCGGTTTGACGCCGATGGAAAAATAACACAGGCTCCTGCATCACCCTCGGGTGCCAACTGCATCTACCGTGATAGCAAAGGGAACTTCTGGGTCGGAAGTGAGAATACACTCTATAGTTACAATCCTTTCACCGGTGCCAGCACGCAGCGCCTTCGTCTCGATGGCTGGGGCATCAATTGCATGGCGGATGATGGCGAGGGGCATCTGTATGTCTGTAACTATGGGAAAGGATTCTCTATCTTTGATACGGCAACAGGACAATCAGAGTCGTTCAGTATGTACCACATCGACCCCAAATTGGGCGGATTGTGCAATGACTGGGTGAAGGCTTTCCTCCTCGACAGCCGTGGTTTGCTGTGGATAGCCACCACCAACGGTGTCTGTGTGATGAACCCGGCAGACCGCAATTTCCGTATCCTTGGCTGGGATTTGCAGTTGAAAGGTGTCCAGTGCTTCTCGCTCTGTGAACAAAATGATGGGTCTATTCTCATCGGTACAGAGACGGGCCTTTATCAGTTTGACCGTTCTGCCTCGAAAGTTTCCAGATTCAAGGGAATAAAGGAGGTGGACAACAAACCTATTTATGCCATTGTTTGTTCACAGAATGGTGATATTTGGATGAGTTCTGCCAATGGCATCTGGCAGTATGACCAGCGCCACAAGCGTGTGATCAGCCATGTGGGAGGAAACGGACTCGAAGCCCGGGAATTCATTCTTGGTGCTCTTGCCACCGACGGTGACGGAAGGGTGAGTTTTGGCAGTATCGAGGGCATCGTCACGTTCTATCCTGATGAGGTGTCGGGTGCCGCTGTCAATACAGATGAGAAAGTGACGCTTACCAATTTCGTCATCGATGGAAAACCGGTCGGATGTCTTTCCGATACATATAAGATTCCCTACGACCGAAACTCGTTTTCCATGGAGTTTTCTCTGCTTGATTTCAGCAATTCGGAGAATGTCAATTATGAATACCGCATCAACGGAGGTCAATGGATACCCTTTATGGACGGGTCCAACAGTGTGGCTTTCAGCCGGATGAATCCCGGACACTATGAGATAGAGGTGCGGGCCATGACCAACGGAACCTATTATGATGGCACGCTGATTGTCAATGTGGTTGTTCAGTCACCATGGTATGCCTCCACATGGGCTTATCTCCTGTACGCCCTCTTGGCTGTCGGTGCAATCATCTTGATAGGTTACTACAGGGAGAGGCGCAGAAGGGCCGACCTCGATGAACAGAAAATGCGCTTCCTCATCAATGCCACCCACGACATCCGCTCGCCGCTGACACTGATCATGGGACCGCTCAACAAACTGAAGGAGAGGATCACTGACAAGGAGAATCTCGACGACATCCAAATCATCGACCGCAATGCACAGCGCCTCCTGCTTCTCGTCAACCAGATTCTCGACGAGCGCAAGATAGACAAGAACCAGATGCACCTGCATTGCAGCGAGACCGACCTCGTGGCTTTCGTCACAGGCATCTGTTCGCTGTTCCAGTTCAATGCCCGCCAGAGAAATATCCGTTTCACCTTTGAGCATGAGGACGAAAAACTGATGGCGTGGATAGACCGTATTCAGTTCGACAAGGTGGTGACCAATCTGCTCTCCAACGCTTTCAAATATACTTATGACGGAGGTGAGGTGCGTGTCATACTCTCCAAGAATGGCAAGTCGTTCAGTCTGCGTGTGGTGGACAACGGACTCGGTTTTAAGGAAGAGAATACCGAAAAACTGTTTGAACGCTTCTATCAGGGAAAAGACAACAACGGCCTCCATATCGAGGGAACAGGCATCGGCCTCAACCTGAGCCGCGCCATCGTCCTCCTGCATGGCGGCAGCATCAAGGCATACAACAGAAAGGACGGACAGCGGGGAGCCTGTCTTGACGTCGAACTTCCACTTGGCAAGGAGCACCTCAAACCCGAGGAGATTGTAGACGATGAGAGCAGCGAAACCCAAGGCTCACATAAGCAGGGCTCGCGCAATTTCCGCCTGCTCGTGGTTGACGATGACCTGGAGGTGGCACAGTATATCAAGAATGAACTGGGTCAGTGGTATCGCATCGACACGGCACCCAATGGACGTGAGGCCCTCAAGAAACTGCTGACCGACAGCGGAGGCTACGACCTTGTCATCAGCGATGTGATGATGCCCGAGATGGATGGCATCTCCATGCTGCGCCAACTCAAGGGCAATCCCAATATCAGCGATATCCCGGTCATCCTCCTTACCTCCAAGGTGGAGGTGAGCGATCGCCTCGAGGGTCTTCGCAAGGGGGCCGATGCCTATCTGGCCAAACCTTTCAATATGGAGGAACTGCATATCCTTGTCGACAACCTTGTTGATAATGTGCGCCGTCTGAGAGGAAAATTCAGTGGTGCCCAGACGCAGGAGGACAAGATGGAGAATGTGGAGGTAAAGGGCAACAATGACCAACTGATGGAGCGCATCATGCAAACGGTGAACGAGCACCTGCAAGACCCGGACTTCAATGTTGACCGGCTATGTGAAGAGGTGGGACTGAGCCGCACCCAACTGCACCGCAAGATGAAGGAGATCACGGGCATCTCGACAGGAGAGTTCATCCGCAACCTACGCTTGCAGCAGGCAGCACGCCTCATCCGTGAGGGAAAAATCAACATCGCACAGGTGGCCTATTCGGTGGGCTTCAACAACCAGACCTATTTCTCCACGGTCTTCAAAAAGCATTTCGGGCGAACACCCACAGAATATGCGGATGAAGCAACAGGAAAAGAATAATATAATAAGGTGCGTCTATAAAGGCGCACCTTTTTTTCGGCTTCCTATTCAGTTGCTTTTAGATTTTTTAAAGGTATTTTCATCATGAAACAGAATTGAATGACGTTGAAACGTTTTTTCTCCATTCATTTTTTAGTTTCATTTATCTTTGCAACGTCATTTGCATGTTCCTAAATCAACTATTTTTTAACCAAACATAATTCCTAACAAACAAAAACGTACTGTTATGCATTTTCAATTGAGAAAAACCATCTGCCTGATGGGTATTTGCTCCCTGTTTGGGGTGCTCAGTACACAGCAGGCTGTTGCCGCGCCTACAGGAGTGTATTCTGCTGATGAGGTGCAGCAATCAAAGAAAGTGACAGGACAGGTGAGTGATTCCGAAGGAACACTCATCGGTGCTACCGTGATGGAAAAGGGAACGTCCAACGGAGTTGTGACCGACTTCGACGGCAATTTCTCCATCGATGTCAATCCGGGTGCCACACTCGTCATCTCCTATGTGGGCTATGTCACCCAGGAAATCCGTGTGGGCAACCAAAGCCGTCTGAATGTCTTGCTCGAAGCCGAAGGCGGCAGCCTCAACGAGGTGGTGGTCATCGGTTATGGTACACAGCGCCGCGAGGCAGTCACCGGTTCGGTGGCCAATGTCAATGGTGAGAAACTGAATCAGATTGCTGCCACCAACGCTGCTCAGGCCCTTCAGGGACGTGTTGCCGGTGTGCTGATGACACAGACCTCCACACAGCCTGGTGCTGAGATGCAGATCCGCATCCGTGGTCAGCGCTCACTGAGTGCCTCCAACGACCCGCTCATCGTGCTCGACGGAATCCCCTTCATGGGACAACTCTCCGATATCAACCCCACCGACATCAAGTCGATGGATATCCTCAAGGATGCTTCTGCTACAGCCATCTACGGTTCCCGTGGTGCCAACGGTGTGATCATTATCACAACCGTCAAGGGCAGCCAGGGTACTCCTGCAAAGGTATCTTACAATGGATATGTCAGTTTCAAGAAGGTGTTCCACAAGTATCCGATGATGGATGGACCGACTTTCTCAAAGTTCAGGAAGTTTGCCGGCTTGTATCAGAATTCTCTTGACGAGGACGACAATACCAACACCGACTGGCAGGACCTGTACTATCAGACTGGCGTGAGCCACAACCATGACGTGAGCATCACCGGCGGCACCAATGGCGGCAGTTACAGTTTCGGCGGTGGTTACTACCATGATGAGTCTCCTGTTCCCACACAGGAATACGACCGTATCTCTATCCGAGGCAACTTCGACCAGATGGTGGGCAAGTGGTTCCGTTTCGGACTGAGCACCAATACCAGTTACCGAGTGACACAAGGTGTGAATGACATGTACGGAGTGCTGAGCAAGAGTCCTCTCGCCAGCCCCTACGATGCCGATGGCAACCTCAAGCGTTATGTCACCCTTCCCGCCGACGACCAGTCTGTGGTCACCAAGGAGACGGTGAAGAGAGACAAGGATATCTGGCTCAATGAGAACAAGGGTATCGGTTCCTACAACACCATCTTCGGTGAGGTGAAGTGCCCGTGGATCGAAGGTCTGAGTTATCGCATCAACGTCGGTTTGAACTTCCGTTCCTCCAAGGGCGGCAACTTCACCGGTACCGGTGTGAACAACAAGGATGAGAAAGCAGTCAACGGCGGCGGAATCTCTGAGAACCAGACCCGCAACTGGGTGGTGGAGAATCTGGTCACTTTTGACCGCACCTTCGCTGAGAAGCACAACCTCAATGTGGTGGGTATGTACTCCGCTGAGCAGACCACCTATGAGTCAACAGGTGCTTCCGCACAGAATATCCCCGCTGACTACTTCCAGTACTATGCCCTCGACAAGGCTGTGGGTGAGGTGAACCTCAACAACTACAGTTACTGGCAGAGCGGTCTGATGTCGTGGATGGGTCGTGTGATGTACTCCTATGATAATAAGTATATGCTTTCCGCCGCTATCCGTTCCGATGCCTCCTCACGTCTGGCAAAGGGACATCAGTGGCACACCTATCCCGCCGTCAGTGCTGGTTGGAACATCTCGCGTGAGAGTTTCATGGAGCCTATTACTTGGGTCGACAATCTGAAACTGCGTGTCGGTTATGGTGAGACCTCCAACCAGAGTATCAGTCCGTACTCTACCCTCGGCGGACTCGCCGTGCGCAACTACAACTTCGGTGACACCTACCAGGCAGGTTACTATGTCAACGCGCTGCCCAACCCCGAACTGGGATGGGAGTACTCCAAGACTTGGAACTTCGGTCTTGATTTCTCACTCTTCAGCGGACGTCTCTACGGTTCGTTTGAATACTATATCCAGAAGACCAACGACATCCTGCTCGATGTCTCCATGCCTTCCACTTCGGGTGTAAGCAGTTTCACCGGCAACATCGGAAATACGGAGAACAAGGGTTGGGAATTCACCCTCAACGGTATCATCATTGACAACAAGAATGGTTGGAACTGGGAGGCTGGTATCAACCTCTATTCCAACCGCAATAAACTGACCAAACTGACTGGCGCAGATGTGGTCACCAAGGACGGAAAAGTCATCAAGGAGAGGGATGAGGCCAACAGATGGTTTGTGGGTTATCCCATCGATGTCATCTATGACTATGAGTATGTGGGCCTGTGGCAGGCAGGTGAAGAGGCTGCCATGAATATTCTGGAACCAGGTGGCAACGTGGGTATGATTAAGGTGAAGTACGACGGCGACTACGATGCCAATGGACTGCCTACACGTGCTATCGGTCCGGAAGACCGTCAGATCATGAGCATGGAGCCCGACCTCATCGGCGGTTTCAACACCACCGTTGGTTACAAGAACTTTGACTTGACAGTCATCGGTGCCTTCCAGGTGGGCGGCAAACTGATCAGTGCCATCCACTCTTCCAACGGTTACCTGAACATGCTGACCGGTCGTCGCGGACAACTCGACGTGGACTACTGGACACCCGACAACACCGGTGCCAAGTATCCGAAACCGGGCGGCATCCAAAGCGGTGACAACCCCAAGTATGGTTCTACTCTCGGCTATTTCGATGCTGGTTACATGAAGATCCGTGCCATCACCCTTGGCTACAACTTCGACAAACTGAAGGCAGTGAAAGACCTCGGCATCAGCCGTCTGCGCCTCTATGCTACTGTGCAGAACCCGTTCGTCCTCTTCTCACCGTTTACCAACGAGAGCGGACTTGATCCAGAGACCAACTCATGGGCCAACCAGAACACGGCTGTGGCTTATGGTGAGTACTCCGGCAAGCACAGAATGCCGATCGTAGGCTACAATACACCTTCTACCCGCAACTTCCTCTTTGGTGTGAATGTGACATTCTAATTGACAATTGAAGACAGAAAATTGACAATTTAATACTGATAAGAATATGAAAACCAAGAATATCAAATATTTCCTTGCTGCGGGTTTGTTGTGCTGTGGCCTTTCTACCACTTTCACCTCCTGCTCAGATATCCTTGACGAGCAGCCACGCAGCCAGTTCGACCCGACATTCTTCAACACGAAGACGGGTATCGAGGGCGGTCTGACCTCTCTCTATGCGCACCTGCGCTACTTCTATGGAAACGGCTATTGGCTCAACCACTGCGAGACAGGTACCGATGAATACACCTATGCACAGTCGGCTGACGGTAACTTCAAGGATGCTGACCTCTCGGGTGTAGGTAATCTCACTTCTTCCAGCAGCCGTTCCGACCTCCTCTGGGGAACAGCGTTCGCCAACATCAACACTGCCAACGGCATCATTGAGAACGGCGCTGAGGCAGGCATCGACAATGCCCTCCTCGCAGAGGCTTATTTCTTCCGCGCATTCGACTATTTCCTGTTGGTGCAGACCTTCGGTGGTGTGCCTCTTGACTTGGGTGCCGGTGAACTGAAGTTCAATACCTCCACAGTGCGTACTTCCGTGCGCAATACCGTGCCCGAGGTGTATGCCGCCATTTTCGCCGACTTGGAAAAGGCTGTCGCAGAACTGCCCGATAATCCTCGTCTGACAGGAACGGCCACCAAGAACCTCGCCCGTCTGTTCCTCTCCAAGGCTTACCTCACCTACGCATGGTGGCTGGAGAATCCCAACCAGATTCCTACCTATCCTGAG
>JAEEJK010000120.1 GCA_016281815.1 Prevotella sp. | reverse complement strand
CATTGCGACCGGGTTATGTCACTTATTCACCCAAAGCCGTGAAAGAACTCTTTGACGGAGTGGTGGTTTCACCTTTCATTGACATTGACTTTGAGAATGAGTCTGACCAGAGACTTGCTTTAGAGAATATGCAGAACATGTCAATATCAGGTGCTCAGGAGAAATTCTCTGCCGTTGTCGATAACGGGAGGATTCGTCTGGCACGTGAAGGCGAACAGGCCACTCATATCTTGAAACCCACTCCTTTCAATTTGAGTCTCTCCACCCGCAAGCAGATACCTGCTAACGAGCATCTCACCATGCAGATGGCATCCCAGGTGTATGGCATACGTACCGCAGGCAACGGTTTATGTTTCAGCAGTAGTGGACAGCCTGTCTATGTCACGAAGCGTTTTGATGTGACGAATGGTGTGAAAGATTGTTCTCAAGAGGATTTTGCCACTGTTCTGCAAATGACGGAGGAAGGTGGCGACAGCAATTTCAAATACCATGGTAACTATGCGCAGATAGCTGATGCCATCAGACGGTTTGTGCCTGCTTGGATGCCACAGATGGAACAGTTTTTCAGATTAGTGGTGTTCAACTATCTCTTTGCCAACGAGGATGCCCATATGAAGAATTTCTCACTCATCAACAAGAATGGTGAGTATTTCTTGGCTCCTGCCTACGACCTTGTCAATACATGCATCCACATACAAAGTGGCAGTGATTTGGGACTGACTGACGGCCTTTCGCCCGAAATGGAGAAAAGCGATGTCTATGACAGGACAGGGCATCCCTGCAGGTTGGATTTTGAACGCTTTGCTGACCGGATTGGTTTGCCAAAGAAACGGGCAGACCAAGTACTCGATATGTTCATGCGAATACCGCAAGAGACATACGCGCTCATTGACCGATCCTTCTTGAATGACAAGATGAAGCGTACCTACAAACGTGTCATTGAGGAGCGGAAAACACGCTTCGCCAGGGTGTCGAAGTAACCTCAACTGTTCTTATGAAATATCTATTATGATCCTTGTAGTTGACGACGATAAAAACATACGGCTCTCGCTGAAACTCGTGCTGGAACGCAACGGGTATGAGGTGGCTTTGGCGGAAAACCCCAAGGAGGCCATACAGGTGATCCGCACCGTTCCCGCAGTGAACCTTGTGCTGATGGACATGAACTATTCCCTTTCCACCGATGGCGAGGAGGGTTTAACACTGCTCAAGCAAATCAAAATCTTCCGTCCGGAAGTGCCGTGCATCCTCATGACAGCGTGGGGTACGATCGATTTGGCTGTCCAAGGGATGAGGGCAGGGGCTTTTGACTTCATCACAAAGCCTTGGGATAACGGGGTGCTGTTGGACAGGATAGAGACGGCACTGAAGTTAAGTTCTATGCCAAGCCCTCAAGCAAAAGGGAATAGTTACAAAACTTCTGCAGCAAGAAATACCAAATCAGAGAAGGGAAGATATGGCATCATCGGCAACAGTCCATGTTTGATGAATGTCTTGGATACCGTAGCCCGCGTGGCACCTACCAATGCGCCAGTACTGATTACAGGTGAATCAGGAACTGGCAAGGAATTGATTGCGGAAGCCATCCACAAACAGAGCCGCAGGGCTTCGGGACCGTTTGTGAAAGTGAACCTTGGTGGCATATCCACGTCCTTGTTCGAGAGCGAGATGTTTGGACACAAAAAAGGTTCATTCACCGACGCAAGTGCCGACCGCATCGGCCGTTTCGAATTGGCCAAAGGAGGTACCATCTTTCTCGACGAGATAGGCGAACTTTCATTGGCCAGTCAGGTGAAGTTGCTGCGTGTGTTGCAGGACCATACATACGAGGTGCTGGGAGACAGCCAAACACGCACTGCCGATGTCCGCGTGGTGTGCGCCACCAATGCAGACTTGAGAACGATGGTCGAGGAACACACTTTCCGCGAAGACCTCTTCTACCGCATCAACCTGATCAACCTTCATTTGCCCCCTTTGAGAGAACGTCGGGAGGACATACCTCTTCTTGTCCGATATTTCCTCGGTGAGACGTGTGTCAGCAACGGCATCTTGCCTACTGAAGTTTCTCCTGAGGCCATGGCTTTCCTTCAGACCCTGCCTTTTACAGGAAACATCCGTGAACTGAAAAATATGGTGGAGCGGGCTCTGTTGATGAAGAACCCCGAGAAAGACATATTGGAGGTGGATGATTTCAAAATGCTTGCCAGTTCATCATCGGATGTGATGAATAGGGGAGGAGGGACTCTGAATACCGACTTCAACGCAGGTATAGAGGGCGTTTCCCTTTCTTCTCTTGAGCGTAACGCCATCGCCGCCTGCATAGCCAAGCACAACGGCAACCTCTCGCTCGTGGCGAAGGAACTCGGCATCAGCCGTGGGGCCCTCTATCGCAAAATTGAGAAGCACGGACTTTAAGAGTGAAGAGTGAAGAATATGCAATTGGTATAGAATAGATGAAACTGAAGCATTATTTCCTTGTCCTCATCCTGTTTGTTACAGGGCTGGCCGGTGTCACCCTTTATGCCACCTTCCGAAGCCATCCCACATTGTTCTATGTGACAGAAGGGTTCGTTCTGGCATTGCTCATCTATTTGGGATATTTTTACCGTAAAACCATCCGCCCGTACGACACATTGATAGGGGGCATGGAACTGGTGCGCGACCTCGACCTGACCACACGCCTTGCTTCATCGGGTCAGCATGAGACAGACATCATCGTCCGTACATTCAACGACCTGTTGAATCGCTTGCGTAGCGAGCACCTTAGACTCGAAGAGCAATATACCTTTCTCAACCTCCTCATCGAGGCATCACCGATGGGGGTTATCCAATGCGACCTCAATGGCAACATTACCTCCATGAATCCTTCTGCCCATGAGATGTTGTCACCCAGCATAGAGGAAGCCTTGCACGCTCTGCCTCTTGGGGAGACGACCACCGTGCGCAATCCCGGTGAACCGCAACTCTTCCGAATCAGTCACCTGTCGTTCCCCGACCGCGGTTTTCAGCATCCTTTCTTCCTCATCGAGTCGCTGACTTCTGAGGTTCGCCGTGCAGAGAAAGCGGCTTACGAGCGTGTTATCCGAATGATTGCCCATGAGGTGAACAACAGCGTGGCGGGCATTGTGAGTCTGATGGAGAATGGAAAATTGAGGTTGGAGGATGTGGATGGTGCCAGCGAACGACTCACGGCGCTTTCCGAATTCGTTACCCGCTTTGCTGACGTTGTGAAAATTCCGCAGCCCCAGTTACAACTATGTGACTTGAGCGAGGAAGTGGAGGCTTGCCGTCCTTTCATCGAAAACCTATGCCTGACAGCCCATGTACGTTTGGAGTTCCGTCTTACAGACGAGGCTGCTCCTGTTCATCTCGACACCATTCTCTTTCAGCAAGTGCTGATCAATATTGTCAAAAACGCAGTTGAAAGCATGGGGGAGAAGGAGGGCCTCATTGTCATCACTTCCACTCCTTCACAACTCACCATCACCGACAACGGACGGGGGATTTCTCCTTCGGTGGTTCCACACTTGTTTACACCATTCTTCTCCACCAAACCACAAGGTCAGGGTCTCGGACTTTTGCTTATCCGCGACATCCTCACCGCCCACCATTGCACTTTCAGTCTGATGACAGACCCCATCGACCATCTCACCCGCTTCACCATCCAGTTTCCGAAGAAATGAATCATAAAGATTTCCAGACTTACCCGTGAACCTTGGTTTATTACGTTAGATTATTTGCTATTCTCTTTTTAAGTAACTACTCAGCACCCTCTAGTAAACATGTTCGACAAATTAGAAAAGTAGTCGCCTATGGCGAGAAATTTTAAGAAAATGTTTAAGAAAATTATAAGAAGATATATTTTTACCATTTTTTTATTCATTTTTTTATAATTTCTGCCCGTCAGGGCACTCCTAAGTACATTTATTCTGAGGGTGCTGAGTAGTTACCTTTTTTATAACTTTGCATAAAATTAGCAAGGTATGGGGATCTATATTAATATCGGTAACACCGGTTTTCAAAGAGCAAGGAACAGTGAGTAAATATCAACCTCAGGACAAATGATCCTCTCAAAGAATTTGGCGAATAGTCAGTTCAAATCCAGCACGGCAACCATGGCGGGGCTGGTCGGCCAGTTCCAGCATGCCTCCTTGTTGCAGCATCATGCGGCGGCTCAGTGAGAGACCGATGCCACTGCCGCTGCGTTTCGTCGTAAAGAAAGGCACGAAAACCGACTGCCGAACCTCTGCGGGAATGGGCAGACCGTCATTGCCGACATACAGACACACCTGCTCGCCGACGCCACGCGATTGAGAACCGGATTTTTCTTCGATATGCTCTATCACCATCTTTTTTGCATTGGCCTCTGTGGCGTTTTTCGCCATGTTCATCAATACCTGTCGCAGCATACCGGCATCGGCGTATACCTTGATGTCTGGCACACGGATTTCCCATGACAACTGCGGATAGGTGTGGCTGAGGTCATCCAACAGCGGACGAAGGGTGACCTCACCTAATGTAGGCTTTTCCAACTGGGACATTTTCCGGTAACTGGCCACAAACTCACTCAGATGCTTGGAGGTTTCAAAGATGGCTTGGATGCCGTCCTCAAGCGGTGTGTCCTTGACCTCTGGGCGACTGAGCAGTGACTGACTGATGCTCGTGATGGGAGCGGTAGCGTTCATCATCTCATGGGTCAGTACCCGTGTCAGGCGCTCCCAGGATTCCACTTCGTTTTGATTGATCTCCTGACGGATGGTCTCGCTCATTTGGTTGAGGGTTTCCTGCATGGCGCGTTCGCCAGGGAGCATGCCCCTGGTGGGCAACCGGAACGTGAAATCATGGTTGCGGATGGCTTCCTGCATGAGATGGGCGCGCAGTTTTAACTTCCGCTGATGATGCACAAGCCATGCAAAGCAAGCCATAATAATGACACCTAATATGATATACAACGCAATCATAATCTTCAATCTTCAATTTTCAATCGGCAAAGCCGAAATCAATCTTCAATTTTCAATTTTCAATCTTATAACCTCTTCATCTTGTTGTACAGAGTTTGTCGGGTGATGCCCAGCATCTCCGCAGCACGGCTCAGATTGCCATGGCAGTGGTCGATGGCGCGCCGGATATGCTGCGCCTCCATCTCGTCGAGGGTGACAATCTCGCTCTGCATGTCGAGCACGTCTTTCAGTTTGCGCACCAACTCATCATTGTCCCAGGGCTTGGCGATGAAGTCCGAGGCTCCGCTTTTCAGTCCCTTCACCGCCAGACTGACATCAGCGTATGCGGTCAGCAGCACGACAGGTGTCTGGGGATGGTGCTTGCGGATGGTGCGCAGCCAAAATAGTCCCTCGTTGCCACTGTTCACCCCGAGGGTGAAGTTCATGTCCAGCAAGACGATGTCGACAGGCTGTTGAGCCATCATCTTCAAAATGTCATCAGGCTGTGATGTGGTCAGTATTTGCTCAAACGTGGAGTCGAGCAAATAGCGCATGGCGGTCAGCACTGCTGCATTGTCATCAGCGATTAAAATAGTACCATACTGTTTCATGGGTGCTAAGGTACAAATAAACCGTCAAAGAATCATACGTCGGGGTGTATAATTTTTAGACAATCAACTTCCCGCTGCCCCAAAAAGATTGCGGGTTCTTCTCAAGGAACGTATCTTTGCAGTGAACAAAAAGAAAAATGGTATGAGAAAAATCGTATTTGCTACCCTGTTGCTTTATGCTGCACAGATGGAGGCTCAGCCGCGTTGGACGGCCATGCAGTGCATGCAGTATGCTGTGGAGCACAACCATGAGGTAAGGCGGGCAGGACTGGAACTCGACAATTACAAAGTGGCCAAGACCAGTGCTGCCGGACGCTTCCTTCCTGCCGTGGATGCCAACATCGGTGCGCAGTACAACTTCGGAAGGGCGATTGACCCTGAGACCAACGGCTATACCAATGTAAGCACCTTTTACAATGGTTATTCCATTCAGGCTTCGTTGCCGGTGTTCGATGGATTCAACCGCTTGCATGCGCTGAAGGCAGCCAAGGCGAGTGTGCTGATGGGGCGTCAGGCACTGAGGCAGCAACAGGATCAGACAGCGTTGAATGTGCTGCAGGCCTTCGTTAATGTGGCGTATGATGAGGGAATGGTCAGGATGGCTCAGGAGAAACTGCAGGAAACTGAAATGCTGCTGCGGCAGACCCGTCTGCTGGAGGAGGTGGGACGCAAGAGTGCCGCCGATGTGGCTTTGGTGGAGTCGCAGCATGCCGAGGCCGACTATGAGGTAACCCGTCAGCAGAATCTCCTAGCCGCTGCCTTGTTGGAGTTGAAAAAAGAGATGGCATATCCGTTGACAGACAGCCTCACTATTGTGGCGCCTTTCTCGTGCGTTGGTGCGGTGTCGTGCGTTGGTGCGGTGTCGTGCGTTGATGCGGTGTCGTGCGTTGATGCGGATTTGAAATCCGCATCCCATAAGTCGGGGATTTCAAATCCCCTCCAACAGAATCCCCTCCAACAGAATCCCCTCCAACAGAATCCCCTCCAACGGAATGATCTCCAACAATATTGCTCTCCATTCCATCCTGCCTTGCAGCAGGCACATTATCAGGTGGAAGCATCCAAACATGAGTGGAACCAGGCCCGTGCCAATCTTTTCCCAACTCTCTCACTGAGCGCGGGCCTGAGCACCACTTATTACAAGACTCTGCATACACAGACGGCCTCATCCTTTGGAAAACAGTTCAGCAACAACATGGGCGAGTATGTGGGAGTCACGCTGAGCATCCCCATCTTCAACCGCATGCAGACGGTGAGCAACATCCGCAAGGCGAAGAACAACTACCAGAAGGCATGCGAGGCTTATGAGCAGAAACATGCCGAACTGGAGAAACAGAGCCGCGAGGCATGGCTCGACTGGCAGGGGTTTCTCAAGCAGACAGTACAGATGGAGAAAAAGGTGGAGGCCGACAGCCTGGCCTATCAACTGACATACCATCAGTATGAGGAGGGCCTGAGCACCGCCATCGACCTGCAGACCACCTCGGCACAACTGCTGCATTCGAAGGCGACATTGCTGCAGTGCCGTCTGATGGCGATGGTCAAGGAACAACTCGTTCGTTACTTTCACGGCGACTGCATTTGGGAATGATAATTTTCAAATGTCTATAATTTTCAATTTTCAATTTTCAATCTTCAATCTTCAATAATAAAGATGGACAGAGTAATCGAAAAAACTAAAGGCCAAAGGCTGATGAAGTATTGGCCATACGTGGCAGGGGGATGCCTGCTGCTGGTGATACTGGGATGGCTGCTATTCGGCAATCATGCCTCTACACTGAGAGTGAACCATGACGAATTGACCATCAGCGAGGTGAAGAGCGCGGAATTCAAGGACTATGTGCGCACCAACGGTCAGGTCATGCCCATCCAGGTGGTGCAGATATCTCCTGAGGAGGGAGGCATCGTGATGGAGAAAGTCGTTGAGGAGGGATCAATGGTGCATAAAGGCGATGTCATCGTGCGCCTGAGCAACTCCAACCTCGACTTGCAAATCCTGAATGCGGAGTCGGAACTGGCGGAGAAACAAAACCTGCTGCGCAACACACAGGTGGCCATGCAGCAGGACAGACTCAACAATCTGACAGAACAGGCGCAGTTGGATATGGATACTCACCGCAAACAGCGTACTTTTGAACAGAACAAACGTCTATATGATGCGAAGATGATCAACCGTGAGACATACGTGCAGTCACAGGAGGACTACCAACTGTCGGCCAGGAAACGCAATCTGGTGGGGCGTCGGCTGAAACAGGACAGCCTCTACCGGACTGTCCAGATGGATCAGATGGAGGACAACCTGCAGAACATGCG
This sequence comes from Prevotella sp., assembly GCA_016281815.1. Classification (GTDB taxonomy): domain Bacteria; phylum Bacteroidota; class Bacteroidia; order Bacteroidales; family Bacteroidaceae; genus Prevotella. Next base: position 7,786 of record JAEEJK010000120.1, on the reverse strand, counting down.
CCGGAATGTCATGCTGGTGAGACAGCGCAAAAGCAAACTCGAGGTGAGGGCCAACGCCACTGGCGAACTGGGTCTGCTCGACGTGGAACTGGGGCAGAGCATCCAGTCTGGACAGATGATCGGGCAAATCAACGACCTCTCTGACTATAAGGTGCAGGCACAGATTGACGAGCACTATATCGACCGCGTGCGTCAGGGATTGACTGCCACCTTCACCCGTGGCGACAAGAAGTATCAACTGCAGGTGCGCAAGGTCTATCCCGAGGTCCGCGATGGCAAGTTCCGCTGCGACTTCGTCTTCCGTGGCGAGCGGCCCGAGAATATCCGCACAGGTCAGACCTATTACATTGATTTGGAGTTGGGTCAGCCCGAGCAGGCCATCCTCATACCTCGTGGCACCTTCTTCCAGACCACAGGAGGCCAATGGATTTTCGTGCTCGACAAGACTGGAACCAAGGCATATCGCCGCCCAATCCGTGTAGGCCGCCAGAATCCGCAGTACTACGAAGTGCTCGAAGGTCTGGAGCCAGGCGAGCGTGTCGTCACCAGTGGCTACGAGGCTTTCAAAGACAATGAGGTATTGGATATTGAAAAGTGATGAGTAAAGAGTGAAGAGTGAAGAATGGCTTCTCCGTATGTTGCGTTTTCGACGCTACCCAAACAAATGTACCATTGTCTAAACTCCTAAACTCCTAGACTCCTAATCTCCTAGACTCCCCTAAAAAATTATAAACTCCAAAATTATGAATATCTTCAGAAACATGCTTTACATGGCACGCCGCTTCAAGACAGCGACGGTGCTCAATTTCATCGGCCTCACTGTGGCATTTGCTGCTTGCTACCTGTTTTTGACGCAGGTCGTCTATAGCCATTCCTACAACAAAGGACTGACCCACTATGAGCAGTTGTATCGTGTTGAAGTGCCTGGTATGGCAGAAGACCGTGAATGGCAATCACATGTCAGTCGTTACATCGCAGAACAATTGGCTGCCATGCCCCAGGTAGAGACCATGGCTTTGATGACGGGTTATAACAATTGTACTGCAAAGAAGGACTTGACAGAATATTCCTTTTCTTGGTGCCGTGTCAACAATGACGCATTGACAACTTTTGGCGCTCGGCTGCTCGATGGCGATATTACCTGGAAGGATGGCGACCAAAAAGGATTGGTCATTCCAGCATCCATAGCGATGCAATATTTCGGCTCTGTACAGGTGGCAGGCCGTCACATGATGTGGGAGAGTGGAGACAGTGCCATGGTAAGAGGCGTGTTTACCGACTTCCCGGAAAACTGTTCCGTAAGAAATTGCATCTATTCCAACATGCGCGATGAAAACCAGGGCAACATCAACAATTACAACTACGTTTGTTACTTAAGGCTGAATGCTCAGATTGATACAGCCCAAGTCAACCGCAGCATGCGGGATGCCATGATGGAGAAATGGCATCAGTTGTTTGTTGAAAACGGGATGGAGGACCAATGGGAAGAAGAGAAAGGCAGCATGTCTTTCGCCATGCGCTTGCAGCCCATCACGAAAACGTGGTATTCGGGTGTAGACCCAGAACTGGACAAGGGGAACAAAACCGTAGATTGGATCCTTCGGCTATCGTGCCTGTTGGTTATCATCATCGCCGCAATCAACTTTCTTAATTTCGTGTTGGCAGAGAGCCCGATGCGCATCAAGAGCGTCAATACAAAGAGGGTGTTGGGCAGCAGCGTCAGTTCATTGAGAATAGGACTCGTTGCAGAGACTCTCATCATGTCGCTCATGGCATTCCTCATGGCCATGGTCATCTGCTGGTTGCTGTCATACTGGCCATTCATCAGCGAACTCATGGTGGATAGCATAGCGCTCAGCAAACATGTCTTCCTCATCGTTGCACTGGCTTTGGTCGCTGTCTTGGTAGGTGTCGTGGCAGGTGCCTACCCTGCATTCTACGTCACCTCCTTCCAACCGGCTTTGGTGCTGAAGGGCGCATTCGGGCTCTCTCCACAAGGTCGTAAACTGCGTACGTCATTGCTCTGCCTTCAATTCTTGATTACAAGCGTCGTGGTGGTCTACATCGGGATCCTCTATCTGCAAAGCCACTACATCTTCAATTCTGACTATGGATATTCTAAAGATGAAATCTTATATGCAAATACATGGGAACTGAAGGACAAACAAGATGCCCTGCGGTCTGAACTCATCCAACAGATGGGGGTGGTTGATGTTGCTTTCTCTCAATATCCTTTGGGATTCAGCGACTCGTATATGACCTGGGGACGGAGTGACAAAGACCATAATATACAGTTCACGGTCCTGCCCGTCGATTGTCATTATCTTCGCACAATGGGCATAAAAGTGATTGAAGGCCGTGACTTCACTGAGCACGATGGTGATTGCTATATCATCAATGAGGCGGCCCGCAAGAAATGGAACTGGGTGGAGATGGACAAAAAACTGTTGGATGATGACCTGCCGGTAATTGGTGTGTGCCGCAATATGCGCTTTGCCTCTACACGCGTCAACAACAACGACTCGCCGTTGGCCTTCATAATAGTTCGCGATATTTTAAAGAGCGAAGGTTGGGTTCCTCCATTGAATATAGCGAATGTGCGTGTGGCAGCAGGCACTGACAAAGTGCAGATGCGACAGAAAATTAAAGATATTTGCATGAAGTTGGGAATGCAGCATGAACCTGAAGTGAAGTTCCTCGACCAACATATAGAAGAACTCTATCAGGAGGAGTTCCGCTTCATGCGGCAGGTATTGGTGTTCAGCGTCATCTGTCTTATCATCACGCTCATCGGTGTGTTCTGCATGACGATGTTCGAGACGGAGTACCGCCGCAAGGAAATCGGCATCCGCAAGGTGATGGGCAGTTCTGTGGGGCAGATTCTTGCCATGCTGTGCCGCCGCTATGTTTGGCTGCTGCTCATCAGTTTTGTCGTTGCCGCTCCGTTGGCTTGGCATTTCGGCAATCAGTGGTTGCAGAGTTTTGCAGAGCGGACTCCCATTTATTGGTGGCTCTTCCCACTGGCTCTCCTCGCTGTCGGCACCATCACCCTTGCCACCATCCTCATACAGAGTTGGCGCACCGCCAATGAGAATCCGATCAACAGTATTAAGACTGAATAGGACATGGGCGAAATCTATCCAAAAACAGGCAGATTTCGCCCCATTTTTTTTCCTGTATCAATAGATAATTCAAGTTTTGCATTCGCTCAACTTGCAAGTAGTTAAGTAGTTAAGAAGTTATCGCTTTGCTGAGAAGTTAAAGCCATTACCTTTTATTATTTGGAGGTGATTGCTCAGGTTGAAGGGAACCGACAAGCGAATCATGTGGCTTAACTTCTTTAACTACTTAACTTCTTTAACTACTTTCAACTTGCGGAAGTTGAAAAACCTTAGTAATAAGTTTGTTGTTTTCAAGTAAGTTTTATATCTTTGCATCGTACAAATAGTATCACACCAAAAGTAAAATACCAAAAGTAAAACCAAAACGATGGCAAGCTCCTGCGGTCGTACATCCAGTTTATACATAATGCCCACTTTATTTTCTCTGGCAGCAAGCAGCACTTGATGTATGAGATGTTTGGATCACCCAAGAGACCATTTTATCAAAGTACTGCCATGATGACGCTACAACCGCTTCATGAGGAGATTTACTACGACTTCGCTTCACGCTGGTTCGAGGCAAAGAAGGGTTCTTTTAACGAAGAAGTGTTTCATCAGTTATATACATTGTTCGATGGCTATACATGGTATTTACAGTCTGTATTAAACCGCCTTTATGAAATGGAGTGCCACGTAACCGACTATCAGCAGGTGAGAGAGGCTATCCTGACTATACTTAAAGATAGATCAAGTCAATATGAGATGGTGATGACCTTCTTGACAGACAATCAGCGTAGCGTACTGAAAGCCATCGCCAAGGATAATTGCGTAGCACAGTTGCAGGCCAATGATTTCATCCGTAAGCATGAGTTGCCAAGTGCCAGTAGCATCAAGAAAGCACTTACAGTTTTGATGGATAAAGACCTCGTCTATCAGACAACTAAGGGCTATATCGTTTATGACCGTTTTCTAAATCTTTGGCTGAAACGAACATTCTGCTGACCTGCTTCTGAGAATCCGATTAATAATATTAAGACAGAGTGAGATAAGGAAGAAATCTATGGCTTTTATGGTAGATTTCGTCCCATTTATTTGTGTGTTTCGATAGAATTACATATCTTTGAAGCGATTTTTGTTTATCACAATTAACAAATAACTGCATAAAGTGTTTATGATGATTAACACTTTGATGCAAAAAGTGTTTACTGGAGATAACAAGATAATTAATCGAAGTGATATGGATAATCTGTTTAGACGTCATAATGCCTACCTTTCTACGGTTCCGATGGAGTATGTACGCGACTACATGCAACAAGTCAATTGGCAGTCGCGCTTAATTGTAATCCGCGGGCCAAAAGGCGTGGGAAAGACCACGCTCATGTTGCAATACATCAAAAAGAATTTTGCTGCAGGTGATCATCATGTTCTTTATTGCTCGGCTGATACAAACTATTTCGTCGCCCATTCTTTACTCGATTTGGCAGACAGTTTTGTCAAAATGGGAGGTTTATGGCTTTTCATTGACGAGGTGCATAAGTATCCAGGATAGAGCAGGGAAATCAAGGAAATCTATGATCTCTACCGCGAACTGCATATCGTTCTGAGTGGTTCTTCGCTCATCCAGATAAACGATGGGCAGGCAGACCTGTCGCGACGCATCATGATATATGACATGCCTGGATTGTCGCTGCGCGAATTCCTGCATCTCGATGTGGGTATTGACATCGAGCCCATATCACTTCAGCACCTATTGGATGATCCTTCAGCGTTTTGCATGCAGGTTTTGTCTTTATGTCATCCCTTAGAGCATTTTGGGCGTTACTTGCAGTTTGGGTATTACCCCTTCTACTTTGAACAAAAGCGGGAGTTCTATGACAAGTTGGAAAACACGATAAACTATACCGTTGACGTAGAACTGACCAAATATCGTGGTTTGGACGTTGGCTATACTCGACAGGTCAAGGCGTTGCTCCATATTATTTCACAAATGACACCTTATGAGGTGGATATTGCCAAACTGTCGAAAGCCTCAGGAATCAGCAGACTGTCCACACTTAAATACCTCAACCACTTAGAAGAGGCTCGTTTAATTAGGCGTTTGTTTACCAACTTGATGACCGTTACTGACTTGCAGAAACCTGACAAGATTTATCTCGACAACACTAACCTGCTATACACTCTCTGTCAGGATAAGCCAGAGATTGGAACTGTCCGAGAAACCTTCTTTGCCAATCAACTGGCCTCAACAAGGCATACCGTAGAATATGCCGGGTACAAAAAAGGGGACTTCCGTGTAGATGGTGACATCGTTATAGAAGTAGGAGGACAGGATAAAGGATTCAGCCAGATTGTCGGCCAAGATAAGGCCTATGTGGTAGCCGATGACATAGAGTATGCCTTCGGGCGTAAGATTCCCCTATGGGCTTTTGGGTTCCTCTATTAATCTGTCTAATAATCATACGTCGAACCGTCAAATTATTAGACAATCTGTTTCCGCCGGTGTGAAAAACACTGGCGGTTTTGTTTTTATAGCGTAAATTTGCACTATCAAAACAAAAACGAATTATATGAAGAGTTTCTTCAGATTCCTTTCACGCAACAAGGGCTATACACTGATCAACGTCGTAGGGCTTTCGGTTTCGTTAGCCTTTGTCATCATTATTGGCCTCTATTCACAGATGGAGTTTGGCCGCGACAGGTGGCATAAGAATGTTGACCGCATCTACGTGACGTGCAACCACTATGAAAAGGAAAACGAAACCGAGGAGGTGGGGCACTGGGCCCTGCAGCCGCTGCTTTGTCCGCGCTTTCCCGACATTGAGACCTCTTGTGCTATTGCCAGTGAGAGAGAGACGGTGACGCTGGGCAATCATGAGAAGAAAGAGGTGCAGGCAATGTTTACCGATGCGTCTTTCTTTCAGATCTTCGACTTCCCCCTCACGATGGGTGACCGCCAGACGGTGCTCACCCGGCCGGAGGACATCGTGATCACCGATGAGTTGGCCAAGACGCTCTTCGGCGATTCCAACCCAATGGGTAAGACGGTGGTGCTGCGCGATACGGTGGCGTTCACCGTACGTGGTGTGATGAAGCCGCTGAACCATACCTACCTACGCCCCGCCGACATCCTGTTGCCTGCACAGTGCTTTCCTTCTGCAAATGGAGCCTACAACGACCCGACCATGAATTCTTTTGGCAACTGGTGTGTCTATTTCCTGGCCCGCGAAGGGGTCGACCTGACGAAAAGCCAGGACGCCATGCAGCAGGTCTTGGCTCAGAATGTATGGCTGTTCAAGCCCGACAACGCCTTCGGGCCGGTTCACTTGCAACTCAAGCCGCTCAGGGAGCTCTACTTTTCCAGTATCAACTCTAACCCCTTCACCATCCGTGGCGACCATAAGCAGTCGCAGATGCTCTTTCTGGGAGGCCTCATCATCCTGCTTTTTGCCGTGATGAACTATGTCAACCTGACCATCGCGCAGAGTCGGTTCCGCATACGCGAGATGGCCATGCGCCGCCTGCTGGGTTCCCAGCGATGGCAGGTGGTGGTGCGGCTGATCGTCGAAAGCATGCTGCTGTCGCTCGCCTCACTGTTGCTGGCCGTGTGGCAGGTGCTGTTGGCCATACCCTATGCCAACCAGATGCTTCGCTCCGTAAGCACGGGTATGACGTGGGTTGACGAAGATACAAATCACCAGATAGACATCATCCAGTCAACAGATTTACTCTCGCCCTTCATCATCTGTGGTTTGGTGGTCTTTGCCTTGCTTTTAGGCGTGGTGGCAGGCATTGGGCCGGCATGGCATATCTCGAAAGCACGTCCCATAGACATCGTGAAAGGCATGCCCCAGACCGCCTCATTGAGAGGTTGGCGTACCTCTGGACAAGCACTCTCTATTGTCTTCCAGCATGTCATCACCATGGTGCTGCTGGGCGTGGCGCTGACGATGATGCAGCAGATGCGCCATCTGGTCAATGCCCCCTTAGGCTACAACAACGAGCGGTTGATGGAGGTTCGCGCTTCGCAATTTGGAGACCCGAGGATGAAGCTGATGCTCGATGAGGTGCGAAAACTGCCGTGCGTGGAGGACGCCGCATTGGGACTGGGTAGTCCGCTACATGCCGGCAGCAACAATACTTACGAGGTAGACGGTAGGACGATTGCCTGGCAGCAGTTCCGCGAGACGGAATCGTGGATGAGGATGCTCGACCTGAAACTCATTGCCGATTACGGTACGACAGGCCCTAACGGTGTCAAGACTTACGTCACACCCAACGCCCTCGCATTGCACGGACTGCCCGCAGACGCCCGCGCGTTCCGCTTCACTGGGGACTCCGTGCTGACACAGATCGATGGACTGATCAACCCCATTCATCTGCACAACATCCTGGAAACCACCTACGAAGGACGCCCTCAGATGGTGCAACTCTATAAAGAGCCACTCATTGGCTACTGCCTGATGATGCGCTACCAAGGTGACAAAAACGAGGCGAAGCGGCAGGTTGGCGAGGTCTACAGGAAGGTGTTTGAGTGCGATATGGACAACAACTTCAATTTCTACGACGACCAGTTGCGTTCCTGCTACGACAAGGAGCATCGCATTCTTTCTTTGGTCGAAGTGTTCACCGTCGTGGCCTTCCTGATCGCCATGCTGGGTCTGCTGGCCATGTCTGTCTACTACCTG
>JAEEJK010000119.1 GCA_016281815.1 Prevotella sp. | reverse complement strand
TGTAAATGCATCCAAAGGGTACCCAACAATCAGAGGTAATGGAAAAACGCAAAATCCGATTTATGATTTGTTAACGAATATTTTTCCGTAGTACTCACAACACGTACATTTAAACAGGGGGTGCTGAGTAGTTACGATTTTGGACAAATTTGCGAATTTTTACAGATTTATTGTTAAAAAACCTTAAAACAATATAGGGTAAAGATTGACTAATAGAATATTTTTATAACTTTGCAATGTTTTAAACAACATAATTATTAACTGTATTAATACATTTAAACTTTACAATTATGAAAAAGATTTATGCAGAGCCGATGACAAAGGTGATGAAGCTGAACGTTGCTCCGGTTATGAATCCTCCAATTCAGCCCGCAAGCGTTACAACTCCCGATCAGCCGACTGATCCCGTTAAGCCCATGGACCTGTTCTAATTCATCGGACAAATGGACAAGCCAGACCGCAAGGTCTGGCATTTTTTATGTCCAAAAGATACAATAGGGAGGGGTGGCTTGAAAGGCGGATGAACTCCCTTTTTTTATGAGGGAGATGCCTCAAAAAGAGGAGAAAAAGGCTGCTGTGGAAAAAAAAACACTATTTTTTTTGACAGAAAGAAAAAAATGCTTACCTTTGTGATGTTTTAAGCACTTTAAATTATTAACTCTAAAAATTTTCAGTTATGAAAAAGATTTATGCAGAGCCGATGACTAAGGTGATGAAGTTGAACGTTGCTCCGGTTATGAATCCTCCAATTCAGCCCGCAAGTGTTACAACTCCCGATCAGCCGAGTGATCCCGTTAAGCCCATGGATCTCTTCTAAACCATCGGACAAAAGGACAAGCCAGACCGCAAGGCCTGGCTTTTTTCATGTACCATTGGTAAGGTGTCAGTTGATGGAAGCATGCAGTGAGAATTTCACTCACCCCTGATCATCATCCGATGGTTTTTCAACTCATAATCTTTATCCAGCAACAGGTTGCTTAAAAACATTTCCATGTATTTGGTGGTGGGATAAACACCCTGATGCATGTTGGTATAGCATGCTCGGATAATGGCATTTCTGAAATACCACGCCTCTCTGTAAAACGTGTCGTTCTGCAAATGATAGCCACGGGAGAGAAGATATTTGAGTGCATACACAAAAACGGCCCTGCTGTTGCAATGGTGGAATGCGTTGAGCATCATCAGATTGGCGATGAAATGGCTGTATCGGCCTAATCTGTAACTGCTGGAAAGTTTGGAGTAGTCCATGCAACGCTCTGTGTCAAAGAGATATAAGAGTCGCTCCTCCAGATTGTCCGGTTTGGGATAAAGGATGGTGGTGTCGCCCAATACCCATTCCTTCTTACTGAATGGTTTTTCCCGCAATTCACCAGAATGGTGATAAATGCCATGGAACAGATGATGGTGAGTTTGGGAAAAGTTTTTCAGACTCAGTTCAAAGTCATCAGCCAGCAAACACTCCACGGTGCGTACGGACACTTTGTCAGCCTCTTCATTGCGATGCATGTTGTGGTCACCGGTTCTGTGGTGGTACTCATGGTAAAAATCATGAACCTCCTGACGGATGCTGTGTATATCGGTCTTTCCTTCTATATGACGGGTGATGATGGAATCCAGATCTTCGGAGGGTTTTAGTCCTACAACAGATTGGATGCCAAAAGAAGTGAGCCAAAAACAACAGTTCTCTCGTTCTTGACGATTGCCGTTCAACAAGTATTTTTCAATTTTCAACATAGTGCTTAGGTCTAGTGAACAATGCTGATTAGGTCTTAGTATGCAAAAGTATGAATTTTATTTTTTATAAAGGTGTTATTGGACATTTTTTTATCAAAAATGAACAAATTTGGATGTCATGATGCGCTTTTGAGAGAAATTAATGGAGTTATTGTATTTTTTTCGCTAAGTTTGCAGTACAATCAAGCATCAATCAGATATGAAAGAATTCAAGGGTGACTCAAGAGTCACAGATATGAATCTGGAAGCCAGGTTGGAGAAGGAGTTTCTGCTTCACGGGTGCCGGAGACGTGACTTCACGGAAGAGCAAATCCAGCAACTGAGGGATGAGTTGGATGCTCTGAAGGATGGCAACTGCTCCTTGCTCGAAGGTTTCTGGGAGGAGTACGGCCACATGGAGAAACCCATGGACAATCCAGATGTTGAGCCGGAGCCCAAGTTTTCCATCGGACAGCGCGTCTGGGTGACAGGTGACATTGCTGTCAATGGCATTCCCGGTGTGGGCTATGTGAGAAATGTGGAGAAGGAATGGATTGACCTGGGAGAGGAACTCCAGGGGTATTGGGAAATCACTTACCACCTCAGGAACATGCGCACCCCAGTTACTGAGGAACATGTCTTTTCCACGGAGTTGGAGGCATTGTCGGCCATGGCATCGGATTTCGGAAAGCAGGCCATCGCACAGGCAAGTGAAGTGTGCAAGCAGTTGCGCGCTATCGGCATGGATATTTCAACCAAGGAGTTGCTCAGCAATATTGCCGCCTCTATTTAGAGTTTCGTTTGTGAACCCTTTGAGTGTCGGTAATGGAGCGGATTCTGTCCATTTAGCCTCTTGAAGAATTTCGAGAAAGAGGCTTGGTCAGCGAAATGAAGCACTTCGCTGATGTATTGGATGCTGTGGTCGGTGGTCTTGAGTAGCCAGCAGGCTTCCAGCATCAGATGGCGGTTGATATAGGATGCGACAGTCAGATGTGCAATCTTTTGGGTGACCATTGAAAGGTAGCGCGAGGATATTTTCAGGTGGTCTGCATAGAATGTGATGTCATGATGCTCGCGGAAGTGAAGGCGGAGCAACTTGTTGAATTCTATGAACACATAATAGGCGCTTTGGCTGATAGTCTTGTTGTTGTATTGGTCAATGACAGCCATGATGTCTGCCAGAAGTAGGGCGAAAAGAGCCTGCAGTGCCTCCGAGGTATAACTGTGTCCGTAATTGATATGGTCCATGATGAGTGTCATCACCTCATGAAGCGTGTTCTGTGCTATTTCGGGTAGTTCGATGATGGGATTGTCGTCATGGATAAGCGAGAATGTGGAGGTCTGATACACACTGCGTGCCAATGGGCAGTCATAAACAAAACTTTGGCTGACAATAAGGCACATGGCCTCAAAGTCATCGCTGACATGAAGTATGGAAGGGTAGACATGGGGAGGGAAAATCAGCAACTCTCCTGCATGGGCCGTTAACTCAATTTTGTCAAACTTGACAGTCACCGTCCCTTTCTCAAAAAGACAATACAGATAACTGTTGACAAGAGTCTTGATTTGGCTTTTGTCAAGAAGGAGATTGTTGTGGATTACCTGACATGAGATTTTCCCTTGCCATGAGGTAACCGGGGTATTGGATGATTGTTCTTCCATTCTTTAGGTCTAGATTTTTAGTGTGTCGCTATCTTTTCGACAACAAAGGTAGTGTTTTTCATCGAAACCAACAAATAATTGGGCAAATGTCAGCGTATCCGTGTTTTTTTTGTTACTTTTGCATATCAATTACAACCGATAAAGATTTAATGATATGAAACCAACATTATTATTATTGGCAGCAGGTATGGGCAGCCGATATGGTGGGCTCAAGCAACTCGACGGATTAGGACCAAATGGTGAGACCATCATGGATTACTCTATTTATGATGCAATCAAAGCCGGATTTGGCAAAATCGTTTTCGTCATCCGAAAGGATTTTGAGCAGGAATTCCGCGAAAAGATTCTCAGCAAATATGAGGGTCATATTCCCGCCGAACTGGTTTTCCAAAGTCTTGATTCCCTGCCAGAGGGATTCACACCTCCGGAGGGCAGGGTGAAGCCCTGGGGCACCAACCATGCCGTGATGATGGCCGCCAAAGCGATACATGAGCCATTCTGTGTCATCAACTGTGATGATTTCTATAACCGTGACGCATACATGGTCATGGGACAGTTCCTGTCCAACCTGCCTGAAGGAAGTGCCAACAGTTATGCCATGGTGGGATTCAGAGTGGGCAACACCCTGTCAGAGAATGGCACCGTCGCACGCGGCATCTGCTCAAAGGATGACGAGGGGAACTTGACCACAGTGGTGGAAAGAACGGAAATCATGCGTGTCAATGGTCCCATCTGCTATAAGGATGAGCAAGGTGAATGGATTCCTGTGGAAGACAACACTCCTGTCAGCATGAATATGTGGGGATTCACGCCCGACTATTTCGAGCACAGCGAACTCTATTTCAAGGAATTCCTCAGCGACCCGAAGAATATGACCAACCTCAAAGCCGAGTTCTTTATCCCGCTGATGGTCAACAAACTCATCAATGAGAAAACTGCCACCGTCAAGGTGCTCGACACCACCAGCAAATGGTTTGGCGTCACCTATTCGGCAGACAGGCCCAGCGTAGTGGAGAAGATTCAGTCCTTGGTCGACGAGGGAGTCTATCCTGATCGCCTCTTCTAATTATCTTTTTATCTCTTTATGACAAATCTTAATCTGCTCTCCGACAAGCAGACAGGGCAATTGCAGGCCTTGTTGGGACAATCGGAGAAAATCGTCTTGTGCTGCCATAAAAGTCCTGATGGCGATGCGCTTGGGGCTATGTTGGGATGGGCTGAGTATCTTCATGACCAGGGCAAGAATCCCATGCTGGTGGCGCCTGATGCCTTTCCTGATTTCCTCAAATGGCTGCCGGGCAATGAGCGGGTCGTGAGATACGACAAGCATAAGGACACCGTTGACGAGGCATTCCAGCAAGCCGATTTGGTCTTTTGCCTTGACTTCAACAGCACAAAAAGAGTGCTCGACATGCAGGAGATCCTCGAAGCGTCGCAGGCACCCAAGGTGCTCTTCGACCACCATGAGTCTCCGGATGTGGAGGCAGCCCTGTCTTGCTCATTCCCCAAACTGAGCAGCACGTGTGAGTTGGTTTTCCGCATCATTTGGCAGTTAGGTGGCTTTGACACGCTCTCCAAGGCAGCAGCAGTGCATCTCTATACAGGAATGATGACCGACACGGGTGGTTTCACCTATAATTCCACACGTCCGGAGATCTATTTCATTATCGGTCAACTTTTGACTAAAAAAATTGACAAAGATAAGATTTTCAGAAACGTCTACAACAACTACAGTGAGTGGTGCATCCGATTGAGAGGATACATCATGAGTCAGAAGTTAGTGGTGGTCAGAGGTAGCCATGCCTGCTATTATACGCTCACCAAAGAGGAGATGAAAAAGTATCATTTCATCAAGGGAGACGCAGAGGGGTTGGTCAATGAACCGCTGAGAATCAAGGGGATGAGGCTCTCTATATCGTTGCGCGAGGACACCGAGAAGGAGAACACCATCTGGGTGAGTCTGCGCAGTGTCGACCAGTATTATTGCAATACACTGGCAGAGAAATTCTTCAATGGTGGCGGTCATAAGAATGCCGCAGGAGGCCGTTTGCTTTGCTCCATGGCTGATGCTGAACAAATCGTACATCGGGCCATTCTCTATTTCGCCACACAAGATGCGAAGATAGGATAATTTTCAGTAACATTAACAACAAAAATATGCCTACTACGTTGTTTTGTATTAACTTTGCAGCGCATATTGCGAAACTGGAAACTGAAATAAGGAAATGAGATTATTATCATGCACCCTGGCAGCGTTACTGGCTGTCTTTTTCCTGACTGCCTGTCGAGATACAGAGACCTATGCAGATCAGAAAAACAAGGAGAGAACTGCTATCAGGAAATTCATTGAAGCCAAAGGCATCAAGGTCATTTCAGAGAATGAATTCAAGCAAGACACCATCACCGATGTCAGCAAGAAGGAATTTGTGCTCTTCGAGAACACAGGCATTTACATGCAGATTGTACGGAGAGGATGTGGCGATAAGATCAAGAACGGAGAGTCCGTCAAAGTGCTGTGCCGATTCAATGAGTACAACCTGCTCACCGACTCCCTGATTCTTACCAACAACGTTCTTTACTTCTCCTCATTGCCCGACAAGATGACGGTGACCAATACCCTCGGCACATTTACGGCCACTTTCATCAATGGGGTGATGCCGTCGGCATACGGCAGCACATCTGTTCCGGCAGGTTGGCTGGTGCCGCTTTCCTATGTGAACATTGGCAGGATGCTGAAGGAAGACGATGAAGTGGCGAAAGTGAACATCATCGTGCCCCACAGCCAGGGAACCTCCCGGGCATTGACCAGTGTGATACCCTGTTATTATGAACTTACTTACGAACGAGGAATCTGATTATTATGACACTCATCAAATCTATATCAGGCATCCGCGGAACCATCGGCGGACCTGCAGGCGATACACTCAATCCGCTTGATATCGTCAAGTTCACATCGGCATACGCCACCTTTATCAGAAGGTGTGGACAATCTTCAAGTCAGACTATCATAGTGGGCCGTGACGCCCGCATCTCTGGCGAGATGGTGAGAAGTGTGGTGTGCGGCACCCTCATCGGCATGGGCTATGATGTGGTGGATATCGGTCTCGCCACCACACCCACCACAGAGTTGGCTGTCACGATGAGCAAGGCGGCTGGCGGCATCATCATCACCGCGAGCCACAACCCCAGACAGTGGAATGCGCTCAAACTGCTCAATCATATGGGAGAATTCCTCACCAAGGATGACGGCAACCAGGTGTTGTCCATCGCAGAGCAGGAGGATTTTGAATATGCCGATGTCGACCATCTGGGACATTACACCAGCGACGAATCGTTCGGACAGCGTCATGTGGACGCCGTGATGGCATTGCCCCTCGTAGATGCCGACGCAGTGAGAAAATCTCATTTCAAGGTATGTGTTGACGCCATCAACAGTGTCGGTGGCATTGTCCTGCCAGTGCTGCTCGACAGACTTGGCGTGGAGTACAAGGTGCTCAATGGAGAGCCGACAGGAGATTTCGCACACAATCCCGAACCCCTGGAGCGCAATCTTGCGGGTATCATGGAGGAGATGCGCAGCGGAGCCTACGACCTGGGTATCGTGGTCGATCCCGATGTCGACCGACTGGCATTCATTTGTGAGGACGGCAGGATGTTCGGTGAGGAATACACTTTGGTGTCCGTGGCCGACTATGTGTTGGCACATACTCCCGGCAACACCGTATCCAATCTCTCTTCCACCCGTGCCCTGCGTGATGTCACAGAGAAGCATGGCGGGAAGTATGCCGCCGCTGCAGTGGGCGAGGTGAACGTCACCACCAAGATGAAGGAAGTGAATGCTGTCATCGGTGGAGAAGGTAACGGTGGTGTGATTTATCCCGAAAGCCACTATGGCCGTGATGCCCTTGTGGGTATCGCATTGTTCCTTTCCTCGCTGGCACACAGGGGCGGAAAGGTGAGTGAGTTGCGGGCCACATTGCCTGAATATGCCATAGCCAAGAACAGGATCGACCTGACACCCTCCACGGATGTGGACGCCATCCTGGAGCGCGTGAAGGAGATGTTTGCCGACCAGCAGGTCAACGACATCGATGGGGTCAAGATCGATTTTCCCGACAAATGGGTGCATCTGCGCAAGTCCAATACCGAACCGATCATCCGCGTCTACAGTGAGGCCGCTACCATGGAGGCAGCAGACGAACTGGGCAAGCAGTTGATGCAGGTAGTCTACGACATGCAGTAACCCCTAAAAGGAACCGCCGCTGATGGGAAAGGTCGAGATAAAGAAAGTCGTAGACAAGAAAGGACTGAAGCAGTTCGTTCAGTTTTACTATGACCTTTACCGAGACTGTCCCTATTCCGTGCCGTTCCTGTATTCCGATGAGATGTCCACCCTGGGTCATCAAAGCAATCCCGCTTTCGACCATTGTGAGGCAGACTATTTTTTGGCATATAAGGACGGTAAAGTGGTGGGGCGTGTGGCCGCCATCATCAACCGCCACGCCAATGAGCATTGGAACAGGCGGCAGGTGCGCTTCGGTTGGTTGGACTTCATCGACGACCATGAGGTCTCCGCAGCCCTCCTGCAGACTGTAGCCCAGTGGGGCAAGGAACGAGGGATGGATGAGATCTGCGGTCCGATGGGCTTCACCGACATGGATCGCGAGGGAATGCTTGTCGAAGGCTTCGACCGTCTCTCCACCATGTACATCAACTACAATTATCCATACTATCCCGAGCATATCAAGCACTTTGGCGGGTTTGTCAAGGACAATGACTATCTGGAGTTCCTCATTACGCTCCCCAAAGAATCACCGGCAAAGTTTGCCAAAATCACAGAGGTCGTAGAGAAACGATACAACATCCATGTGCATAAATTCACCCGACACGAACTGTTGAAGGGCGGTAAAGGGCGTGAGTTGTTCCATATTCTCAATGAGACCTACGACAGCCTATATGGTTTTGCACGGCTTACCGAGCGCCAGATAGACAAACTGGTCGACGATTATATCAAGTTAGCCGACCTCGACCTGATCACCGCCGTTGTGGATGGAGAGAAAAACAACAAGATGGTGGGTTTTGGCGTGTCCTTCCCATCTTTCTCCGAGGCATTGCGCAAGACCCGCGACGGCCGCCTCTTTCCTTTCGGATGGTGGCATTTGCTGCGTGTCCTCAAATTCCACAAGACAAAGACCGTCGATCTTTTGCTCGTGGGAGTCTTGCCCGAGTATCGTTCAAAAGGTGTCAATGCGTTGATATTCCATGATTTGACAAGTCGTATATACAAGGCGGGATATCGATGGGCGGAGGCGATGCCGCAGATGGAGACCAACAAGGGCGTGCTCAGCCATTGGCAGTATTACGAAAACGAACAGCATCGCCGTCATCGCTGCTTCACTCGCAAGTTGTGATTTCACGAGCCTTCTTTCGTGTTGTGAGGAGATGATGGCATTCTGCCTGTATCATTCCATTTGTTGAAACGAGCAGAATGTCACCGCCCTGAAAGGGCAATGAGATGTCAGCCCAGGGCAACACCCTGGGAATAAATAAGAAAATGCGACACGTCCGCCCTGAAAGGGCAATGAGATATCAGCCCAGGGCAACACCCTGGGATTTGGGAACAAGATGTAATACAACCGCCCTGAAAGGGCAAAAGATCTACTATTATATGGCACAATCATTATGTAAAATCTATCTACATATCATCTTCCATATCAAAACAAATAGTCCGGAAATAAACATCGACCACATACCCCGTTTGCATCAATATATCGGACAATTGGTCAACACAACCGGTTGCCATGTTGTTTGCGTGGGCGGTACAGAAAACCACATCCATGCATTGGTGTTACTCAATAGTACAGAGTGTGTGTCCCATCTTGTAGAGGAAATGAAACGAAACAGCAGCCGATGGATAAAAACGTTGGGGCGTTATTACGAGAAGTTTGCATGGCAGGGCGGCTATGCGTCATTTTCAGTCAGCCAATCTATGGTTGATAAGACGAAGAATTATATTGCCAATCAAGCAGAACATCATAAAAAGAAGTCGTTCAAGGACGAATATTTGGAATTTCTGCGATTGTATCATATCGATTATGACGAACGTTATGTTTTGTCCGATTGAAGGAAATAAGGGTTGCTTGAAAGGGTAGGGGCCATGCTACCCACGGCAGAAATATTTGCAAACTATGAAAGACACACTTCTGTTTAAAGAACTGACAAAGATTTTTTTTGATTGATAAGCCAAAAAACTTCACAATTAGAGCGATTTTTGTGTAAAAATCATTAATTTTGTGCTAATTCTGCTCAATCCACGTTGGAGAATCTGCTACAATTAGCCAGATGCCTTGAAATCAACGAACTGATAAGCATGTAATACCATCAAGCCTATGTCAACCAACAAAAATGCCGCCATCCGTTATCAGGCACTTGACAAGTGCTTCCGAGACCGCCGTTACCGATATTATATCGATGACCTCATTGATGCGTGTGACGAGGCATTGATATATTATAATGGAACTGGAGGTGTCAGTCGTAGGCAGATTTTCGAGGATATCAAGTTCATGGAAAGTGAAACGGGATGGAGCATACCCCTTGAACGGAAAAAGGATGGCAAGAAGGTGTATTATCGCTATGAGGACTCCGATTTTTCCATCAATCAACAGCCTTTGACGGATGAAGAAGCACAACAACTTCAGACAGTTATCCTTACTCTTAGCCGCTTCCGGGGACTTCCCTCCAACGAATGGATGGAAGAGGTGATATCGAACCTCGAATGGCGATTCAATCTCAAAGGAAAGAATGAAAACATTATCGGATTTGAGCAGAATCCCAATCTGAAAGGTCTTGAATACTTGTCCGATGTGATTGATGCTGCATCCAATCATCAACCATTGAGGATAGAATACCATAATTACAAAAATGGGGGAAGAGACATATCATATATCATACATCCCTATTACGTCAAGCAGTACAATAACCGTTGGTTCCTTTTGGGGCGTGTAGATGGAAGAGAAGACATTACGAATCTGGCGTTAGACCGTATTGTATCAATGTCTGTCGCGCCGGATGTGGCTTTCGTTCCGAATGACTCTATTGATTTTGAGCACTATTTTGATGATGTGGTGGGCGTGACAGTAAGACCATCTACACCAGAAGATATTTTTCTCCAAGTCTCTGAAGATAGATTTATGTATGTGGTATCAAAACCACTGCATCAAACACAAAAGATAATAGATGAAAACAACCGTATTATCCGAATCAAGGTCATTCCGAACAGAGAACTCGACCAGCAAATATTGTCGTATGGAGCGGATATGGAAGTACTTACTCCAGACTCCTATAGATACCATGTCCAAAAGATAATTGAAGAAAATTACAAAAAATATTTTCCTATGCAGGATGACTGCATAGATAATGTTGAACTTTGCACTCGTTGATTGAGTTGTTGTATTTTTAATTTGATTTGCGTATGTTGAAGTTTGCTGACTTGAATGTAGAAGAAAAGAGTAATAAAATCGACTCTTTCATGCAGAATTTCCCTAATTCATATCTCCCTCTGTTAATGATGTACATTGGAAGATATGACCTTTTGGACATCGTGGAGAACCCACAAGACTCTGATAAGCAAATCATTTTACAGGTCACACGCCAAGAAATAAAGAGTTTTTTTGAAGGGAGTAAATGGGAACGCCCATATTATGAAATACAAGCAGAGGTGGATGCTTCTCTGAAGAAAGCCATTGAGGGAAAGAATTATGACAGGATATTGGTAAGTATATTTGAAACACCATTTTATAAAATATTGGAATACAAGGACAATGATGAAATTTGTACTATTGGGATGCGTCTCAAGGACAAGGGAAATCAATGCCTATTCAACATTTATAATATATTATCTATTCCAGACGAACAGATAGAAAAAAGCAGTATAGTATTACTTTTCTGGCTACTTTGGGACATTGAAGTTGATGCCTCTATAACTTTCCCTTATTCAGAGAAAGAAGACGAATTTCAAACAGACAAATGGCTCTCGGCTTTTGAAGAGGCATTGTCGAAGATACAAGCATATTCCAGAGAAAAGATATGGATGCAGCCAGCAGAATTGACCCAGGTCGTTCTTTCCAAAAAGTTGAAAGGTAGGCTTCTTAATCCATTTGCAGGACTTGCGTCATATTCTGTCAATATAATGTTCGATGAGGAGGGTCTCTACAACAAAGACCATGAACTTGGCGATTATTATATTGGTCAAGAGATTGATGAGCAAACGTGGGCAGTAGGAAAACTTCGTTTACTCGCATATCAAACAGATAGCAAGTATTACACCGTATCAGATTCAAGTCTTTGGACAGACAAGTATTTCCCAAACATTATGAGCACGCCACCTTTTGGCATTAAGATTATGAATGAAGAGGGAATAATGGAAAATGCCGACAATTTTGTTCTAAGGCGTAGCATAGAAACGATGACTGAGGGAGGAATGACAGCATGTGTAGTGCCAGCTTCTTTCCTTACCCGGAAGGATTCATACGATTTGAGAAAGCGTCTTATAAAAGGGAAATTGGTTGACACAGTAGTTGCACTACCCGAGGGAATATTTCTTCCTTATACGAATGTGAAGACAGCCATCATTTTTTTGACTAATACAGTTAACAATAACATCAAGTTTGTTGATGCCACGACGTATTATACTGTTAATGGCAGAGAACGTAAACTTGCCGTAAAAGCTGTAATGAGGTTAATAGAATTCGATGAGTTCCCTGATTACCTCTATCATTCCGAAGAATTAAATCTACAAGAGATTAAGAGTAAATTCCTCTCATCCATTTGTATTTGTAGGAATGAGGAAATTGTAGAGAAGGATTATTCTTTTAATGTCCATTCATATATCCGCCATAGCCAAAATGCTAATGAAAGATACGAAGTCTTATATTTGGACCATATTTTTTTCCCGGTTACGAAAGATAGGGATGAGATTGTCAGAAAGACCAAGCCGGAGAAACATTTGGAAACAGGTAGGCTCGTTATGCTCAACGATTTGAGTACAAATCCGCTTCTTCCATATTTTGACTCCAACTCTTTGCCACGTGTCAAGTTTGATGATGCCTTAGAAGCCATACAAGGTCCTGCTATGCTTTTTTCACTGCATGGTGAATTTCGAGTCTCCCTTTTGCGTGAAGAACAAATGGTCTTTGTTCCAAAGGATGATATCGCAGCCTTTGGATATGACTCGGAGGTGTATTATGGGGAGTATATAATTAACGAACTCTTTAAGCCTTATGTAAAAGAATACCTGATAGATTTGGAGATGGAAGAGGAAAGGACTGATGACGATATATGTTTAATCACTATTTTATGTCCTAAAGAAAATCCATACTATTGTTATCCAAATAGAGTTCCCACTCAAAAAGAGGTGTTGCTTCAGGAGAGAGACCGCCGTTTGTTGGCTCTTGAGGAGCAATTGTCTGAGTTAAAAGATAAACGGCAAGATGAGTACATTAAGGCTCTTCGCCAGCGCAAGCACAGAATCCAACAGGTGATGAACGAACTTTGCCCTGCCTTCTCACTCCTTGACAGGCGCAGAAACGAGAAAGGCGTCCTACATAACGATGATATAGTAGGTAAACGTACAGGCAAGACAGTTAACGACTATTTCTTGTTGATAAGAGAGGCCATTGATAAAGTCGAGAATATGATAACCCACATTGTAGATGAAGACGAATGGGGCGAGAGTGAAGTCTTTAAATTGAAAGATTTTCTTGATGAAAAAGCAAGTAGTAGTTTGTCTGACCGATTCACTGTGAGGGTTAATTACAATGTTAGTGATGGCTATGGTGAGGATTGCATATTAGTTGCCTTAAATCGCGACAAATTGGAAACTGTTTTTGAAAACATCTTTTCCAACGCACAAAAATGGGGATTTGTTGATGCTTACAGGAATGACTATTGCATCAGGATAGATGTTGACAAGCCAACCTCAAGTACTGTCAGAATTCGTGTATCCAACAACGGAGAACCAATACATTCGAGTTTGGATAGGTCAAGAATCTTTGAATGGGGAATTGGTAATCACACAGGATATGGAACCTGGCAGGTGAAGAATATCATTGAGCACTACCAGGGCACAGTAGAACTTCACGAATATCCTGATGATATTGCAGGTTTCCAGACGGAATATGAAATAATATTACCAGCATACGTTTAAAATATGGATATGGAAGAGTTGTCAATAGAAGTTCTTTGGATAGATGATGAGCCAACGGCGGCTTTCATGGATGAAGCCATGGAGGAAGGTGTTAATATCACCAATTGTGTCTGTGTTGATGATGGTATCAGATTGCTAAAAGATAATTGCAAGATATGGGATGCCATCATCTTGGATGCAAACTGCAAGATAACAGGTGAGGAAGTTGAGCCAGATATTTCAGCCCTATTTAAGGCAGTGAAACATTTGCTGAAAGCCAATATCACCATCCCATGGTTCGTATATACAGCAAAAGGCAGGGATTGGTCAGATAATCTTAGAAATCTAATCAATGATGACAACCGCACATGGGATGACAGGGATTTCTATCACAAGCCAACACAGATGTACGAACTATTTGCGAATATCAAGAAGGCAGTTAAAGAAAAAGAAGTTTATAAGATACGACAAAAGTATGCCTCTGTATGCAACTTCTATAAAGGTTCAGATTTGGTAGATTTACTTTTAAGTAGCAATAAAGAGGATTTCTCTACAGACACATCTATTCCAAACAGAGTTCGCCTGATATTAGAAAAGGTGATGCGTTATTTCGATGAACGTGGCTTGTTGCCTTTGCCCTTTAATGGAACTAACATTGGCAAATGCAGTTCATCAATGGGCGAAATTCCACAAATAGTGCCTATCCATGTGGCTCGTTCAATGCATTTTTGCGTGGACGTTTGTAACAATGGCTCCCATGGTGATGAGATTATTGGTTACATTGCTGGAGGCGAAGCCCCTTTCCTAAACCAAAGTCTAATTCTAAACCTGCTTAATATCCTCCAATGGTGTCCCTCCCTAAAGAGATATGACAAAGAGGAATTGAAGAAAAAGGTCTTACAATATCAACAAGAAACAAGAGAGACAAGAGAAAAAAGAAAAAAATCAAAATAATGTTGAGTTTGAACAGCAGATTCTCTCCTTTGGTCCGATGTGGAAGTCATCTCTCCAGAGGTCCTCAGGTACCAAATTGGAGAAAAAATCGCAGAAATTATGAAAAAATAATTTCCTATGCAGCATGACTGCACAAATGATTTGTATATTTGCAGCAATATTTGATTGATTCACTAATTTTAGAGTTTAGATGATAATGGACTTGACAAAAGACGAGATGCTTTGGCGTTATGAAAATCTCATGGAGTTTATTATAAATGAGATTGAAGAAAATGACATAGAAGTACAGCCGGAAGATAAGGATGTTGCCTATATTAGCGACCTTATCTGCGGATCTCTTGTCTATTTACAGAAAGCTGGTGCCATTAATATTGTTCTTCATAATGATGAGGATGTTGACAGTGTCATGTTCACAGCAAGTCGTGAAGAATGCGTAAATACATCATGGGTTGAACCTGATGAGGACGAGATAACATATGGCGATCGTCCAAATAACAAAAAAATACCTGTTCCTATTCTTTTCGATGAGAAGGGCAATGAGAAATATTCCAAGATATCTCTTGTATTTGATTTCCCGGATTCAAATATAGGGAGATTGTGCAAGAGAATGATAGCGTATCTTCGCAATAGTTGTAAGAAGGATGTGAATGTGATAAACTCTGTTGTATTTCTGAAATATTGTGTGACAGAGAATTATTATGTGGGTTGTCTTCGTCGAGTAATGATTGGCGCTTTCATTGATGATCACTGGACATCATCATCGCAAATCCCTTCTGAAGTAGAAGATATTATCGAAATGGTAATGGAAGATGCAGCGCAAGATGTTTATGATCCTTTTATGCGTACAGGAACAAACTTGTTTTATGCTAATGGCAAATATCATGCTCAAGCCAATAACAAGTACTTCATGTATGCAACCATGTTGTGGGCTGGAATAATTGGAATTGATACCGAGCATATAGAGTATGCAGATTGCGTTAGAAATTGGGATGCCGCAGATTGTGATTTTATCATTGTAACTCCTGAATTTGGAAAAGAGATAGTTACTTCTGACGATGAAACAGAATCTATTAGTTCTTTTTCTTTGGAGAAGGTTCTTGGTTCTATGAATGTTGAAAATCGTAGAGCTCTCTTATTGTTGCCAGCAAGTGCCCTTACTTCAAATGGCAAGATGGCAAAGCTTCGTCATGATATAACAGAAGCTAACTTTCTTGACACAGTAGTCCTATTACCTGCAAATGTGTTTAATAAAACCAGTATTGCAGCCACAATAATTTATTTAAAGACTGGACGTAAGCAGGATGACCCTATTACATTTGTGGATTTTTCTTCATTTATCAAAGACAAAGAGGGTTTGGATGAAGAGAAAGATACCATAGATATCAATCAGGTAAAAGAGGCTATTGATAAGAATGACAAAAGGTTTATCAATAAAGTCTCTGTGTCCGATGTCAAGGAAAGGGAATATGAGTGGTATGCTCCCAACTATATGGACTATGTAAAACAGGTTCCTGCAGGCTATCGTAAAATATTGCTTAGCGAACTTCTTGAGCCATTGGAAGAAGGTGGAATGTTTTCATACTCTGGAAATATAATCAGAGAAGAAAACCTTGTCTCTAATCCGTTTGAAGAATATTTACAGGACCCAAAACCAGGTAAGTCTTTATTATCACCAAATCAACTTGAAGACGAGGAGGATGATGAAGAAGAAGATGATGATAAGTATGACGTGTACAAAGGTTCGCCTTTTGTCGTACAATATGGTGAGAAGGAATTGAAGACTTATTACCATGAGTTTGATTTTGGTATGTTTAGGGATGTATCTGTCCCCCAAAGTTGCTGTGCATATCGAATCAATCCTGATTTGATAGATGTTAATTATCTAAGACTCCGTCTCGCTCAGATTGATAAGGAGACAAATGGAGAATTGAGACGGAATTGTATTAAACGCTGGGAAGGCGGCAAAGGCATCAACCCTGTTCTTCTTATACCTCTATCTCTGGAGGAACAGAGACGTATCTATGAGGATGCAAAGATAAACGCGGCTGTTGAAAAGGCAAGAAAAGAGGGATTGGACAAAGCAATAGACTCCATGAAGCAGGAGTATATGATGGAGGTTCGTATGCGTAAGCATGATATGAAGCCGTTCCTTTCTCAACTTGACAGTCAGGCAAAGTTGATAACCTTCTATTTGGATAAAATAGAAGGAAATGAAGACGTGGTATCTGCAATACGCCAGAAACTGGCAGGTATCTCAAATGCTGTGTCTGAACTGCGTCTTCATCTTAATCGTCTTACGGAAGAGGACATCTTCGGTTCACCAGAAGTCGTTAATCCGTTAAACATACTTAATGAGTTGACAGGTACTTTCTCCAACTATTCCGTTGCAATGGAGGTTGATACGGTATCTCTCAAAGAGGCACAGATTGATACTCCAGAGATTTTTATAAGTAAGGTAGATTTCTCTACTTTGGCAACTACCATTATAGAGAATGCAGTCACTCATGCATTCACAGGTGAAGGTAAGGATTATAAAGTTCTGATTTCTTTGTCTTACAATGCCAACAAGGATGTTTTCACCATAGACTTCAAGAATAATGGCAATCCTATGCCGCAAGGCATGGACAAGTTCCGTTATGGGCTTAAAGGTGAGAAAGGAGCCAAGTCTCATGGCACAGGACTTGGTGGTTATCGTGTTAAATCAATCACTCGTCATTATGATGGTGATTATGATGTTTTCTGTAACAGAATACAAAATACCACCACAATACGAATAATTTTCCCAAAATATAAATCTTATGAATAAATACAAAATACTTTGGATAGACGACCAGTACGAACTCCTTAGTGAGTTAATGGAACGTTGTGAAGTGATTAATGGTTTTGAGATAACCAAATGTCGCTTTGCAAAAGAGGGTATGAAAACATTTGAAAGCCATCTAGAGGAATGGTCTGCCGTTGTTCTTGACGCAAAAGTTCTTATGGAATCTCTTAATGAGGTGCCTAATCTGAGTGGTTTGCGGTATTGCCGTGACCGTATTAACGAATTAAAGCCTCGCCGCTATGTTCCTATGTTTGTCTTTACCGGTCAACCTGATTTGATCTCAAATGAAATGTTTGAGAATATGGTTGACAAGTATTATTCTAAGGGTGATGACGACGATCAATTGATAAAAGACATTATCTCCGCTGCCGACCAGCAAGAAGAAACTCAAATCATTCATAAACATCAAACCGTCTTTGACGCTTGGCCAGAGTCAAAACATGACCTTTTACGCATACTGAAAGTTCTAGAAAATGAAGATTGGCAGAACAACTCAGTTCTGAATGATATTCGTAAGATTATGAGCGATGTCATGAATAAACTGTATGTTCGTGGCTTTTGTTCTGTAAAGCATGATGGTTCAAATCTCGGAGCTTGCAGCTATGTACTAGGACAAAGGTATATGGAAGAAATAATACCTGTTCATGTCCAACGGTGTATTCACTCATTGGTAGATGTTACAAATCCAGGTTCACATCGAACAAAAATTGATTCTGACGTTGCTAGTGGTAAGGCTCCCTACTTAATACGAACACTTATTTACGAAATGCTCAATGTGTTATGTTGGGGTAAGGTGTTGAATGCTATTGATGATCCAGAAAAAGTAAAAAGAGCAATAGATATTGCCAAGTACAACTACGAAAAGAAGGTCGAAGAAAGGAAAAACAAGAAAAAACAACAATAAAATTCCATTGTGCATATAGGCCAAACAATATAGTCGGTATAAGACTGTATCCTGGGCCTGATATTCTATAAGTTCCTTTCGGACAATGAGGTGAACTTTCTATATAAAGTGCATGGATGGACTGAGGAGTATCTGCCTAGCCTTGTGGAGGATTATGAGGATGGGGATATGGCTGCCCTGATAGAAGACTGCAAGCAGAGCATCGGCTATTTCATTGAGTATAAGAACCTGGTTTCTACACGGCTGCTTCCAGAGTCAACATTTAGTGTGGAAGAACTTAGTGAGGCGTTTAATTGTTTTGACCGTCTTATCAGCGACAACTACAAGCGTGTGTATGAGAACTGAATTGTAATTAAATATATAATACACAATTATTAATAACGTCAAAAACATGAAGAAATCTTTATTATTATCAATAGTTGTAGTCGCGATATTCGCTTCTTGCAACATTTCTCCAGAGAGTAAAGTCGAAGTCCTGATAAAAAAGGACCTCGTTAAATCATTATATAAACCAGAATCATACAAACCAGTTGAGACAATAGTTGATAGTGCATTCTCACCTAAGGATGATCCTGCATTTTTTGAAAAGTTGCAAGAACTGATGAGCATTGTAAAAGAAATTGAAATAGATCAATTTAATCAAAAACATGCAAAATCTACAATGTCCCTTTGGAGCGGTCCCTATCAATCTGCTTTTGGAAGAAATAATTATAATGAGGCTAAAGAAAATTATGATAAAGCGACAAAGAATATTGAAAAAGCAACGGAAAAAGGACAAAAGTTAGGTAAAGAATTACTTGCTATGCTTAATAAGAAGCCCGAGTTCATGGGTTGGAAAGCAACACATAACTATAGGGCGGATGATAATGAAGGGAAAACATTGATAGGAAATTCTATATATATCATCGACAAGAATTTTGAAAAAATTCTATTCTCGTGTGAAGAAGAAGAATTCGGCCAAATTCAAGAAGGTATTGAAATGATAAAAGAAATAATAGAGGAAGAGGGCTCTTGAGAGAACGTTTCGGTAGCAACAAGACTGGCCTTTCAGGCCGTACCCGAACAAACTATCGAACAAGTACCGAACAAGATACCGAACAAGTACCCCATTTGACTGTCGCCTAAGATATTCCCGCTCGGAAAAACTCAAATAAATTTGGTTTTTCACTCGCTTCATCGTATCTTTGCAAAAACACATGAAGTAATAGTGCTTTTTAAAATCAATACATTATGGAAAAACTATCATTTATCAAGAGAGTGTTGTTGGTCATGGTGATGGTATGCTGTGGCTCTGTGGCCACCATCCAGGCCGCTACCGTGACTAAGTATGATGCCGTGCAGCAATCACGGTATGTGACCATCACAGGAACTGGAGTGAGACTGAGATATGGTCCCGGTCTCGACTATGGCTATTACAAGGATGCGCGTGGCAACACCATCAGCCCCAAGAAAGGCTCAAAACTCGAACTCCTCGGGCAGGATGGCGATTGGTATGAGGTGCGCTATGGACAGGATGTGGCATACGTCTTCAAACAGTATGCGTCGCTGTCAAGTGCTCCTGCAAAGGCACAGCCATCATCGATGGTGCAGGTGACGGGCGTGGGTGTCAGACTCCGCATGGGTCCAGGTCTCAACTATGACTTCCTGAAATGGAAGGATGGCACCACCCGCGCTCCCAAGAAGGGCGAGCGTCTGGTCTGCGTCGGCGAGACCTCCGACTGGTATAAGGTGAAGTATGCCAACGGTGTGTACTACATCTTCAAGCAGTATGCCAAGAAAGTGAGGTGATATGCGCTTCAGACTTTCTATGCTGTCATTGCTGGTGTCTGTATCTTTAGCCACCATGGCCCAGTTTGGTCCGGCGGATGCGGATGCCAAGTATGCCACCGACTTGCTGAAGCCAGGCACGGCTGTGCCTGACTTCAAACTGAAGGATGTCAACGGGCGCACACAGCGGCTGTCAAAGTTGATCAAGGGCAGTTACACGGTGATAGACTTCTGGGCCTCTTGGTGCCCCGACTGCCGGAAGGATATCCCCAATGTGAAGCGGATGTACGAGAAATTCGCTCCCATGGGCGTGCAGTTCGTAGGTGTGTCTTTCGACAACGAAACTGACAAATGGAAGGATGCTGTCGACAAATATGCCCTTACCTATCCGCAGGTGAGTGACTTGAAGCGTATGCGCGACTCAGAGGTGGCGAAGGCGTTTGGCGTGAAATGGATACCGTCGATGATGCTCATCGACAAAGAAGGCAAGGTGGTGCTCAGCACCGTCCTCTCCGACAAGATGGAGCGCACGCTGACGGAACAGATGGCGAAGGAGCACCCCGTTGTGCTCAACGGCACCACCGAGCGGGTCACCATCGATGGTTCCAAGGGCGCTTTGGCCGCCATCATCCAGAAGCCTGTGCTCAGTCAGGGACAGCAGTGCCCCATGGTGATGCTGTGTCATGGCTTCAGCGGGCGCAAGGACGGGCCGATGTTTGAACTCGTCGCCGACTCGCTCATGCAGCATGGCATCGCCAGTATCCGCTTCGACTTCAACGGACACGGAGAGAGTGAGGGCGACTTCGTCGACATGACGGTGCCCAATGAGGTGGAGGATGCAAAGAAGGTATATGAATATGTGCGCGACCTGCGCTATGTGTCCAAGGTGGCCGTTGTGGGGCACTCACAGGGCGGTGTGGTGGCAAGCATGCTCGCCGGACAAGCCGAACCCGAGTCTTTCGCGGCTGTGGTGCTGATGGCCCCAGCGGCAGTGCTCCGTGATGATGCCATCAGGGGCAGTACCATGGGCGCTTCTTACGACCCGCTCGATCCGCCGGAGTTTGTGCAACTCTTTGGCAACCTCCGTCTGGGACGTGAATATATCCGCTCGGCGTTCTCGTTGCCGATATATGAGACCGCAGCCAAATATCAGGGGCCTGCGCTCATCGTCCACGGCACTGCCGACCGTGTGGTGCCTTACACCTACGGGGAGCGCTATCATCAGATTTGGCCCAAAAGTGAACTGGTGATTCTCGATGCGTTCGACCACGGTTTTGGACAGAACATATACCGTGCGACAACGATCGTCTCAGACTATCTCATCCGCCAGTTGACAGAGAGGTGAGGGGTGAGAAGTGAAAGGTGAAAGGTGAGAGAATACCCCTTATTTCTTCTGCACTTGTTGATAACCAACAAGTTGATCCGTTCTTCCGCCAGGCTCTCGGTAATACACCAGGGCCTGGTATTTGTTTTCCGTCTGGAAGAAATTGCCCTCGGTGGGCATCAGTTTGGTATAGCCTTCACTGTCCACCATCAGATATTGGTAGGAGTAGTAGCCCATCTTGAGCAGGATGGCCGCCTGATAACTCTTGGTGGCCTCATCATACTCCATGAGGTATTCTGGCAAGAACCGGTCGTTGGTCCACACACCGTTGAGATAGACATCGCCCTCCACCGGACTGGGGCAATTCAGTTGGAAATGCACCATCACATAGTCGGTCAGGCGGTCGTTCTCAACGTTGTCACTGTTGCGGATATAAAAAGCACCGTCGGCGTCCTCGTCATAGAGGTAGTTGGGCCGTGGCTCGTCGACAAAGACGAAGGCATGGAACCGCTCTCCGTCCCAGCGGATGCGTTCGATGCCGAGGGTGGGGTGGTCGGTGTCGAGCACCTCAAATTTATGGTATTCGTTGCCGGCATCGAAGATGAGGTCACGGCAGTGCTCCCACCGTAGTCCGTCGCTCATCGTGTACTGCGGACGTGCATTGACGATGGCGTTGTCCCAACGGCCGTTCTGCATCACCACCGTATGAAGTTGTGTGGAGGGATCTGTGACATGCACGCCGGAGTAACTGACCGCCATGTTCACTTGCTGATGGGAGTTGTTCACGTCGATGTCAGTGTTGGTCGTGACATTCATCGAGACACCCATACGTGGTTCCACAATCATGAAGCAGGCGGTGAGCATGGGCTCCTCCTCATTGTTGTCGTCATAGACCGTCAACTTGTAGTTCCCGCTCATTTTCAGCCTGCAGTTCTTGTTGGGTATCGTCAGCCGGTAGTGGGTGTAGAGCATGTTGGTGTTGAGCGACTCCTCCGAGTCCTCAATCAGGTTGCCCTCGGTGAACCCGTCGATATAGTCGCTCTCAAAGAGTCCGTCGCTCACCGACCAGTCGGCCTCGCAATGCTCTATTTTGTAGGTGTAGCGGTGATACTCATGGGTGAGGTCGTCGAAGGAGATGTGGATAGGATTGCCGCCGAGGAAAGCCACTGGTGGCGACAGCCAGTCGTCACCGGCCACCACCTGCAGGGTGGCGATGCGGTCGTTGAGTATTTCATTGCGCTGCGCGAAGGCCGTGATGGGCATCACAGACAGCAGGAAGAGCCAAAGGTATGTCTTCATAGGATGATGTTTGTTAGTGGGTGTTATTCGTCTTCTACGTCATAGGACATCTTTCCGCTTGCCATGCGGAGGAATTTGCCATTGGTGTCATAGGCGCACATGAAAGAATAGCGTCCGCCCTCGGGGTGGTAGCCATAAGAGGCGGCGATGATTTCTTTCTTTTCCGCGTCGAGGTCAGCCACTCCTTCTGTGGAGGGAAGTTGTATGGCGGTTTTCGCATCGGTGTCGATGATGTAAGTCCATTCGTTTCTGCCGTCGGGACAGCCCTCCACAATCACCTTGCTTACGTCGCCAGGGGCCATCCATGCCTTTTCTGCACTTACAATCTGGTTAAGCCCCACTTTCGCTCCGTCTGCTTTCTCACCTTGCATCTTATCCCACTGGGCCTCGGCCTTCGGGTTGGTCTCGCATATCTTGCGCACTGTGCCGGTGCGCTCGTCTGCCAACCAAATGGAATAGACAATGGCACCGTCGTAGTCTTCCAGCACCCTTTCTTCATTGGTATAGACGGCATGTTGGAAAAAACTGTCCTGGCGCTTGGCTGTGGATGGCAATTCGCTGATATCCAGGATGTCATCTTCATTGGCAGAGACATCGTTTCCTGTGATGTCTTCTGAAGCAGATGTATCCTTGGCAGACAATGTGGTGTCTGCAGCCGATGTGGCATCAGGTTGCCTTTCTGCTTTGTTTCCATTTTTTGCGTGGCAGCCAGCCAGTAATAAAGCAAGGCTGAGCAAAATCAAATAATTCTTCATATGCGTCATCTTTTTGAAGGTGATGGTTCACTTGTTGTTGCAAATTTATATAATTATTTGGATTCTTATGCCGTGCGAACCGTGATTTTATTTTTTCTTCAGAAGAAAAGTGAAATTCTTTGCCTGACTGATGTGAAAAATCGGATTTTATATCTAAATTTGCAAAAAAGAGTGCGATGGGATCTTATATCAACATTGGAAACGCAGGGTTTCAGATTTCCCGCAACAGCAAGTATGTGGATAAGTCGGGCCTGATAGCGTAACCGGATTTGAAAACAAAAAGAATAAAAAACAAATAGCAATGCGCAAATATCTGATATTATTTCTGTTGGCCTTCATGCAACTGCAGTCTTTTGCAGCAGAAGTTGTTGTCACTGTGGGCAATCTGGCATGGGGAGAGAAAAATGAGTTGGTGATCAGTATGAACAATGATGCGGAAGTCAATGGCTTTCAGTTGGACTTGGCTTTGCCTGACGGATTCTCTTTCACAGATAATGGGAGAGGGGATGTCGCCCCCGCTGTAACCGAGCGGCTGGAGGATCTGACGGTGATGTGCAGGAAACTGCCCAGCGGAAAATACCGCATCGTGGTGTTCTCCATGTCGGGAAAGAAGATTGTAAGTAGTGAGGGTGTCATCATGCGGATACCTCTGGCTGGCAACGGGGGTGTGAGCAAGGGAAGATACGAAGTGCGTGTCCTTAACGCATCCGCTTCGGTCACAGTAGACGGAAAAATGGAGAGTGCCAAGATTGCCGGTTCCACTTCTTTCATCGAGGTGAAGTGATGGTTCATCGAGGTGAAGTGATGGTTTAACACAGAGATACGGAGGCACAGAGATGAAAGTATTAATGGAAAATTATTTGGACCATTATATGGCAATCATATGTTTGCTCAACTTCCGCTAGTTCAAACCTATCCGTCAAAGAAAAGAAGAGATGATCAAAAACCGCTTAGCTTAGGAAAAAGAAAGAAAAACAAATTGGATATGGGAGGAAAACAGAAAAAGTGCCAAGGCACTCTATCGCCCCCATAAAGGAACTTGAAAAACTCTGTATCTCTGCGCCTCTGTGTTGAAAAAAAACAGTGGAGGAAGTTGGGACATGCATGAAGCAAATCCCTATGGTTGCAACAGGCTGTCGCCTGTGCGGACGCGATACATCGCGTCCCTACTGTGTGCACCGTCATTTTGATCTGCCGTTGTGAGGGTGCGGACGCGATCATCGCGTCCCTACTGTGTGCACCGTCATTTTGATCTGCCGTTGTGAGGGTGCGGACGCGATGCATTGCGTCCCTACTGTTTGCACTGTCATTTTGATCTGCCGTTGTGAGGGTAGGGACGCGATGCATCGCGTCCGAAGATTCTATCATTATTCTTGCATTTATGGTTCCAACGTTTTTCAACGCCCCCTGACCCCCTCTAATCTTAGAGGGGGAGTTGGTTACTCTTGCTTCGGACGGTTTTAGGGGAGCCTGATTACTTCTGCTTCGGATGGTATCACTGGTCATGGGTGAAAAACGACATGCGAATCATACGGCTTAACTACTTTAACTACTTAACTACTTTAACTACTTGGTTTAACTACATGGTTTAACCACTTCTTTTCTATTGTGTAAGTTGAATTCTGCACATATCATTGCGCGTGTGAAAAAAAAGTTGTAACTTTGCACGCTCAATAGGATAGTGACAGACATGAAAGAGGTGATTGTAAGGGAGAAGCAGTTGGTTGAGGCCGCTGAGAAAGATTTCGACGCGTTTATTGATGTGGTCGTCCAGGCCATCTATGCCTCCATCGGTGACGAACTGAATGCCGAGACGATGGCAGAACTGAGTGCCGACCAGGTGACTCTCCTGGCTTATATCATCCTTCGGGACGAGGTGATGGAAGGCGGTTTTATCCAACTCATCCATGACGGATACGGAGGTTTCATCTTCAAGAATCCCTTCTCACGCATGATGCGCAACTGGGGGATTCACGGACTGGCCAGCATGCTCAACAAGGTGCATAAGTCATACTCCCATCATCATGAGGCCATTGAAGCCGACCTTACCGACGACGAGTTCATGGCCCTTTATGAGCAGTATCCTGAGTTTGACGACTATGACGATGACTTCGTGGAGAATGAGGAGGAGTGGACCAATGCCGTGGCCTACTATTTGGATGAGCACCTCGACCAGTTTGTCACCATCGTGAAAGAATAGCAGATGAACAAGGAACAGCAACTTCTCAGGAAAAAAAGTCCTGTGCAGATCAAGAACAAGAAAGCCTCTTTTGAGTATTTTCTCGTAGAGACATATATGGCAGGTATCGTGCTCACCGGCACCGAGATCAAGTCGATCCGTTTGGGCAAGGCATCCCTGGTGGATACCTACTGCACCATCATCAATGGTGAGATGTGGGTCAAGGGGATGAGCATCTCTCCCTATTTTTATGGTTCCTACAGCAACCATGAGATGCGCCGCGACCGGAAACTCCTGCTCACCAAACGCGAGATACACCGTCTGGCAGAGGCAACCAAGCAACCCGGATACACGATCATCCCCATATTGGTGTTCATCGATGAGCACGGAAGGGCCAAGGTGGACATCGCCCTGGCCAGGGGCAAGAAACTGTATGACAAACGCCAGACCCTGAAGGAGAAGGAGGACCGCAGGGAGATGGACAGGGCAAAGAAAATATACTGATACACAGGCGTGGGAAAGATGACACTACAGGAGACATTAAGGCGGCGCATCGTCATCCTCGACGGAGCGATGGGCACCCGTCTTCAGCGCTATTCTCTCAGTGAGGCGGACTACCATGGTTACATGTTCCGCGACAACCACATGCTCATCAAGGGCAACCACGATGTGCTCAATCTTACCCGCCCAGATGTGGTCGGCGATATTCACCGCAAGTATCTGGAGGCAGGAGCCGACATCATCACCACCAATACCTTCAGTTCGCAACGCATTTCCCAGGCCGACTATCATCTGGAGGATTTCAGTCGGCTGATGGCCCTCGAAGGAGCACGCCTGGCACGCAAGGCTGCCGATGAATATGCCACCCCAGAACATCCCAGATGGGTGGCTGGCTCCGTCGGTCCAACGAACAAGACCTGTTCGATGAGTCCCGACGTGTCAGACCCGGCGGCGCGTGCCATCGATTACGACACGCTCCGAGAGGCATACGTCGAGCAGGCTTCGGCGCTCATCGAGGGCGGTGTCGATGTCTTCCTCATAGAAACCATTTTTGACACCATCAACGCCAAAGCCGCGATAGATGCTGCCATGCAGGCGATGGCAGATGCCGACAGGCAGTTGCCCATCATGCTGTCGGTGACCATCAGCGACCTGGCTGGGCGCACGCTGAGCGGACAGACCCTCGATGCTTTTTTGGCAAGTGTCAGCAGTTACGACATCCTTTCTGTCGGTCTCAATTGTTCTTTTGGGGTGACGCAGATGAAACCTTTCCTGCGCGACCTCGCCGACAAGGCCACCTGTTACATCTCAGCCCATCCCAATGCCGGTCTGCCCAACTCCATGGGCCTCTATGACGAGACGGCAGAGACCATGGCGCCACAGATGGAGCAGTTGATGGACGAGCAATTGGTCAACATCATCGGCGGTTGCTGCGGTACCGACGAGGATTTCATCCGACTTTTCGCCCAGCGGGCAGAGGGGAAAGTGCCGCACGTGCCCAAAACACCGTCAGGCATCCTGACCCTGAGTGGTCTCGACGCCCTGGCGCTGACTCCCGAGGTGGGATTCGTCAATGTGGGTGAGCGTTGCAACGTGGCAGGCTCGCGCAAATTTCTGAGACTCATCAGTGAGAAGAAATACAACGAGGCACTGGGCATCACCCGCAAGCAGGTGGCCGATGGGGCCCTCGTCATCGATATCAACATGGACGACGGCTTGCTCGACGCGAAATCCGAGATGACCCACTTCCTCAACATTGTGGCATCCGAACCAGATATCGCCCGCGTGCCGGTGATGATCGACTCCTCAGACTGGAACGTCATCGAGGCAGCGCTCAAATGCGTGCAGGGCAAGTGCATCGTCAACTCCATCTCGCTCAAGGAAGGAGAGGAAGTGTTCCTCAGCCATGCCCGTACCATCAGGCGGTTTGGAGCCGCCGTTGTCGTGATGTGCTTCGACGAACAGGGACAGGCTACCTCCTTCGAGAGAAGAACCCAGATAGCGGAGCGGGCAACCCGACTTCTCACCGAGTTGGCTGGATTCCAGGCATCGGACATCATCATCGACCCCAACGTGCTCGCCATCGCCACGGGTATGGAGGAGCACGACGCTTACGCAGCCGATTTCATCCGCACCTGCGCATGGATAAAAAATCACTTGCCCGGCGTACACATCAGCGGAGGTGTGAGCAACCTGTCTTTCGCCTTCCGTGGCAACAACTATATCCGTGAGGCCATGCATGCCGTCTTCCTCTACCATGCCATCAGTCAGGGTATGGACTTCGGCATCGTCAACCCCGCCTCGAAGGTGGCCTACGACGACATCCCGAAAGAGCAACTGAAGGTGATAGAGGATGCCATCTTGTGCAGGGGCGACAACCCATCCGCGGCCCTTATCACCTTGGCCGGAGAGATCAGGCAGAAAGCGGAGGCGGAGAAGGCTGGAGGCACTGCCGTCACAGAAAAGACCGCCACGGAGGATGAGTGGAGGAAAGCGGATGTGGAGCAAAGGCTCATACAGGCACTCAGGAGAGGTATCGGCGACTATCTGCCGGCAGACCTCGATGAGGCGCTGAAGAAATATCCCAAGGCAGTGGACATCATCGAAGGACCGCTGATGGAGGGCATGAATCTCGTGGGCGAACTGTTTGGTGCAGGAAAAATGTTCCTGCCACAGGTGGTCAAGACGGCACGCACCATGAAGCAGGCTGTGGCCTATCTGCAACCAGTGATCGAAACCCAGCGAGAGGGCAGCACCACCAAAGCGGGGAAGATACTGCTCGCTACCGTCAAAGGCGATGTGCACGACATCGGTAAGAATATCGTGTCGGTAGTCATGGCCTGCAACAACTATGAGGTCATCGACATGGGCGTGATGGTGCCTGCCGAGCAGATTGTCAGAAAAGCAGTCGAGGAGAAAGTTGATCTCATCGGACTGAGCGGACTCATCACACCCAGTCTGGAGGAGATGGTCAATGTGGCAGAAGAACTTCGGCGCGCCGGACTGCACATCCCCATCATGATCGGTGGGGCCACCACCAGCGAACTCCATGTGGCACTGAAGATTGCCCCTGTCTATGGCGGACCGGTGGTCTGGATGAAGGATGCGTCGCAGAATGCACGGGCAGCAGCGATGCTGCTAGACACCCAGAGCAGGAAGTCGCTGGAGCGGCAACTCAACGATGACTACGAGCGGCTCCGCGACGGTTATCAGAATACACAAGAGCAAATCCTCTCCATCGAGGAGGCGCGTAAACGCAAACTCAACGTTTTTCAGGTTAACACAGAAAAGAATGATTAAGAATATCATATTCGACCTTGGCGGGGTGATTATTACCCTCGACCATCAGTATGCCGTGAAATGTTTCGAACGGCTGGGACTGCCGGATGCAGCCCTTCAACTCGACCCCTATACGCAGGGTGGGATGTTCGGAGACCTTGAAGAGGGAAAAATCACTGCAGAGGAATTTATCGACCAACTCAGCCATGAGTGTGGCAGACAACTTTCCTACGAAGAGTGTCTCAATGCTTGGCTGGCTTACCGCAAGGAACTGCCACAGCGCAATCTCAAAGCGCTCCGGCAGTTGCGCAAGGAGGGCTACCGCCTCATCCTCCTGTCCAACACCAATCCTTTCATGATGCATTGGGCTGACAGTGTGGATTTCGATGGCATGGGACACCCCATCAGCGATTATTTCGATGGCTTGTATATGAGTTACAAGGTAGGAATGATGAAGCCCAATCCCATGTTCTTCAGAAAAGTGCTCATGGATGAGCAGATCCTGCCATCAGAGACACTTTTCGTTGACGACGGTCCGCGCAATGTGGCGGCTGCCAGTCAGTTGGGCATCTTTACCTATTGTCCGGAAAACGGAGCCGACTGGACGGATGAGATCCACGCCCATCTGCAGAAGTATGAAGAGTGAAGTATGAAGAGTGAAGAATGAAGAATGAAGAGTGAAGAATGAAGAGTGAAGAGTGAAGAGTAAAGAGTGAAGAGTGAAGAGTGAAGAATTACATAGCATAAATGGCGGTGCAAATGTAGGGACGCGATGTATCGCGTCCGTCAGCCAAACTTGTAACGACATGCAGTGCATACGTCTAAACTCCTAAACTTCTAAACTCCTACATTCTAAACTCCTAAACTCCTACACTCCAAAATAAAATAAATATGGCAAACAAAAGAAAAAGATGGCATCTGCTGCCAGGACAACCAGTTACGGAACTTGATAAGAAGGTGATGTATTGGGAAAGCAAAGGCAAGGAAGTGCCTACACGTGATCTCATCCGGACACCGGAGGAGATAGAAGGCATCCGCCGCAGCGGTGTGGTCAACACCGGTGTGCTCGATGAGGTGGCCAAGCATATCCACGCAGGTATGAGTACGATTGAGATCGACAAAATCTGCTACGACTACTGCACAGGGCACGGAGCCATACCGGCATGCCTCAATTATGAGGGATTCCCCAAGTGTGTCTGCACCAGTATCAATGAGGTGGTTTGCCACGGCATACCCAAGGAAGAGGACGTCCTGGAGGAAGGCGACATCATCAACGTCGATTTCACCACCATCCTCGATGGCTACTATGCCGATGCCTCACGCATGTTCATCATCGGAAAGACAACACCCGAGAAGGAGCAACTTGTGAGGGTCACCCGTGAGTGTCTGGAGATAGGCATGGAGGCTGCCAAGCCCTACTCGTTTGTGGGCGACATCGGACATGCCATCGAGAAGCATGCCAAAAAATATCATTATGGGGTGGTGCGCGACCTCTGTGGACATGGGGTGGGGCTGAAGTTCCACGAACAGCCTGATGTCCCACATTTCGGACATAAGGGACAGGGCATGCTCCTCGTTCCGGGGATGGTGTTCACCATCGAACCGATGATCAACATGGGGTCATGGAAAGTGTTTGTCGATGAGGAAGACCCCTATGGCTGGGAAGTGATCTCATGGGATGAGCAGCCCAGCGCGCAGTGGGAGCATACCCTCCTCATGACAGAGCACGGAGTGGAAATCTTAACATATTGAAAATGAAGGATATCTATATACTGGGCATAGAGAGCAGTTGTGACGACACCTCTGCCGCCGTTCTCCGCAATGGGGTGCTGTTGAGCAATGTCACGGCATCGCAGGAAGTGCACCGCGACTATGGAGGAGTGGTGCCGGAACTGGCATCGAGGGCTCATCAGCAGAATGTGGTGCCGGTGGTAGACCAAGCCATCAAACGTGCAGGCATCACCAAGGAGATGCTCTCGGCGGTCGCCTTCACACGTGGTCCGGGACTGATGGGGTCGCTCCTCGTGGGGGTGAGTTTTGCCAAGGGCTTTGCCCGCTCCTTGGGCATTCCTCTCATTGATGTCAACCATCTGCAGGGGCATGTCATGGCCCATTTCATCAAGGAGAGTGACGATGACGCCTCGGCTCCGCCCATGCCCTTCCTCTGCCTGCTGGTGAGCGGTGGCAATACGCAGATTGTCAGGGTCAATGCCTACAACGACATGCAGGTGCTCGGCCAGACCATCGACGATGCCGCTGGCGAGGCCATCGACAAATGTTCCAAGGTGATGGGATTGGGCTATCCCGGTGGGCCCATCATCGACCGTCTGGCGAGAAAAGGCAATCCCCATGCCTATCAGTTCGCTGAGCCCCATATCCCCGGACTCGACTACAGTTTCAGCGGACTGAAGACCTCTTTTCTCTACAATCTCCGCGACTGGGTGAAGGAAGATCCAGATTTCATCGCGCATCATCAGGAAGACCTGGCGGCAAGCCTGGAGTTCACCGTCGTCGATATCCTCATGCGAAAACTGCGCCTGGCTGTCAAGCAGACACGCATCAAGCACGTGGCACTCGCCGGGGGCGTCTCTGCCAACAATGGTCTGAGGAATGCCTTCCGTGAGCACGCCGATCGCTATAAATGGACCATCTACATCCCTAAGTTCAGTTACACCACCGACAATGCAGCCATGATTGCTGTCACAGGGTATTATAAATACCTCGATGGCGAGTTCTGCAGCATCGAAGCGCCCGCTTTCTCAAAAGTCACCTTTCAATGAAATTGAAAATTGAAAATCGAAGATTGAAGATTGAAAATTGAAGACTGAGAAATAATAGTACTGAAGAATAGTGTTAGTCACGCTTGCCACGCCAATCAGTGGTATTGTCTAAACTCCTAGACTCCTAAACTCCCCAAATATAACTCCTAAACTCCCCAAATCCCCCAAATATAACTCCTAAACTCCCAAACAATATGGAACTCGAAAAAAAAGTATTGAGCCGCGAGATAC
This sequence comes from Prevotella sp., assembly GCA_016281815.1. Lineage (GTDB taxonomy): Bacteria > Bacteroidota > Bacteroidia > Bacteroidales > Bacteroidaceae > Prevotella. Next base: position 13,124 of record JAEEJK010000119.1, on the reverse strand, counting down.
AAACATTGCTCTATGAGTCGGGCAAAACCCTGGGCACAGCAGAGAGTTGCACCGGAGGACGCATCGCTGAGGCCATCATTGCCACCCCTGGTGCGTCGGGTTACTTCAAAGGAGCCATCGTCTCTTATACCAACGAGGTGAAGGAGAGACTGCTCCATGTCGACCATCAACTTCTGGAAGAGAAAACCGCCGTTTGCGAGGAAGTGGCCATCGCCATGGTGAAGGGTGCCTGTGAAACCCTCCAGGTAGACTACGCCATCTCGGCCACAGGCATTGCAGGTCCTGGAGGCGGCACCAAGGAGATACCCGTTGGCACCATTTGGCTGGCTTTTGGCTCCAAAGATGATGTCCGCACCATCAAACTCGAAGAGGACGAGGGCCGCGACATCAATCTCTCCATCGCCACATTCCGTGCCCTCCAGGGATTTTATGACTATATCTCTGAGGTGCTTCCCAAGAAGGAGGAGGGCTTTGGCTTTTAGTTGATAGGCTAGGTAGATGGCCTCTCAGAGTGCCGACTCATCAGCCATAATTCTTAGGTGGCGGACGCGATACATCGCATTAGTTGCGGACGCGATACATCATTTTAGGTGGCGGACGCGATACATCGCGTCCCTACTTGTTGTGCCGCCATTCCAACGTTTGTCTCTTCATCTTCCAAGTTCCCAAATCCAAATATAACAAGAGTAATCATAATTCTTCACTCTTCACTCTTCACTCTTCACTCTTCACTCTTCACTCTTCACTCTTCACTCCCCTTAACTTCTTTAACTACTTTCAACTAAATAAAGTTGAATTTTTAATATAATTTAGACTGCTTTCTTCGCCCATTCATGTTTTATGTTGTAATTTTGCGTTGATTTTCCGCAAAGGAGGTCAAGAATGCTGAATTACTCATAAAACAGATAAAAATGGCAGACACATTTGATATCCGCGAACTGAACTTGCGGATAGAACAGCAGAGCGCGTTTATCTCCAGCCTTACCATGGGTATGGACCGCGTCATCGTAGGACAGAAACACCTAGTCGACTCATTGCTCATCGGCTTGCTCAGTGACGGACATATCCTCCTTGAGGGTGTGCCAGGACTGGCCAAGACATTGGCTATCAAGACACTCGCACAACTGATTGATGCCCGTTACAGTCGAATACAGTTCACTCCCGACCTCTTGCCAGCCGATGTGGTGGGAACCATGATCTACTCGCAGAAAGAGGAGAAATTCCAAGTCAAGAAAGGACCGGTATTTGCCAACTTCGTGCTGGCTGATGAGATTAACCGTGCTCCGGCCAAGGTGCAGAGTGCCCTTCTTGAGGCTATGCAGGAGCACCAGGTCACCATCGGCGACCACACTTTTGCTCTTCCCGACCCATTCCTCGTCATGGCTACTCAGAACCCCATCGAGCAGGAGGGCACCTATCAGTTGCCTGAGGCCCAGGTCGACCGTTTCATGCTCAAGGCAGTGATTGATTATCCCACGCTCGACGAGGAGAAACTCATTATCCGTGAGAACCTGCACAAGAGCCTTCCCGAGGTGACGCCGGTCATCACAGCCAAGGAGATTATCGATGCACGCGACGTCGTGCGCCAGGTGTATATCGACGAGAAGATCGAGCAATATATCGCCGACATCGTTTTCGCGACACGCTATCCCGAAAGATACGGGCTCAACGACCTCCACGACCTCATCAGTTTCGGTGGTTCGCCGCGTGCCAGCATCAGTCTGGCAAGGGCAGCCAGGGCTTACGCCTTCATCAAACGCCGCGGTTTCGTGGTGCCCGAGGACGTGAAGGCTGTCGCCCATGATGTGCTCCGCCACCGCATCGGCCTCACCTATCAGGCAGAGGCAGCCAATGTGCGCAGTGAGGAGATTGTCAGCCGCATCATCAACAAAGTGGAGGTGCCTTGATGGATACCGCTGAGTTGCTGAAAAAGGTGCGCCAAATAGAGATCCGCACACGTCGGCTGAGTCAGAACATCTTCGCCGGTCAATACCATTCTGCCTTCAAGGGCAGGGGAATGGCATTCTCAGAGGTGAGGGAGTATCAGTATGGCGACGACGTGCGTGACATCGACTGGAACGTGACGGCACGCTTCCACAAGCCCTTCATCAAGGTGTTTGAGGAGGAGCGTGAACTCACTGTGATGCTGATGGTGGATGTCAGCGGCTCACTGGATTTCGGTACGGTCAGGCAAACCAAGCGCGACATGGTGGCGGAGATAGCAGCCACCTTGGCTTTCAGCGCCATTCAGAACAATGACAAGATAGGGGTCATCTTCTTCTCCGACCAGATAGAGAAGTATATCCCCCCCAAGAAAGGCCGCAAGCACATCCTCTATATCATCCGCGAGATGCTCGATTTCAAGCCGCAGAGTCTGCGCACCGATGTGGGGATGGCAGTGGAGTTTCTCACCAAGGTGATGAAACGCAGTTGCACGGCTTTCCTGCTCAGCGACTTCTTTGTCAGGAGCAATTTCGACCATCAGTTGATCATTGCCAATCAGAAACACGACGTGGTGGCTATCCAGGTGTATGACCAACGGGCGAAGGAACTGCCCGATGTGGGGCTCATGCGCATACGCGATGCCGAGACCGGTCATGAGATGGTGGTCGACACCAGCAGCAAGCGCCTGCGCCAAGCCCATACCGCATACTGGTGGAGAAGACAGGCACAGTTGAAGGAAACGTTCTCCAAGAGCAACGTCGACCATGTGTCGGTCTCCACCTCAGAAGACTATGTGAAGTCGCTGCGCATGCTCTTCGATATGAGAACATAACCCGCCATGATGATGAAACGATTGCAAATGTTGATCATACTGCTGGCCTCCATGACTGCCATGGCACAGGTGAAGGTGGAGATGTCGCTCGAACCGATGGAACTGTTGGTCGGTGAGCAGGCAGACATCACGCTCAGTGTCACCATGAAGGAGGGACAGCAGGCACAGTTCCCCGACTACCAGTACACCGCACCGCTCATCCCGGGTGTGGAAGTGCTTGGAATGAAGGACTTAGACACCGTGCGCCTCGATGACCAGCGCGTGCGCCTGTCGAGAGTGTATACCATCACCTCCTTCGACGACACCCTCTACTACCTCAGCCCCATGGAGGTGAAGGTGGACGGGAAGCCCTACAAGGCAAGTGGGCGGTATGGCCTCAAGGTGCTCACCGTGGAGGTCGACACCCTCCACCCCAATCAGTTCTTCCCCCCGAAGGGAGTGCAGAACAATCCTTTCCTGTGGAGCGAATGGGCACCGCTCTTCTGGTTGTCATTGCTGATACTGCTCCTGATAGCAGCCGTGACATACCTTTATGTGAGGTTGCGCGACAACAAACCCGTCATCACCCGTATCCGCTTCGTGCGTCATGTGCCGCCACATCAGAAGGCCATGATACAGATCAGCAAGATCAAGGGCGAGCATGTGGATACAGGCGGCGACCAGAAAGAATACTACACACGCCTTACCGATACGTTGCGCGTCTATCTGGAGGAGCGCTTCGGCATCAAGGCGATGGAGATGACCACCGGCGAGATCGTGGAGCGGCTCAGGCAAGAGGAAGACCAGTCGAAGATCGATGAGTTGCGCGACTTGCTGGAGACAGCCGACCTGGTGAAGTTTGCCAAGCACACGGCACTGCTCAATGAGCGCGACCGCAACATGGCGAGCGTCGTCGAGTTCATCGAGGCCACCAAGGGCGAGGAGACCGCCACCGTAGAGCGCGTGGAGACAGCACTCACCGACAGCGAGCGCCGCTCGAAGCGTTCACGCCATGTGATCATCGCCCTGATAGCGGTCATGTCGCTGCTGGCCATCGTCCTGTTCGGATATGTCGTATGGAATGTTTTCTCAATGATGGCCTTCTGAGGTCCAATTAAGTTATCCAAACCATGCAGTTCGTCAACAAAGAATATTTCCTGCTTCTGCTGCTGCTCATTCCCTATGTGCTGTGGTATTTCCTTTACAGGAAGAAGACCGAGCCAGCCATGCGGATGAGCGATACCTTTCCCTATCAGTTCGCTCCCAAGAGTTGGAGGGTGAGGCTGCTCCATCTGCCCATGTTGCTCAGGCTGTTCACGCTTGTCATGATTGTGTTCATGCTGGCACGCCCGCAGACCCATAACTCATGGGGCCAGAAGACCGTCGAGGGTATCGACATCATGCTCTCCATGGACGTCTCGACGAGTATGCTCGCCGAGGATCTCAAGCCCAACCGCCTGGAGGCAGCGAAGGAAGTGGCCACCGACTTCATCTCTGGCAGGCCCGATGACAATATCGGACTCAACATCTTCGCCGGCGAGTCGTTCACCCAATGCCCGATGACGGTCGACCACCAATCGCTCATCAACCTGCTGCTCAACGTGCGTACCGACATCGCGGCCAGCAACCTCATTGAGGATGGCACGGCTATTGGTATGGGACTGGCCAACGCCGTGGGCCGACTCAAGGACAGCAAGGCCAAGAGCAAGGTGGTGATCCTGCTCACCGACGGCAGCAACAACAGGGGTGACATCTCGCCCATGACTGCAGCCGAGATTGCCAAGAAATTCGGCATCAGGGTCTACACCATAGCCGTGGGCACCAACAAGGTGGCCCGCTATCCCATGATGGTCAACGGCATGGTGCAGTATGTCAACATGACGGTGGAAATCGACACCAAGACATTGCGCGATATTGCTGCCACCACCGACGGAAATTTCTACCGAGCCACCAACAAGGCGGAACTCAGGAAAATCTACCAGGACATCGACAAACTGGAGAAGACCAAGTTCAATGTCAAGCAGTTCAGCAAGCACTATGAGGCATTCCAGCCCTTTGCCATCGCGGCCATTGTGGCGCTGCTCCTCGAGATCCTGCTGCGCATATCCGTGTTCAGACGCATACCATAACAGAAGTGCATCATGTTCAGATTTGAAAATCCCATATTCCTCTATCTGCTCTTGGCCATCCCTTTGCTGGTGGTCCTCAGGCTGTTGTCTGACCGAAGGCAGAAACGCCGCGTCAGACGCTTTGGCGACGAGGCTCTTGTGACCGACATGATGGAGGATGTCTCCAGCATCAGACCAAAAGTGAAGTTCTGGCTGCTCACGGCAGCACTGGCACTGCTCATCATCGCCCTCGCGCGCCCTCAGATGGGAACACGCATCAGCAGGGACAAGCGGCAGGGCATCGAGGCCATCATCTGCATGGATATCTCCAACTCCATGCTGGCTTCCGATGTGGTGCCCTCACGCCTGTCGAAAAGCAAACTGCTCGTGGAAAACATGGTGGACAAGTTCGTCAACGACAAGGTGGGACTCATCGTGTTCGCAGGCGATGCCTTCGTTCAGTTGCCCATCACCAGCGACTATGTGTCGGCCAAGATGTTCATGCACGGCATCTCACCCTCGTTGATCGCCGCCCAGGGCACTGACATCGCTGCCGCCATCAACCTCGCCCTGCACAGTTTTACGCCCGACGAAAAGGCTGGAAAAGCCATTATCGTCATCACCGACGGTGAGGACCATGAGGGACGTGCGCTGGAGATGGCCCATGAGGCCAAGGAGCAAGGCGTGAGGGTGTTTATCCTTGGTGTGGGAACCAAGAACGGATCGGCCATTCGCACATCCGATGGTCATTACCTGACCGACAACACCGGCCAGACCGTCATCTCAAGACTCAATGAGGACATGTGCAAGGAGATTGCGGAGGCCGGCAGCGGCACATATATCCATGTGGACAACAACAGCGAGGCACAGCAACGGCTCGATGACGAGATCGCCAAGATGCAGAAAGGCGAGGTGGAGTCGGTCATCTACAGCGAGTATGCCGAGCAATTCCAGGCACTGGGCATCATCGCCCTGCTGCTCATCATCATAGAGATTATCGTGCTTGAGCGCAAGAACCATCTCTTCAGCAGGATGCGCATTTTCCACAGGCACAACCAACAAAACGACAATCCGTCATGGGAAAAACAAGACTGATACTCATCCTGCTGGCTTGGATGGCCATCGCAGCCACCGCCCAGGCGCAGGCCGACAGACAGCATGTCAGAAAAGGCAACCAACTCTTCCGAAAAGGAGACTTTGCCAACGCTGCGTTGGAATACCAAAAAGCGCTGTCGGCCAATGAGAACAATACGCAGGCCATCTACAACCTCGGGGTCACGGCCCTGCAGCAGGGCAACGACTCGCTCGCTGTGGAGCAGTTCAAAACCGCCGGCAAGATGGAACCCAATAAGATCCGAAAGGCGCAGGCATTCCACAATATCGGGGTGGTGATGCAGATGCACCGGCAATACGGGGAGGCCATCGAGGCATACAAGGAGGCGCTGCGCAACAATCCTGCCGATAATGAGACGCGCTACAACCTCGTGCTGTGCAAGAGGCAGCAGAAACAAGACCAGCAGGATCAGCAGAACCAGCAAAACCAACAGAACCAGCAAAACCAGAACGACAAGGACAAGAATCAAGATCAGGACAAAGATAAGAAACAAAACCAGGATCAGAACAAAGACCAACAAGACCAGGACAAGCAGGACAAGCAACAGCAGCCCCAGCAGCAGATGAGTCAGGACAACGCAGAGCGCCTGCTCGACGCTGCCATCCAAGAGGAGAAGCGCACCCAGGACAAACTGCAGAAAGCCATGCAGTTGCCCAAACGGAAATCACTGCAGAAAAACTGGTAACCATTCACACAACCATCTCAAACAATGAGAAAATATGCTTATATATGCCTCCTGATATGGATGGCTTGCATGGCGCAGGCACAGACAGTCTCTGTCAGTGTGCCTTCTAAGGTCATGGTGGGTGAGACGTTCCGTTTGCAGTACACCGTCAATACCAAGGATGTGGACGGCAAACTGCAACTCGGCGAACTGCCTGCGGAACTGGAGATCGTCTATGGCCCCAGCGTGTCGCAGCAGGAGAGTTACAACGTCATCAACGGTCATGCCAGCGGCTCTTCGTCCGTCACTTACACCTATATGATCATGTGTGAGAAGAACGGCACCTACAACATACCGCCCGCACACATCAAGGTGGGTGGCAAAACCCTCGCCTCAGGCCCCGCGAGAGTGGTGGTGGGGGGAAGTTCCTCTTCCAACTCCGGCAGCGGAGGTGGCACGAGGATGCACCAGGACAAGAGTGATGAGCCAGAGATGAGCAAGGCCGGAACACCCATCACCGCCAACGACCTCTTCATCAGGGTGGCGGCCAGCAAGACCAGAGTGCATGAGCAGGAGCCGATATTGCTCTCATACAAGGTTTATACACGTGTAAAACTGACACAACTCAACGGAAAAATGCCCGACCTCAAGGGCTTCCATTCACAGGAGGTGGAACTCCCGCAGCAGAAGAGTTTCCATGACGAGACGATCAACGGGCGCAGGTATCAGTGCGTCACTTGGAGCCAATATGTGATGTATCCGCAGATGACAGGAAAACTGGAGATACCCAGCATCACCTTCAAGGGCATTGTCATGCAGGAGAATAGGAACATCGATCCGCTGGAGGCACTGTTCAACGGCGGAGCGGCCTATGTGGAGGTGCAGCGCGACATCGAGGCACCTGGCATCACCATCCAGGTGGACTCCCTCCCGGCAAGGCCTGTCAATTTCTCTGGCGGTGTCGGACGGTTCAATATCTCAGCACAGATAGAAAGTCAGGAGGTGAGGACTGGCGACCCCATCAAACTAAGGGTGGTCGTAGGCGGAACGGGCAACCTGAAGTTGCTCAAGCAACCGGTCGTGCAGTTCCCCAAGGATTTCGACTCCTATGACCCGGAGATAACCGACAAGACCAAACTCACATCCAATGGCGTGGAGGGAAACATGATCTACGACTTCATCGCCGTCCCCCGCAACCAGGGAGAATATACCATTCCACCGGTGGAACTGGTATATTATGACACAGGGTCCAACTCCTACAAGACAGCCAAGTCGCAGTCCTTCAAACTCACCGTCACACCGGGTGAGGGCAACGCCACAGTGAGTGATTTCACCGATATGCGCGACAAGGACATACACCCCATCAAGAAAGGGAAGGCAGATATCCACAAGGCCGGGCAGTTCTTCTATGAATCCACGCCCTACTGGATCTGCATGATCGTGCCCCTCCTTATCTTCATGGCGCTGCTCGTCCTCTTCCGCCGCAGGGCCCTCGAGCATGCCGACATTATCAAGATGAAGGCCAAGAATGCCAACAAGGTGGCGACGAAGCGACTGCGCACCGCCAACAAGATGATGCTCCGTGGTGAGAACAACCTCTTCTATGATGAGGTGCTGAGGACACTGTGGGGATATGTGGGCGACAAACTCAACATGCCTCAGGCAGAACTCACGCGAGACAATGTGAGCGACAAACTCGCTGCAGCCGGCGTGGGTCAGGAAACGGTGGAGAAATTTGTCGGCGCTCTTGATGAATGTGAGTATGAGCGCTATGCCCCGGGCGATGCCAAAGGCAATATGAACAAGACCTTTGAGTCGGCCATGACAGCCATCATGGAAATTGAGAATGCGATGAAGAAAAACAAACATGGCAGGGTGTCGGTGATGCTGGTGTTCCTGGCACTGATGATACCTGCCGCCTCCCACGCCGTCACCAAGGAGAATGCCGATGCGGAATATACCAAGGGCAATTACCAGCAGGCCATCAGAGACTATGAGCAGTTGCTGCAGTATGGAGTGAGCGCAGAGATATACTACAATCTGGGGAATGCCTATTTCCGGACCGACAACATCACCAAGGCCATCCTCAATTACGAGCGGGCACACATGCTGGCACCGGGCGATGAGGACATCAATTTCAACCTGCAGTTTGCCCGTTCGAAGACCATCGACCGCATCACCGCTTCCGATGAAATGTTCTTCGTCAACTGGTATCAGTCGCTGGTCACCCTGACCACTGTAGACAGATGGGCATTCACTGCTGTGCTCAGCATCGTGCTCGTGCTGGTGCTGCTGCTCGTTTTCCTCTTTGCCGAGAGCATCACCTTGCGAAAAATGGGCTTCTATGGAGCAGTGGCCTTCCTTGTGCTCTTTATTCTGGCCAACGTGTTCGCCTATCAGCAGAAACGCATGTTGGAGAACAGGAAGGGCGCCATCGTCACGGCCTCGTCAGTCAATGTGATGAAATCGCCTGCCGACAAGGCCGACACTTCCTTCGTGCTGCATGAGGGCACACGAGTCGACATCACAGACAAAAGCATCAAAGGGTGGTGTGGCATCCGCATTGCCGACGGACGCGAGGGATGGATGCAGGCAGACAAGATGGAGGAAATCTGATAACGGCGGATATGGACATACAGACCATCATCGACATCGACCGTCAGTTGCTCGGCATCATCAACGGAAACCACAACATGTTTCTCGACACGCTGATGCTGACCCTCACTTCCGGACTGATGTGGATTCCGCTGTATGTCGCTTTGCTCTACCTGGTGGTGAAGAACAATGAGACGATGGGGCAGATTATCCTTATCATGGCTTGTGCCGCTCTCTGCTTTTTCCTTACCGAGTTTGTCACAGAAGGACTGGTGAAGCCTGCCGTCGCACGGCCAAGACCGGGCAACGACCCGGAGTGGATGTACATGGTGCATGTGGTGAACGACAAGCGCGGACTTGACCACAGTTTCTTCTCAGCACACGCTGCCAACACATTCGGCATCGCCATGTTCTTTTGCCTCCTGGTGAGAAACAGCGTGTTCTCCTTCATGATGGTCACATGGTCGCTCATCAATTGCTATACAAGGCTTTATCTGGCCATGCACTATCCCTCCGACATCCTCACCGGCCTGCTCTATGGCGCCGTCGTGGGGTCGGTGGTCTATTTGATCTGCCGAGTGATGTCGCGTGTCATTGCGCCGAAACAGCAGTTTGTGTCTTCACAGTACACGTCTACGGGCTATAGTCTGGCAGATGTCGATGTGGTGGTGTGCGTGCTCGTGTTCTCCTATCTCGCCGCCATCATCATCTCACTTACCATGCATTATTCCTAAAATAATGGATACAAAGAATATCAGAATCAGCGATTACAACTATCCCTTGCCCGATGAGCGCATCGCCAAATACCCGCTACCGCAGCGCGACAGGTCGAAACTGCTCATCTATCGGCATGGCGAAATCTCCGAGGACGTGTTCTGCAACCTGCCTGAGCACATCCCCGCCGATTCAGTGATGGTGTTCAACAACACCAAGGTCATCATGGCACGCCTGCACTTCAGGAAGGCCACGGGGGCGCTCATCGAGGTGTTCCTGCTCGAACCCGTCGCCCCTGCCGACTATCAGGTGATGTTCCTCACCCGCAGCCGCTGTGAGTGGTCGTGTCTTGTGGGCAATCTCAAGAAATGGAAAGATGAGCCACTCGAACGGGAACTGACCATTGACGGCCACCATCTGGTGCTCCGAGCCACGAGGGTGGGGGAGATAGGTACCGGACAACGGGTGGTCTTTGAGTGGGACTGTCCGGAGATATCGTTTGCCGAGATCCTCGACACAATGGGTGAACTGCCCATCCCGCCTTACCTCAACCGCAAGTCGGAGGAGAGCGACAAGACCACCTATCAGACGGTCTACTCCAAAATCAAAGGCAGTGTGGCGGCTCCCACTGCCGGTCTGCACTTCACCCCTGAAGTGCTGCAACAATTAGATGAGCGTGGCGTCATCCGTGAGGAGGTGACGCTCCATGTGGGAGCGGGCACTTTCCGACCAGTGAAGAGTGAGCGCATCGAGGGGCATGAGATGCATGCTGAACATTTCTGCGTGCAGCGGTCCACCATCGAGCGGCTGCTCAATTCACTGGGGAAAATCGTGGCTGTGGGCACGACAAGCGTGCGCACCCTCGAAAGCCTCTATTATATCGGTGCCCAGATGCTCAGGCGACAGTTTGGTGATGACGAACCCATAAGGGTGTCGCAATGGGAACCCTATGAGGATGGCGCATCAGATGTGTCTGTGCAGCAGGCTCTTGCAGCCATTGTCGAACATCTCGACCGCCATGGGCTGTCGGCACTCCATGCTTCCACACAGATCATCATCGCGCCCGGTTACGAATATAAGGTAGTGGGGCGTCTGGTGACCAATTTCCATCAGCCGCAGAGTACGCTCCTCCTTCTGGTAAGCGCTTTCGTTCATGGCGACTGGCGTCCCATCTATGACTATGCGCTGGCCCACGACTTCCGCTTCCTCAGTTATGGCGACAGTTCCCTTCTCATCCCATGATACTGGCTCCCCGTATCAGAAGCGGGGAAGGGTGTCTACTCATTTCAGAACCGAGGTGAGACCATTTCAGAGGCCGGAGTAACCAGTTCCCCCTCTGAGACCAGAGGTGCGTGTCCTACGCATTTCGGATGACTCAACTCAAAGAGGCCGGAGTAACCAGCTCCCCCTCTGAGACCAGAGGGGGCGTGTCCTACGCATTTCGGATGACTCAACTCAAAGAGGCCGGAGTAACCAGCTCCCCCTCTGAGACCAGAGGGGGCAGGGGGCGTTGATAAATCTTCAGTCTTCAATCTTCAATTTATTGCAATTTTCAATATAAATTTAAATGCCAAACAAACCCAAAATAGGAGACCGCGTGAGATTTCTGAGTGAAACCGGCGGCGGTCGTGTCACAGGATTCAGAGGAAAAAATATCGTGCTCGTCGAGGACGAGGATGGCTTTGAGATACCCACCATCATCAGTGAGGTGGTTGTTGTCGAGACCGATGATTACAACATCGCCAAGGTTCATACTTCTGCGGTGCCTGGGATGGTTCCGAAATCCCCCCAACCCCATAACAACCCTCCGCAGAAAAATGACATCTCTGATGACCCAGCCGACAGGCCCATCACCTTTCGTGCCCCTGCCTATGAGCGCAAGGGAGGTGATGCACTTTCGGCATATCTGGCCTTTGTGCCCATCGACATCAAAAGCATGACAACGACAGACTTTGAGACATATTTCGTCAATGACAGCAACTACTACATGCGTTTTACCTATCTTCTGGCAGAGGGCAACAGTTGGCGGCTTCATTATACGGCAGAAGTAGAGCCCAACACCAAATTGTTTGTCGAGGAGTTCTCAAGGGCTTCCCTCAACGACATGGAACGTGCCTGTGTGCAGATCATTGCCTACAAGCGTGACAAGGGATTCATCCTCAAACCCACTATCGACCATCAGTTCCGTATCGACCCCGTGAAGTTCTATAAACTGCACACTTTCAGCGACAACGACTTCTTTGAGACCCCCGCGTTGCTGATCACGCTTATAGAGAATGACGTGCTGCCGAGGCCGTTGGTCATCGATGCCCAGCAACTCAAGCAGCAGATGTACGGACAAAGCGGTGCCTCGCAGCAGGAAACCGAAGAGCGGGGTGGGGGATATGTGCGCCGTTATGACGACCAGCACAGCCGTGGAAAATCGCCTCTGCGCCGCCGCAATGGTGATGTGCTCGTCGTTGACCTTCATGCCTCCGAGGTGCTCGAAACCACTGCCGGCATGTCATCAGGCGACATCCTCAACTACCAACTTGATGTCTTCCGCCGCACCTTGGAGGAGCATAAGCAAAACAAGGGACAGCGCATCGTCTTCATCCACGGCAAGGGAGAGGGGGTGCTCCGCCAGGCTATCCTGCAGGAACTCCGCTACAAGTACAAGAGATACACGTTCCAGGATGCCTCTTTCCAGGAATACGGTTATGGTGCCACGCAAGTCACCATCAGGTAACTTGTCTTGGTACGCCCACTTCGGAAGAGCAACTAAATGGTTGTATCACAGCAATATCCGTGAAGGTGAAGGCACATGTATTCATTTGTTTTATAAAAAACTTCTCAAAAATCGAGCAAAAAGTTTGCATAATTCAAAAATAGGCATTACCTTTGCACACGCATTTAAGGAATGGCTCCCTAGCTCAACTGAATAGAGCATCTGACTACGGATCAGAAGGTTGTGGGTTTGAATCCCGCGGGAGTCACTTTTAAAAATCGCAAGTTGCTTAAAATAAAGCACTTGCGATTTTTCTTTTGGTCAAATGCCCCACTTTTGCCCCACTAAAACAAAAGGCGTCATAAGGAGTCGTTCCCAGTTTTCTGTGATTTTCCATACCATCATTTTTTTATTATAACTATGATTATCAATGCTTTACGCGAACTATCATAGTCTCCGTGAAGAAT
>JAEEJK010000118.1 GCA_016281815.1 Prevotella sp. | reverse complement strand
TGGCGGGTTGCCATCAGGATGTTGTCGGCAGGCATGTTTTCCACACTCCATTCACTACCGAAGATACCGGCGATAACCTGCTGGCAGCGGTTCTTGAGCAACATCGACAGCAACAGACCGATGTCGAACAGGCGCACGGTGCTCTTGGCGCTGACTTTTGTCCACATGGAACCGCTGACATCAGAGGCGATGAGCACACGGGTGTTCTCATCGAAGCCCTCGATGTTGGCTGCGGAATGGCGGACGGCTGTCTCCAAAGCCGACATCAGTGCAGAGGAGCCGGTGCTGTTGACTCTCTCCACCTCACGGTAGGCCGAGAGGTAACGGAAAGGCAACTGCTTCGACTTCGCCACCTGAGCGGCATCCGAGAGACGGTCGCAGACGAACTGCAAGTCGGCGAACGACACGTCAGCATGAAGCAGGTTGCGCAGGTTGCGCATCAGGGCCATATAGCCCAGTTTGCCACTGCGCACGAGTTCCTCCCACTTCTGTCGGAAAGCCGCGTATTTCTCCTCTTCAGAGGCGAAGGGTTGCTGTCCGAGGGCAGACAACTCCGTCTCCCAGGTATAGGGAGTTTCCAACTGGCGGTTCACAATCTTGTTGAACAAAGCCTGCTGCTGCTCGTCCTTGGCCTTGGGGTGGACGAGGAAGAGCGCGTCGCGGAGTTTTACCTCGAGGTTGTCACGGTCGTACTTGGCGAACTGGTATTCGTCGAAGCGGTTGAAGGCACGCTGAAGGCCGTTCTGTATTTGGCGCGAGAGTTTGCCGAGTTTCTTGCGGGGGTCGGTGGACGGATTGCGCCACTGATAGCACATCAGCAACTCCATGATCTCGTCGGCACGCAACACGGTCTTCTCCACGGCACGGGCCACGAGGTCATCACCATTATGCACTTTTGCCAACTCCACGAGCAACAGCATGGGGATGCTGCGGAGATGCATCTGGGTGCGTGCATAGACGGCGAGACGGGCGACGAACTCCGGTGACACCTTACGCACCTGGGCGGCGATGCGGTTGACACGCTCGTCCTGCTTCTCGTAGAACAGGTCGCTCAGCGACGCTGTCACCACGGCGGTGTACAACTCCAGTTCGGGGGGCATGGCGTATGCCTTGGCTCCCTCGTGATTTGTCACGGTCATCTGTTCTTTCAATTTCGAATTCCAGTTCATCTTCTTACATCTTTTATAATTAAACATCAAATAAAACGGTGCTACAGTCGTGGAGAGCCTGTTTCCAGGGTTAAGAGTCCTGTGCTCAACTAGCTATTGAAGTATCTCTTCACTACGGCAACCGTTTGTTGGGACAGGAGCGACGGGCGGACAGACGGTCGGGGTATCGCAGTAAGTTCCCCTCAGATGGTGGCGAAGTATCCGTCGTCCTACGGCATCCTGATATTGTCGCGGAGGCAGGACTCGAACCTGCGACCTCAAGTTTATGGGACTTGCGAGCCGACTATCTGCTCCACTCCGCTGTGAAATATGAAAAGCAAGGCGACAGGCGAAAAGACACTATACGTTGCTCTACCGACTGAGCTACATGGAATTTCTCCCATGGCCGGACTCGAACCGGCGACACACGGCATGAAAAGCGAAGTAAGTCTCATCTACGGCACTTGCTTATTATTTGTGAGGCGACAGGCGAAGAGGTTTTCTGAACTACACCAGCGAACTGGCGGCGGGAGTCGGACCCGCGACTTTCGAATTCGTAATTCGACGTTCTAACCACTGCGAAGCAATCCTCTCCAACGGCACTCACGATATATTATAAAGGTGGAATGCTACGGCAATCACCACCTTTGTTTTCACTCATTCAAAGATCACTTTCGTTAAGCCAGATGAGCAATGCCAAACTTGCTTGAGCATTGCCATGGCGTAGAAAGGGTCGGACGAAGTCCAACACTTTTCTTCTAACTGAGTGCAAAGTTATGACACCACTACGCATTGTTTTTACGTAGTGCAGTGTAAATTTGAAAAAGATTGCAAAAATGTTGAAGGACGGCAGAGCAGACACTTAAATTAGCCCGTCTACCCGTCACCTATCTATCCCGAAACCCTTCATTCAATACCCCTTTGCCCATTAGTGTTATGGCCAGCACAGAAAAGGTTTTTCTTTCTTCTGGTATCATTTCCTCTCCAAAAAGTGATTGAAATTAGATGAAGGAACTATAGAATAGATGAACCCCAACCTATTGATAGTTCATGCGGAAGGGATGTTGGATGCAAAGATAGGTTATTTTTGAATATTTATGAAAAACAGCCATCTTTTTATGAAATAAAAAATCAAAAATTGCATTTTTTGAGTTCTACGCAAATAGATTGCGTAAAAGTGTTGTATCTTTGTGTTTGGAAAAGAATTCAAAGGGAATTGAGATGAACAATATGCAGAACTTATCAAAACAATCATAAAAGCAAACGATCATGCCAGCAAACAAGAATGCGTTGATACGCTATAAGACCATTGACAACTGCCTACGTAACCGCTATCGCCGTTGGACACTCGAAGACTTGGTGGATGCCTGCTCGGAGGCATTGTATGACATGGAGGGCATCCGCAAGGGTGTCTCCGTGCGCACCGTGCAGGGCGACATCCAGATGATGCGCTCCGACAAACTTGGCTACAATGCTCCCATTGAGGTATATGACCATAAGTACTACCGCTATGCGGACAGTGACTATTCCATCATGGACATGCCGATGTCGCAGAACGACTATGAGGTGATGCAGGAGGCTATCGACATGCTCCGGCAGTTGGAGGACTTCGGGCAGTTCTCAGAGATGGCCGATGTGGTGAGTCGGTTGCAGGACAAGTTGGCCATCAGCCGCAACAACCGCAAGCCCATCATCCATTTCGACAGTGTTCCCGACCTGGAGGGTATCCGTCTCTTGAATCCTTTGTACAACTACATTGCCCACAAGCAGACGCTGCGCATCATGTACCAGTCATTCTCGGCCAGACAGCCCACGGAGTATATTCTCTGCCCATATCTGCTAAAAGAGTTCCGCAACCGCTGGTTCCTGTTTGGCGCAAAGGCAAGCAACCTCTTGCTGTTCAACCTTGCCCTCGACCGCATCAAGAGTGTGGAACCGGTGGATGTCCCGTTCCGGGAGAAACCCGAATTCGACTCAGAGCACTTCTTTGATGACGTGATCGGGGTGAGCAAGAATATCGGGAACAAACCACTTACCATCAAGTTCTGGGCCAGCCGAGAGCAGAGCAAATACATCAAGACCAAGCCCATTCATCGCTCCCAACAGTTGTTGAGTGAGAATCCAGAAGACGGCAGTTGCGTCTTCCGAATCGATGTCGTCATCAACTTCGAGATGTATTCTGTCTTCATGTCCTACGGTCCCGGCATCAGGATTATCTATCCCCAGAATGCGGTGAAGTATATGCGTGACAAACTGAAAGATGCTCTTGACCTGTATGGTGAAGAGGTCAATGACGCTTCTGGTTCAACCGTCTGATGACCCGGCAAGGATTGCCCACGGCCAGACAGTCGGAAGGAATGTCACGGACGACCACCGAGCCTGCCCCTATGACAGTTCTGTCGCCGATGGTCACGCCCGGGCAGATCGTCACGTCACCGCCTATCCAGCAGCGCTCACCGATTCTCACAGGGCGGCACATCTCCCATTCGTCACGGTCATCAGCATCCAGCGGATGTTCCGCCGTATAGATATGCACACCTGGTGCAATCAATGTCTTCCGTCCGATGTGTACTCCACCACCGTCGAGGATGATGCATCCGAAGTTGATGAATACGCCCTCTCCGGCGAATATCAGGTTGCCGTAGTCGCAATGGAAAGGTGGTTCAACGAAAACGTCGGGAGCAGAATTAGGCAACAACTCACGTGTGATTTCCGCCATTGTGGGCTCATGATATTCGGTGATGTTGAGTCTCCTGAGAAGTTTCTTCACCTCTCCCCGCCACGCCCGCATCTCCGGTGTGTGGGCATCATAGGGCTCACCGTTCTGCATTCTCCTCAACTCATCCTGAAGAGACGCACTCTTCTCCAATTCTTCTTTTCGTGTCATTATTGTATTTTAGTTAGTGTCAAGGTTATACGAATCTGCAAACGTGGTCGACGGCGATGTCTGAGAAACCGAATGCCTCGGCCTTTGTCATCCTGCCATTGGCGACCTCGGCGACCGAATCGACGAGTTGCATACCCATCTGTTGGATGGTCTTCTCTCCGTGGAGGACGGCACTGAGGTCAACGTCCATGTTGTCCTCCATCATTTGGAATGTCCGTTCGTTGGCCGTCACCTTCAGTACTGGGGCTATGGCGTTGCCAGTTGGTGTTCCCCGGCCAGTAGTGAATACAACCATCTGACAGCCGGACGCCACCATCGAGGTAACCGATGCGATGTCGAAACCGGCGGTGTCCATCACCACGGCTCCTTTCTTGGAAGGTCGTACCGCCTGTGGAAGCACCTCCCGGATGGGGCGCGTACCGCCTTTCCTGATACATCCAAGGCTCTTCTCTTCAAGGGTGGAAAGTCCGCCGGCCTTGTTGCCGGGCGTAGGCTGTCCGGCGCGACAGTCCTGTCCTGCTGCGGAAAGATGTGCCTCGTATTCGCGGCACACCTCTATGATCTGGTTGTGAATCTCAGGTGTGGCAGCACGTTTTGCCAGGATGTGCTCACCGCCGATCCATTCTATCGATTCGCTCATCACCGTCGTGGCACCCATGTCCACCAGTATGTCGCTCATCTCTCCCACCGAGGGGTTGCTGGCGATGCCCGACGTGGCATCCGAACCGCCACATTCGATGCCGATATAGAGTTCTGAGGCATCGAACAGTTCCTTCTGCTGTATGCCAGCCTCCTGTGCCATTTGGCGGGCAGCACGGGTGGCCTTCTCAATCGTCTTCAGTGTGCCGCCTTCCTTCTGGATGCCAAAGGAAACGACGGGTTTATGTGTCAGCAGACCGATTCTCTCCTTCAACATCCGATGGGGCACGGTCTCACATCCCAGTCCGATAATGACCACTCCGTAGATGTTGGGATGACAGGCAAAACCCGTCAGAATCTTCTGACTCATGTCGGTATTGGCCTGTACGTCGGAACATCCAGTGTTGAAGACGATGTTCACGGCACCACGGATCTGACTGGCTACGATCCGACAACTCTCGCTGGCACAGACACATGTCGGCAGAATGAGGATATGATTGCGGATGCCGGGACGCCCCTCTGTGCGGCGGTATCCCCAAAACTGGAAAGGTTTTGGCTGCTGGCCTTCCGACTGTGCCGCACACATCTGCCAGTTGGCTCCCACCAGTTCGCTGTCGTAGTCACGCAACTCGCTCTTCAGATTATGGTCGTTCACCCAACCACCTTGGCCAATCTTCTGCACCAAGCGGCCGAGGCTTTCGCCATATTTGATGATTTCTCCGCCCACCGGCATATCCATCAGTGCCACCTTGTGGCAATAAGGGATATCCTCCACGGCTTTGAGAACAACACATTCGCTGCCTTTCATGAAGCAGACATTCTCTCCCTTGGCAATCTCTGTGACGGTGGTGACCACGTTGTCAGCAGCATTCATCAAAAGTGCATTTATTTTCATAGTCAAATAGCGATTTGTCTAGTAAGGCTACAAAGGTAATAATTATTTTGGAAAATCCTTGATAAGGTCACAGAGACAGTGGAATTCACTGTTTTGAAGCGGATTTGAAAGACTCCTTTGGTTTTGTTTCAAACTCACAAGTCAACAGATGCCAGTTTTGGACGGAACTCCACCATCTGAAAGTATTGGATTCATATATTTTTGTTGCAGCGCCTTTTATGTTGTTCTCTGTGGAATAATTCAAATTGAATCGGTACTTGCCGGGAGGGATTTTCGCACCGAAACTTGCAACCCATGCGGGTTTGACGGAATCAGGGTACAGTGGTGGTTCGTCTACCCATGTGGTGCAAATCTGACCGCTTTGGTTGCCCACATATTCACCATCAACCCATCTGGAGATTGTGCCCCAAAGATATCCGGGAAGCCATTCTCCATAAAGAGTGTCCCGGCTTTCATTCTTGACAATGAAATGCGGACCGGGAAACTCGTTATTCTCACCAGTAGAACTCCGCAAGAATTTCATCTTAACCAATGGAGATGGATGAGAATATTTGGTGATGGTGAATCGACCAGAGTTGATGGAGTCTTTGCTTTTCCAATCAGACCAGTTCTTTTTTTCTCGTTCGAAATGAGCAATTGTTTCTACCTTGTATTCTTCACCTGTCAGCGTGAAAGTTCTCTCTAAAGAATCCCTGCCAGAAATGGCATTGGAGAATATGACTGTCAGCCGATATTCGCCGAGTTGCTCCAAATGATATTCTTTTCGCATCTGTTTGGCAGTGTCATCAAGCAAAATGGTGCTCTTTCCGTCAGGAAGAAGCATTCTCAAAGTCCCATGGGAAGTTGATGGAATGTTCTCGACAGAATAATCAACCAGCATGTCACATTGCCCTTTCACAGATATGACATTTGATAAAATCAATATGAATATGGCCACTTTCATCACTTGCAGTAATTTTTCCGATGAATATTGATAATCATGTTATCCTCCGCGTCCAATTTGTCCATCAGTTCATCAAAAGAATGTTCCAATTTGTACGCCAATTCCTCAGGGTACAAAGGGTATAGTTGGTAAAAGGCCACTTTCTTGCCGAACAGTCCTAATTTTAGCGGCTTCACCTTTTGTCCGTTTTTTCCTATAGAAGGCATAAGTACACAGGAATTGAATCCCGTGTTTTCTGCCACGGAACTTCCATCATCTGTCAACTGAACATCATGGCTTTCGCAAAGCCAGTCTTCTGCCCTTATTGGCAGGCGGGCGATGCTTTTCAGCATTCTGAGTGGCCAGTAGTCTTCTTCCATGTCCGATTCTATATTCCAATCTTTGGGAAGGAAAATGACGTATTCCGCCCTGTCGCATACATACGACCTCCACTCTTTGGGGACATTCATCTTATATGCTCCTGCGCCCATTGTGACGAGGGTGTAATAGGGCCGATCCTCTGTCGGAGGCACAATGACGATGTCGCAATGGATGTCGGGCGAGACCATTTCATGACCCACTAAATCAGATTCTCCGTATTGCTGCTCAATGTAGTCGGAGACCTTCTCCATTTCTTTTTTCGAGTAATAATACTGCGGAACAGCCTCTTTTCTTTCTTCTTCCATGGCTTTTGTTGTTTGAGCGCAAGTCGATGTGACTAATGTGGTTAAAAATATTAGGTTGATGAATAATCTTTTGATTAACATAAAATCCGTTTGTCTTTATGGTTGATTCACAAAACAGGAAAGTTATCATGGCAAGCATATTCGACGTACCGCTTCACCTGATGATTCTCGCTTTCTGCAAGTCCGTCATATCGTCCCAGAACAACTCTTCGTCTGCATCAGTGAAACCCTCATTGGACATTTCACCAAGAATGGCCTTCAATAGTTCACTGTCTGCCAAGTGCAATCCGTCAGCCACATCTATGGGACTGGCCACGATGTCACCGAGTGAGCCGACATGCACGTTGGTCACACTGATGGTGTTGCCATCCTTTCGCACCTTGATGCGGATGTTTGCCCCATATTCCGGCTTGATCTCCTTCAATTGCTGAAACAGAGCACTGCCCTGAAAGTCATTTGGGTTGACGGATTGTATGAGTTGTCTAAGTGTCATTTGGATACCTCCCTCAATGGTTTTGGCTTTCTTGTCACATTCTAACACAAAAGTAAGTATAAAAAAACATCCTGACAATAAAAAAAACGTTTTTTCGATAATTTCAACTAAAGGGATAAATTTTTCGGTAGTATCAGAAAAGCATTTTGCTTCTCTTTCTCTCTTATACCTATAAATATACCTATAAAAAATCCCTCAAATTCAGTCTTTCGTTGTAATTTTGCAGTCGAAAAGAAACGGAGTAAAAAACAGACAAAAAAAGATGATGAAACTGAGTTATGTGGTATTCTCCCATGGAAAAGAGAGCGGCCCGATGGGGTCCAAGATCCGATGCCTTATGGCTGAAGCCGAACGTCTTGGCTTGAAAACCTTATCTGTTGACTATCGCAATTGTGCCACGGCAAGCGAGCGCGTGGCCCTCCTTGATGAGACCCTCAAGAATTTGGACACACCACCACAACAGGTGGTTCTTGTTGGATCCAGCATGGGTGGTTACGTGTCAACAGTGATGGCAAACAACCTGCCTGTAGCCGGACTATTCCTAATGGCTCCTGCACTATGGATGCTTGCGGAGGAATATACAATACAGACGTATCAGCCTCAGACCTCCAAAGTCGAGATCACCCATGGCATCAACGATGAAGTGGTACCCTATGAGAACAGCATCCGATTTGCAAGAGAGCATGAGGGGACCATCCTTCACCTCGTACCCGATGACCACCGGCTGAAGGCCTCGCTCGATTTCCTCGCATGTCAGTTCAGGAGGTTTATAGAGGAACTAAGGGCGTGAAACGGGTGGGATGATAGAGAATTTTTGTCCCATTAACAATCCTTAATACGAAAAATTCTTTATTCTCAGATTTTTTATCTACCTTCGCGTTGCAAAATTCAAAAGGGGGTGTCTGGGGGGCACCAAAGACCCTTGGGAAGAGTTCTTTGAAGATTAGATTGTATCAAGAGACAGCCAAGAGCTGCTCCAACCAGCGAACATAATCGCAACGGTGGGAAAACGATACGAATTAAAGGCCTAACAAACCGATTAATTAAAAATGATTATGACATTCTTTTCTGTTTATTGCCAGTGACCTGTGTAGGGGCTTCAAGACCCTTGCACCTGATCTTCTCGCCCGTTGTCCAATGACGAGGCTGCAGATTCCTGCGGTTTTCCAAACGGGAACAATTCACCTTTTCGAGGTATTCTGACCTGTCATACCAAGAAGGCCTTCGGTCTTCATGACAGTTTCTCTCGCACTCCATTTCGGAGAATTCATCTTCCCTTTACACATATTTTATTAAATTAATAATCCATGATGACAATTGAGATTAACGGAAACCACATCACCCTCAACAACATTGACCCATTCCTCATCTTTATCTTACTCGGCGATAAGGTGGACAAGAGGGTCGTCAGTGACATCGCCACACCAGCCTTCACCATCGTGGTGAGACCGTCGTACAAGCCGAACTTCAAGACGAAGGAAGGCGACTATGACATCATCATCTGCAAGGACAGCGGCGAGGAGATCACGCTCGACATGCCGCACCGAGGGGCGAAAATGCTATATGTGCTCACGCTGCTGTGCCAAAAGGTGGTGGGCGGACTGCCCAACAAGTACTTCAAGAACAGGATGGCTGCCGCGGTCATCGAGGCACTTTACGACAAACTCTACCGGTCGGGAGGAGAGAAGTGGGTGGAGAATTGCGCGGCCAAGAATCACAACCTCTCCACCTTCCGCACCCATGCGAAGAACGCCTTGGACGGCAACAACGCCTTGGACAATGTGCTGCGCTACTGGTGTGGGTTCGAGGACGAGAAGCAGACCGTTGGCAAGAACCAATTGAAAATGAGGAGGATACGTATTCCGAACGACCGCATCATCTTCGAGGACGCAGCCAAAAACAATGTCACATTTGAGCAACTTATGGAGCAGTTGCCACCACTTGAGGACCTTTTCGGTTTTAGGAACAAGACCACGGAGCGCATCCGCGAACTCCGCTCCAAGAAGGCAAGCGGCATCTTCCCTCAGAACTGAGCCAAGACAGGAGGGTGGGGGAGGAAACCCTCTTCCCCTACCGCTCAATGCTTACATACATATCCTTGGAAATAAACTTATATTCTAACCAATTCGACAAAGAACGATGGAGATAACAATAGAGATGATTTGGCAAAAATTCAGGGAATATGACCGTCTGTACTTCAACCGTGAACTGCCCATGCCGCTTGTGAAACTGATGAAGTCATACCGCCTCTGCGGCCAGTTCTCCTGCCGTAAAATCATCGGCAGACGAAGGATGAAGGGTCAACTCTTGGAGATATCATGCTACTACGACTGGGAGGAGGATGCGCTGCGCGATGTCATCGTCCATGAGATGATACACTACTATCTCGCCTACAAGCATATCGACAATTACCTCACACATGGCGAGGAATTCCAGAGGATGGCCAAGGAGTTGAACACGAAATACGGACTGAACGTGACCGTGAAGGTAGACACGTCGAAGTTCAAACGGGCACCATCGGCACCCAAGTTGAGTTATTATTTTGCCTGTATATTCTAATAACGATATTGACAACAACGATAGTAAAAACAAAAACAATGAAAAAAACAGTAATCTGTGAATACGTGGGATACGGCCATCCTGACAAAGTGGCAGACCAAATCAGTGATGCCCTGCTGGACGCCTTTTTGGAGAAAGATCCCAATACACGAGCCGGTATCGAGGTGATGATTAAAGACAATATCGTGGTCTTGGGCGGCGAGGTGAAGAGCACGGCGCAAATCGACTACGACCATATCGTGAGAGAGACGATGGACAACGTATGCTATCCCGATGACCACCATCTCTCGGGAGACGACATCAAGGTCATCAACCTCATCGGGAAACAATCACCAGAAATCAGCCGAAGCGTGGACCAGGATGACGGCATCATTGGGGCGGGTGACCAGGGCTTCTGTGTGGGCTTTGCCTCCAACGAGACGGAAGACTTGATGCCGCTTGGGGCGTATCTCGCCCGAAAGTTATGCCAATGTGCGGAAGATATGAGCCACACTTTCGGACCGGACATCAAGTCACAAGTGGTGGTGTCGTATGACGAAGAAGGTAAGGGACACGTTGACTCCATCCTCGTGAGCACCATGCACCAATGCTCATTGGAGAAGTGCCGCGAAATCCTCAGTGATTATATCACAAATAATGGGATGGGCATCGATATGCATCTGTTCCTGCAGCACTTCATCGATGACAAGCCCGATATCACCATCAATCCTGCTGGTGAGTGGCACATAGGCGGCAGCATCTCCGATTGTGGCATGACCAACCGCAAAATTGTGGTCGATCAGTATGGCGGCTATGCTCCTGTCGGTGGGGGTGGTCTCTCAGGGAAGGACATGAGTAAGGTTGACCGCAGTGGGACGTACATGTGCCGATACTTGGCGAAGAACATCGTGGAAGCAGGACTGGCGGACACTGCGAAGGTGGAACTGGCGTACATCATCGGGCAGCCACAACCCTGCGCCATCAACATCGAACTCAACTACTTCGGCAAGTCTGCGGATATGTTGTCCAATACCACCCCCAACCTCGCTGAAGACCTTACAGTTTGGATAAGAGAACACATCGATCTCTCACCAAAGGGAATCATCGAACGGTTTGACGGACTGAGACCCCGCTTCTATGAGGTGACGAGACAAGGACATTTCGGTCATCCCGACAACGAGGTAGAGAAAAACTTCCGTATGTTCCCTTGGGAGGAGACAGACATAGCAGATATCTTGGTTAGAAAAATAGGTATTAGGTAGAATGAGGATAAATTACAGCCAAATCTTTCCATACAATATAATCTGTTTTCTACCTAATGGGTAATATTGCCGAACAACTTGTTTTGGCCATATCTTCTGAATTCCCCCAAAACTGATAACTTATCAAATCATAATTATGAGTAATATTGTTAAAGATAGTCTGGTAAAGGACGAACAGGCTTTTCCTGAAGGAAAAATCATCCTTCTGGATGGCAGGATTCTGGATTGTTATCCTGCTGCGAGGGTAAAAGAAATGAATGGGGTTGACGGCGGCTTAAAAATCGACACCACCGGAGAGTCTTTTTCTTTGAAAAAGAACTCCACGGGGGTGAACCTATTAAAGCCAAAACACGAAAGCCCCAATTACAAGGAAGTACAGAAGGATCTGTTCCTTAGAAACGCTTTCTACCTGTTCGCACACAAAGAACGGATATTTAGTGACAGTCGTATGTTTCTTTGCCCCATTCACATACAGAGCGGCCTTGCATACACGGGCACTTCAGGATTCGAAAAGCCAACCTTGGGCATCTATATCGAATGGTGGTTGAACTGTGCTGGAGCGATGAGGATAGACAAAGAAGGTCATAGGAGCCTGGTATATTGTCTTTCTGGCAGTCCACTTAGTGGGTCAAATTGCAGTGCCGCTGTAAATGAACATGGCAAAACAGAAGCAGTAGGACTATCAGGGTTCATCAACTATTGGCCTCTTTTCATTGATATCAACAGCCGTTATACGATGGCAAAATACAATTACCAAGCCTATCAACTCAAACAAGTCCTGGATATCTTAGGGCAGGAGGACAACGGTAACTTTGATTATTCTCGAACAATTGAGACTGAGTTTTTAAAACATGAAATTCTATTCCAGAATTGTCTATGTGATATTGGCATAGATGGCTGCTCCGATGAGACAGGGGATAAGACCGATGAGCATGCCCCATAGGGACTGCACGAAATGATACCGTTTTTGGTGATAAGCCTTGTCCATATGCTCCGTTCCAGGCAGCCGTACGGCTTTCATATTCGCAAAGAGCACCCAGTCAAGGAAGAAGCAGTCATACCAGTCGATGAAAAGCCAAATACCATAACTCAAAGCAAGTGCCGACCAGAAGTCGTAGGCTCCAGCAAGTTTCATCAGGACAAGCATCAGCACGAGGGCCACGAGCAGTGCGCATCCTTTCTTTACCAGTACGCTCCTCGAGAAGAACTTTGATGGCACCCGCTCATGGGTCTTGAAATACTCTTCCTGTATATCCTCCGGATAGTCGTGAATCCACCACACCGGGTTTTTGACCAATGGAATCATGACCATCGCCGTGAAGGCAATGGTCATGATGACAGTCTCACAAATGATAATCATCCAGTTCATATTCCATTATTTCCTTTTCGTCCATTTGTCTATGGGCTTGCCTTCGAGAATCTTGTTCCTAAGACCTTTCACTGCGGGGGTGTAAAATGCCAAGTCCATCCCTTCAATGGTGCGTTTCAACTCACCCATGAGTTCAGGGTAAAAAGCACACATACGGTAAGCAAGTTTCATGCATACAGCCTGGATGCCTGGGTATTCCTTGATGCTGACCATGTGCTCCAGACAGAAGTCAAGAAAGTCTGTCCGCAAGTCATCCTCGTCCATCTTCAGACGCTCGATAATATTCAGGGTCAGACGCCTCACAGTAGGATTCTCTGTCCGCATGGCCAAATCTGTCAGGTCGTTGAGTATCTCCTGCAACTCAGACAGTTCATCGACACTGGCCTTGGTCAGCCCCCAAAGGGCACTCCTAGCCACCTTGCAATCGTCGTCGAAGACGTATCGTCTGGCGAAACCAAGGAAATTGCCCTCAGACTTGATTTCTCGGTAAATCTCCTGGGCACCGCCCTCGCTGAATGTCTGTCGAAGTCTCTCCTCCAATGTATTCAATACTATTGTCATTTTTTCGTCATTCGTGTCATTCTGCTCATTTTCTTTTGTTATGCAAAGGTACGACATTCTATTCAATCCCTTTTCCTTTTGGGATATTATGTATGGTTTTGTGACGAATGGCTATGATCCGAAGGGATATTTCATTATCATCCCCCAGTGTTCTCTTCCCTCTTGCCATTTTATACCTATATAAAACCAGCCCAGATCATTTCTTTGACATACCTTTGCATCACAATTCCGGTCAAGTGAATTGCACATTTGCTCTTTGATTTACTGATACACCCTGAGACAGCCTCATCTGCTGAAGAACTCATGATGAACTGACTTTCGGCATATCGCCGAAAAGAATCTCTTGATCTTTATACTAATATCATACCATTTTCACATAAATAGGAAATACATGTTTGACAACGATTTTGACTACATCACACCTGATTACGACAACGAGTACGAAGAACCCGAAACCTGGACCCTTATTTCCGCCCTTGACCGGGTGCTGAGCGTGGTACTTGAGGAACGCCTTTCAAAAAAGTTCTGGGAGAAAGCCAAGAATCCCCTTGATTATCTGACGAAGGAACTGGACATGACGGGCATACAGGTAGCCATATTGGCAATACTTTTGGAGAATGATGAGCCGATGACATGGAAGGGAATCGCCAAATGCGTAAGGTGCAGCAGCCTTTCCATCATGAAGTATTCCGACGAGATGGATGACCTGGTGTCGAGACGCTGGCTCGTACATAGGAACGTACGGGAATTCGGCAACTACAGCCGAGGTTTTAGCCTGGCTCACGGGGTGATGAGCGCACTGAGGGAAAACAGGTCGTTTGTGCCGGAGAAAATAGACGGCTTGGAACTCGGCACCTTCGTCAACAAGGTGATGAGATATGTCAAAACCTATGTCAGGAGCATGGAAACGGATCTGCCTGACGATGAGGACTGGATGCTGATGATGTGTGAGGCCAACAGCCATCTGCCGATATGCAGGGAGGCTCTTAGGTACAAAGACAACCTGCATGATTTGCTGTTCTTTATGATGGCTGTCTGCAACTATGCCGAATGGGGCGGGACGGAAGACGAAGGTCTCAACCTTGAAGAATTGGAAGGTATCTTCCCTAACAATGATTTCGTCGACCGCATGAAGCGCAGGCTGCGCCAGGGCACGCACAGGCTTTTTGAGGATGGTCTGATAGAACATGCCTGTATGGACGGCATGGCTTTTCCAGAATGCTTCGTACTCACGCGCAAATGCAAGGAAGAACTGCTGGGAGGATTGGAACCTCAGGAAAAGAAGAACAAGGTTGTCGGTCAACGTTCCCAGGGGGTGATATTCCACACGGGCATCAAGGAAAAGGCCATGTTCTACAACACGGCTGAACAGCAACAGATAGAGCGCCTGACCAACCTGCTGAGCCAGGAGAATTTTCTGGCCATCCAGCAGCGGCTGACAGACCAGGGGATGCGCAAGGGCTTCGCCTGTCTCTTCTACGGTGCTCCGGGTACGGGCAAGACGGAGACGGTGCTGCAGATCGCACGGCGCACGGGACGCGACATCCTGCAGGTGGACATCGCAGACTTGCGCGACAAGTTCGTGGGGGAGAGCGAGAAGAACATCAAGGCGGTGTTCGAGTGCTACCGCGAGGCATGCAGGCGCAGCGAGGTGACACCCATCCTCTTCTTCAACGAGGCTGACGCCATCATCAGCAAGCGTACGGAGAACGTCGAGATGTCGGTGGAGAAGATGGACAACGCCATACAGAACATCATCCTCCAGGAACTGGAGAACCTGGACGGCATCCTTATCGCCACGACCAACCTGACCTCCAACCTCGACAAAGCCTTTGAGCGGAGGTTCCTTTTCAAGGTGGAATTCCGCATGCCGGAAGTGCCGGTGAAACAGTTGTTGTGGAGCAGCATGCTGCAGGGTATCACCGACGAGGAGGCACGGCAGTTGGCTGTGAACTACAACTTTTCCGGCGGACAGATAGAGAACATCGCACGCCAGCGTGCCATCGACTTCATCCTGTCGGGAAAGCAGGTGTCGCTGGAGGATATCGAGGGGTACTGCAATGCAGAGACGATAAGAGGCAACAGCAATACAAGGTCTGCCATCGGATTCCGATGACAGACTCTTCCCTCTCTGTTGCTCACGTCTTTTCCCAAAGAGTCATACCTATATGATTCAATTATGAATGAAAATGGGTTTGGAATGACATTTTTTTTGTACTTTTGCATGCAAGGTGAGTTCTACTAATTTAGTCATGATTACAACAATATTGAGGATTTTTTTTACTAATTACTAACTTTACGGAAAACATTTCATACAATTTAAAATCGAATGAAAATACTGCATACAGCCGACCTGCATCTGGGTCAGATTATCTATCAGAACTACGACCGAAGCGACGAACACCGTCACTTCTTCCTTCAATTGGAGCGATGGTGCAAGGAGGAGCAACCCGATGCACTGTTAGTCAGTGGCGATGTGTTCGACATACAGCAGCCGTCAGCCACTGTCAAGAAAGCCTTCAACGAATATTTCGTCCATCTGCACCATGTTTGCCCACAGATGTGCATTGTCATCACGGCGGGCAATCATGACTCTGCCTCACGCATCCAGGCCGAAAACTCTGTTTGGAAATTGGCTAATGCACATCTGATAGGAACGCCTCCTGCTGTAGATAGTCTGGAAAAGACTGATGCGCTCAGCCGTAGCGTTTGGCAGGACCGATATATCATCAAACTCAACTGCGGTTATATCGTTGCACTGCCCTATATGTCAGGTGAGCGAAAAGGTATTATCCAGTCCATACTCGACAAGGTGGCGGAATACAACATATCCGGTTTGCCTGTTGTCATGATGGCCCATCAAGCCGTGACAGGTCTTGATGTTACAGGCCACGGATTTGATATTGGCACTTTGCGCACGCTTGATGTGGAATCGATGGGCAATGGGTTCGACTATCTGGCCTTGGGACATATCCATAAACCGCAGACCATCAGTCATCAGGAGGATGCGATGGCCAAAGTGGTAAGTTATCCTTCACCGGTCATTCGCTACTCCGGGAGTGCGCTGCATGTCAGTTGTGACGAGGCCTATCCTCATTCGGTGAGTCTCGTGGATATTGACCGCCATAATGGAATGGTTCAAATCCGTCAACTCCGCATCGACGAATATCGACATTTCTATGTACTTCCGATAGATGGCACGTCATTCTCTTCCTACGAAAATGCTCTGGAGACGATGAAAGCATTTGTGGAAGAGGGCGAAAGGGGATACATCCGTTTCCGTTTCGACGTGAACACAGACCTGCCTGCAAATTTCAATCAGTTGGTGTATGATGCCCTCCAGCCTTACAATGAGGAGTGGCGATACAACCCCAAGGTGTTGTGGACGGGCATAAATGAAGCAAAAGCATCAAAAAAAGAAGATTTGGTCTTTGAGGTTGCTGAATTGCAGCAGATGACCGACCCCATGATGTTCATCGAGCGTACGAAAGACCAATACCCTGGTCTTGACCTTGAAGACGTTCGCCAGGCCTTTGAAGAAGTAAAGGTAGAGATGGAGCGCCTGAAAGAAGAGAAACAACCATCGAATAATAAGTAACCGC
Source organism: Prevotella sp. (assembly GCA_016281815.1). Classification (GTDB taxonomy): domain Bacteria; phylum Bacteroidota; class Bacteroidia; order Bacteroidales; family Bacteroidaceae; genus Prevotella. Next base: position 34,604 of record JAEEJK010000118.1, on the reverse strand, counting down.
GGAACCATGAGACTGAAAGAACTGCATATCCGTAATATCGCTTCCATAGAGTGGGCCGATATCGATTTTGAACATGGACTGAACGATGTCGGCACTGACCAACCCGCCTCCATCTTCCTGATATCAGGAGATACAGGTGCTGGTAAGTCTGTCATTCTCGACGGCATATCAATGGCACTCTACAAGAAGACACCACGTACAGACAATGTTGCCAATATCACCAAGAATGACTATACCGATGCAGAGGGCGAACAGATCCGTGTGGCCAGCATCGAACAATATACCCGCTTGGGCATTTCTGAAAATGACGAGAGTTACAGTGAGGTGGTCTTTGAGGGCAATGACGGCAAGGAATATCATGCCCGCCTGACGCTCGGAATGAAGCGGGGTCACAAAGATAAGGAAACCGGACTTCGCCCTATGAAACACCGTAAGCCCAAATGGGAGATACGAGTGGGCAATGGTGACTGGACAAATGATAATGTGGAGCAGACCATCAAGGAGGCTGTGGGACTCGACTTCCAACAGTTCGGGCGTATGGCCATGCTTGCCCAGGGGCAGTTTGCCAATTTCCTGACAGGTGACAAGAAAGAGCGAGAGGCCATTTTGGAACAGTTGACCAACACCCAGCACTTCACAGCATACGGTGAGGCTATAAACAGCCTGTGGAAGAAAGCGAAAGATGATCAAAAGACGATACAGACGCAGTATGACACCGAAAAACCCCACACCTTGAGCGATGAGGAAGTGGAGATGCTGAGCAGGCAGCAGCAGGCCGATTTACAGCGGAAGGAAACGCTCGATAAAAAGATAAGAACTCAGGAAGACAGGCTGAAACTTGTGGAGCAAGTGCTGCAAAACGAAAGGACGCAGGAAAAGGCACGGGAGAAGATGCAAGAACTGGAGGCCGTTGTTGCTGGGGAGGAGTATAAGCAAAATAAAATGCTCTTTACGGATTGGGATGCCACCACAACGCAACGACAGACACTTGCCGACCTTCAAAAGGCGAAACGTGAACAGCAGACGGCCAAGGAAGGACTTCAGGCTTCGCATGATACGTTCTTGATGCTTTCTGCTGATATCATCGACAGGCAAAATAAGATGAAGGTCTTGAATGACGCTATCACCCAAACACAAGAATGGATCAACCAGCACAAGCAATATGACAGCCTGTTTGCAAGTGCCGGAGAGACCGACTTGAAGATCGGCCAGTATCTTGCCTGCTTGAAGAAGACCGAGGATACATATTCCCTTCTTCAAGAAGAAAGGACAAAGTCTGAACCGCTCAAAAAGGCAAAGGAAAATGCAGAAAACCAAGCAGCAGATGCCGACAAAGCCGTCAAAGCCAAGGAAGATGAGATAGAGGCGCTGAGCAAGCAGCGGACAGCCCTTAATCCACAGGCCATCAATGACCAACTCAGCCTGACAGAGGGCAGGAGAAACTCCCTTGAAGACTTGCGTAAGTCGTATAACACCTTGCTGGACAGCCAAAAAGAGGCTGAAAAACTCAGGGACGAGATAAAGGCAGAAGAAGACAAACTGGCTGCGCTCAGAGAGGCCAAGGAAAAAGCCGAATCTGACTATCAGATTAGGAAAAACGAATCGGAGAAGGCAGAAAAACTGTTGATGACCATGCGGATGAGTGTGAAAGACACGCTTGTCAACTTGCGCCATCGCCTTCAGGAAGAAAAGGCTGACATCTGTCCGCTTTGTGGTCAGGCCATTGACCATAATCACCTTGGTGACGACTTCAAGGGCATTCTTACCCCTCTTGAAGAGGAACAGAAAAAGGCTGCTGACGCGCTGTTGTTAGCGACACATCAGCGGGATGACTCCAGGGACGCTTTCCTTAAGTTTGATACAGCACATCAAGGGAAGGTCAAACAGTTGGACAAGGCAGACAAAGAAAATGATACAGACAAGCAAGATATAGAGAAGGCAGCCTCTAAGATGGGATTGGACATCAGAGTACCACTCATACCTCAGATAGAGAAGGCACTTAAAGATGTGCTTGCTGACATCGTAACGCTAAAGGCTTCTCAGACACAAGTTGAGCGTCTGCAAGAAAAAATCAACGAACTCCTTAAGGAAAAGAAACCTCTGGATGATGCAAAACTCAAGGCAGAGAAGGCAAAGACCAGGGCAGAAAACAATGTAAAAGTCAATGCCGAAGCCATCTTGCGATTGGATAAGGAATATAAAGACCTCCAACAAGAGTGTGAAGGAATTAAGGAGGAGTTAAACGAACGACTTTCTGGCTATGCTGATGAATGGCAGACAGAGACTGACGCTGTTCGAAAGAGGTTGAAAGACGATGCGAAGGAGTATTCTGCCCACCAGAAACAACTCACTGGCGATACCAATGCGTATGATAGAGATAACACGCTTGTCAAATTGCTCTTGCAAAATAGTGAAAGCATCATCCTGTCATGCCCTAACTGGCAAGTGGCAGAACAGCCGCAGGCTTATCACTGTCGTGACATTAATGCCGAGTGGGCCACATTGATGAGCAAGGTAACTACCCTCACTTCCAAACTAAAAGAGTGTGAACAGACGATAACAGATTCGACCGCTGCGCTGAATGCCTACTATCAAGAGTCTGGAAAGACCGAACAAACACTCATCGAGTTGATAGTTAAAGAAAAGCAGGTGACATCAGCCCGAAAGTTCGTGGGTGACACAGATTGGACTTTGAAGTCGCAAAAAGAAACTATTGACAAAGCCCAAAAAGAGATTGACGCCGCATACCGTGAACTCGACATCAGTGATCGCTCTGAATTTCCCGACAAACAGCAGTTGGAGGACGAGAAAACTGCCACCAACAACGAGCGCGACGAGGTGGTGTCGAAAATGGCTCAGACTCAAACCCGTCTTGACGACTATAAGAAAAACTTCGAGAAACTGAAGGAGATTGAGGCGAAACTTGAAGAAGCCAAGCAGCGTTTTGTGCGTTGGGATAAGTTGAACAGCATCTTTGGCGGTACCCGTTTCCGCACACTGGTGCAGACCTATATCCTCCGCCCGTTGCTCAACAATGCCAATATCTACCTGGAGCAGATTACCGACCGCTATCACCTGACCTGCAGTGAGGATAATGAGCAACTGAGCATACTGGTGCTCGACCGCTACAACAAGAACCAGGTGCGCAGTGTCACTGTTCTCTCGGGTGGCGAACGCTTCATGATTTCGCTCGCCCTCTCGTTGGCCCTCTCCTCGCTCAACCGACCGGATATGAACGTCAACATCCTCTTCATTGACGAGGGCTTCGGTACACTCGACGAAAAAAGTCTTGATTCCGTGATGCAGACGCTTGAAAAACTTCAGGAGATAGCCGGACAGACCAATCGCCGCGTGGGCATCATTTCCCACCGCGAGGAACTCGAAGAACGCATCCCCGTAAAGATACAAGTGGTCAAGAAGGGCGAAGGCCGCAGTATGATAGAAGTAACAAATGCTTGAATAAATAGTTGTCCAGAAAACTAACGGGGTGAAGCGAAAAATCTTTACCCCGTTAGCAAAGTCCCATCTGGCGACAGATAGGTTACGTCAGACGAGTCGTAGCCGCAATATACGCACTGTTTGTCCCCTTCGAATCTGTCGGTATTCCTTGTGACGTCGGAAGTTTCATTATCATATGGATTGTTCAACTGTATCACTAAGACATTAAAGTGCTTTTGGTGATCAGCCTTGTCCGACCATATTCCTACATACTTGTCGGCTTCCAGATCGTTGACATACAGACAGACTGCCTCGCCAGCCTCTTTGAAAGTGTAGGTGGCATGGCAGTTGATGTCACCTGAGTTGCCTGCCGACTTCACCACAGTGGTGTTGGGATACTGCTTCAGTATTTCGTCCCATTGTTTGGAGTAGGTAGAGGAGCCATCTCCCGGGCCGACGTGTCCAAGGCTCATGTTGATGACGCAAGGCTGATTCTATTCTTGGGCATATTGTGCAATCGTCCTGACATCTTCCAATAATTCTGCATTATACATAGAGGAGGAAATACCCACCATGTCGGCCTCTGTCGCAATGCCGTAGTAGTCGTTCTCGCTGATGCGTGACGAATTTCATCAGGATTTATACAAAATAAAAAGTCGCCATTGCTGACGACTAATGGGCAGTATGGGTTCAGCCTTGCCCCCTCGGGAATATCACCCGGATAGTCACGAAGGACACCGCAAAGATACAAAAAAAATCATCACTTCCAAATAAAAACGCGAAAAAATGAGAGAAGAAATCATCAATTTGTCGAATGCAGGGTTTGCGGTTGAGGAAATCGCCGAGGAACTGGGTTGCAGTGAGGAATTTGCCATCTCTGTACTTGAGGATGCAGGGCTGCTGTGATATACCATCAAACGAGACAATGCTGCGGCGGAACCGCAGCATACGGAGAAGAAGAATGATAAAAAGACATAGACTATGGCAAGCAATGAGGTGAGGTTTACAGTGAGGCTGATACCTTTTGCGTTTTAGTAATCAGTTGTTTTCAAAGCCGTCGAAAAGACACCGCAAAAATACATAAAAAATTTGTATTTATTTGTTTTACAGACGAACCTTTCTTACAAAATAAAAAAGTTGTTTGCTAGGGACGGCCTGCAAGGCCAGAAGATATCAGCCCAGGGCAGCGCTCTGGGAATCGTAATATACCTATATAAGACCGGTCCGCATCGATACTTTTTCATACCTTCGTGTTTGAAAAAAACAATTCAACAAAATGACAACAAACAGTATGAATATCAATGACATTTCCAAATCCTCCGTCAGTATCAGGCAGGTGTCTGATGATGATGAGTTCTACAAAGCCATAGAAAAAGAATTTGAGGAGAATGGAACTAATGCCAAAACGTTTTGGAATCTTCTTTATTGCGAGGAAACACAATGTTCATCCCCAAAGTTATGGGCCATCGCAGTGGAGGGGCAATTGACGGGCTATGTCATCACTTTTGATTTCTACCAGGCAACCTACATCACGTGTCTTCAAATATATGAGCAACACCGTGGAGAAGGGTGGGGGAGCATGCTGCTGCGGCATATCTGTAAAGACCCCAACCGCACCTATGTGCTGCTCAGTGACGTGGCGATGAGCAATAGCGAAGAGTTGTCAGCCTGCGTCCGAACGAAGATGTTTTATCTAAAAAATGGTTTCAGGACAGCGCCTGTCAAGTGGCACAGTGCGGATTATTACAAGTATGATGTCCATGTCAAGGGTCCAGACTTGGAACTGGGATCCCTGTTGGCGGTATTGAGAAAGGGCATGGAGATAGAGGGCGAACTGCTTCAAAGAGGTGCCAAGACCAAGGCTGAACTGGACGAGGAGGAAAACACCAATACCGACTATTACAAGGAACTCGACCGGATGCGCTTGTCGTGAACTTAAGAAAGTCACACTCGCCTTTCAATCTTTTATGGTAATTCTTCCCTGAGGTCTTCTATAGGTTTCGCCTAGCGAACCGCCGAGAGTCTTACTCATATAGTTGATGACTACATCGCGTACCATAAGGGTGGTTGCCCGCATCACGGGGCAGTCCTTTAGCATGTTGTGGAAGCCGCCTCCTTTATAGTATGATGAAATGGCTACGGTGTATGTGCGCTGAGGGTCAACCGGCTTATAATCATTGGAAGACTTGTCCCAAACCTCTACGTCAGTCACTGTATGAGTGGCGGTATGCACCGTAAAGCGTATGCCTGACACCAGCGGGAAGTGCCAGTCGTTCTCGGGTGTCTGATGCGTGCATTTCATCAACATATCCCACCATGAAATCGCCCAGACTGACGGTGACCACATGGGCAGTGTCGGCGTGCTGCATGGCATCCCGCAGACCAGCAAACAGGCTGTATCCTCCAACCTCGCAATGTGTATCGCCTTCAAAGAGTATCGCGATGCTCTTTTGAGTCGCAGATGGTGAATGACCGTCGTCACTTGTTGAACACGATGCAAGCGTCAGTCCAGAAATCGCTATAAATAATATGGTCAATAATACATGCTTCATATTCCACTATATTTTTTCATCATAGTAAAAAAGGCTAGTCGACGATTTTCCTGAAGAGGAACATCTCACCGTCCTCAGAAATGGATGTTCATTGATGATTTCAGTATCGCAATTACGACGCAAAGTTAAGCATAAAAAGCCATTTTTTGGGGGATTTTGACTAATTTTGCACCATAATTATGCCGATGCCGATGGTGGTATGTACTGTTCATATGAACCAAATACAATGACCCATGCAGATATTACTCGCTTGTGCAAAGATTATGAACGAGACAACGGAGATAAAGACTCCGCTTGTTTCTGAACCAATGTTTCTAAAAGAAGCCGAGCATTTCGCACTGCTGATGAGCCAGAGGTCAGTGGAGGAACTCATGGAAATGTTCCATTGCAGCCGCCAGTTGGCCATCGAGAATAAGTTGAGATACGGGCGGTTTTTCGCTGATAATGAGAGACTTCCTGCAATTTTGGCATATTATGGGCAAGCCTATAAGTGCTTGGATGCCAGCACTTTAAACAAGGATGATTTCTTGTTTGCTCAACAACATCTTTGGATAACGTCATTCCTATATGGACTGCTACGTCCGTTTGACAGGATACATCCATATCGGATGGAGGGCAAGGTGGAGTTGGATGGCAAGACCATGTTCAAGCACTGGAAACCATCGTTGACAGACCTTCTGATAGATTCCGTCAAGGCTGACGATGGTATCTTAGTGCATTTGGCAACAGAAGAGATGCAACACTTGTTCGACTGGAAGAAAGTCCTCAAAAAGGTTGCTGTTATCCAGCCACAATTTCTTGTAATGAAAAACGGCAGGCTCAAATCAGTTACGGTCTATGCCAAAAGTTGCCGTGGAGCCATGACGCGATACATCATCAATAACAAACTTGACAATCCGGATGATCTTACAAAATTCGAATATGAAGGATTCGAATTCAAATCGGACTATGGTGACTCAAGCCATCCACATTTCATCATAGATTAAATAGGTAATCTAAGGCTCCAAAACATAAAAATCTCCCAAATACCCTAAAAATTCCCTTATCCCAAATTCAACATAATTAGTATTATGATAAATAGAAATAATCAATTATTGTCCCTACTTCCGAAAATGCTTTTAAATATTCTCTGGATATTCTATTAGCACTTGGCGTACGTTATCCCAATCGTTCTCTGCATCGAACCCAAATTTGTCGTCAAGTCCCACGTTCATATACAACTTTTCTTCAAAATTCTGTAAATGAGTGTTTCCTACCTCCGGATTCTCATTGATATAATCAAAGCGAATGCCATCGTCCAGAAAATGCCGCGCATATTCCTTTAACTTATCTCGGTGGCATGAACTCCAAAGAATCAGACAGATGTCATCCCGCAGGGTCATTGTCTGTAGCACTTCCTTCGCAGACGGAAAATAATCGTATGTCTCTTCGTCATCGTAACATGCACGAAGAATCGTGTCATGGATGTCTACCGCCACATAGATTTTTTCCCAGTTTTTCTCTCTCATGCGGATAAAAGCCGCCTCAAATGCTTTTTTTATATCCATGTTCTATATTTTTATTGATCTCTACCCTATTCTAAATCATTTAGATTTAAAATGATTTGCTATATGTTGTGTAATTTATTGTTAATCAAGTATTTAGATACTATTCTGAGACAATGGTTTTGCCATATTTTTTGCAAAAGTAGACAAAAAACTTGATTTTTGAATAATTATGTCTAAATTTGTAGCCGATTAATAAATAAGGTGATCATTATCAACCCAAAATGTATAGTTATGAATAGCAAACGCTCAAGACTAATCATCATCGTATTTCTGCTTTTTGTTGGGATTGCTGTGAACGCACAGGACGGACTGGACCGTTCTGCAACGGAAGTGATCAACGACATGTCTCCCGGATGGAATCTTGGCAATACCCTCGAAGCCACAACCAGTTGGACGGGAGCGGCTTTGTGGAACAATAAAGGCGGACTTGGCACAGAGACAGGATGGCAGGACACGAAGACATCCCAAAAAATTATTGATTATGTCAAGAGTTTAGGATTCAGAAGTATACGCATCCCGTGCGCTTGGGCGTTTGGTCATATCAGCAATGCCTCAACATACGAGATAGATGCCAAGTGGATGGCCCGTGTCAAGGAAGTCGTGGATTATTGCATCAATGACGGTCTTTATGTGGTTTTGAACGACCATTGGGACGGTGGATGGATTGACGACCAAATGAAAGACTCCAAGGAGGCCACCATCAAGAAGAACAAGGAAATATTGAGCACTCTGTGGACTCAGATTGCGAATGCATTCAAAGACTATGACGAACACCTGCTCTTCGCAGGTATGAACGAGCCCCCTGCAGAAGACCAGAAATCGACAAACAATTTGATACAGTACAACCAAGCCTTCGTGGATGCCGTCCGCGCCACAGGTGGAAACAATGCCAAACGTATTCTGGTTGTCCAAGGACCTTCTACCAATATTTACCACACCTGTGAGTTCATGGCAGGAAAAATGCCGAAGGATGTCGCCACAGGCAAGTTGGCCATAGAGGTGCATTACTATAATCCATGGCAGTTCTGGGGAATGGAGAAAGATGAGTCGTGGGGAAAGGTTTTCTTTTATTGGGGAAAAGGCAACCACCACAGCGGTTCCACACACAATGCCACATGGGGTGAGGAAGATGATATGAAGAGCCAATTGCAAATGATGAAGACCAACTTTGTAGACAAGGGCTATCCCGTGGTCATTGGCGAGTTTGGTGCCAACTGGCGTGATTTGTCCTCACTGCCCAAAGAAAGTCAGGAGAAGCACAACGCATCCATCAAGTTACATTACCGTGAACTCCACCGTCTCTGTAAGGAGATGGGTGGCATGGTGCCGATGACATGGGACACGAACTATCGCAATCAAGAAGGAACCAAAGGGTGCATGACTGTCATCGACCGCAAGACCTTGTCCGTCTATGGCACCTATGCCATGGAAGGCATCAACGAGATATACCCGCGTCCATCCGATACCTCCATCAGGTCAGTGGAGCAGCCAAATGACAAGAGCCATACCGTCTACACCCTGCAAGGAATCCGCATTCATGGAGAGCCAACAGTGAAAGGCATCTATATTGTCAACGGAAGAAAACAACTGAAATAGGTAATTCCTTGCATCAAGATGATACAGATTCTACAACAGACAAGCCGCTGGCTCGCCGCCCATGCCTCACTCTTCGTCACCGCCATCGCCGTACTGACCTTTTTCATACCAGATCTCTTTGTTTGGGTCCGGGGCACGACACAGACTGTCATTCTCGGTATCATCATGCTCACGATGGGTCTGACGCTCACCACCGGAGACTTCCGTATCCTGGCCCGCCGCCCGTTGGACATTTTCATAGGAGCCTGCGCGCAGTTCCTCATCATGCCTTGTGTGGCCTATCTGCTGGTACATGTGTTTCGCTTAGAGCCAGCACTGGCTCTGGGCATCCTGCTCGTAGGCTGTTGCCCTGGTGGTGTTTCGAGCAATATCATGTCGTATCTCTGCCATGGTGATGTGGCTTTCTCTGTAGGAATGACCTGTGCCTCTACCCTACTCGCCCCCATGATGACCCCATTGCTGATGCAACTCACAGCGGGAGAAATCATAGAGATTGACACCATCGGCATGTTTCTCAATATCCTGATTGTGACCATCATACCAGTCGGTGTGGGCTGTTTCCTCAACTACACCTATTCCAAGAAGCCCTCCTTCCCCACCATCCAGTCGTTGATGCCAGGTATCAGCGTGATATGCCTTGCGTGCATAGTGGGCGGTGTCATCAGCACGGTCCATGATACTCTTGTCGCCCGTGGCTTGATGCTCTTTATATGGACTTTCGCCGTGGTATTCTGCCACAATTCCTTGGGATATCTGTTGGGATGGATGACAGGAAAGGTTGCTGGTTTCAATATCGCCAAGAAACGCACGATATCCATAGAGGTAGGCATGCAGAATGCCGGACTCGCCACCGTTTTGGCGGGCACCTTCTTCGCAGCACAGCCCCTCTCTGTCCTACCCTGTGCCATCTCGTGTGCCTGGCACAGTATCAGCGGAACCATTTTGGCCGGACTGTTCCTGAAGACCGACAGGAAAAGATGAGCACCTGGCACTCACCTTTTATTATTCTGCAATTGCCTGACAGGGAAGGTGAAGTAGGTATCGGGGAAAGGCTCGTTCTTCAGTGTGAAGTGCCACCACTCAGAATCCAACGGCTTGAATCCATGCCTGAGCATGGCTCTTCGCAAAATCATGCGATGGGCGAACTGCTCTGACGTAATTTTGTCATTGGGAGTATAAACTCCTGTATCGGGATTGCCGCCGAAGTCAGGATGGCTCTCATGGCCAAACCAGTCGAAAGTGCCGCCCATATCGAGTTCTTTCTCTGTTGCCATGTCGAAGAGAGTCAGGTCCACTGTCGACCCACGTGTATGTCCGCTTTTTTCCATGATGTATTCCTGGGCGAAAAGCACGCTCTTGTCGAGGTCGGGATAGAAATAGCGCTTCATCAGTGTGTCTTTTACCTCCAGGGACCACCTCACGAAGTGGTCTACGGCTTTCTGCGGACGGTAAGCATCATAAATCTTCAGTCGATAGCCCATGCGTTTCACATCATCACTGACAGCACGGAGACTGTCGGCAGCCTGGCGAGTCAGCAATGCTGTGGGTTGTTCATAACCATCAATACGCTTCCCAACGAAATTATAGGTGCTGAAATAGCGAATTTCCAAAATCGCATCGGGAACAGCATCGGTCAACATCACAAACTGGCTGCTGTTGTCAGCATTTGGCTTTGCTGCCTGCTCCGTCAGACTTCGGCATGAAGCCATCAAAAGCACCACCAACAGTATCGGGAGAATTTTCTTGTTCTTCATTTGAACCACTTGTTTTTTATGTAACTTCACGTTCGCGAACTCAGTCAAACAATTTCTGAGCAAAATCATGAAGAGATTTCCTCCACACCTGCCATTCATGGTCACCCGGGAAAGTATTGAAAGTGATGGCCAGTCCTGATTTTCTCATGGCAGAGACAGCATTCTGGGTGGATGAAAGACGCGGGTCGTCGGTTCCTACAGAGATGTAAAACAGTTTCAGTGCTTTGTTGTATTTATCATGTTGAGAGATAAGACCAGGCATTGCCGCCTCTGCGTCAAATGACTTCGTCTCACGGATGCCACCGAAAACGCCAGTGCTGAACACGCCAATATAACTGAAAAGATCAGTATGCTGCAATCCCACAAAGAAAGACTGGCCACCCCCCATGGAAAGTCCGGAAAGCGCACGGTGTTGCTTGTTTGGGATGGTTCGGAAGTTTTGGTCTACAAAAGGAATGATCACTTCCAGCAGTTCTTCCTCAAAACCTTTCATGCCCAGAATGGAATAGCCGAAACCAGCACCAGGAACGGTGATGTTTCCGTTTGACATCACCACAAGCATCTCTTTGGCTTTGCCCTCCGCAATCAAGTTGTCGAGAATATAATTGGTCTTGCCTTGGTGAGTCCATCCTGACTCGTCCTCCCCTCCCCCATGCTGTAAGTACAGCACAGGAAAGCGCTTGCTGCTTGAATCGTAGTTGGCAGGCGTGTAGACATACATCGTGGCATAAGATTTCCTCACTTTCGAGTAATACGTGACGATGCTCACCTTACCATGCGGAACGTCCTTGATGTCGTAGAAACTACAACCTGCTTCAGGTATGTCTATGGCACTGGTCATTCTGCCGCATCCAAAATAACATTTGCTGGCAGGATCGGAGATATCCATACCACCCAGCGTGAACCAATAATAATGAAAACCCGGCACCAGAGGTTTGGTGTGAGCCATCCAGGAGCCGTCCGTCTGTCTCTCAAAGATGCATGATGGGTCAAGAGACACTTTCATCTTGCTCAGATCCTCATTGGAGCGGATTCTGAATTCCACGCTGTTGTCAGGCAAAACATGTGGATAGCCCTTCGCATTGATGTTGGTCTGAGGGACAATAAAATCTTGTGCTCCCAAATAAGCAAAACAGCAAAGAGCACCCAGCATCAACAAAATCTTTCGCATTTTTCTTTTTCCTATTTGTTTGCCACAAAATTAATCAATTTTTCTGTTTCAAGCATCGATTCTCGCCAGAATATTAACTGCAATTTTTTTTGATTGAAAAAAATGCTCAATAATGAGACCATTTCATATTTATTTTGTACTTTTGTATGCTAAAGTGACCAAAAAGTTCCTTTGAGAACCACTAACTAACTAAACATTATTATATTATGGTAAAAAAACTACATCTTTTCTTTTTCACCATGCTCGGCATGATGTTGAGTGTGGGCACGAAAGCATACGCAGACTATGCTACCGTGCAGGCTCCTTACGAGGTAGACTTCCTCACCACGCAGGATCAGTTTGTCATCGAAGACGTGGTCAATGACCTGGGCACTCCCATTTGGACGCAAGGCTCATACGGCATGACAGCCACCACCTTTGTACAATTGGCCGGAGAGGAGAAAAAAGCCAATCACGAAGGCGAAAGTTGGCTCGTCTCCCCCATCATCGACCTTGCTGGCATCAGCACCCCCACCCTTGCCATCACCGACCAGGTGAACAAGTACTTCGGTACGATAGAGGAAGAACTGGAGGTATGCGTGCGTGAGGCAGGCGGCCAGTGGAAAAGCCTCAACATCCCCTATGACAAACCCAGCAGCACCTGGGGAGGATGGGTGGATCGCGTGCTGGACCTTACCTCTTATGCTGGCAAAAAAATCCAGGTGGGCTTCCATTACATCGGTCATGCGACCACTGCCGGCACCTATGAGGTGAAGCATTTTTCCATCTCATCCGATGCACCAGTAGCCAAGCAAGAAGCCGGTCTGAGTTATGAAGTAGGTAATTACACCATCACTTTGGGTGATGCCTATACCCTGCCTGTACTCAGCAACCCCAACAACCTTGCTGTCACTTATTCCTCCTCCAACGTCAAAGTGGCCACCGTTGATGAACAAGGCAACGTCACTCCTTTGACAGTCGGTCAGACCACCATCAAGGCTTCTGCAGAGGAGACCGACAAATTCAAGGCTGGTTCTGCCAGTTATCTGCTCGTCATCAAGGAGAAGGGGCAGGCAGGCACTGATTCCTACCAGTTGGTGACCGACGCCTCATCGCTTTCTGCCGGCGACCAGATCATCATCGTCAACGAGGAAATGACCTTCGCCCTCAGTACCACTCAGAACAGCAACAACCGCGCTGCCACTGATGTCGTTGAAAGCAACTACAGCATTACTCCGTCGAACCTGGTGCAGACTATTACACTTGAAGGTTCTGCAGGACAATGGTACTTCAATGTGGGCAACGCATATCTCTATGCAGCCAGCACCTCTGGCAACCAGTTGAAGACAGAGGACAATCCCGACGAGAAAGCCATGGCCTCCATCACCATCGATGGCGGTGTCGCCACTGTGCTGTTCAACCAATGGGCCGAGAATGCCCGCACCCTGATGCGCTTCAATCCCAACAACGGCAATCCTATTTTCAGTTGCTACGCTCCCGACAAGACCACAGGTACTGCTCTGCGCATCTTCAAAAAGGATGGTGGCAGTGTGATTCCTCCAGATCCCGGAAAGAAGGTCTGCAACAACATCGCAGAATTCAGGGCAATGGAAAAAGGCACTGAAGCCGTTCTGAAACTCAACAACGCACAAGTGCTCGGTGTGGCAGGTAAAGATGTTTATGTGCGTGATGCCAGCGGAGCCATCGACTTCTACAATCTCGGTCTTGCCTTCGATGCAGGACAGGTGCTCAACGGACAGATAGAAGGCAAGTTCGATCTCTACAACGACCTTCCTGAGTTCACCAAGAACAATAATACCAGTGCTGACGGCTACACCGTCACAACCGGTTCAGCAGCCACAGCCCGCACCATCACCATCGCAGACGCTCAGGGTGACACCTATTACTGTGACCTCGTCAAGATTGAGGGTGTGAAGATTGTGTCCAAAGAGGAAGGCACCTATACCAACATCTATGCCTACATCGGCAACGACTCCGTGATGATCTACGCCAAGAAGTTCAACGTGGAAATGGGTGACTACAACGAGAACGACACCTATACCGTTGAAGGTATCCTCATTCCTTTCAAAGGCAAACCTGAGATTTATCTGACCCAATCGCTCGCTGGAGGTGGCACTCCTGGTCCCAGCATGACGGTATGCAACAATATCGCCGAGTTCAAGGCTCTGGAAAAGAATGCCGAAGCAGAACTGAAACTCAACAATGTCGAGGTGCTCTATGCCACCGATAAGGATGTGTTCGTGCGTGATGCCAGTGGAGCCATCGAGTTCTACAACACCGGGCTCACCTTCACCACAGGTCAGGTGCTCAACGGTTCCATCATCGGCAAGTACAGTCCTTACAACAACCTTCCCGAATTGGCAAAGACAGAAAACACCAATGTCGACAAGATCTCCTTCACTGACGGTGGCGCACCGGCACCTGTCGATGTCACTATCTCACAACTCAATTCGGAAACCTATCTCTGCGACCTCGTCAGACTGTCGTTGGTAGACATCACAGAAAATGAGGGAAAGACATACGCCTCAAAAGATGGCGAGTCTATTCAACTCTTCGACAAATTCAAGATCATGGAAGCAGCCTTGCTCAGCGAACCCACCAGTTACACCGTCACTGGTATCCTCGTTATTTACAAGGACAGTTACCAAGTATATCCTACCGCTATTGCGGCTACAATGGGAATCCATGATCCCTCCATTTCAACCTTCGACCCGAATGCACCAGTCTACAACACAGCAGGCCAACGGGTGAGCCCCAACTACAAGGGAGTCGTCATCCAGGGTGGAAAGAAGTTTGTGAAATAAGTTGAGAGTTCACTTCTCCTCTTAATTATCTGTTGCGCCACATTTTAAGTTAAAGTGTGGCGCAATATTTTTCTGTTTTACATTTTTTCCTCATAAAATAAAGCAAAAATCTTTATCCCAACAGGCCTGTAAGTCGGGATTTTTATGTAAATTTGCATAGGAATTGGCAGAGTTGCTATGTTTTTATTCGATTTATGAACTACTAAATGCCTTAAAACAAAATGATTCAGACTGTTGTAAAACGCGACGGACGCATTGTTGGTTTCAATGAACAAAAGATTATGGCTGCCATCCGCAAGGCCATGCTTCATACTGACAAGGGCGAAGACGAGCGTCTTCTGTATAAAATCACCGACCATATCGCACAGAAGGGTGAAAGTCAGATGACTGTGGAGCAGATTCAGGACATGGTGGAGATAGAACTGATGAAATCGAGCCGTAAGGATGTGGCCTCGAAATACATCGCCTACCGCAACCAACGTTCCATTGCACGCAAGGCAAAGACCCGTGAGGTGTTCCTCGATATTGTGAATATCAAGAACAACGATGTCACGCGTGAGAATGCCAACATGAATGCCGACACCCCGGCAGGAATGATGATGAAGTTTGCCTCGGAAAGCACGAAACCTTTTGTCGATGATTACCTCCTCTCAGAAGATGTCCGTGACGCGGTGGAGCACAACTACCTGCACATCCACGACAAGGACTACTACCCCACCAAGTCACTTACCTGTGTGCAGCATCCCCTCGACCATATCATCAACTGCGGTTTTATCGCCGGACACGGTGCCTCACGCCCCGCCCGCCGCATCGAGACCGCCTCGGTGCTGGCCTGTATCTCTATGGAGTGTGCCCAGAACGAGATGCATGGCGGTCAGGCCATACCGGCTTTCGACTTCTATCTTGCCCCCTATGTGCGCATGACGTTTGTTGAGGAACTGAAGAGTCTGGAGGACCTCAACGGGGAGAGTTACAAGGAATTTTATGATCAACCCTTGATAGACTACATCAAGAAACCCCTTGATGGGCTTACCGGCAAGGAACGTGCCCTGCAGCACGCTATCAACAAAACAGTGGGACGAGTGCATCAGGCTATGGAAGCATTCATCCACAACATGAACACCATCCACTCTCGCGGTGGCAACCAGGTGGTGTTCTCATCCATCAACTATGGTACCGACACTTCTGCCGAGGGCCGATGCATCATGCGCGAGATTCTGTTGTCCACCTACGAAGGAGTGGGCAATGGAGAAACCGCCATCTTCCCCATACAAATATGGAAGAAAAAGCGCGGTGTCAACTACCTGCCCGGCGACCGTAACTTCGACCTCTACACTCTGGCCTGCAAGGTGACAGCACGCCGCTTCTTCCCCAACTTCCTGAACCTTGACGCCTCATTCAACCAGACTGACGAATGGAAGGCCGATGACCCGGAGCGTTACCTGCATGAGGTGGCCACCATGGGTTGCCGCACCCGCGTTTTTGAGAACCGTTTCGGGCCCAAGACCTCCATCGGACGCGGCAATCTCTCGTTCTCCACCATCAACATCGTGAAACTTGCCATCGAATGCATGGGCGAGAAAGACCAGCAAAAACGAATTGGCATGTTTTTCGCCAAACTTGACAACATTCTCGAGTTGACCGCCAAACAACTTGATGAACGTTTCCATTTTCAGGAGACAGCCTTTGTCAGGCAGTTTCCCCTGCTGATGAAAAGCCTTTGGATAGGTGCCGACAAGTTGGAGCCGAACGACACCATCAAGAGTGTCATCAACCAGGGAACTCTTGGTATCGGTTTCATAGGTTTGGCAGAATGTCTCGTGGCCCTTACTGGGAAACATCACGGAGAGAGTGCCGAGTCGCAGGAGTTGGGACTGAAAATCATCACCTATATGCGTGACAGGGTGAACGAATTCTCAGAGCGTTACCATCATAACTACTCTGTCCTTGCCACTCCGGCAGAAGGATTGTCGGGTAAGTTCACCAAAAAGGACCGCAAGGAGTTTGGCATCATCCCTGGTGTGACCGACCGCGACTACTATACCAACTCCAACCATGTGCCAGTCTATTACAAATGCTCCGCCCGCCACAAGGCAGAAGTGGAGGCTCCATATCACAACCTGACCCGTGGCGGCCATATCTTCTATGTGGAGATAGACGGCGACGCCACCCACAACCCACAGGTCATCATGAGTGTTGTGGACATGATGGACCAATATGACATGGGCTATGGTTCTGTCAACCATAACCGCAACCGCTGCATGGACTGCGGTTATGAGAATGCCGACGACCATCTGGAGGCATGTCCGAAATGCGGCTCGACCAACATCGACAAGTTGCAGCGCATCACGGGATACCTTGTAGGAACGACTGACCGTTGGAACAGTGGCAAACTCGCCGAACTCAACGACCGCGTGACCCATATCGACCACGGTCCGAAGGATTTGTTTGATGAATGATTCGAGTACTTGACATCATAGAAGATACGATGGTGGATGGTCCGGGATTCCGGACCTCCATCTATTGTGCCGGCTGCAGTCACCAATGTCCCGGCTGCCACAACCCTCACTCCTGGGCATTCGACGGAGGAAGAGAGATGAGTACTCGCGAGTTGATGAAAATCATCATGGCAGACCCTTTCGCCAACGTTACGTTTACCGGAGGCGACCCTATGTATCAGGCAGAAGGTTTTTGTGAACTTGCCAGAGCCATCCACAGATATTCCAACAAGGACATCTGGTGCTATACGGGTTTTGTATATGAGAGTCTGATCAATGAAGACGAGCGTGAGTTGCTGGAAAACATTGATGTTCTGGTAGACGGACCATTCATACAGAAACTGCACGATCCAGACTTGTTGTTCCGCGGCTCCAGCAACCAGCGGCTGATAGACGTCCAGAAGTCGCTTTATGCCGGGGAGGTCATTCTCTGGCAACCCAACACAGACATCATTTAGCAGCGAGGATGCTCATACAGGCATCGTAAATGCCCTGGTAGTCGAATCCATAGTGACGGAACACAGAAAGCGGTGAGGCATGGACGACATTCTCATCCGGCACGCCCAGTATCTTCATCCTGATAGGACACTCCTGAGCCGTGATTTCTGCTACGGCTGCTCCCAGTCCTCCAAAGATGCTGTGTTCCTCGGCAGTGACGATGCATCCCGTCTCTCTTGCGGCTTTCAGCACGGCCTCCTTGTCAAATGGTTTGAGGGAGTGCATGTCGAGCACCCGGGCATTCACGCCATTCCTTTTCAGCATTTTTCCTGCTTCGAGGCAGTGAGCCACCGTTTCTCCTGTTCCGATGATGGTGATGTCGTTGCCCTCCATCAGAGTATTTGCTTTGCCAAGCACCAACTCAAAGTCATCGTCCTCATATACGTCGGGGACGGCATTTCTTCCAACGCGGATATAGGCTGGTTTTGGGTGATTGACCAATTTTTCCACCATCTTTCGTGTCTGACGGACATCGCATGGCAAGTAAATCTCCATACCCGGGAATGTGCGCAGCACAGCGATATCATGCAGGCTGTGATGGGTGGCTCCAAGTTGGCTGTATGCCACCCCACCGCTGACACCACAGATTTTCACCGGCATCTGTGAATAAGCCATATCGACCTTTACTTGCTCCAGGGCACGGGCAACGTAAAAGCATGCCGGTCCGAAGACAAACACTTTCATGCCAGCCGACGCCAGTCCGGCCGATATTCCGATGGCGTTCTGTTCGGCAATTCCCACCTCGATGAACTGTTCGGGCAATTCGTTGGCGAAGTCGGTCAGTGTGGCCGAACCGCTGGCATCAGATGTGACGGCAATGATTTGCTTGTCCTTTTTTGCCAGTTCCAGCAAAGTGCTGGTGAAACTCTTGCGGCATGGTATCTTGTTAGGGCTTTTCATATCTTCTCCTCCATGGTTAACGTCTGTATCCTATTTTTGATTTCACGCACAGCCTGCTCATATTGTTCCTCGTTGGGAACACCATGATGCCATTTGGCTACATTCTCCATAAAAGAAACACCCAGGCCTTTGGTGGATTTAGAGATGAGAAGGTGTGGCCTGCTGTTTTGGAAGTTGATGTTCTCCAAATGGGCGACAATATCAGCAATGTCATTGCCGTTCATCTCCATGACATCCCATCCGAATGCCGTCCAGCGCTCCCGGATGCTCTCCAAAGGCATCACATCCTCCGTGGAACCGGATATCTGCAAACCATTGCGGTCGATAATGGCCACCAGATTGTCAAGTCTGTATTTGTTGGCAGCCATCGCGGCCTCATATATGGATCCTTCAGCCTGTTCGCCATCCCCCATGACGACATAGGTCTTGTAAGCGGCTCCCAGTTTCTTGGCAGCAAGAGCCATCCCCACTCCTGCAGCAAGGCCATGGCCCAAGGCTCCGGTATTGATTTCCACCCCAGGAATGGTGACGTCAGGATGTCCGCCCAAATGAGAAAAGTCTTTCCCATAGGCCTCGAGTTCTTCTTTCGGAATGAATCCTTTGTCGCAGAGCACACAGTAAAGTGCCTCTGCACAATGTCCTTTGCTCAAAACGAATCTGTCGCGTTCAGGCATTTTCGGCTTTTGGGGATTCACGTTCAGAACACGATAGTAAAGTACTGTCAGCACATTCAGCACAGACAAATCCCCCCCTGTGTGACCTGTTTTGCCCGAATGGATGAGATTGACGAGATTCAATCTGAGTTGTTCACTTTTTTGCTTTAGTTCGATTATTTTCATTTGCTAGTAGATGATGTCGCGATGATTTCTTTGTGTTGATGAAGAAAGTGCATCTTTCTCTTCCTTCCAATTCTTTTGCAAAAATATGAATTATTTTTTAGAGAGCAACATTTTCTCTCATTTTTTTCGTTTCCATGCCATAGCCAACGATTCTGAGCATTGTCGGTTTAAACCAATCACGGCTTTTGCAGTCTAACTAATGTTTAGTAGAAACCAAACCATTATTACAACTGTTTCAATTAACTTATGAAAAAACTATTTTTGCCTCTTCTGCTCATGGCAGCAGTATCTGCTTATGCAGCAGAAAATCCTGTGTTGACTATTGAGGGAGGTCAGGTTCAAGGTGTCTTGGCCGACGATCATCCCGATGTGTTTGTCTATCGCGGTATTCCCTACGCCGCACCTCCTATCAGGGAGAACCGCTGGAAGGAGCCTCAGCCCATTGTGCCATGGAAAGGAGTCAAGGTCTGTGACACCTTCGGCCATCCCAGTTATCAGGCCATACAGTATCCTGGTGGCTATTTCACGGAGTGGGGTTATGGCAAAGAAGCCCCCTACAGTGAGGATTGCCTGTATCTGAATGTATGGACGAAGGCACCCGGCAAGGTGACGAAGAAACTCCCTGTAGCCCTATGGATCCATGGAGGTGGCTATCGCGAGGGATGGGGCTCAGAGCCCGAGTTTGACGGTCAGGAATGGGGCGCAAAGGATGTTGTTCTTGTTTCCATCAATTACCGTCTTGGCGTATTTGGTTTTCTGACCCACCCCGCCCTGTCTGAGGAGAGTCCGCACAAGGTATCAGGCAATTATGGCATCCTCGACCAGATAGAGGCTCTGAAATGGATCAAGAAGAACATCGCACAATTTGGTGGTGACCCCAACAACGTAACTATATTCGGACAGAGTGCCGGTGGTGGCAGTGTGCGCACCCTCTGCGAGTCGCCTCTGGCACGCGGTTTGTTCCATAAGGCTGTCATCATGAGTGCCCAAGGTCTCAGCATTCCCAATCCCAACGGCGGCGGAATGATGGGTGGCCGTTACAGTGGCGGTTCGATTGAAGATGCTGCTGCCAATGCAAAGAAAGTCTTTGACTGGGCTGGTCTGACCGATTTGCAAAAAATGCGCCAGGCATCCACAGAGACGGTCTTTGCCCTCAGCAACCTCTATGGCCAAGTTACTGGTGAGCGTATCAGGCTGCCGTTTATGCCTCTGATAGACGGTTATGTCAGCGTCAAGAGTTTTGATGACGCCACCCGCGAAGGCACCTTGGCCGACGTTCCTTATATGATTGGTTTCACCCTCAACGACATGGGCGACATGGCTCCCAATATCGCAGAGTTCTGCAAGGTACGTGAGAGCAAGGGTGGCAAGGCATGGGCATACGAGTTTGCCCGTCCGTTGCCCGATGATGGCTCCCATCCAGAAGTGACCCAACGGCTTCGTGGAGCCTTCCACTCCTCCGACCTCTGGTTTGTTTTCAAGTCACTGAAGCACTGTTGGCGTCCATGGACCAAGGGCGACTGGGACCTCTCTGAGAAGATGCTCACAGCCTGGACCAACTTTGCCAAGTACAGCGACCCCAACGGACCGAAGGGCGGTTCGTGGTCACCTTGTACAGAGAAGAATCCCAAGTTCATGGTGTTCAAACTCAACGACAAGGATGTGGAGGCCTCTGTTTTCGGAGATCCGGAAAAAGCCCCCAATCAGGGATTTGGCTTCGGTTTCGGCAGAAGATAATCTGACTGGTTTATTATCAAGGTGTGTTCGACAGAATTCATTGAACCCACCCCCAGAATCTTCACGTGGTCATGAGCCATGTGAAGATTTTTTAATGGTTAATAGCAAGAACGGGTAATAATGTAGCCTGTTGGTGTGCAAACATCGTTTTTGTTTCATTCCTTTCGAAAGTATTTGGTAAAAAGTATGGAGGTCAACCAAAAAAATACTAATTTTGCAATTAATTCATTAATAGAGTTTTTTAACCCCTTAGTTAAAGAAAAATATGGATTTCGGTAAAATATTTTTAAAATTGGTAGGTTTGGCCAAGGAATACGCGGAAGACTCAAGAAAGAATGAGCAACCTGTGCGTCAGGCCCAATACACTCAGCGTCCTGCAGAGCCGACCGTAGAAAGGGAAAAGACACCCGCAGAATGGGTATCCTATTTCAGGGAGATTCTAACGAGCGAATTTTCATCGTATAACATTCGTGAAAATGTGCCGGTTACAGACCTGGTGGGATATGCCAACGATGAGTTCCAACTCTATAAGACACGCCCATATCAGGCCTATAAAGCAGAATGGGGCCAACCTTTTTCTTTCTTGCTTGAGGAAAACGGCATTGCCAAGGGAGTGGTCATGCTCGGCAACGGGCACAGTCACGACAGCAATGTCAAATACCTGATAGCGCGGGTATATGCCAAGAAAATGGGGATTCCCTACATCAATTTCTACACTCAGATGGCCAATGAGAGGACTTATGTCATAGGGCGTATCCGGCAGATGATGAATTAGACACAACGAAAAAGGGGATGCAGCGAGGCTGCGCCTGCAAAGGAGGCAGCCTTGCCCATATTATCATGTTTTGCAGGCTGACAGGGCAAGGTATCCTCTCGTGATCAGCAATTTTGCTGATTCAAAGCACTTCCCCTTTTTCTTTTTTCATTATGGAAAGTATCATTACGCAACTGACCCGACAAGAAGTTTGGGAGGATTTTCTCGCATTCCGTCTGCTGAAAGGCCGTTACACCTGGCATGAGTTTGATGCCGCAGACAGTTTTGTAGAGCAGGAAAAGTATCTTCGCCTTGCACAAAAGATAGCGCGAGGTGAAGGCTTGGGTATTCCCCAAAAGAAGATAGTCAACAAGATGGGTACGGGCAAGAAACGTGTGGTTTACAGTTTTTCCCCCGAAGAGATGATGATGCTCAAGTTCATAGCGTATAAACTCTATGATTATGACAGTCAATTTGCTCCCAACTGCTATGCTTTTCGTCGGGGCTTGAAAGCCCATGATGCTGTCAACCACATCAACCGTGCTGTCAGAGGACGGGATATGTGGGCTTACAAACTCGATATCCACGATTATTTCAATTCCATCTCGATTGATATCCTGCTGCCGATGTTGTCAGAGATGTTGTCTGATGACCAGCCACTATATTCCTTTTTTGAAAGAATGCTGACAGACAGGCGCGCCATTTACAAGGGAGACACCCTCCTTGAAAGTCATGGTGTGATGGCAGGTACGCCTACAGCCCCTTTCTTGGCAAATACCTATCTGAAAGAGGTGGACAAGCATTATAGTGAAGCCGGTGTCGTCTATGCCCGCTATTCTGACGACATCATCATGTTCGCGCCAGACCGTGAGAAACTTGAGGAATACAGAAGTCAGATGGCTGTTTTTCTCAGGCAGTACAGACTCGAAGTCAATCCAGACAAGGAAAAAATATATTCACCCGATGATGCCTATGAATTCTTGGGATTCAAGTGCCACGGTCACAACATCGACATCTCTGAATCGACGAAAAAGAAGATGAAAGGCAAAATCAAGCGAGCAGCGAAGTCACTCCTGCGCTGGAGCAGAAAGAGAAACCTTGCCCCCGAAAAGGCAATGAAAGGTCTCATCAACCAGTTCAACCGCAAGTTTTTTGAGGGTGCCGATGCCGACACCCTGTCATGGTCGCGTTGGTTTTTCCCTGTCATCACCCAGGCGGACGGACTCATGGAGATCGATCATTATCTTCAGCAATACATCCGCTTCCTTGGTACGGGAAAGCACAGCAAAGCCAATTACAGAACTGATTATGCCCAACTGAAACAAATGGGATACAGAAGTTTGGTCAACGAGTTTTATCAGTTCAGGAATTCAAAGTCGGCCCGTCCGAGTCAGAGTTGAGAATTATTTGATTCTCAGATGCGTATAGCCTTCCGGCATATATGCAGGAATGGTGACATTAGGCAAATTGATCTGACTGGTAAAGACTGCAATTTTTTCTGCGGTCTCATTCTTTTGGCTTTGCTTGAGCGCATGCCCCTCAGGAAGGATATAGTCGCCGACAATAGTATAATGATTGGTAGGACAAGACTTTCCCTTCTTCATATCCGTCCTATTGGTATCGTATGCCAAGTGCCCCACCTCTACGCTCGACTTGATAAGTTTGTTGATTGGGGCATTCATATTGAACTGCAGGAAAGCAGGGATGTCGATGTCGCATTTTGAACGTACTGTAGGTATCGACTCCTGGAATACCCAGTCATACAGATATGTAGGTCGAGGACTTGTGATGTTGTATTGGTATTCAATGATGCTGCCGGCCTGAACATCAGGCACAACTACGTGCATGACCATATAGTTTTTGTCAATCCTCTCCTTGGCAAACGAACTGGTGTTGACATTCCTTTTCTCCACCTTTCCTTTTTCGTTCTTGGTAAAGACCTTGATTTTCATATCCGACAACTCGTCCCAATAGAGAACATTATTGTCATCGGCATTGAAGTAGGTGATGTCGATATTGGCGTGCTTGGCACCTTCCGGTTTCAGAATCTTAATACGGAGTCTGAACTCATAATTCACCAGAATGTTTCCTTCGTCAATCAAGTTCTTGCCGAAATCCTGAAGATTGTCAATGCTGACATCCGCTAATCCCTGACTGTTGTTTGACACCTGGGCAGAAAGTTGATATGTCACCTTCATCGTCTTGCAAAGGATGACCGCATCGTCATCTATGGCATCTCCCCATCCGACGAAGTCCCATTCCAGATTTGAAGGCTTGCCGAATTTCTCGTTAGGCAACTGTGCGTAAGCCATATTTCCGCAAGCAAAGAAAGCCGCCAGAAAAAATAATATCCTAAAAGAACGTCTCATATTTTATAACATTATTTGGTTGAAGTATGTGAGATGCGCAAAAATATACATTTAATCAGTAACCGCCAAACAATATTCCAAATCTTTTATGTCAAATTTTAAAAAAATGTGGTGTCCAAGTTCTTGCCCTGTTTCTGCCTTACTCCGAGAAAATCCCCTTGGAATCAGCATGAAAGAAGCCAGAACTGTTATTTTGTAAGGTTTTTGACGAAAAAAGCGATTATTTTCGCCAAGATAATAGATTCTTAGTTTGTTTTATTTATTTTTGCAATATCATTACATCTATTGGATATTTGTATGGATAAAACGATAGCAATATGATTCAAAGACTTTTGAAATTCTTGGATGCATCGCCAGTGAATTTTCTGGCTGCCCACAACATTGCCAGTATTTTGGAAAAGGCTGGCTACCGATGCTTAGACCCTCAGAAACCCATCGGAAAGGTCAAGGCTGGTGACAAGTTTTACGTGACGAAGAACGATTCGTCTGTCTATGCCTTCCACATCGGACGGAAGTCCTTGGCCGATGCTGGTTTCCGCATGATCTGCGCCCACTGTGACTCACCCACATTCCGCATCAAGCCCAATGCTGAGATGATGTGTGAGGGAGGCATTGTAAAACTGAATACGGAGGTATATGGAGGTCCTATCATGTCGACATGGTTTGACCGTCCGCTGACAATTGCCGGACGTGTGATTGTCAAGGGAAAGAACGCTTTTGCTCCCAAGACGCTGCTGATGCATGTCAAGCGGCCATTGCTTCAGATCAGCAACCTCGCCATACACTTCAACCGCGCGGTAAATGATGGTGTAAAACTGAGCAAGCAGAAAGATATGCTGCCCATATTGGGAATTGTCAACGATGAACTGGAACGAGGCAATCTGCTGATGAATATCATCTGTGGAGAACTGAAAATCAGCCCCAGTGACATTCTCGACTTCGATCTCTACCTGGCCGATGCCACCCCCGCCTGTACTTTCGGCGTTCACGATGAGTTCCTGTCCTCTGGCCGTTTGGATGACCTGTCGATGTGCTTTGCGGGTTTGGAGGCTATGATCGGAACAGAGACAACAGACACCACCAAGGTGCTGGCCATCTTCGACAACGAAGAGACGGGTTCACAGACGAAGCAGGGAGCCGGGAGTCCTTTCCTCTCGATGATGCTCAAGCGCATTGCATTGGCACAAAGCGGTACCGTGGAAGCCTTCTATCAAGCCGTGGAGCGAGCCTTCATGATTTCGGCAGACAATGCCCATGCCTGGCATCCCAACTATAGTGAGAAGTACGACCCCACGAACCATCCCGTGCTTGGAGGTGGTCCTGTCATCAAATTCAATGCAGCACAAAAGTATGCCAGCGATGCTGTTTCTGCTGCGGTATTTGCAGAGATATGCCGGGAGGCAGGTGTTCCCTGCCAACGTTTTGTCAACCACTCCGATGTGGCCGGAGGCAGTACTCTCGGCAACATCTTAGCCTCTTCGATTCCACTGCGCGGAGTTGACATGGGAAATGCCATCCTTGCCATGCACAGTTGTAGGGAAACGGGCAGCACCGCCGACCATATCTACTGCGTCAAGGCATTCACCAAATTTTTCAGTTAATCATTGGTAACTATGAATAAGATTGTATTGATTACAGGAGCCACAAGCGGCATTGGACTGGCTTGTGCAAGAAAGTTTGCCGAGAATGGCGACAAACTGATTTTAACAGGTAGGAACGAGTCTCGTCTGACAGAAATCAAGAAAGAGTTGTCAGAGAAAGGAGCGGATGTGCTGACACTGGTCTTTGATGTGAGAGACCGTGAGATGGCCAGGAAGTGTATCAGTGAACTGCCATCGGAGTGGCAGAAAATAGATGTGCTGGTGAACAATGCCGGTCTGGCCTTGGGATTGGAGCCAGAGTATGAGGGCCATTTCGAGGACTGGGAAACGATGATAGACACCAACATCAAGGGCTTGCTCACGATGACACGTCTCGTGGTGCCAGGTATGGTGGAGCGCAATAGCGGTCATGTCATCAATGTGGGTTCTGTGGCTGGCGATGCAGCCTATGCTGGCGGCAATGTGTATTGTGCCACAAAGGCAGCCGTAAAAGCCATTTCTGACGGTCTCCGTATCGATGTGGCCAATACGTCAATCCGCGTGACTAACTTGAAGCCAGGGCTTGTGGAGACGAATTTCAGCAATATCCGTTTCCATGGAGATGTAGACCGAGCCGCCAACGTCTATAAGGGTATTCAGCCGCTGACGGGAGATGACATTGCTGATGTCGCCGTCTATGCAGCCAATGCACCCGCCCATGTGCAGATAGCAGAGGTTCTCATACTTGCCACCCATCAAGCCAGTGGCAGTGTGATTTCGAGGGAACAAGCATAACTCAATCCATCTTGAGCAGAGTCTCATATATCACCCTGCCCCTGAACTCCCTGTAGTCCACATCTGTCAATGACAAGGTGAATGGAGAAAAAGAAAACGAGCCAACCATTCTCTTGAGTTTGGCCAGTTTGGTGTTGAAGTCCCTCACCCTTCCCAATGTGACATGCAACATGAAGTCGGAGTGAATCTTGCAACCGGCGGTTCTCATCTCCTTACGGATGGCTTCCGTCAAAGCAAGAAAACGCTCCGGCACATGACTTGTGGAGAGATGGATGACATACATCCCCGATTTTACAGAAAATACATCCAACCGGTCAAACGTCAGTACGGGTGTGTGGGCTGCAGACAGATGTTTCTCCAAGATGGGACGTAGGTCTACCCCTTCCGGTGCTTCATCGACGAACACCATCGTGATATGATAAAAATCCTTCTGCCACCTGACAGGTATGCCGGAGAAATGATTGCGCAGCCCTACAAACCAGGGGTCATCATACTTGATGGGAACTTTTATTTCCAAATAGGTCTTCATAGGAGATTTGTTTCTGTGAGCCGAGAGTACTGACATGATTTTCGTCACAAAAATACAAAATAAAATGAATAATATGAAAGGTTGAACGAAGAGAAAGCAAAAATGTGCCCTTTCTGCTCCATACTGTGATAGAATGATGGATTCTTTGGAAGATATGGTGGAATCAGCAAAGGAGACCATCGGAGCCGTGGAGTAAACCAACAAAGAAAAAAGTCATCCTGACCTTTATGTAAAATTTACGCAAATATATTTGGAGGTTGATGATTAAAGCACTAACTTTGCGTAAAATTTACACAACTAATAAAGACTGACAAATCATGGAAACGACAAAAGGTTCATATACATATGAGTATCCCCGTCCTTCAGTGACGACGGACTGTGTGATATTTGGCTATGATGTCAAGGATGGGCTTTCGGTGCTGCTGATAGAGCGCGGCAGCGAACCTTACAAGGGGTGCTGGGCGTTCCCTGGAGGATTCCTTAATATGGACGAGACCGCAGAGACGGGAGCCCTTCGAGAACTGAAGGAGGAAACCGAGTTTGACGTGGAAAAAGGTTTTTTGGAACAACTGGGATGCTTCTCCGACGTGAACCGCGACCCACGCGGTCGGGTCATCACCATCGCCTATTATGCCTTGGTACAGAAAGGAACCGTCAGGGGCGGAGACGATGCAAGAAACGCGCAATGGTATCCCATCCACGAGATACCGTCTCTGGCTTTCGACCATGAGAAGATTTTAAGGATGGCACTCGAACGCCTAAAAGAGCGGATTCACTTTCAGCCCATCGGTTTTGAGTTGCTGCCGGAGGTTTTCACGATGTCGCAGTTGCAGGCACTCTATGAGGCTATTCTGGAAGTTCACTTTGACCGTAGGAACTTCGCCAACAAGATGTTGAAACTGGGCGTTCTGGAAGAAACCGGTGACCGTCCGAAAAACGCAGCAAGGTCTGTCCCCATCCAATACAGGTTCAATCCCGACAAGTATATGGAGATGAAGTCAAAAGGTTTCAGGTTGGAATTTTGAACAAACAGGAATATTTGCTGAAGTTTCCCACCCTATTCAAATGCACTAATCTTTTATTAATCGAGAATTTAGCCAAAAAGACATTTTGATGGAAAATCGGCAGCCTGAATGCTAAGTTGCTGATTTTCGGTAATGTGTTTATTACCAAAAAAGTAGGTTAAAGAATCCAAAAGCAAGGAGGAGATCAGGCAATAAATTGCCAAAATCATTGTCTATTATATATCTTGGAATGAGGCGATACTCGATGATATGGAACAGAAATTCGGTGTAAATAGCATTGACTTGCAAGAGTTGTATGACTTCTGCGAGCGGGAGGGTGAGACCGTCAGTTATCAGAAAGGCGAGCGGATGGAGTGTGAAGGCGAACCATCGCGGTGGTTCGGCTTTGTGACCAAAGGATGTTTCAAGTATGTGACACGAGGCATCAGTGACGGCAAGGAACACATCACTTGGTTCTCTTTCGAAGGCGAGTATGTGGGCGACTATCCCTCCTGTCTCAATGGAAGTCCGTCGCAGACTACGATAGAGGCGATGATGCCCAGCAGCGTGTTAAGGGTGAGTGGTGAACAAATGATGCAGTTGTTCAACCAAAACATAAGTTCAATGGAACTGCGCAGTATCATCGGGGAACATCTGCTCTGTCAGGCCCGTGCCCGCTATCTGGACTTTCACCGTGCCACGCCTCGCGAACGCTATGACCTGTTGCTGCACCGTTGTCCCGGCATCGTGGAACACCTTCCCCTGCATGCCATCGCCTCTTTCCTGAACTTAACTCCACAACAATTGTCGCGAATCAGAAGAGCCGTCACATTCGAAGATTGACAGCACAACGAAATGAAAGCCTGAACAGTTCAGGCTTTATCCAAACCGCCCCACTCAGCCTTTTGCAAGCAAGCCCACTCGTCTCTCTAGGATATGTTATGCTTTGAAAAACATTAATGTTTGTTAATAACCGCAAGGATGGCGTGACATTTTGCCATCCACAGTCTATATAGAATAGAATGACAAACGACAAACAGATGTATAAAACGCAAATACATAGCAGGAGGGTCGAGGACTTTGAACCGATGGTAAATCAGTATGGTCCTGCGCTCATGGCATTTGTTGGTCGCATTGTCACTATCCAGGAGGATGCAGAGGACGTGGTGCAGGAGGCTTTTGTGACAGCCTACGAACATCTGAATGACTATGCTCCGGAAAAGGCTTCACTGAAGACCTGGCTTTACCGCATAGCATATCACAAGGCTTTGCATCATTTGCGACGACGAAAACGACTGCTGGAGATGCCCATCGTGGTGGGCGAGGATGTCCCAGACGAATTGCCGGATACGACGACAGTCGAACAGTTGGATGAAGCCATCCAGGAACTACCTCCCGAAGACCAGATGCTCTTGCAACTTTACTACTTCGACCAGCGCCCCCTCAAAGAAATTGCCTACATAACGGGCACAGCAAGTGACTCTCTCAACCGTGAAGTATCGCGGCTCAGCAGCCAACTTCACCGAATACGTCAACGACTCAGAATCATCTTAACACGCTTGAATGATGAATAATGACCAACTATTCCGCCAGGCTTTGCAGCGACAAAACGACCGGGCTTCAGAGATGAAAATGCCCGATGACATGGAGCAGCGTGTGATGAAGCGCATCAAGACCAAATCCAAATCATCTCGTTGGCTGTACGCTGCATTCATCAGTGCCATTGCAGCCGGCCTCCTATTATTAATTGGCTTCACTCTGTTCATGAAAGATGGTCAGGCAGAAAGAAACGAGACGATAGTGGCGCAGCATAAGGAGCAACGAGACAGCATGGTGAAAGTGGAAGAGAAAGAACCGATGCCAATCATTGCAAAAGAAACACCTGTTTTGGCGCAGGACAATAATGTAAAGCAAACTGTTAAAACCGCAAAGCAATCAGTAAAGGAGAATGAGACGGTATCTGTTGTGGCAGCCGATGACAGGCTCAACTACTACATTTCTCAACTCGAAGCAGAGATGGAAGCGGTCGACGACAGCGTAAGGTCGGCTCATCTGGAAAAAATCATCGCTGCCGACAACCGCCTGCAACAGTTGGTCAACCGCATTGTGAAAGACGATACAGAGCGGGCTTTTAATGAACTACAGAAAGACAGTACTGCCAATTATATCAACTTCTAAATCAATGAAAGCAAAATGAAAAAACAAATATTGATAACAGCCCTTCTGCTGATGTCTGCAGCCTGGATTCATGCGCAGGAGAACAAGCATGCCCAGGCCATGCGCACGGCTTTCGTCGAAACGATATACGGCAAGTTCCCGAAGAGCATTGAAGCCAAGTTGCATAGCATGAACGAAGACTCCATCGCCGTAGCCTGGGGCGAATGGGGGTGTCTGGACGGTGGCGGTCTGGTTCCCAAGGAGAAAATCCATGTGGTGACACTCTCAAAGAGCAAGTCGAACGTCACGGCATCCATCGGACCTCTGTATATCGACGGTCATCGTTTCTCCTTCAATCAAGTGCCCGATGACCCCACACTGCCACTGCGCTCCATGCTCGATGCCTTCGACAAGCAGGCACCCTATGCCAACAGTTATTACAGTTATATGGCGGGCGACGAGCAGGCCGTCTTCCCTGGCGTAAAGATAGCCTGGGGAGAGGAAGGAAAGACGTTCCCCCTACAACTTCACCCGTCGATGAACATCCGTATCATCAGTTTCAAGGATGATGACGGCTTCCGCTCGACCTACCTTCTCACATGGACAGATACGGAACTAACTGATGGCGACACCAGGCACAAACGCTATATGGTAGAAGGCATCATCTACGAGTTTCATAGCCCGAAGATAGACAACACACCGCAAATGAAATCCTACGACCCCGATGAGTACCTAAACAGGACCAACACGGGATTGGGCGTGGCACACAATATGGTGTGGGACATCAAGAAAAACTCCCCGGAACGCGCCAAGGCCTTGGATACCGACACTGTGATGGAGAAGTACGGCTACAAATTCCAAGAAATGGTAGCGAAACTCAATGGTTCGTCAGAGATTCCCAATGTGTACACCAGTTATGATGCCCTGCAAGCAAAGGTGCACCGTATGTGGGAGTTGAGCCGCACAGCCAACATGACCGAACTGGAGGCCATCCTCCACACGTTGAACAAGGAGATTGACAACTACCCATTCCTGCTTTCTCAAGGACAAATCGAAAAACTATGTGGCCTGATAGATGCATTGGAGGTCACCATCCCTCCAGGCCAGAGACAACAAGTAGCCTCAGCCCGCAAAAGCATCAATGCCAAAAGAAATATGACGGCCGAGATTGACAATCTGAATGAACAAGACCAGGACTACCTGAACCGCAACTTCTGGAAACTCAGCCATGACCATGCAGGAACTCAGTTCACTGCCTGTGGAGAGCATTATAGCGGCGATGAGCGGAAAGGCTATTTGGAAGTGAGAGAAGATGCTGGCAAAGGATTTGAGGCCGAAACCACGCTTCATGGCCTGCACCCCGGCCGCTATCGTGTCTCTGCTGTTGTGCGCGCCTCCGAGGCAGAGCATTCCAATGTTTTCATCTTTGCAAAAACGGGTAGTGGTGATATCTGCTCCAAGGAGATTCCCGCTATGGGTAAAACTGGTGGCAATGTTTGGTTCTCTGCACTATGCCGTTTCGAAAAGCGTGCCAGCAATCATGACTTCGTTACCGCCCTCGATATCGACAAGACCACGGCTAATGGCGGACAGGGTTTCGGCTGGAACCGCATCTGGCTCGATGAAGTCAGAGTCCATGAAGATGGCTCCTTGACCTATGGCGTCACCACCCGCCAAAGCACAAAATACGACGGCTGTTGGTTCTCCGCCTGCGACTTCATCGTCGAGAGAGTTGATGACTGAGACAGATTTTGATTCATAAGTACCCGGGGCATGGCATGGGGCGCAGTGATGCATCCCGTGCCATTTACTTGATAAAACGAGGCGAATCACTTTTTTTAATTGTCTTTGCAATGTTTTGATGTTTTTGCTCGTATATGAAAATAGAAGACCGTAAGAATTCATGACAGAGGTAGAACAAGATACGTCAGGGGGGCATGGCTTCTGATATGAAAAGCAAAGAATATGAAGAATAAAAAAATGATTATAATTGGTCAAATCGATAAAAATACATATTTTTGTAGACAAAAATACGCAATTATGATTGGACGAAAAATGAACAAGCAAGCCATCATCACCATCCTACTCGCCCTCTTCGCAATGGCGGGACAAGCGCAAATCAAATGCCACATCGAAGGAACATTGGAGACCGACGCGTGGGGCGACGAAATCATTATCTGTGAGGCAGGAACTGACCTGCGTGTGTTGGACGATCCGCACTTTCACGTAAAAGCCAAGGACGGACACTTCACATACGACATCGAGACCGATTTTCCAAAACTCTATAAGGTATTTTTCCTAAAGCAATATGAGACAGGAAGTTGGTTGACAGGGAAGTTTCTCACAGAGAACTGCAACGTGAATGTCACGATGTATGAAGACAAACCAGTGCGTATAGTCAGCAACGGCGAGGAAGGCCGCAAACTCGCAATGAGGGACAGCATCACTGCAGGTCGTCGTCCGTTCCGCATTGCATATGCCGAAAAGCACCCCATGCTTTGGACTCTTTACGACGTGCTTGATGCCATTAAAATGCTCAAGCATGCAGACGTATATGTGAACTTTGACAAGTCGGAGTGGGAGCCGTACCTGACGCTCTATCACGACAAACTCATCAATTACTACCCCGGTCATCCCGTTCACGAACAGATTGCCACCGCCGAGACGGCTTACCGCCTGCAGCCGGGCAAGCCCTACATTGACTATACGGTACGCAACTCAGATGGCCAACTCGTTCCTATTTCCACCCTCACGAAAGGCAAGGTGGCCCTCATTGACCTTTGGGCTTCATGGTGCGGCCCTTGTCGCCGTCATAGCATCAAAATGATTCCCATTTATGAACGATACAAGGACAAAGGATTCACCGTCATCGCCATTGCACGTGAGCGTAACCGCGAAGCGATGGAAAACGCCGCGAAGAAAGACGGCTACCCCTGGCCGAGCCTGTTGGAACTGAACGACGAAAACCAGGTGTGGCGCAAGAACGGTGTCGACAATGGCGGAGGCGCCATGTATCTCATCGACCGCGACGGCACCATCCTCTCCACCTCCACCGATGCCGAAGAACTGGAAGCACTCATCAAGGCTGCGATAGAGCGAGAATAGAGCCAGATATGGACATCGTTGATGTTCAGATTATAACCCTCGGCATCCTTTTCTGGGTATGACCGAGGGTTTTTCTATGCAATTTGTTTATTTTGTGCCCCCAAAACAGTAACTACTCAGCACCCTCAGAATTAATGTACTTAGGAGTGCCCTGACGGGCAGAAATTATAAAAAAATGAATAAAAAAATATTTTCTTATAATTTTCATTAAACATTTTCTTAAAATTTCTCGCCATAGGCGACTACTTTTCTAATTTGTCGAACATGTTTACTAGAGGGTGCTGAGTAGTTACCCAAAACAAAGAATAAGCAAAAAAACATTTTTTTTGTTATGTTTCGCGCTTTCAATCGTATCATTAGTAGAATATGGAAATAGACGTGCTGACATCCTCGTTTCTTGGCTTGCGCGACAAGTTGCACCACATCGCCCTGAATTATCTGGAAAACGATGAGGATGCCAAGGATGCGCTACAGGACACTTGGCTGAAACTGAGGAATGGAGGCGAAGTTGAGACCACCTCTGAAGCGAGAAACAAACTCGTGGCAGTGCTGCGGCATGTATGCATTGACCGTTTGAGGAAAGCAAAGCCCATACCGTTGGATGCCGTCAGTGTGCGCGAGATGAAAGGCTACAATATAGTTGAAGAGGACTTGAAACATCTTGAAGCACTTTTGCAAGAGGGACTGACTCCACTACAACGGGAGATATTCCACCTCGTCACTCACGAAGGAATGGAATATGAGCAAGTTGCCGAAAAACTGTCAATGAATGTGGAAGCGGTGAGGATGAACATGAGCCGAACCAGAAAGAAGATGCGTGAAACCTATAACAATTTGAATAGATGAAACAAGACACCAGACATATCACTATAGAAGAAGCCGAACAACTCTGTCGGCTCTATATGGACTGCCAGTTGTCGGTGCTGGAAGAGACGGAACTGGAGTATGTGCTGATGCTGTCTGAACTGGACTCGCCT